>JBLFWX010000008.1:0-98671 GCA_047611805.1 Gammaproteobacteria bacterium
TACATCGACGAGATAGGTGTAGGGGTTGATCCCGTGCATGCGGCACGTGCACAGTAAACTCTGGATGATCCCAACGTGCTCTGCGCCGACTTCGTTCCAGCAAAAAAGCCAGTTCTTGCGGCCCATTGGTATCGGCCGTAACGCACGCTCTAAATGGTTGGTGTCGATCGCGACCGTAGGATCGGATAAGGAAACGCGCAAAGCGCCTTCGCGCTCTGCCGCATAGGCTAATGCTTTTGCAAACGGCTGGCTCGGCAGTAGATCCATCCGGTGGCGTTGCTCATTTGGCCGTCCGAGTTACCCTCCAGGCCGTGTATATCGATAACACCATACACCCGGCAATGCCGTAGAAAACTTCACCAAAATGACCGCGGTCCATCATGCCGCCAAATGCGACGGGCGCCAATGCGATGCCAACATCCAGGCCTGAATACACGACCCCATAGACCCGTCCGGTAGCGCCTTCCGGCGTAGCCGCTCTAATGAGCATGTCTCTCGACGGTCCAGACAGTCCCAGCCCGAACCCCAATACGGCCATCAATATAACCGCGATCGTAGGGGACACAGCGCCCGTGCCAATGAGTAGCGCGCTTATCCCGGCAAGCACCAAAGAGACGGTGATATTGCGCTCTAGCCGTTGACTGCGCACGACCAGCCAACCGCCGATTCCCATACCAAGCGCGCTGCCTAACATCATCGTGGTTAGACTCATGGCGGCCGGTTTGATCTCAAGAAAATACAACGCTCCGAATATCGACGGCGCAAAGTTTTGCGCTGCACCGATCGCACCTGACACAAACACGAAAAAGGTGAAACACCACCAGATTTCACTGCGGCGTAAAAATGCGGTGGTACTGATCTCACTCGAGGAATCGCTAACGGGATTTATTGGGTTGTCCTGTTCTACTAACAGGTCGAAATTAAATAGCAGCGTTGCGATTACCAATAGCGGAACAACGGCCGCCCCCATCAGAGCCACTCGCCAGCCGTAAGATGTCGCGATAGTAACCAAGAATATTGGTGCGAAAGCCCATCCTAAACTACCCGTCAACCCGTGCGCAGAATAAGCTGGCCCTAGTCTGGGTAGGCTGACCCGACTATTGAGCATCGAAAAATCGACTGGATGAAAAACGCTATTACCCAGTCCCGCCAATGCGGCGCACACGAGCAGTCCGTAGTAAGAATCGCTAAGACTGAAACCTAGCGCTGCGAGCGACAAACACAATAAGCCGGCAATTAGCGTGCCGCCCGCACCGAAGCGATCGACAACAAATCCTGCCGCCGCTTGGAAGCTACCTGAAAAAACGAAGAATACCGTCATCACGAAGCCGAGCTCAGCATAGGAGTATCCGTACTCGGCGATTAACCACGGGAACAGGGGAGCGATGATCAGATGAAAGAAATGACTGACCATATGACCAAATCCGACCACGGCGATGACCCTGGCGTCCCGGCCTAACGGGACCAATTGTTCGCCAACCATGATCACTTGTTCACTCACTGGGTTTGCTCCTGCTCAGAATTTCGGCGTACTTTCCATGCACTGCTCCAATGTGCAACGTCCTACTGCCTGCCGGCGCTTTTGTCGCTGGACCTTGGAGAAACTCCTCACACGGCTCACTTTTGAAACAGAGGCCGGCGCAGGCAACGAAATGATACGGCCAACCATTATCGCCGTGCGGGGTGCCGAAAAGATACTTCTGTTCAGTTCTAGTTTCTGCATGAACCTCAGAGACTCCAGCTCCACGGCGACTGATATTTTTCATGCGTCTGTTCAATCGGGAGCCGTGTAGTAGAAGAGCCTTCCGAGTCGCACGATGTGCCTCAGATCCGATAGGGCTTGCGCGCAAGTTCGCTCTACTCTATTTTCGCTCGGCACGACTCAATTCTTAGGCCCTTCTATTCCCATCCGGTGGTTAGATCCACGCCAAGAACAGCAGTTGAATTTTATCAGTGGAGAAATAACGATGATCGCATACACGATGCTTGGCACGAATGACTTGGACCGCGCCGGTAAATTTTACGACGCACTCTTCGGCGAATTGGCCGCCAGCCGCGCCATGGAAACAGATCGAATGATTGCGTGGGCAACAGGGCCTGGACAACCGATGTTTTCAGTCGTTAAGCCTCTCGACGAGAAACCCGCAACGGTTGGTAACGGCGTTATGATTGCGCTGGGAGCGTCGAACCCGGCCGCGGTCGATGCCTTACATGCGAAGGCAATGCAACTCGGCGGCAAAGACGAAGGTGCACCTGGTGTTCGAGGCGATATGTTTTATATCGCCTATTGTCGCGATCTTGATGGCAACAAAATAAATTTCTTTTGCCCAAAAGACGCGTAACCTAGCCAGTTAGTCGCGGCCACCGGCGCTGAGTGAACTCTCAGATCCGGTGGTTGCTTCTTGCGAACCCGTATGGTTTTTATGGGCACTAGGGAGGATCCGAAATTCATCTCCTGGATCAACAACACTGAACTCGCGAACGCTTGAAAATAGTAAATTATTCCTGACCCAAGCATTTGACGGGGACCGCACTAACAACCACGTGAAGAACGTCTACCTTACTCCTGCAAAATTTCCGGTCCTAGATGCCATTCTTTCCGGCGGCCTAGACGAAAAGACCAGCGACCCGATTCTCTTCCGCCGTGTAACGCTGTTCAACATAGTGGCGATAGTCGGGATAGTGACAACAGCCCTGTTTGGCTTTTTCTATATCTGGATTTCGCCCTTTTCGTCGCTCATTAATTTCTCCACCGCGGTCGTTTTCACGGGGTTGGTTGCGCTTCTGCGAATAAATCACCGACCGATTTTGTGCGCACAGATCGGAATTAGCTGGTTGGCGATTCATTTGCTTATTATGTGTTGGCAGTTTGGCGGCCTCCATAGCATCGCTTTTAGTTGGCTTGCGATGCTGCCTATCTCAGCGGCGATCCTGATTGATATACGAAATGCAAAATTTTGGCTCGCAGCCGACATTGTGTTCGCTCTCGGTTTCTATGTTGCGCCAAAACTCGGCTTCGAACCGCACAATATGTTCGATCCGAAGTTTCGGAATTTCGCAGACCTAGTGACTCATGTTACTTTCTTTGTCGTCACCGGCGTCTTGATGTCGAACTGGTTGTCGCGCCATAGAAACTTAGAACATCAACTCAGCCAGAGTCTGAAGGAAACGGCACAAGAAACGCTAGTAGCCCGCGCGCTGGCAGATACAGCAACGGCCGCCAACGAAGGAGCTACGCTCCATAGCGCTGTTAAAGATTGCATGGTCATACTCTGCGAGGCGCTTGGCTGGGAAGCTGCCCAGCTGTGGATTAGAAACGACGATGACACCGTGATACCGGCCAGCGTTACGACTTCGTTATATCCAGAATTTTCCGTCCTGTTTTCTACCCCTGACCAAATGATGGGCGAGAACCGGAATTACCTCCCTAGGATCGCCGCTGATACTGGACTCGAAATCCTGCAAGTCGATTTAAGCGGAGACCGTCGAGCGCAATCGGCTGTCGACCTCGGCGTCCGATCAGTCTTGGTATGGCCGCTCGCTATCGACGGCAAAGTTGAAAATGTGCTTGAATTCTTCTCGCGAGAGCCTGTAACTATTAGTTCCCGCGGCAGACGCTTGCTGGAACACGCGAGCTTACAACTGGGGCACGTGCACGGGCGCGAACTCGCCAACAGACAGATAGAGCAGCTGGCCTACTACGACGTCGTTACTGGATTACTGAACCGACATGCGTTTGAACGGCGCTTCAGCTCAATCCTCGCGTCTGCAGCAAAACGTCAACGTAAATTCGCTTTGATGTTTATAGACCTCGATGGCTTTAAACGAGTCAACGACTCTCTCGGTCACGCGGCGGGCGATCAGTTACTAAATTTGGTTGGCGAAAAACTCAACGCTAATTTGCGCGGGTCAGATTTTTCGACTCAGCCGAGCAGCCCCGGGACGACGATGGTGGCTCGGTTGGGCGGTGATGAATTTACTGTGGTACTGCAGAATATTGATGGATCTCGCGGCGCGGAAATCGTCGCGAACCGATTTCTCAACATCGTGTCCGAACCTTACGAGATAGAAGGGAATGAAGTTTTTATTACTGCAAGTATCGGCATCGCCATATACCCGGATGATGGGAATAGCCAAGCCGATTTGCTTCGTCTAGCTGATGCCGCGATGTACGAAGCTAAGAATGCCACCGGTAATCAGTATCGATTCGCGACACCTGCACTGAACGAAAGCGTACAACGCCGAATTTTGATGACCAACGAATTACGCACAGCCATAGAGACCGATCTACAAGTGCACTATCAACCTATTGCGGATGCAAAAAGCAATGAAATTTTGGGATTCGAAGCACTCGCACGTTGGCATCACGCGGGCCAATGGATCCCACCGAGTGAGTTTATCCAACTAGCAGAAGACACCGGACTAATTCACAAACTTGGTGAAAACGTGATGCAGGCGGCGTGCAAGGTTATCGTTGCTTACAATACGGCCAATGCGTCCAAGCTGACCGTCTCAGTAAATGTTTCTCCGCACCAACTGCGCCAGGATAATTTCCATGATGTACTTCGCAGGACGCTCGCGAAGTCGCAGTGCCGACCAGAGTGGTTGATCCTCGAACTCACAGAGAGCGCGCTGCTTCGCGATGACAAGGCGTCACTAAAGGTACTCGACGACCTGAAAACGCTTGGTGTGAGTATCGCTATTGACGATTTTGGTACGGGCTACGCCGCGTTGTCTTATTTGCAAAAATTTCCACTGGATTATGTGAAAATCGATCGGAGCTTCGTTGATCGAATCAACGGGAATTCTCAAGACATAGCGATCGTCGATGCCATCATCAACATGTCGCATGCGCTCAATCTAAAAGTCATCGCCGAAGGCGTCGAAACGGAGTATCAAGCCGCAACGTTACAAGCAATTGGTTGCGACGCGCTGCAAGGCTTCCACATCGGGCACGCTCGCTTAGATCTGCGAGTTAACTGAGATCCTTTTTCACAAGCAATGTGGGGTTACGCAGCAGCAGGCTCCTCGACGTTGTAAAGCTTGCGCGCGTTGTCCCATAGAATTTTTCTTCTGATCTCGTCGCTGCAAGATTCCAATCCCGTTTTGATACAGCTATGTACGTCGTCGCCATACAAAGACGTCGGATGCGGGAAATCCGTCTCAAACAAGATATTGTCTACTCCAACCGCTTCAATAAGGTGGCGCGGAGCCGTTTGTTCAAACCAATAACAAGCGTAGACGTTGCGTGCGAAATATTCCGACGGCAATAGTTTCAGATCCGGTCGTTCGTCGTGTACCCGATTGCCCTTGAACTGATAGTCCATTGCCTCGAGCACGAACGGTACCCAACCAATACCGCTTTCTACTGAAACGAATTTTATGTCCGGGAAGCGAGCAAGTACGCCAGACATGAGTAGGTCGCAGAGTTGCGACCCATTATTCATGAAAAGATTTACGGACAATTCTGCGAACGTGGCCATTTTTCCATAAGTTCGCATTTTTTCTTTACTTAAGCCGCCTTCCATATTGCCCGATCCGATGTGAAAGCTAACTGGCAAATTACACTCGACCGCCACGGCCCAGAGCGGATCCCAATGCGCATCACCCAGTACGGGTTGCCCGTAGGAATGCGGTTCACCCGTAAACAGGATGCCGCGATGGCCGAGCTTGGCGCAGCGGCGCACTTCTTTCACGGCGGCCTCAATGTCCCAAAACGGTGTCGAGGTGATGGGTAGCAAGCGTCGCGCGTCGGCCGAAGCCCATTCTGTTTGCCAATCGTTGTAGGCGGTCACGCACGCGAGCATCAACTCTGGATCGTTTAGGCGCAAAAACTGCTGCGCACCGAACCCGCCCACATTTGGATAAAGCACCATGGCCCAAATTCCCATTTCGTCCATGTATTTTAGTCGAGCATGCGCATCAAACGCGCCAGGGTGAATATCATCGTAACCCTTGGGCGGGCTCTTCATATCGCCTACGCCCGCAGTTGCGGTCAAGCCGATTTGCACGACCTTTTTACCGCCGATCATCCACCAGTCACGCCCCCGATCATCGCGTTCAACACGCGGACCTAAGTCGCGCATTTTCGCCGGCAGGCGTGCGGTCCACACATCCGAAACTTCTGTCACGTGCGTATCAACGTCGATTATCGTGTAACCGTTCATGGTTGCGTCCTTCTGGGTTTTCGCCTGGTCATAGGAGCATACCCGGAATTACAGAAAAAGTGACCTGTCTCCGCCTAATTTGCTATCGCTGCGGCTGTCTGGTCGCGTCTGGGGGTGGTCGGGATGGAAAATATTTTGGGGGCCAAACTGCCGACCGTAAAAGGGAGCTAAACCGGCACTCGGGCCCCGCAAGTGGGAGTGAGTTGCTTAAAACATTAGGCGCTCGCTGGCTCGTGTGTGCGACGCGAGACGAAACCCAATCCGGCTAAGCCCGAGATTAACAAGGGAAGCGCCGCTGGAACCGCAACTGGCGCCGCTAACTCAACGGATAGAAACGGGTTTTGGAGATTCTCGTCCAGATCTTCCGCGGCAAGGATCAAACCGATGCCGGGCGCGTAGTGCTTAAACTCACGGAAGTCTGGGTCGAGCAGCGAGTCCTCTAAGATTCGCACTCCGTTGGTAGACGTCCCAATTCCGATGGTCACTTCCACACCCACACCATCAATGGTCGCGAAATCGAGCGCGTCATCAGCTACGGCAAATTCCTGTAAGTAGCCGAAGCCGAGGATCGGGTCCGCTCGCATTATGAATCCCGGCAACGCGTCGTTCTTTCCGGCGAGCCATGAACTCGAATCGTTAGTACCAAGAAGCATACCGTCATCGTCGTATATAAAATCAGTAAGGTCTTCTCCAAAGTACCAGACATTTCCCGCGGTATCCTGCGCGTAGTAGTCTTTAGTTTCTAAAGACGAGCAAATCGCCTTCAAACCCTCGGTCCAGCTGCGTGCAGGTCTGGACACCTAATAGGGTCTTACCCGCCCCGGTGTTAGACAGCTCGAAGCGTTCTGCAAAAATTTCGCCATCTTCTACGTACTCGCCCGCGTAGACATTTGTTCCCGTGCTCGTCATGGGAAAATACCGGTTATCGATCGCGGCACCCGATATGAACGTATGTGCGCTGTAGAAAGGGAGTGCCGGAACCGCATTCGCGACGTTTAGTTGCAAACTCAAGCAAAAGACCGCCGTCGTGAAAGGTATGATTGATTTAATTTTCATTGTTGTTCCTCCTAAAATGCGGTGATCCAATTTCTGGAAGGCCGCTTTATCGTCGACCTCCAGTAGGAGACGAATAGACGCAGCGCACGATTTACACAGATTTACTAGGAGGTTAATAAGCGGTTAAATCACGTCGGCCTTACGATAATTTTTGTCATGACGACCATTTATTCAACGCGCCGCACATCGATACTTACGTTGCGATGAACGAGAGGCGATCTCGAATTTATCCGAGGCTTATTCTAGAGATGGGGTAATGACGAGGAACGGGACCCGCGACAAAGGTTGGGATCTCGGATCGTCGATACGATGGCGGCGCAATGCCAGAGATTTGTCCGCGGCTGCGGCACCCAGCATCAGAAACGACTAATTCAGGTGCAACCCACTACCTAGAACGCGACAGCAACACGTGTGCCGCTGTCTTGATCAGATCGAAAATCGATCGCCCAACCGTACTGGTCACGGAAACGTCTAACGAGTGCTAGGTCAATGCCGCTACCATCCGAATCGCGACACTTGCCCCGATTGAAACGATCAAACAGCAAAGCTTGAACGGCTCGATCAATTCCAGGACCATAATCTTGAATCACGACTTCGTCATTCTCGACAAAAATATTAATCACATTTTGGTTCGTACACTTAACTGCATTCTTCAAAATATTTCCGATGACAATTTCAATGACGGCGGGAATCGTATTGATCGTCATGTCGGGGACGGCACCTTCAACATTTACCACAATTCCTTTCTATTTCACGACATCCTGAACCGCTGCGATTTGCGCCTCGATCACTCTTTTGTCGATCACTGGTTCGACCATGTCTTTGAAACTTTCAGGGTCTCGCGCTAAAAATAGCAATGCCTCGATTAAAGTCGTCATATGGAAGCAGCCGCGTTTTACGCGGGTTAGCAATTGGTTGGTTTTATCGTTAAGCGTGAGGCGCTTTGCACGCAGTTCCGTTGCACCTTGGACCGCCATGATCGGCGTGCGAAATTCGTGACTCACGTCTGCCGAAAATTCTCGCTCGCGGCGCAACATTTCTGATATTCGCGAGTGGTAGCCGTTGATCGCGACAGCCAAGGTCGCGATCTCGTCATCCGAACCGGATCGATCTCGATATCGGTGTTGTCGCCGATCCCCATTTCGCTTACCTCTCGTGAGAGTTTCGTTAACGGTGCAATAATGCGGTCCGCGACGATATGACCGGCCCAAGCAGATCCTCCAATGACAAGAAAGATCAGCGTGAACATGGCGAATATCAGAGCGTTCTGAAATTCTTCCATCTCGCTCTCAGTGAACAGGAAATATAAGGTTTTCGCGTCGCTCGTGCGTACGATCAGCTCGAATTCTTTTCCATCTAAGATCACCTCATCTTCGTCCGGCGCGAGACCCTGCAGATAGCCGGGTAATGAACTGGTGTCGCTACCGTCAGCGATATACACATCAAAATTGCGGCGCGGAATATCAAAAATCCCAGGATCATTGTCGTAGGCGGCGACGAAATAATTTACGTCGGCTATGACGTGGTCGTCGAAGAGCTTGTCTTCTGCGGTATCGCACGCGTAGTAGAGCCCGCCGGCAAATATTACCGCGACGGTCGTCGCCAAAGTGAAGGCGACAAGGACCAATCGCCGACGAATATTCTTAAGGTTTGTCATGATCGTTCGTAATCCTATAGCCCGCGCCGCGGATCGTGGTGATCAGCGAATGATCGAACGGTTTATCAATCACTTCACGTAGTGCGTGAATATGAATCTTTAACGAATCCGATTGCGGTGGGTCGTCGCCCCAAACAAGGTGTTCGATTTCTGCTCGCGACATTACTCGATTAGTGTTTCGCATCAACGCCTCGAGAATCTTACGCCCCGTTGCGGTAATCGCGAGAACCGTATCGGCGCGCCTAATCGTCTGAATAGCGATGTCGTATTCGAGATCCGCTACACGCAATTTCGAAGTCGATTCAAAGCCTTTCGCGCGACGAACCAATGCACCGATTCGACCTTCAAGCTCTTCCCATGCGAAAGGCTTAACCACATAATCGTCTGCGCCAATTTGGAATGCTTTGACCTTGTCGGGCAGGTCGCTGCGCGCGGTTAGCATTAAGATCGGCACATTCATAAATCCCAATTCGCGAAACCGACGACATAAGTCTGTTCCGGACAAACGAGGCAGTGAAATATCAAGTATCAGCACATCGCGCGCCTCGCTAGTTCCGCGCTCAAGCCTGATCAACCCATCTGGCGCCCACTCAACCGTGTTACCGAGAGCTTCGAAATACTCGCAAATGTTCTGCGCTACATCGAAATCATCTTCGACAACTAATATATTCATATGTCCCACTTACGTTCAGGCTATTGGCGTATTGTTAAGTCGCAGTCTGTGTATCTTAAAAGCCTATCCCAGGACCGGGATCCGATGCGTTAAATCTAGGTTAAATCTTGGTTAATTCCGAACCATTTGATGCATGTCCCTGGAGCCCTACTGACGGAGTTCAATGCGTATCTCGCAAACAATCGTTCGGAGATCGTCTGCGCCCCGCTGTGGGCTTAGCGGCTTATTTGGCTATTTATTCAATAACTGTGTTGCCCATTAGCCCACAAGGTGCCGATCTTATCGAGAGAGAAGATGTTCCGAATATTACTGTCACAGAAAAACATTTGGCAGCACCCGATGAATTACTAAGTAGTAAAATTCCTTTGCCAGCAAGTGATATACCACTAAGCGCTGAGCGCTTGACTTCGGACATGGTAGAACGGATCGGATTTCGTGCATTGGGTCCTTTGTTGCAAGCATCGACATCGGCAATCGCGAATCCCGCAGGCGGCGGTGCATTCAACGAAATACTGCTGCGCGGCTTCGGCAATGCCCCGGTGTTTCGCAACGGCCTAAATGATTCTGCGGGTACCTTACCCATACGTCCGCTCGCGAATGTAGAATCCATCGAGGTGTTGAAAGGACCCTACGGCGCGCTATGGCCCCGGGGATCCGGGAGGCTCAATAAATTTCGTCACTAAATCGCCCCAGCCACTGACATGGCTGTTGGTTTCGGCAGTTACGACGCGTTGACTTTACAACTTGATTCGACCGGCCCACTGGTGGCGCGCAAAGATTTAAATTATCGCTTCATAGCGCAACGCGAGGAATCCGACACCTTTCGCAATTTCGCGAAGCACCAGCGATGGTTTGTTAATCCAATGTTGGCCTGGCAACCGCGAGAGAATTTGAGTTTCGACGCGACGTTCGAATACATCCACCACAAACGCCGCGTGGATACAGGTATTGTGGCGATCAACAACTCCGTCCGCCTGAACGAAAATCGCTTTCTCGGCGAGCCCGCGACGGCTCCTGACACAGTCGATGGTTATACCTTGCAGTTATCGTCTGATTATCAGTTGCGCGACAACTGGGAAGTGAACATCGACGTGCACGCGCAGAGAACCTTGTACAAAGGCATCGGAGTAGAGCCAGACGGGACCGTGACGAGGGGCGCAACAACGATACTGAACCGTTTTGCTACTCAATTCACACAAGCGTCCGAAGTGCTTATTGCGCAAGCTGAACTGAGCGGCGTGGGCAACTATTGGGAAATGCCACATCATTTGTTATTCGGCACGTCCGCGACGGGTGTTAACGAAAACAACGAATTCCTTGGCTCGGATCCAGACGCAGATCCTTTCGCACTCAATCCGTTCAGGCCGATTTACGGTCAATCGAGACCGCCGTTGGAACTGGAGCGAGATTCCAACGAACGCACGCGCCAGGTGTCCGTTTATGCTCAGGATCTACTGAAGATCGGGGCCCGTTAGCGAGTGCTGCTCGGATTACGTTACGATCACATCGACCAGTCAGGTAGCGATGCTGCCTCGAGTTCGCGTTTCGACCGAACCTCAGATGAGGTAAGTCCGCGAGTCGGAATCGTCTTTAAACCAACCCCTAACTGGGTTTGGTTCGCGAGTTTCAGCACCTCGATTGACCCAAATGAAGGACTGCGCCCAGACCGTGACGGGCTAGCACCAACGAAGAGTAAATCGGTTGAAGCAGGGCTGAAATGGAAATCGGACCTGTATCCGTTGTCTGCCGATGCGGCGATTTTCGCTATACAGCAAACGAACGTGACAACCGACGCGCCCGGGAACCCGGGGTTCGAGCTTCAGACCGGCGAACAAGAGAGCATCGGTGCAGATGTCGAGGTTAGATTCGAACCGACATCGTGGCTATCACTACGCGGCCACTACAATTTCGTCGATGCGCAGATCTTCAACGACATGGTTGTTAGAAATGGAACAACGCCATTGAATGTCGCCAAACACCAAGTGGGCGCGCTCAGCCTGATCAGCTTGAGTTTGTTCACACCGGACGACCTATCGATTAGCTTGGCATTAAATTACTTGAGTGAGCGACAAGGGAGTCTCGAACCAGACGAGCTTAGACTTAGACTTCCCGGGTACTTCAAGGGCGATCTGTTCGCCAGCTGGCGCTACTCGAAACAGCTACGCTTGGAGTTCGGTGTCGAGAATTTTACCGATAAAAATTACATTCGAGGTAGTCAATCAGACGGGCTGCACTTGTTTCCGAGCACCCCAATAAATTTCCGCGGTCAACTCAATTTGTCGTTTTAGCTAATATCTAGTTGCCAACCGATCCGCTGGGCCCGTGTTAATCTAGCACTGAGTACCGTGGTCCGAGACTTTGAAGCGATGGTTTCACCTTGATTTCCTTTAAACTCGTCACATTCGGGTTGTTCGCCATACTCGGGTTTCCTGCACAGGATGTGTGGTCACTAGAGAGCGAGCAACCGACCGACCCATGCGCGACACAATCGCCGGAGGAGCACGTTGGCGAGAAATATGGATCGGCTGGCATCCTGGCCAACCTTCGTGGCAGTTCAGATTCTATTCGTAGCGTAGCTCGCGAGTTGTTAGACGCGACACTGCGTGTTGAACCTCGGGCTGGGTGCCCCAATAGTTGCAGCACGCGTCATATTGAGATGATTTATCGGGTCGCACCGACGATGTTTCTGGACACCTCACAGCAGCGCTCCGAATGTTTAAGCTTGGATCAGCGCACAAGCGATTCGCCGTTTGAATTCGCCGGGCAACGCTTTTCCAGCTTGGACGGATTAAATAAATGGATGATGGATTTTTCCCGGGGCCAAGGCGTCCAAGGGAAGGAACTATATCGCTTATGTTCGTCGAATTGCAGCCCGCGCTATACGTTTCGGGTCCACGGATCGCATGAAATAGGATTCGTGGTCGTCTCCGAAGTGCTGTGCGGTCTAGCGCGTGATAAATCGCATCCGCGCTATAGTCTTTCGACCGCAGTGCAATTACATTGCCAAAACGATATTGAATTTCATAATTAATGAGTAGCGCATGTCGAATTCCGTGATAACCGAACCAAAAACACCTCCCACAACGACCCAATATGGTGTGTGCTTGCTACCTACTGATTTGATCGCCGCACCCGTAGATCTCGCGCGCGGGGTAGAACAACGCGAACTCGATATGATGTTCTTCGCCGAAGGGAGCCATGTTCCGGTGAAACATACGAAGAATTCCTATAGCACCAACGCGGTCGTGCAGCCGTTCGCCCGAATGTATGATTCCATCACCTCGCTGGCCGCCTGTGCGGCTGTCACATCGAAGATAAAACTCGGAACGGGCGTGTGTCTGCTAACTGAAAGAGACCCAATCATTACGGCCAAGGCCATCGCTTCTCTCGATCAGATTTCGAATGGTCGAGTGATTTTCGGCGTCGCCGGTGGCTTCATGCGTGAAGCGATCGAAAATCATGGTTGTTCGTTCAAGGATCGTTGGGCGATTGTGCGCGACCGTGCGCTCGCGATCCAAACAATATGGACGAACGAGTTAGCTGAGTATCACGGGGAATTCGTCGATTTCGATCCACTGTGGTCTTATCCGAAACCTCGACAGGCCGGCGGACCACCTTTGTATATCGGTTCCAATCACGGCAAGGTGCCCGATCGAGTGGCCGACTATGCTGATGGATGGATGCCAATTTATGAACGCTATGAGGGCGATCCAGTCGAAGATCTTCGGCAGGCGTGTGACCTCAGGAATCGCGATTTCGCCGAGCTAACGCTCTATCTGTTCGGCGCACCACTCGATGAGAAAATAATAGAGGGTTTTACGGAACGTGGCGTGCATGGCTTCGTCTTCCTCATTCCTTCTGAATCTGACCAGGTGATGAGTGAGCTCGACAAAGTCGCAGCACTTGTCGAACGACTACGCAACAACAGGTACTCCTAGATATCTATCATGAGCATTAACCTCGAAGAACTCGATTACGAACAAACCCCAATTGGTGAGTTGATTTTGCGCCGCCGCCGCTTTCCGATCCTGGGTGAACTAGACGTCTATGAAGTAATTCTGAACGATGAATTCTTGATGTCTAGCTTGTACACGGCCGGCGAAATCGCTCTCTCGAAGCTTGGACTCAGCTACTCAGACGCAAGTTCACTAGACGTCATTGTTGGTGGCCTCGGCCTTGGGTATACGGCGGTTGCCGCGCTTGAAGACAGCAGAGTCAAGTCGCTAACGATTATCGACGCCCTGCCTAACGTTATTTCCTGGCACGAACGCGGCCTACTCCCAGTGAGCCATCGAATGAATGATGACGATCGCAGTCGCTATTTTTCGGCGAATTTTTTCGAATTGGCACGCGAGAACTTCTCAGCGTTGAGTCCGAAACAACCAGATCAACGCTATCATGCCGTTCTACTTGATATCGATCACTCGCCGAACCATCTTTTGCATCCAACGAACAAATCGTTTTACGCGACCGAAGGCTTGACTCGGTTGCGCGATTGTTTGCATCCCAAAGGCGTGTTTGCGCTGTGGTCAAACGACCCGATCGACCCACCCTTTACGATAAGACTTAGCGAAGTATTCGCCGACACCTCCGCCGAGATCGTTACTGTCGACAATCCTATTACCGGTGAAACTAGCTACAACACCATCTATCTTGCGCGAACTTAAAGTGAAGTCCACGGCACTATTGTTGGCCGATTGCGCCGTGGAGATAAGATTTAGAATCAGCCAGGTATCCATTGTTAATCGTCGTAAATGAGTTGGAAAGACACATTGTTGCAACGTCTGGGCATTGCGCCGAGACAACGTGAGCGGACCTTATGGTTCCATGGCGACTCTTTTGCGGCTTTTGAAAGCATCGGTTCGCTCGCGTTAGAAATATCGAGAATTCAGCCTCGCCTGCGTATCATTTTGTCCTGTGATGATGCGAGTGTGCGAAGCACACTTGCAGAACATTATCCTGAATATTTAGTATGGACAGTCCCATTCAGTAATGTGGTCTCGACCGGGTTGTTCCTTGCGCGAGCCAATGTTCGAACCGTCGTGGTATTGGAAAATGCGGCATCGATTTCGGAGCGCCTGATCCGCGAACTAAAACGTCGTGCGATCGCGTTAGTCGGGCTTTGCGCCCGCCGTGATGCCGCACCGTCCGCGACTGAATTAATGCACGCGTTTGAAATCGCTATAAAGCTTGGTGAACCCTCAACAACGATTGACCAAAAACTTGGTCGCACGGATGGATTTCAAGTGCGCTCGATCGCGGCGGCCGCGGCGATGCTCGGCGAGATGCTCGGACGCGATATTAAAGCACTGCGGGCCGACAGGGTTCCCGCTAACAAGCTTGCGGATTTCATCCTCAAACATTGCGAACGCCCACCGATCCGATGGCGATTGCGACGCTTGCGCACCGCCGAGGAATTGATCATCGCCCTCGGCAGACCAGAATCTATCCTGTGTCTAGGTAACGGCCCGTCTAGTGAAGGCCCAGACATAGAAAGGCACGCACACGACGTTTTGTTTCGCGTGAATCACAAGTGGTTAGAACGGGACTACTTATGCAACCCTGATATCGTATTCACGGGCGGCAAACCCGTCATGCGTGCGGTTTCCGGTGCAATATTCGGTCTGCACAACTCAGCTTGTGCCCCCCGTTTAGTCATGTCGCGCTTTTTTAAGCCGTGGTGCAATGCGACGCAATTCTTCGAAGCGCCGGATTTGAACCCACTGTTGCAAAATTCTCCTTGGGGCGCCCTTCGTCCTACGAACGGCGCCAGCATGCTCGCCTGCGCCGTTGCGCTCAGGCCGAAACGCTTGATCGTGGGCGGTATCGACCTGTTTCAACATCCGTGCGGTAGTTATCCAGGCGACACGGCAACTCCAAACGCATTTTCGCCGGCCCACGCACGCGAGGCCGAACTAGCATTCTTACTCGCGTTGTTCGACAGTTATGCCGGCGATCTCGTCATTATTGGAGATGTACTTCGAGAGCACTGGGAAAGCCATCGCATGAGCCGGCACCCGAACTCGGATAACTGAATTGTCGTTGGATAGTCGACATTGATATAAATTCCGAACGCCGAATTATACAATCGGCGTTTCATGGATCTATCGACCGAGGAGCGTGGCCAGGTGGCCCAAGATTTCCCCAAAGAAGTACAGTTCAAAACCTACTGGCATCACCGGAAACCCGCCTTTTGGTTTCGTAAAAGCGCGAAGCGTGGCCCAGGGGTCAGGACGCGACCTGAAATCGTACGTCTCGACCCGCGCCCAGACGTCGAAGCCAGCGATAAGCCGCCGGTGCGGATATTTCTCGGTTCGGAATCCGAACAGTATCGCGCGGAACGAATATTCATATGGTCGATAATCCAGATCAGGGATCCGGCAAGAAGTTACGAAATTCACTTGATGAAAGACCTGCACGGCTACGACCGCACGGGCTGGAAGACGGGTTTTACCAAATATCGTTACGCCATTCCAGCTTTCGCCGAGGGCACAGGGCGAGCCATTTATAACGACGTCGATCAAATTTATCTCGCCGATCCCGCAGAACTATTCGATATGGAAATGGGCGACGCCGGTGTTCTTAGCATAACGGGACGCGAAACGTCGGTGATGTTGTTGGATTGCGCGCGGATGACCGAATACTGGCGCCTTGACGATGCACAAGCCGGGAAACCACATCGCCATTTTCGCGACATCACGCACGTTAATAATCTTTGGGGTCAGCTGCCACATGAGTGGAATGCGCGCGACGCCGAATATTCGCCAGAGCGCTCGAAATGTTTTCATTTCACCACCTTGCAGACTCAGCCTTGGCAACCATTTAAGGATTTGTTGAATTACCGGCCCCACCCCAACGCGGATGTCTGGTTTGATCTTGAACGTTCCGCCGACGATGCGCGTTTCACAGTCTTCACCAAAGAAAAACCGAGTCAGCGGTTCAACGACATGGTGGAACAATACCGAGTCTTGCATGATCAAGGTGACGCGGAACTTGGCCTAGTCGCGAAAAAAACGTTTGACGGGCATTCGTTAGCTAAACACGATGCGAGTATCGGCAAGTTGGTCGCGGCAACGAGAGCAAGGTCGATTCTTGACTACGGTTGCGGCAAGGCCTTGGCCTACTCGCCGTGGCCAGGCGAGGATCCGGATAGCCGATTGAAAGCGCGCGCGGCGTGGCCAGACGTGAAAGTCACGTGCTACGACCCTGGCTACGCGCCATATGCCGCACCCTATTGCGGCCGCTTCGATGGCGTTATTTCAACCGACGTGTTGGAACATATTCCAGAAGAAGACATTGGCTGGGTGTTAAATGAATTATTTGGCGCGGCTGATAAGTTCGTCTACGTGGTTGCGGCCTGTTATCTCGCTAGAAAAGTGCTGCCAAACGGGCAAAATGCTCATTGCACCGTAATGCCGCCCGCCTGGTGGGCCGGCCAGCTAGCGCTCGGCGCTCAACGTTTTCCGGGGATCCACTGGAAGCTGTGTACTGAGAAGAGAACCCCGTTTGGTAAAACGCGGTCCCACGTGGGAGGTTGTTCCGCTCAGCAGGACCTGGCGCGCCACAACAGTGGATGATTAACTACGCCAATCTTGGGTTTGACTACGAGCCGTATCCAATTGGAATTGCGCGGCCCGTGTTCGAACAAGCGATTTATCGAGAATTAGTCGATAACTTGCCACCCATTGAACTGTTCGAATACAAACCAGACAAAGGCGGAAAGTATTCGCTGTCTCAGGTAAATAATTCGCGCCAGTACAACCGTTTCGTCAAGGGGTCGCCGCCGTGGCAAAGGTTCCATCGCTTTATTAAGTCAGAAACGTTTATTGCTGACGCAATGGATTCACTAAGGCGCCATGGTATCGACTTGGGTTTTCCCGGGCCCAGTTTTTCAGAGCGGATCCGGCTAAGCGCGCGAGCCCTAAAGCGCGGCAACCCTGTACCGCATTTTCCACGTTTGAAAGCTCGTTTCGAGTTTTCCGCAATGCCGATTACTGGCGGCAACATCACGCCGCACACTGACCACCCTAGGAAAATCATAACCATGGTCATACCACTATTGCGCGAAGACGAATGGAATACTGCCTGGGGTGGGGGCACGACCGTCGTGTGGCCCAAGGACAAGTCAAAAATTTTCAATCCATTGAACACCTATCTGGATTTCGATGAGACGGAGCGCCTAAAGACCTTCAAATTTGAACCGAATCAGTGTCTCGTTTTTATAAAGACGAGTAATTCCTGGCACGCCGTATGGCCGATGACGGGAGATGATCCGACCATCTATCGCAATACGCTAACGATCAATATTGAAAGCAGCTAGCCGTTGTGTTGCCGCGATGATGACGATTTACTGGGAGTTTGTTGAATGTTCCATCGGGTAATTGATTTCTTGGGCGCACGACTATTCGGCGCCCAAAAGTATCGCTACGCGCAGTACAAACGCGCAAAGAAGATCGCCCGACGCCAAGGCTATGAGATCTACAAGTCCCACTTAATTTGGTTCCAGGATCCCGAATACTTGACGGCCGATGCGCTCGTTAAAAAAAAGAACATTACCGGAATTCCAAGTGATCGATGTTATGTTTTGTTGGAATTCGCGCGCCAAGTGCGTCAGGTACCTGGCGACATCGCGGAGTGCGGCGTGCGTTACGGTAAATCGAGTATCTTTATCCTAACCGGTCTCGGGGACGACAGCACCAAGGTGATGAATATTTTTGATTCCTTCGCCGGACTGTCAAAACCTGGCCAAGAAGATGCAAATCCTGGCGGCAAAACCGTTTGGGAGACTGGCGAGCTGGCGGTTCCTGAAACTGCTGTACGCGAAAACCTTAGCCAATTCGGTGATCGGATTGTGCTTTACAAAGGTTGGATTCCAGCACGTTTCCAAGAAGTCGCCACACAACAATTCGCGTTCGTACATATCGATGTCGATCTCTATCAGCCAACCTTAGATAGCGTTAGATTCTTCTACGAGCGGTTGGCCCCTGGCGGCGTCATGATCTGTGACGATTACGGTTCAGATTACTGTCCTGGCGCGAAGCAGGCATTTGATGAGTTTTTCGACGACAAACCCGAAGGCGTAATCGCTTTGCCGACCGGACAAGCGGTAGTGATCAAGCAGCGAATCCACGGCGCACCTCTAAAGCTTGATGAGCACTAAGCGCCGCAGAAAAATCGCGAGAAAACTGCGTGGATGGCTCAGGGCCGAACACATTCGCTATTTATTCTGGAACAAGTTTTGGCGATCGGCGAGAACTTGTCCTCACGATGGTATATATATCTCCAGCCGACAAGATCGTTACGGCGCAAATAGCGTTCCCTGGATTAACGCCATCACTGTGGCTCGTGTGACGGGGCAGACGCTGTACCATCACTGTTCAACAAGTTGCTACAACTATCGCGACAGCGTCATCCATAAGTTATTGCTTAGCAACTCCGTGCCGATCCAGCACTGTCGTCGTTGTGATATGCATGAAATGGGCGGCTGGTTTCATGGTCAACATAAAATCTTAATGCAACACACTGCAGGGCTCCCCCTACCCGATGTAATTGCTGAGTCTCCGTTGAAGGAAGAATTCTTCGATTCCTACCGACGCGAAGCGCTAGACCAACAATGGACGTTACCGCACAAGCCAGACAGTTTAATCGTGATTCATGTTCGTCTCGACGACATAAAAGACCATGAAAAGGTAAACAAGCAGGGGTTCATTGGCGAGGAACGTCTTTGTCAGCTCATCACTTCGTTGCACGCGCGCTACGCTGGCCACCAGATCCATATAGTGACATCCCCGAATCCGAAGGACATTCGACTGTGTGAATCCGTAATCGAACAATCGAACGTTAACTGCAGCGTCTCTGGAAATGACAGTATCGATTACGACTTATACGTCATGATGTGTAGCGATATCCTTATCTTAAGTCGTAGCACGTTCTGCTTTATCGCCGGATTACTCCATCAAGGCAGCCACGTTTACTCTTACACGAATTGGCAACATTTCGAAGAACTCATTGGGCCCTACCCGGCAACCGGGAACAGCCAAAATCAATCGAAGGTTTTGTCAGTCCTACAGTAGCACCCGGCGCTCACGGACATGCTGTGGCCGACGTTTGGATGTTCTCCAGGACGAAAACGGGTTGTTCGAACTGATAGCGCTCGCGGCAGAAGTGTTCTTCCTCAAAACCGAAACTATCCAACACGCGCCACTCGTGTAACAACATGGGTAGGCGCAATTTTCCGTAGATTCTGTGCAGGTTCCACACCAAGGCGTCGCTGCCAACGGGAACCGCTAGAAACAGAAGTCCATTGGGTTTTACCACGCTTTTCATATACTTCATCGCATCCAGATCACCATCGGGATTCAACGGATCGCCGTAGCGACCAAGGCCGTCGTGCTCAAACGATGAAATGGAAAACGCAGCGTCGAAGATTCGCGGATTGCGCGTAAACTCGTCAACCGTTAGCAGATTCAAGCGGCCGTCAATTGATACGATCTTGTTGTACTCGATCGAAGTCGGTTGCGCGCCATACGCGAGACAAATCGCCTCGCAGGTCGGAAAAGTTGATCCCATCACGGCCACGTCACAACCCTTAATCGAATATTTCTCAATCGCTTCATACATCCAGGTACTCGTTTTCTTGTAGTAAAACGCTTCCTTTCTAGTGGCCTTGTTAATGTAGGTATTGACTTCGCTTCGACTATAAAATCGCGGAATAAACGACGGATAAACGTCGTTTCGATAGCGATTTTGCACGGGAATTTGGCCCTGCAGCGTATAGCTTTCATCTAGTTCTGCGGGAATTTCGCGGGGCGGAGCCGACTGCGTCCACTTTAACATCGCGAGGATCCAGCCGCGGATTCTGTTGACCGCTTTATAAAGCATGGTACCAGCGCACGGTGGTTTTCAGCGATACCAACACGGCGGTAAAACCATCGTTTTCTTCCGTCGCTTGTTATCACGATCAAGCGGATGCGGGAAGATCGTTGCCGGTTGTCGCTGCTTGATGCGGTCGTTGCGAATGAACGTGAACTCGGCAACTCGCGGAATCTCTAGACCGCGACTTTTGAACGAGCCGCTGCCGTTGTTCGGATGAATATGCACAACGCTATGGTTGGCCAGTAATTTTTCAAAGACGCGTTTCACGATCAAAAACCACGGCTTGTTCCAGAGTTGGTGCAAGTAGTGGAATTCAATGACTAAAACGCGAAACTGACAGAGCAAGCTGTCAGAGGTATTTAGTAACGCTTCGAATTCTGCGCCTTCGATGTCCATTTGTAGCAGCAGGTCGCTGGCGTAATCACCGATGGTGGACGTTTTCCACACGTCCAAGGTCATATGCGACGGGTCGGCGAAACTACCGATATATTTTTTCTCAAACGAGAATTTATCGCTCGCTTGCCCTGGCCCATCGACAGAATAATCGGCGAGAAAAACTTGCATGCCGCGTTCTACCAAAGACGCCTCAAATCCAGACTCTGTCGAGACGCCCGGCGAGAACGCATATTCTATCCCATTGATATCGTCAGGGATCAGATACCCGCCGTCGCCCTCAGGACCCAAACGCAACAAATCGAAGCCCGCATCAATAGGCCGAAGCGAGTTGATCAGTTCGGCTAGTGCCACCCGATCGGTACGGCCAACGGAATGCAGGCGAAGTGCGCCAATTGCGCGTTGCAGAGTGTCTCGGATGGGCCTATTTCGCATGGCTTAAGTTCTTTAGTTGTATAAATAGTCGGTAATTACGCGACGCTACGTGCTAGCCTTTCGCAAACCAACTGGCGCGCCGTTTCTTAGTTACAAAAAATCCGTCGTTCACTCCGTTATACGCTTCGCCGAGAAAGTTGACGTAACGTCGGGGCGAAGTCGTCACGTCGCGCGGCGAGACACCGTGAACGGCGTGCGGCGAGTTTATCCACATCACCAAGGTATTGGGCTCGTAGGACAGCGTTTGAGTCTTCTCGACGTGCTTAGACTCAATTCGGTTGAGGGCCCGAAACGGACCTTTTTTTACGAATTCTGAGTCAACCGCTTGCCCGGCGCGATAACGCATTGCGGGGTCGCAGTAACGATAAAATTCCAATTCTCCGCCGCTTGAGTCGTCGCCCTCAATTCGAAAATAAAGTAGTGCGGCAAATAATTTATACCGCGTATCTACATGTGGTCCTCGCACGGAAGTCACTTTGCGCACGGGACTGTTAACTCCGAACTGGCAATCGAGCTGGATGTCTTCAAGCTTATTAGCGGGATTTTCTTCGGCACCTGGGCGGCGAATACCGCAAGTGAAATCAGCAAAGCTTTTACCGTACTGGGCATCGATTGCCGGATGCGTCTCATCCAGCACCTCTTGCCACAGCGCAATAACTTCCGAGTAGAATTCGCGCGAACAGTGATAAGCAAAGAAATCACGCCACGATTGAGAATAGGCAGGAGTATCGATCACATCGAGCGCGGATTTTAGATAAAGCGTATTATTTTTTAAGGGTTCGCCCCCAGCAATAGTCTCGATGCTCGGATAGGTCTGTGACAAGATGGCAAACTCATTATCCGGCAAAGCATTGTGGATCACGACGTGCGGGAACGGTTCGATGCGAATGTCACGTGGAGTGGCTTTCGATAGTACTGATTTGAGATCGGACAAGACCGTCTCCTTAGTAAATTGGTCGGAACTGTCGTCCATCGACAAGCGTGCAGATGAGTGAGAAGTTAGCTACCGAACCCGTTATAGCCTCGGACCTTGCGCAATTCGTGGCCGTTAACGACTATCACTCCGACCACGTGAACTCGACGATCCGCTCTCGCCGACAGCACCCCCGGAGAGACATCAGCCGAACCGAATCGTCCAAGAATTGTACAGGTCGAACCGGTCAACTAGTCACGCCGCCCACCGCACGGCGCGATAGTAACATCACTGAGCCGCTCGGGAATATCGCTTTCAAACCAATTCGGAGCTCCGGACGCCTAAATGTTTTCCAACCGGGCAGGTCGGATCCTCTAGCAGAAGATCCGCGGCCACAGACTCGATGAGATAACGCTCAACAAGGGCGTGCCGTTCAGTTCACGCGCTGAATCGCGGTAGGCGACATAGAGTTCGCGCTACCGCTTGGACGTCCTTTGGAACTTAAGCGTGAATCACCTTATCGCCCGAGCGGTGATTCGTAAGCACTACGCTCATTGCCTTCCACGATCGGTTTTAAATATATTTCGACTCGCCGATTGAGCTGCCGACCTGCTTCAGTATCGTTCGTTGCACGCGGATTGTACTCGCCTTGACCTTCCCGTAAAGTTCTGTTTGTTGGCACCCCGTGATTGCGGAGATAGTTCATCACGCTTTGTGCGCGACGTTCTGAGAGGCCCTGGTTAAATTCCGCAGACCCCGTACTGTCAGTGTGACCAATCACGTGGACGACGGTGCGGTCGTACTTCGAAATCACATTTGATAGCTTATCCAACGTCGAATAAAAGGCCGTCTTGACCGTCGCGCTGCCCACATCAAAGGAGACTTCGCTCGATAAATCGAGTTTCAGCACGTCGTCTTTCAGACGTTCAATCTCAATCTCGTGCGACGCTTGCTCAGCGGCCAGTACTTGCTCGAATTCCTGTTGCTGATTATCCATGTAGTTGCCGACTGCACCGCCTGCGAGGGCGCCGAGCGTCGCCCCAATGAGCGCGCCTTTTGCGCCGTCATCGATGGCATAACCCGCGGCCGCGCCGGCCGCGGCACCGACTGCTGCGGCTACTTTGGTACGTTGATACGGATCATTGGCGCAGCCGCCTATAGCGAAAGCCAACACCGCGATTGTGGCGATCTGGCTTTGACGATGAAATAATTTCACGTTGATTTCCTTCCCTTATACCTATTCGAATTATCGCGCACCGCCGAACGCAAGAGCGTGCTGCGCTCGTCAGTTAGGCTAAAACGTCTAAGCTAAACACGAGCTGAATGCTAACCGCATTGAGAAACGGCTGAGTCTATTGGACTCGGAGTTCTGATTTCGTTAAGCACTCTTGCCGTCGGTGTCGAAGAACGCGATGTTCAAGTCTAAAGACGGTCCGAGCCACATCGCCCCGACCGAGTGATCCATGAGATCACTTACCCCAGTGGACGTATGAACCAAAATCGATAGTGGGCCACGTACCGATTGTAACCACGGCACGAAGTTCTGGAAGAGCGGTACTTCGAAAGCCATTTGATACATTGGCAACGGGTGAGGCCCAACGGGTTCGTCTCGCCATCGGCCCATCACCACTTCGAATAGTGCAGGCACTGCGTCGCGGATCGCGGCAGCGTGCAGCCGATCCGTATCGCGGCGATAGTAAACATGGGCATGGTAGCCCTTGATCCGTTGAGGATTGAAATCTTGCTTTAAGCTTTTGCTCATGGTGCTCTGCCGCTCTACGATGCCATCATCTAGGGGTTGAACAAGGTCGCCTCGACCACGCGATCCGACCAGCTATCGTCGCACTAGCCTGCCCTTGATAGCACCGCAGTGGAGCGCTAGCGCAACGTGGATGCCGTCAAGGCTCAGTGTTGAACGCTTGGATATGTGGCATTCGCTTTCAATGGAAATTGGGTCGGGTCGGAGATTATGTCGTCGCTGAGATCGATATCCAGCTCCGGCCAATGATAATGTCCTGGGTGAGGTTCTTCGACGTTAAGTATGTTTGCAACTACTGCATCTTTAAACCACGGGAATTCTTCGAATGAAAGGAAGGTTTCTCCCGCAGCACTAAGCAGCCAGAAGCCATGCGTCGATATATTTGTGACCTCAGCCGCCGAAATGTTGTTTCCATGCGATTGTGATTTCATCGCGATGCGCCCCTATAAGCTCTTCTACTTCGCGTAATTGTGGACTAGAAAGACGATAATTTCTCGCCATTTCGATTTTTGGTTCTAGCCAGAATTTAGCCTCGCAATCAGAACCAACTACATGCACATGCATGCATTCTTTCTTCTTCTCGAGAGAAAAAGAAAAACCGATAACCCTTTTCTCGGAATACGGTCGGACTCATTGAATCACTGTCTCTTATGACACATAACAATAGTATAACCGTGAGGGAAATCCATCTAACTAATTAAGCCCCCACGGAACAGGGACCTGCAGGCAGATCATCGCTGAATCGAATGGGCAAAGTATCACTCCGTCCCCGGAGTCGGCTATCATCAACCACGCTCACGCGCGCTGCTCTGCCGAGCGCAGGCTGGAATCGAGGGAAGCCTCATCCATAAAAAACTTAAAATCGACGAAGACAATACCTTGGGGGGAAATGTCATGAGTGCGGAAGAAAATAAGGCCTTACTGAAAAATATGTTCGCCGAACTCGCCAACGGCAACGGCGATGCGTTAGTCGATGCCATGCATGATGACATTGAATGGACATTAACCGGCACGACAAGTATTTCGAATGTGTATAAAGGCAAGAAATCGGTGCTCGAAGACTTTCTCGGACCCGTCACGGGTGCCGTCGACGGGCACATGGACATTACCCCGGAAAATTTTATTGCCGATGGCGACTATATTGCTTTGCAAGGCCATGGCAAAGCGCGAATGAAAAATGGCGTCGATTACAACAATACCTACTGTTGGGTATACAAATTTAAGGACGGCAAGATCATCTCCGTTGTCGAATATCTAGATACCGAATTAGTCACCAAGGCGTTTGGTTGAGCCAGACTTTTGTTGGCCGCGGCCTTAGTCAGCCAACGGTGCAAGATCGATGAGCAGCGTGGCGCTTGACGCGGTCGCCGCCAAGCGTGTGCGCACTTACGCGTTAAGCGTGCTCGTGGTCGTGTACACGTTCAATTTTATCGACCGGCAGATCCTCTCGATCTTGATGGAGTCGATAAAGCTCGACCTCGGATTATCCGATCAAGCGCTCGGCTTTCTGGCCGGTTTTGCGTTCGCCTCATTTTACGCCGTCATGGGGATCCCGATTGCCCTGTGGGCAGATCGAGGTAATCGCCGCAATCTCATTGCGCTAGCACTCGCGATCTGGAGTGTGATGACAGCGGCGTCCGGCTTGGCGCAGAATTTCGTCCATCTGGCTCTCGCTCGAGTGGGCGTTGGTATCGGCGAGGCCGGTTGCAGCCCGCCAGCGCATTCGATTATTTCCGACTATTATCCGCAAAAAGAGCGCGCCACGGCGCTCGGAATCTACGCTTTAGGGATCCCCTTTGGGATCATGTTCGGTATGTTTATCGGCGGCTGGATTAATGAAATGTATGGTTGGCGGCGAGCATTTTTTGTCGTTGGCTTGCCAGGCTTAGTCCTCGCGCTGTTGGTACGCTTTACGATCCAAGAACCCACGCGCGGCATGTCCGACAATCGCACGGCTGAAGCGAGCGCCCCGACCTTTCTTGAAACGCTACGCTTTCTAATGAAACGCCCGGCGTTCATGCATAGCGCGTTCGGCGGCGCCTTGGCCGCGTTTGTCGGTTACGCGGCGATCAGCTGGTTCCCTTCGTTTCTCATTCGTTCTCACGGCATGGCCACCACCGAAATTGGTTTATGGCTGGGTTTGATTCTTGGCATTCCAGGGGGCATTGGCATTTTTCTCGGCGGCTATTTAGCCGACAAGTTTGGCGCCCGCGATCCACGCTGGTATTTGTGGACGGTAGCCGTGTCGGCTTTAATCGCCGTGCCGTTTAGTATCGGAACCTACCTCCTATCCAATCCTTACTGGTCACTTGCCATGTTTGCCGTGCCCGTGTTGCTGTCCAATTTTTGGCAAGCAACGACCATCGCGCAGGCCCAAAGCATGGTGCGCCTGCGCATGCGCGGCGTCGCCTCGGCCATTCTGTTATTTATTGTCAATATCATTGGTCTCGGCGCAGGACCTTGGTCGATCGGCTTAGTGAGCGATCTACTCGCCCCAGAATATGGCGCGGATTCTCTGCGTTGGAGTTTAATGATTTTCGGCGTGATGGGCATTTGGGTTGCCTACCATTTCTACGTCGCCGGTAAATACTTGCAAGCCGATCTAGCGCGAGTGGACGACCCGCTCTAGCGGGCCGACACTCCTAAGAAGCAGCCGGGCTCCCGCCCGGAATGCTACCCATCGACCAATCGCGCTGCACTTCGCCAACGCGAATTCTGTACCACTTCAACAGACGTTCATTGCCAGCACGCATCGCTT
Source organism: Gammaproteobacteria bacterium (assembly GCA_047611805.1). Lineage (GTDB taxonomy): Bacteria > Pseudomonadota > Gammaproteobacteria > UBA11873. The sequence continues at coordinate 26,687 of JBLFWX010000008.1, forward strand.
GTTGGTGAAGCGGATCGCTCGCCCACTTTGCAAGCGCCTGCGCGTCACGCCAGTAAGACACTTCATACATCATGCCTGCGTGATTCAGACTCGACGCGGGATCTGAACTAATGTATCCATCGATCTTTTCGATTTGGGTATTCAAGCCGCTTATCAAGCTGGTGAATTCTTGCTCCACACCCGGATTCATCTCGAACTCGATGATAGCCATTAGCATAGACTTAGTTCTCTCGATTGAAACTCAGTGGTGCTGGAATTGACCGCTCGATCGACGATGCACACGTTGCTCTGTGGCAGGCCTGTGCCGATTCGCTCTCGGATCGGCCGAACAAGATCCGCGGCTACGGATTCTCTACCACTTGTTACGTAATTCGCGGAGTTTTACAAACACCGTTTTCGGATCCGGATTGTCAGGTAGATCGTTAAACGATTCGTGCAGTCGAGCGATCACAGTTGGGCTAGTGAGGCGCAAGAACGTATTGATTTCGCGCTCCATCGCCAGCGTCGACACGAGCGCTGCATTCGGATCTTGATCGGACACGTCGCCGAGCAAACGCTTCGCACTTTCGTTGTCTGGTTCCCGATCTAAGGTGAACTCGAGGTTGTTCGCCATGTAATCGTGACCGGGATAGATCAAGGTACTCTCTGGCAACTTCGTGAGTTGCTTTTCAAACGTTTCGTAGAGTTCGGCAGGGTGACCGCCGTTATGGCAATTGCCTGCGCCCGCGTTAAACAGGGTATCGCCAGAGAACAGCGCTGGCGTATCGGTGTGTGAGCGCAAGCAAACGTGGCTCATCGTGTGCCCTGGCGTATCTAGCGCTTCAAGCTCGACGGTCTTGCCGAGCATGATTCGATCACCGGCATTCAGCCCTCGGTCCATTCCTGGGATCGCATTTTTCGCATTCGCATGAGCAAGAAGTTTCGCACCAGTCGCGGCAATCACTGCGTCGTTGCCACCGGTGTGATCGAAATGTTCGTGCGTATTCAGCACGTAAGTGATCTGCCAACCCTTAGCCTTTGCGACGCCAAGACATTTCTGATGATCTAGGGGATCAACTGCCATTGCTTCACCCGTTTCAGGGCAAACGATTAGGTAGTTAAAATTACGGTAATCATTACCGGTCCAAATTTGTTCTACGATCATGAGTGATTCCTTAAGGTCGATCGGGACAACACAGTGGTGCCCGCTACGTTATTTGATTATTGAGGTTCGGCACCTAACACTAACGGCCGGCTCGGTTGCGACGTCCATTCGGCCATCGATCCGTCGTACACGGCGACGTTGCTTTTGCCGAGCCGACGGAGTAGGAACGCGTCTGCGGTGGCGGCTATTCCGCCACCACAGTAGGTGATCACGGCTTTTCCAAGGTCGCTTAAAGCCGGCGCAAAATGCTCGCGTAGTAGCGAATCATCGAGAAACAAACGTGATTCTGGATCGACCACCGCCACGGCCGGCACATTAATGGCGCCCGGAATGTGGCCAGGCCGCCCGTAAGGATTTTGCACGCCCGTATACATATCCGGCATGAGCGCATCGATGACGCAGGTGGAGCCGGGACTTGCGACCGCTTGCTCCACGTTGTGTGTGTCAGCGAACCAACCAGGTCGCAGTTGCGCGTTAAACTTCGCCGGCGTAATCTCTGTTGCGGCGTTTGAAACACGTAAGCCCGATGCCTGCCAGGCAGTGAATCCGCCGTTCAACACAGCAACGTCATCAAAGCCAAATGCTTTTAGCATCCACCACACGCGCGTCGCCCACATCGTGTATGTGCTGTCATAGAGAACAACCTGAGTTCCCTCACCAACGCCGAGTTGTTCCATCGCCTGCGCGAACGCCTCGGCGCTCGGCAACGTGAATTGATAAGGACTCGTGGTATCTGACAGATCCTCGATGATGTCGGCGAACGCGCTGCCAGGAATATGGCCGGTTTGCCACTCAGGCCGCCCAGCGCAGAACGTTAGCGCGCCAGCCTCTCCCACTTCGAAGGCAACCGTGCAATCGAGGATCCGCAAATTCGGATCGCCTAGATTCGCCTGCAACCATGCAACATCAACCAAACTATCCATAGACGGGTTTCCTCATTCCTTTATATTCATCGACTGAGGAGTTTCTAAGCAAGGACGCTGCTGGGCCAGCAGCGCCTCGCCGCAACTCATCTACAAACGTTCGATGATGGTGACATTCGCCTGGCCGCCGCCTTCGCACATAGTCTGCAGACCATAGCGTCCGCCAGTGCGTTCTAACTCGTGCAGTAAAGTCGTCATCAACTTCGTGCCGGTCGCACCAATCGGATGACCGAGCGCAATGGCGCCGCCGTTCACATTGAGTTTCTCGTGCGGATAGCCGATTTCCTTCAACCACGCGATCGGGACCGGCGCGAACGCTTCGTTAACTTCGATGAGATCGATGTCTTCGAGCTTCATGCCAGATTTCTTCAGCGCGTAGCGGGTCGTGGAAATGGGCGCCGTTAGCATGATCATGGGATCTTCGGCACGCACGCTCATGTGATGAATTCGCGCACGTGGCTTCAGGTTGTAACGTTTCACTGCGTCTTCGGAACAGATCAACATGGCTGAAGATCCGTCGCAAGTTTGGCTCGCGACACCTGCCGTAATCTTGCTTAGACCAAAGATGGGATCGAGACCGGCCATTTTCTCGAGCGTTGTTTCGCGCGGCGTTTCATCCATCGTCAAACCGTTCAACGGGATGATTTCGCGGTCGAAGCGTCCTTCCTTAATCGCTAATATTGCGCGGCGGTGAGATTCCAAGGAATACACCTCCAGTTCTTCACGAGACATATCCCAGCGATCGGCCATCATTTGCGCACCCGTAAATTGGCTCGGCGGGACATCACCATAACGCTTTACCCAATCTTCCGAACCCGTAAACGGATCTTTGAAACCGAACGCATTACCTGCCGCGGGCGCCGAACCGATTGGGATTTTGGTCATCGTTTGCACGCCGCCGGCGAGGACCACGTCGTTCACACCGGACATCACTGCTTGGGCGGCGAAATGCACGGATTGTTGCGAAGAACCACACTGGCGATCGATCGTGACACCAGGGACCACCTCACTCATGCCCGCCGTTAGCCAGCATGTGCGTGCGACATCGCCGGACAGTGGACCCAACGCGTCGATCGCGCCGAATATGACGTCATCGTAATCTTCGTCTGGAATGCTGTTGCGTTCAACGATCGCGCGAATGACATGGGCGCCAAGATCAGCCGGATGAACATCGGCCAAGCTGCCTTTGCGGCGCCCTGTTGGGCTGCGCACAGCATCGATAATATAAGCTTCGGGCATCATGATTCTCCTAAAATTTTGGGTCTGTAATTAACGGACAATAAGGGGCGATTCTGAAAAGGGGACAGCTTACTTAATTGTTTGCACGAGCTCGCAAGGCTGCGGAAGCTACGCTCTTCAACAATTAAGTAAACTGTCCCCCTAGTTTGTACCCCAATTAGTCGCCTTAATGGCGACGATAGTACACTGATGGCAGAGCTAGATCGCGCCGATTTGGCGGCCGATTTCCGCGTATTTATCCAACCAGCGCAGCACCGTGTCTTTGTCTTCCGTAGGGCAGCGCGGAATGGCACGCTCGATCGACCCTAGGTCTGCGAAGCGTTTCAGATCTTCGGCCGATGTTTCGAACACGTCGAACATAGAGATGGGCACGGAATCGGGATCTCGGCCCTCTTCCACGAGTCGCGCCTTCAAATCCGCAATATCCGCGGCCAAATCGCCATGGAAGCCGTCAATCGGGATCCATCCGTCGCCAAATTCCGCGACGCGCTTGCGTCCCCATTTGGAACCGAACGTGCCCAAGATCACGGGCGGGTGCGGCTGTTGCACTGGTTTAGGATACGACCAGATGCGGTCGAAATTCACGTAATCCCCGTGGAACGTCGACTCTTCGGTGGTCCACAACACTTTCATCGCTTTCACGCGCTCTTCAAGAACTTTCCAGCGTTCTGCATAGACCGTGCCGTGGTTTTCCATTTCCTCGCGATTCCATCCCGCACCCACGCCGAACAAAAAGCGTCCATTAGATAATCGATCGACGGTGGCCACGGTTTTCGCAAGCACGATGGGATCGTGTTCGATAACTAGCGAAATGCCTGTCCCAACCTTAATTTTCGTCGTCGCGATCGCAGCCGCCGTGCAACTCACGAATGGATCGGACATGTGAATATATTCCTTGGGCAACTCGTCCCCGGCCGGCCAGGGGCTTAAGCGGCTCGCCGGAATATGCGTGTGCTCCGGAAACCAAACCGATTCGAAACCTCGTTCTTCGCACGCGACCGCGAGGTCGTCGGGACGGATCGTGTATTCCGTATTGAAACTAAAAACACCCAATTTCATCTCAAACTCCTTCTAACTCCGGGCATGTATCGCGTGGGTCCGCAACCCAAGACCGTGCTGCAACACGGTAATTACTTAGCCGCATATCTAAACGGTTTCGGGCTAAAAAAGCAAAGATCTGTCGCTCATGGGAAGCACTGCGAAGACCTTTGCGGTACATTGGATAGACTCAGGACTTCGGCCGTTTATAAGCGTAGTATTTCACGTGCAGGCGATCGGCCGAGCTCTCGCAACCACGGAGATTGGGATATGGACGGAAGTTCTACAAACGGCGCAACGTGGCACAGTAAACACCCGCACCTTGGCACCGGCCCCTTACCAACTAATGTTTTCACGTGTGAAAACCAATTTCAGCTCGAGCGCGAGCATATCTTTAAGAAGCTGTGGCTCAATGTCGGCCGAATCGAGCAAATTCCGGAACCTGGAAACTACTTTGTTCAAGATATCGCGATGTGCCAGACGTCGATTCTCATCGTTCGAGGAAAAGACGGTGAGGTGCGCGCGTTTCACAACATGTGCTCGCATCGGGGCAACAAAATCGCCTGGGATAAGCACGGTAGCTGCAAGGCTTTCACGTGCAAATTTCACGGTTGGACTTACGGCTTAGACGGCGAGTTGCGGAACGTCCCAGATGAAAAGAATTTCTTCGAACTAAACACGAGTAAACTCGGCCTCACTCCGGTTGCCTGCGATGTCTGGGAAGGCTTCATTTTTATAAATGTAGACCCTGAACCAGCAGAAGATCTCGCAAGCTTCCTCGGCGAATTTGGCACGCGGCTACATGGCTATCCGTTTGCGGACATTTCGACAAGTAGCGCCTCTTGGACGACTGAAGTGAAGGCAAATTGGAAGGTTGTTAAAGATGCGTTCCTGGAGACCTATCATGTCGCGTTCCTGCATGGTCGCTCGCTGCCTGATTCGTTCACTAGTCAATCAAACCCGCACAACCAAATTTTGGACCTGCGACTCTATCCGCACCACGGCACGATTTCCTTGTACGGCAATGCCGATGTAAAACCGAGCCCGGTGGGATCAATCGCATTTCGTCATGGTGCATCTCTCGTGCGCCAAAATTTCGATCCGAACGCCATTCCTGCAGGGGTGAATCCAGGTCGACATGAGGATTGGACCTTAGACCTCAACTCGGTCTTTCCGAGTTTCTTTATCGACATTTCTGAAGGCTCTTACTTTACGCACAACTTCTGGCCGGTCTCGGTTGATCGAACGATTTGGCACTCCACGCAGTATTTCCCGAAAGCCCAAACCGCGAGCCAACGTTTCACTCAGGAATACGGACACGTGCTATTTCGCGACATTATTTTGGAAGATGGCAGGACCTTAGAGGAAGCCCATTCGATGCTGGCATCTGGTGCGAAGAAGGAGTTCTATGTCCAAGACGAAGAAATTCTCGTACGGCATAGTCACCACGTCGTGCAGCAGATAATCGAAAACGGCGCCGGAAGTAAAGCCCATGTCTGACCCCCTTTTGCCCGCTCCATTTAGCGATCTCGAGTCGTGGACATCATGGGCGCTTGCAACAGAAAGGGAGCGCAGCAACAAACGACAACTGAGTCCCATGGCCGACATTCAGGCGTTCTACGACGCGCTATTACCGCGCACTGAAGCAGCTCTAGAATATCTCGAACAATTTCCACTCGAGGGCATGCCGGCCGATGCTAATGCGCTGTTGCTGCTCACCTTGTCCCTTGCGGAGGTAGCACCGGCCGTAGAACTATTCGGCCAACCAGGCGTAATAGACGGCTACGACGTCACGCGTTTCCAACCGGAGCGTCGGGGATAACGATAAATAGGTGAGAGATTCGAGCATCATGCTTCGCGGGGAAACCAAAATTCCGCTTAACGTGACTCACGTTACGGTTCGCGGATTATGGGATTGTTCCGATGCGCGCGTGAAATGCCACCCGAAAAATCCCAAACGTGTCGCTATAAAAGGTCTTCGGCACTAAATCAGACGGCGGGTGCGCCTAAGAATCATTAGCCCAGCAAAAAACGGCACGAGGAGACCGGGTAATGAGACAGCAGTAATCGAAAATGCCTGACCTGATCCTTCTATCCAACCGAACGTAGTAGAGGAAAACAGAAGTTCTCTCGGTACAGGTGCTGTAACACGGGGGCCCTTGAGTGCGACTTGTCCGTATCGCCAAGAATCACCCGACGTTGTTAACAACGCGAACCCGGCCGCAAATTTGAAAGTTTCGCCCCCCACAACGACCGGGGAAAGGGGATCAAGAAAGTCGATTCCTTCGAAATTAAATTCAACGACGTTTCCGCCTTCGATTCTGCCGCTTGCTGCGTGAGGAACAAGCAGTGAACCGACACCAAGTGTGGGTAGTTAAACTTGAAGAGATACTACATCTTGAGTCGCAAAATTCATCTCACTGACACCATCTAGCGGAGACGCGAGCGTAAACCAGACCTTGATGGCAGCGCCAATAGGCGCGAAGGCGCACGACATGCAATTATCAATCGTGCCACGAAATTCATGCGTAGCTGTGCTGGCCGCACAATGAACGAATAGCTGGGACATGGCGATGAAAAGAAACGCGAAATACGTTCGTTCGCTTCGTGAGTCGGCTCTTCTGTGCGTTTTGAATTAGACCCCTGTTTGGTTCTAGCGGGCCGCCGCGAAGTTCAATGTGATGCTAGTAACTGAGTAGGCTCACGGACTAAGCGTCGGACGACAGCAACTACTAGAAAACCGTGCAACGTATGGCGAGCGTGCGGATACAACTCGATACATCAACTCACCTACGGCTACCCTGATCACTTTTAATGATAAGAACTGGTCCCGGTCAAACGCGTCTACTCGATATGTCGTTAACTAGGCATGCACCAAGATAACTATGCTTCAATGGGGTCAGACATCTTTGCCCTAAGCTGATTTCCCTAGTAAATTGTCCGAGATAATCCGTAGTTGGATTTCCGAAGTCCCTTCGAAAATCTTGGTTAGGCGCGCATCGCGCCAGTAGCGCTCCATGGCGTGAAGTTTCGTGTATCCAGCACCGCCTAGTATTTGTAAGCCTTCGCTTGTGACTCGTTCCGACATCTCGCTCGCGAAGTATTTCACCATCGAGGCTTCTTTGTCGCAGCGTTCACCCTGATCGATGCGGTCGCAAACGAAATGTAGTAGTTGTCTTGCCGCTTCGATTTCACTCGCCATCTGTGCGAGCTTAAATCGGATCGCCTGAAATTCGCCGATCGGTTTACCAAATTGCATGCGCTCTTGGGCATAGGCAGTCGCATCTTCCAAGGCGCCTTGCGCTAGGCCAATGGAACGCGCGGCAGTATGAGCGCGTGCCTCATCCAAACCTTTCGCGAGTGCGTAAAACGCTTTTCCTTCTTCCCCGATCTGCGCGGATGCTGGCAAGCGAAAACCATCGAAGGCCAATTCCCAGGTCTTCCACCCGAAATAACCAATCTTCGGGATGGCGCTACCGTGAACACCCGCCGGTAATTGGCCGCGTGGTTTATCGATAATAAACGTGCTAATACCGAGATGGCGGCGCTTCTCATCCGAAGATTGAGACGTGCGTGCGAATAGCACGATGTAGTCCGCGCCATCGGCAAACGTACACCAATATTTACTACCTGTGATCACCCACTCATCGCCATCGTGCTCAGCGCGGCAGGAAATAGACGCGAGATCTGATCCCGTATCGGGTTCGGAGAGCGACATCGCCGCAAGGTATTCACCCGCCGCGACTTTCGGCATGATCTGCGCGCGTTGGTCCGAATTCAGCAGGTCGTACATCAACGTGCCATTGCCGCGCGCGATAAGACTCGCAACACTCATCCAGCCCCTGGCCAGTTGCTCGGCAATCAAACAATATTCAAAACACCCAAGTCCACTGCCGCCGTATTCCTCCGGAATACGAATTCCAAAATAACCCATCTCAGCGAGCTTGTTGCGCAAACTATCGGGGATATCGCCTTGTATGGGATCCAATTCGTTCGCGACAGGCAACACTTCATTCATCGTGAAATCGCGCGCGACCTCGCGGATCATCTCGCGCTCTTCGGTCATAAACCGATGTTCGGATTTACTCATTCGCCGGGCTCACCTGTGATACTACGAACGGACTTTAAAGGCATTGTTCGAGGTTTGAAACCCTTGACCATCCGCAAAGTGATGAATCAAACGAGTCGCGGGTTCGATCGGATGATTTTTCATTAGGCACAGGCAGTGCATTGCCCACCGTTCGAGAACGATTCACGCCTAATACCTGAAGGAAAATCCGAATGACGGAAGAAATTGGATCCTGAACCTAAGTTGATTCTTGTGACAATCCGATGCAAGTCCGATCAAACTAATTAGATCGATGTTGGAATCGAAAATTTCCTTGCAAGATAACTAACTCGGTCAGAAATATTAGATAGTCCGAACGGGATTGGGACCAGCCGCTCGGGTTGGACCCATTGGTGGACAAGGCCAATGACCGTGGCGTGATTGTGCAATTGAGACCAGGGATTCATCGTTCGCCGTCTAAACCCTGGTTCTGAAATTTGCTTCAGCGGAATGGCTCCCCAGGGCAGCACCACAACATAATCGTATTTAGTCATCGCCCTTCGGCATTGATCGTAGAACGTCGCTGTTAGTTTCTGGTCGCGACCGAACCCTTGAGTCATCCATAGATTGAATAGATCCACCGGGCAACGATCGGCAACGAAATCGGATAATGAATCTTCCTGCCGATCCTTCGAATCAAACGTAACAAGTATCCTGCTTTTCAGGCGATGCGGTGGATTCAAAAATTTGAAATTTCCGTCGAAAAATTCGTCGTAACTCTCTTCAATTAGCGGGATGGTGCATCCTTTCGCAAGAGCTGTGGCGACGGTTGTTTTCCCTGTTCCCGCACTACCCAAGATTGCGATTTTCATCGTCGTTGATGATCCGCTAAGAGATAGAAAATATGATTCAACATCGCGAGCTCCTGCCAATACTTCGCAAACTACCAACTGTCGGTCAATCCGCCAGAAACCGCGCACGCTGAAACGTCAATAAGAAACAGCGCAAGATCGGGACTTGGAATTCTTTGCCGCTACGCGCTTTGCCATGCAACGGCAATGACAGGATCAATTACCTGAGCGATTGAAGGTGGTAGCGACGTATCTGATCCAGTGGGAACATTGAACGCAGCCATAGCCTGAACGAGTTTGTCTACGTGCCAATTTATCAGGTAACTGCCGTCGTCGGTTTCGAACCTCTCAATAGGGTCGTTAAGCGTATACCAGTCTTTTACGGTAATGCTGTCCGGTGTTCCTAGGAAGTCCAATTGCAAGTCGTTACCGGATTGCGAAAACCAGATCTGATCGGCCGTTACGTTCGCGCCGAATTCGATTACATCATTGAAATCATCCGCTGCCTCTACGATCACATCGTTCCCACCCAAGCGCTCGAAGTGATATCTGTCGCTATTGGCACCACCCGTTAAGATATCGTCACCGGCCCCGCCGTTAATGAAGTCGTTCCCGCTCCCCCCAAACACTGTATCGTTGCCCCCACCAGCATTGATGGTGTCGTCGTAGCTTCCGCCATCGATCCAATCATTGCCGCTGCCGGTAGTGATATTGTCGGCGCCCCAGTCACCTTCAACGTGGTTCGTACCGTTACCTGCATCGATCGTATCGTTATCACCGTTGCCAAATATTTGATCGTCGCCATCTCCGGCAACAATCGTATCGTCGCCAAATCCACCATATATTTCGTTGTTGCCTCCTGTGGTGCTGAGTTGATCATTACCATTTCCACCAAAAACGATATCGTCGCCTAAACCCGAAACGACGATGTCGTCATAACTACCGGCGTCGATCCAATCGTCACCACTGCCGGTTGTAATATTGTCAAGGCCCCAATCTCCCTCAACGTGATTTGCGCCGTCCCCAGCATCGATCGTGTCGTTATCTCCGTCGCCGAATATTTGATCGTTCCCCTCTCCGGCAACGATCGTATCGTCCCCGAATCCGCCATGAAGTTCGTTGTGCCCTCCAGTCGTACTCAGTTGATCGTGACCATATGCGCCGAAAATAACATCGTCCCCCAAGCCAGAAGCGACGACGTCATCACCACTCCCTGCATCGATCCAATCGTTACCGCTGCCAGCGATGATGGCGTCGTTCCCAAAGCTCCCTTCAACGTGGTTCGTCCCGTTTCCCGCATCGATAATGTCGCTGTCCACACCGCCGATAATTTGATCATCCCCATCGCCGGTAGTGAGTATGTTGCTGTCTGTGTATCCATGGATTTCGTTGTTGCCGAGTAGATCCGTCACGATATCATTGCCTCGGCCAGCGAACACATAGTCGTCTCCTGCTCCCGGGTTTACGATATCATCGCCACCGCCCGCGTCGATCCAATCATTACCGCTACCAGTGGTGATGACGTCGTTTCCAAAGCTGCCTTCAACGTGGTTCGTTCCGTTTCCTGCATTAATAATGTCGCTGTCCACGCCGCCGATAATTTGATCATCCCCATCGCCGGTAGTAAGTATGTTGCTGTCTGTGTATCCATGAATTTCGTTATTGCCGAGTAGATCCGTCACGACATCTTTGCCTCGACCAGCCATGATGTAGTCGTCTCCTGCGCCCGAATTAACAATATCGTCACCACTTCCTGCGTCGATCCAATCATCACCGCTGCCAGTGGTAATGGCGTCGTTCCCGAAGCTGCCTTCGACGTGGTTCGTCCCGTTTCCTGCATTGATCGTATCGTCACCAAGACCGCCAAATACTTGATCATCTCCGTCCCCGGTGATGATCGTATTGGTACCGTGGTAACCGTAAATTTCGTTATCACCCAGCAGATCGTTCACCACGTCGTCGCCGTACCCGGCATGGACATAATCATCACCAGCACCTGGGTTAATAATGTCGTTATCGTGTCCGGCGCTGATCCAATCGTTACCCGTCCCGCCCGTGATCGTGTCGTTACCGTACGCGCCGTAAACAACATCGTCGCCGCCGCCTGCATCGATTGTGTCGTCATCATTTAGCCCATCAAGTCGATCGGCTAGTGCCGTCCCTACGAGCGTATCGGGGTCAGCGGTTCCTTGGATCCGGTTGAGCGCAGTAGACACCGTAAGAGCGAAGACATCGGCAACAGAGGCTCCCGAGTTATCCGTCGCCGTAACGGCGAGTGATAGATCGCCAACACCGGCCGGTGCAACGCCGCTGAAGCGGTTCGTCGCGGGATCAAACGTCAACCAACTGGGTAGTGCGCTGCCGTCTCCCAACGTAGCACTTACAGTGAGGTCATCTCCTAGATCTGGATCGACGAAGGTATCTGGTGTGACGAAGTAGCTAAACATACCGCCTTCAATGATCGCTTGGTCCACGAGAGACGTCGCAACGACCGGGGTGGTGTTCGTGCCCTCAACCGTCAATTTGAAATCGTCGCTTACTGCTAGTCCGCCGGCGTCGGTTGCCGTAACTCTGATCGTTAGTAGTCCCGCATCCTCTCCCGATGGCGTCCCGCTAAAGGCCCGAGTCACGGCATCGAAACTTAACCAGCTAGGTAGCGCGCTACCATCAGACAGCATCGCCGAGTAGGCGAGACTGTCATCCAGATCCACATCATCGAATATCGCAGACTCAATGGAGAAGGCGAATAGAGAATCCTGAAGAACTAACTGATCCGCAATTGGACCCGTCACCAGCGGCGCGTGGTTATCTTGAATGGTCTCGACCAAGATCGAATCGACAATGCGGAGATTGTCGTCGGTAAACGCAAACGTCTCGATCTGATTGCTTAGATCGAGATACCAATCCGTGACGGTAATAGAATCCGTTGGACTTAACGTGAGAACTAAGTCGTCACCATTGTGAGTTGCAAGCGCATCAGCCGACGACAAGCCTGCGGTGAATACAACTCGGTCGAGACCTTGATCATCGGTGATGGTATCGTGACCGTCACCTGCGGAGTACACGTAGGTGTCGTCACCAAAGCCGCCATCGAGCGAGTCGTTGCCAAGGCCCCCTGTGATTGTATCGTCGCCATCGCCACTTGATAGCGTATCGTCACCGGCAAGTCCGCTGATACGATCGACTACAGTCGTTCCGGTTAACCCATCGACACCGGCCGTCCCAACGAGTTCGAACCCTTGACCGACAATTTCTTCGTAACTGTATTGAATGCCATCAAAAGTAAATGTATCGATGAATCGTGGACCGCCAAGCACATCGTTGGGATCAAAATCCTCGATATGGATCTCAACACCCGTCCCGTCGAAGCCGACGCGCAACGAACCGAGACCTAGGATAAGATCCGCTTTCGATAAACCACTAAACGATAGCGTACCCGGCCGGCTGTCGACGGACGATTTAAGCGTCGTGATGCCAGAAGCTGGGGTGGCAACAAAAGTACTCGATCCAGAGCCCGCAATGATGTTCGACCCGCTACCCCCGCTGCCGAGTAGATAGGTATCGTTTCCGGCTAAGCCAAAATAAGTCGCCAGTGCGGAAACGTCGATCATATCAGCGCCATTAGTACCGACAACGGGAAGGTCGTTGCCCACCACAATCTGAGCGGTTGAGTTCGACGACAAACCGCCGACATCGGACATGGAATAGTCGATCGGCACCGTCTGAAATTCGCCTAGCGCAAGGTTGTCGAAATCTACGCCTGCGTCGAAGAACAACTTGTTATCGACGATCGTGGCGCTTCCTTGTCCGCCAAATAATGTCACGGAGTCCAAAGTGAAGGTACTCGGCTCATCACTCACATCTATATCTGTGTCGTTTGCGAGTACATCCAATGTGATGGTCTTGAGCCCAGCATCGATTTGAAGCAAGACGCTGTCACCAGCCGCCTCGGGCGCATCTGCCGTGTTATTGATAGTGAGCGAAAAAGAGTCCGTCACTTCGTTGTCGGCACTATCGGTTGCAGTGAGCGCCAAGGTAATGATGCCAACGTCGTCGTTGGTTGGCGTACCGCTCAATTCCAAGGTAATTGAATCAAAGCTCAACCACCCTGGCAGCGCACTACCGTCTGCCTGAGTGAGGCGATAAGACAACGCTCCCGCCGCCGGATCGACAATCGTATTGGGTGGCACAAAAAAATCGAATGAGGCATCTTCGTCGATCGTTTGATCAGCAACCGGATTCTCGACGATCGGCGGTACGTTAGTGGCGTTCCCGACGACATTAAAGCGGCGGCCGCGAACATTGAAACCGACTGGGTCTTCTCCGTCGTAGATTTGTTTATCGAAATAAATGCTGAAAGTACCGTCACCAACTGAAACTGTTGGTCCTTCTACATCGTCAACCTGCCCGGTCGAAACGTGGACTAAATCTCCCGCGGGCGCGCCCTGCGCATTGAAGTACTGCGCTTCGATGTAGCCATATTCAGATGGATCGGTCCGGATCTTGGACCACCAAGTAACGACAAACCCACCATCATCGGACGCAGCAACGGCCGAACGCTTTTGGTTATGTGAGGTGAAATCGTTGATGCGCCATTCGTCCTTACGGGTGGTGCCATCCGCGTTGTACAGACGACCATAAATATCGTCGTCGCTATCTCCGATGTGCTTCGTCCAGGTGACTAAGTATCCGCCGTCCGCCAAGCCCACAACGGTGGGATCAAAATGATGTGTTAGATTGTTGTTGTTAACCTGAAAAGCACTGTCGACTGGCGCAGCAGCGCGATCGTAGCGCTGCGCGGATACGCCATCTTGGCCAGTTCCGTCGTCTGCGGACCACGCTACCACAAAACCGCCATCAAGCAATTCTGCGACCGCAGTGGCTACCCCCTCGCCGGCAGTCGTCGCGACTGATATTTCGGCGCCGTTGGCGCTGAGGGAGCCGGTCGTCGAAAATCGTTGCGCGCGCACATCGGTTCCGTTGAGTGCCATCCACGTCGTGACAAAACCGCCCGAGGCTAGCGCGGCGCTCGATATCGCCGATGACGATAATACTGCCGCGCCTGTTTTGAGTAATGTGGCGGCGCCGCTGGCCGCTGCAGCAGCGTCGTATACGCGTGCGTGGATCGTCTCATCGCTTCGATGCCACACCACACTGAAGCCACCACCTTGAAGACTCACGACATCGACACTCGGGTAGTATTGAGATGGCACGACCGAACCCGGGTCGATCTCGAACTCCGCGCCAATAGCACTTCCTTCCACAGCATAATGTTGGCCGAATATTGCCAAACCGGACCGCCAAACAACCACTTGTGTGCCGTCATCGAGGGTCGTCGACGATGGCGCATCGTTCACTTGCGCCCCAAGCACATCGACCTCGAAGGGATCGGCGGCCGCGGTAACCGTAATTCCGAGACCCGGCTCGACATTGAGATCGAACGAGGTCTCGGCGAACGCCCCGAAGTCGTCGGTTGCCCGAACCGTTACCGCATAAATGCCGACGTCTGTCGTTGCCGGGGCACCACTAAAGGTCAGGGTTGTCGCATCAAATGCAAGCCATGCCGGTAGCGTTGATCCATTTGCAAGTACGGCGCTGTAGGTAAGACTATCACCGTGTATCGCATCCGAATCCATGAACGTGTTCGCCGGTACGGAAAAACTGTTGGGCAAGTCCGGCTCGAATCTTTCATCAGCTAATCCGACCGCAACTTCGGGCGCGTCATTGACGTTTTGGACCGTGATTTGAAAGTCTTGAGACGCACTCAGCCCGCCAGGATCCGTCGCGATCACGGCGACATCGATCGTTCCAACATCAGCATCCTCAGGCGTTCCGCCAAACAATTGCGATGCGGCATTAAACGTAAGCCAACTGGGTAGGTTCCCGCCGCCGTCCAAGCTTGCGCTATAGGTGAGCGAGTCACCATCCGGATCAATGAACGTTCCGGGGGGAGCAAAGAATCCCTGGTTCGAACCTTCATTGACTATCCTATCGTCCAACGTGCCTACGAATGTCGGGGCCGAATTATCTGGTGCAAGCAGTCCCTCTATTTGCCATGAGGTGAGCGTTACTTCACCGCCCGGAATCGCGGTCGAAAACACGAAGTTCTCGATCTTAGCGTCCGGCATGGTAAGCCAGCCGGTTATTGCGATGCTGTCGACATCGCTTGTTGCAATGTTCAGATCATCACCCACTAGAGTTACAGTGATGTCACCGGGCGTTATTCCGCTTTCTGAAATTGAATTGAAGATAACCTCATCCACGCCGCTGTACTCGGAAATTCTGTCTTGGCCATGTCCGCTATCGAAATAGTATCGGTCGTTGCCTACAGACCCGATAAGCAGATCATCTCCCGTGCCGCCCGTTAAGTCATCATTGCCAGCTAATCCTCGGATCTCGTCGTCCGTCGCGCCGCCCACCAGCGCATCGACACCGAGAGTCCCTATCAACAATGATTCCGCGAACAGCGGCTCCGGTGGCAGCATGGTGAGTAACTGATCGAGTGTGTAAGTAACGTCCGAGAACTCGATCCGCTCGACCCCATAGCCCAACTCATCTAGGCCTTGCCGCCGGACAGAAAATTGCACGCCCTGGTCGGCAGCGCCGCCCCAGTTTAGATAGACAGCATGCCGATCACCGACGTCGACCCAGGATAGAACCGTACCCGAAAATGTTCGGTTGATGCGCACAGTATCCTGGTCAGGTGCGAGGACGCTGCCGGTCTTGAGTTGGATGTGGTCAATTAAAGTTTGCCGTTGGCCCGTCGCAATGCGGCGCAAATAGTCGCGGATCGCTGGAAAGTAATTAGGGTCGTCGCCATATTCGTTCACGGGCCCTTCGCCAGGCGCGAACCAGTCTCCCCCGATCTCGTGCCCGCCCGCGCGAAGCAAGCCGAACAACAGGGCATCGTCTATACCGGCATCCTCTATCACGTCGACACCGGTTTCGCTTGCGCCCACCAAATAAACATCGCCGCGACGCCCACCGCGCAGTACATCACTCCCGTCTCCGCCCGCCAAGACGTCGTTACCGTCGTGGCTTTCCAGGATGTCGTTACCAGTGTTGCCGAACAGTAGCACTGGTAAGCCGCTCGTGCCGCCGATCCCATCTCGCAAGATGTCGTCACCCGCGCCGCCATCAACCAAGCTGATGGCACTCGAGTTTGAGAGCGCGCCGCCGACTAAGTCGAACCCGAATACGTTGTCATCTCCGTCGCCGGTTTCAACGATATTCAAAATATACGAGCGATCGACGGTCGGAACATTGACGAACACGTCCAATCCACCGATGAAGTTGGAATTAAACGGCCGCGAAAGGTCGCCAAGCAAGCTGTCCGAATAAATTAAACCATTAACAGTGAGCTTTCGCACCGAACCGGCGGACGCGCGCGACGTAGGGCCACCGGCGCCGCTAGCCCCGAGTTCAGCCGTGACCTGCAAGCCGTCGACGTCCTGAATGGACGCTGAGAGTTTTATTACGTCGTTGCCCGCTGTCCCCTCTGTCCGTATCACTTCAGCATGGTTGTAGAACAAAGTACTGGGTGGATTCGACCCGTCCGTCCACGACCACGTTTTACCGGGAGTACGTGCCAAAACTGATGCAGGTATGAAAATATTCCCGTTAGGAAACACTATCGGGTCGTCAACAAATGGTCCCGAAGTAGGAATGACTATCCTAGCTTTTAAGTCCCATGATGGGAAAATCCCATTGTCGAATTTGTTCGCACGCTCCGCAGAACCGAAAAGACCGACGTAGTTCGATTGCTCAAAGCCATCCCACGCGGCTTGCAGGAATCCTGCGTCGCCACTGGCCTGCGTTGTAATGCTGTCGAGCGTACGCGATGCGCCGCTACCAAGTTCGAAGTCCCACACGGCGGTGTCCAAATGGTAGTTCGAAATGGTCGCCGAACCGTTGTCCCAGCCGAGCACGAGGTCGTTGCCGACTTGTGTTTGGCTAATGTCGCCAGGTACTCGACCTGGCGCTAATCGAACGGTATTGACCGATCCATCGGCACCGTCGTCATGGATCAAATCGTTTGCGCCCGATACGCCGATGAGATACACGTCTGCGCCCGCGCCGCCGGAAAGGATGTTGTTTCCGGTTCGGCCGTCGAGCACATCGTTACCCGTGCCGCCTTGCAAATCGTCGTTGCCGAAATTGCCTATGAGGCGGTCATCGCCGGCACCACCAATCAAGACTGAATCGCCGTTGCTGTCCGCCATTAGGACATCGTTTCCCGCGCCGCCCGTGACAGTATTCGACATTTGATTTAGGACCGCAGCATCCCAAATAACGCCGTCAGAAAACGTGATTTGTTCGACTTGATTGGCTGCGCCATCGAACCAGTCGACAACCGTGGCGCTGTTAGTGCCCGTGACGTCGGCGAGCAATAAATTGTAGCCTGAGCGAGTGACGGTTAGGGTCGCAGGGTCTATCCCCAGACCAAATGCGATCGTGTCGGAGCCAGCCGCATCTGTGATCCCATCGTGCCCCCAGTTTGACTGGAGGGTGTAGGTGTCATTTCCAAACCCACCGTCTAGCAGATCGAAGCCAGCTCCGCCGACTAAGGTATCGTTCCCAGATTCTCCGAGCAGCACGTCGTTGCCGTCGTTTCCTTGTAGGAAATCGTCGCCGTCGCCGCCATAGAGTTTGTCTTGTCCGCCGCCGCCAGCAACGACATCGTGCCCGCCGAGGGCGTAGACCGTATCGTCGGACGCAGATCCTGTTACAACATTCGCGTTGTTATCTGCTAGGACGACGTTCACTTCGTCGGCCGCAATAGCATCAAAGGGTTCGCTAGAGCTGCCTATTCCAGCCGCAATGTCCGCTACCGTGAGAACGGCGCGTCCTCCGATAATGACGGACTCAACCGGTTTACCCACAAACCAATCTGTGACGATTAACTGATCCCCGGTTGCGGTCCCGTCACTGAACAGTTCGATAACGAGGTCACCGCTGCTGTCGTGGAATACAATATCCGTCTCGCCGATCCCTTCACCTAGGCGAATACTATCGGTACCACTTTTGTCGGTGATGACATCGATTCCATCGCCGTAACCGAAATGATAGCTATCGTTACCGTCGCCGCCACGCAAAATATCGAAGCCACGACCGCCGAAGAGATTGTCGTTGCCGATGACATCACGGCCGTCCGCGTGTTCCCTTTGTATGTGTCCTTGGGGGGTCAATGGCGCGTTGTCCGCATCGTAACTCACGGGGTCCTTATCTCCCCAGATAGTATCGTTGCCCTTCCCGCCATAAAGCCAATCGTCGCCGGCCTCGCCTTGTAAGACATCGTTACCTTGGAGCGTATTGCCAGCGTCATCCCCGTAAAGAAAATCGACGCCTTCACCGCCGTACAGAAAATCATCACCGGCACCACCTTCCAAAATATCCCCGCCGCCTTCTCCCAGCGCGACGTCTTTACTCACTGGTGGTTGCTCGCCAAATCCGACCGGTACGATCGGCGGCGTCACAGTCTCGGTCGTGCCGTTCCAAAATCTATCGGTGCCGAGTCGAAAATAAGGCGATTCACCGGCGTCACCCCAAATGCTATCGTTGCCTACGCCGCCGCTTAGAGAATCAGAACCGGCCCCGCCGTAGAGTCGGTCGTTGCCTTGACCACCCGACACCACGTCGTTACCGCCGTCCCCAGACAACCAATCGTTGCCGAGTTCGCCATAAAGATGATCGCGACCCAATCGACCTGATACAAAATCGTGTTCGTTGCCGCCGTATAGGAAATCGTCTCGTTGGGATCCCGCAATGAAGTCGTCGCCCCCTTCGCCGAATATGTTCGCACCGAACCCAGGGACGATTGGAGCCATCTCTGCGTTTACATTGAGTAAATCGACTTCAATATGATCGTCCCCATCCACGCCACCTCCCGTAAACGCACTGTCGCCGAATACGAGGAGCTCGGAAATATCAGCATTGATTTGGATATTGTCATCACCGCCGAGACCATCGATGCGTTGCACGGTCGACGTATACGTGACGGAGTCTTCAGTAGCGTCGCCTCCAAACCGGGTGACTGTTGTTCCACTGTTGAAGTCGAAGATGTCTTCGTTGGCATGCGACCCTTGAAATTGGAGTACTGCGGGGACCACGCTCGTTTCGAACGTGATCCCAAGCGTTCCCTCCTCAAAATCCTCAAGCACGACCGCGCCGAATTCTCCGTCACGCCTAATAACGAGCCTACTCGCGCCGACTACGGTGGAATGACTGTAAGTGAAACCATCCTTTGCGTAAGTACTAGTAAATGGTGCCGCTTGAATCAAATCGCCACCGCTGAGACTTAAACCGTCAGCGTAGAATATCGTCCCGACCCGATCTTGATCGGAGATCCGTATCCAGTTTTCTCCAGACGTTGAGGTGAAATCTACGAAATATCGGTCGTTGCCAGATACATCGAATGTGCTGTCGCCGCCGGACAGACCCCAGTACTGATCGTTATCGGCGCCTGCGTCCAAGTGCTCTTCATCACTAACTACTGCAAACTGATCATCCGCTTCGTTGTAGTTCAAAATATCGTCGCCTATTCCACCTAGCAGCGTATCAACCCCGGCGCCGCCTGAAAGCTTATCGTCGCCGCGACCTCCCACAAGCGTATCCAACCCAGCGCCACCCGATAGCTCGTCGTTCCCGGCGCCGCCCTCTAGATAATCGTTTCCCCCTTTACCTTCGATAATGTCATTGCCCAACCCACCATAAATGCGATGGTTATCGTCCGATCCGATGGTGGCGGGAACCGCGCTCATGTTCTCAGATGCATCGGAACCAAAAATTATCCGTATGGGTGCTTGTACAACTGGGGTGCCGTCTAGAAGCGGTGCAACAGTTATGTTTTCGCCGGTAATTCGATCCTCGTAGGTTTTAAATCCGGCACCCCTCGATACGACTAGATCGGCGACATTGTGCGTAATCTTCAAGCGCAGCATCGCCGCGCGATCGTTGATGTATTCGCTGCTGAAGTTCTCTGTGTCGAGAGCACCGACGCCTTGTGCATCGTCTAAATTATGTAGATCGTATAGCCCATCGTTACCCTTGATAACGAAGGGATTAAGTTGGCGCAATGCATAGCGATAGGGAATTCCCTCGGGATTCGACGCGCGGGTAGTAATCTCATCACGCTCCAAGGAGGAAATATCCTCGATCGAAATCGTTGGCGTTGATAGCTGAGCTTTCGCAATCTGTAAGGTAGCAACGACGGCATCCAAAAATTGCTGTTCGCTTGCTCCGTCTAAGAGAGCAGGAAGATCCGGAGCCAAGAAAGCAGTTATAGAGTTGTAGAATTTGATTAATTCTTCGCGACTCTCAACATTGGCCGCGCTCGCCTTTAGGATGTCGCTGAATGAATCGGCCGTTAAATCTCCATCGAGGTAGTTTGCTAGAAAAGCGATTGAACCGTACTCGCCAGGGTATGCTTGGACACTAGAATCAGAACTGGCGAAATCCGCGAGTAAGTCGACTCCGTCCCCTACCCCTTGCTCAAACGCGGGAATGTCGTTGAGTAACGATCCGAGGAACCCTCCACCTAAAAATGCCCCGGTTAAAAGGACACTAGTAGACGCGGCAACCGCGATAATGCTGAGGGCCGATCCCGTTCCGAACGTCACTCCCCCTATTACCAAAGTTCCAGAGGAGATCGCCGTCGTTACAGTTGAAGACAACTCGGCAAAGGTTGGGACAGCGAATTCCAGCAATTCCGATGCGATCGTAGCGACCGCGACTTCTGGCTCAATATCATCAGCAGCAAGCGCTTCGTCCACCTTTCTGTCGAGATCCATATAGGCGAGCATTAAGCCCGCGCTTGGTGCCGCTATCTTTGACACAAAACTGCTTGCTATTCCGAATGTCGTACTAATTGCAGAAAGAAAATTACTCTGCGTACTCGCGAAACGACTGATGAAGGCAGTTTCCGCTAACCTTGCTGAATCACGAATTTGTATGGCGAGTAACTGGTGAGCCCTCTTTTTCCCGACATCCCCCGCAACGGACGCACGACGGGATGCTTCATCTGCCAACCCGTTCAAATAATTGACGTACGCAACTTCTGTTAACGCGGCGCTCAAATTCTCGCTGCGTAGTATTGAGTCGACTAACGCAGGCTCCAATTCGGTCAGAATTTTCAAGAATCCCAGCTCGGCAAATTTTTCTAATCCGGCTCTTGTTCCGGCTTGGATAGCATCTGTATCTATCAGTGCCCGATAATCTTCCGCTACCGTAAATTCATTCATCGTTCTTCCTTTTCCCGACAAACATATGTCTAAAGAAAACGCCGTAATCTCGAACAATACAGCCTGACATCGCCAACAAAACGGATTCAAAGGTTAGTAACTTTACGGTCCACGATGACCACATGCTGAATCCTTCGGCCACTAATGCTCTAAATTCGTCGCCGTCTCCACGCGTTGTAGGGCCAGGCGGCGAAAAGAATGTCAATATTCCCCATGCCATGGCTATTGCGAATAACAATATTAATGAAGACCAAAATACGCGACTAAACATCGAGCGCGGTTTGTTTTGTGGTGCCAGACCTCTTTCGCGCCGTAAGGGTTCGAGAATGAAATGATCTTTACCCGTAGGCTTTGTATCTATCAATGGTGAAATCACTAAGAACCGATAAATTCCTAGGTGCTTAGAATTGATCCAATGAAAAAAAAGCCCCGCTTTAATCAGCATCAAAAAGAAGGTTACGACGATGTAGAAACGCACCGCTTCCGGGTGAGCGGCCGTTTCATCTGTAATGTTTCCCAGCACCGGGGCGATGTGCTGGACGAGATCGACGAGATATTCAAATGTCGGCCAGTCGGTAAGAATGTTCGGAGGTAGTGAATTTGCCAGAACAAGCTCGGCAGCCAGGATGGAGAACAACAGATACCATTCAAATCGGAGGAAATATCGAACGGATGGAGGCCTTTTTGCGCTTCTAGGCTTATTCACTTTGCTCACCATATTGTTTGCAACTGGATTTACAGTGCAACGACAATGTTCGCGGATGCCGTTGCTTTACAGATTTACTCACTGAGACCTCCATTTAATTTCACTAGAAACTTCGGGGGAATTGTTGATTGGTTAATCCACTCGTTGGTTTCACCATTTCAATCTGAGGAAATACCAACGAGTAACCGATGTTTGCCGCAACAGGCGCGTCGGGTACGTCACCGACCGGTCTCTAGAAACTCACTAAGCCTGTCCATCTGACTTGCTGGCATTTCATGTCGCCATATCGACAGCACCCCCTAGCTACCATCAACTCTGGCGAAACCGAACACTACGTCTATCTCCACCATGCTGGTTGCGTTCGAAGCCGAATTCGTCATCACGTTGCACATATCTTAAGAAATCGTGGCTCCCGAATATGCCTCCGTTCTTAAGCTCGATCTGAATGGTATTGATTGTCTTTTCTTCAAGCGGAACGTCGAAACGGCGTCGATACACTTCTATTCTTTCGGATTGATTGCGTCCTAAGGATTCGTAGGTAGGATGCTGGCTTAGGAGTGAATCCGAAATGCCTTTAGCGTTCGCATGAAAGCTCGACCATCGATATTGTCCCGGCAGCTGGACCAATCTTTCGCGCACCGCGCTTTGCTCGATAAATTGACAACACGCTAGAAAATAATCGCCGGAGTCGATCACGCAGGACTGAAACCTTTCTTCCCAAAGACTGCCATTGCGATGATAGGCGTCGTCGAGATAACGCGCATATTGCAAACCAATAGATTGCATCATGCGCGACGGACCGGATTTGTCCGCAGGTGTGACAAGAAGATCGATGTGATCCGACATCAAAACATAGGCATGGATCGCAACGACGTAGGTTTTCGCCGCATCCCTCAAGATCTTTAGATAGCGTTGATAGTCCCGATGCTTAAAGAACACCGCGGCGAGGTTATCTCCACGCCGGACAATATGTAGCGCATGGCCGGGTACGACCAGACGAGGTGAACGCGCCATCTTGCAGCTCCTTTGCTATGGCTTATTTTTCTAGCGCACTATAAATACCGCGATCGTGTTATCGATTCAAGTAGTCTGGCACCTTGAAAAACCGAAGACCAGATAGAGTAGCGACAAAACAACCCCGGCGAAGCGAACAATCTGTGCGAGTATTCCGGATCGACAACTTCTGCCGTTGATCCGAATACATCCCTGTCCATTCAAGGATTTCGCTTGGACGTTGAGCACCTTGCGAATCTGGCGTTGATAGCACGGAATTGGAACGGCGACGTAACGAAGACGTGGTTAACCGCAGATTAAACTACGTGTTAAATCTCCCGATGTCAGTTGCAGGCTTACCCAAAACATGAGACCAATAGTCATGCTGGATCGGGAACCACAAGAACGGCTAGCGTTTTGGCGACATAAATACCACCGGCCGCATGAATTCTTACAAAAGCAGTGAATTCCATATCGTGAAAGAGGACACCCGATAATACTGAGACGTCAACGAAGTCTGCCGCGAGGAAACTCACAGAATCGAATTTCGTATACGCCGGAAACTCGAATGTGGAGAGTGCGGAATCAATTAATATTTCCGTGTCACTAGAGGAGAGCGTGAACTGAGGAATGTGTTAATCATAGTTCGCTCGGTCGAATTAGAAACTGCCAGCCACACCCAATTCGAAGTATCCGAGGCCTTCGATAAAAATTTCAGCGAGCGTGTCGGAATAGTCAGACGGGGCGGAAATATCACGAGGCGCGGGCTGTGCGAAAAGGGGATGCATCCCCCAGCCGGCACGTAACTGCTAGTAACGGAGCAACGGCGATACTCATCTTCGTTATCTCACTGTCGACCCATCACGAAATCGGATGTTGCGACAACCTGCAGACTACAACAAGCTTTCTCGGAACGAGAATAGCGCGACAACGTTGAAAAATGCAGGCTCTAATCTGCAGCTTCGTTGCTTCGTTAAGCCGCGGATAATGAGAGTGCAATCACTAACCACTGCGTGCCATTTCCTCCATCTTTTTCAACGTCGTTTTAGACCAAACTTCCTCAGACTCCAACCATCCCTCGAATACCGGCGTGCCGCTTGGAAGTACAACCCACGGTTGTTTGCTTTTAACAAAAATGTGATAAGCCGGCGGGGCCAATTTCGGATCGTCTAGGGTTCCGCCTCGCACGGCGATTAACGGAAGATCCACAAAATGATATTTGCTCCAGATTACTGTTGCGCAACTCGCGCAATAATGCGCGTCATATCCAGAGCGGCTCGGCGTTGGATTAGTAACGCTTGATGTATCGCCGAGCACATCAATATCGGCTTTCGCGACGCCCAGCAGCACGACGAATGCAGAGCCCGAGAATCGTTGGCAATCGCTGCAATGACAGGCATGTACGAAAAGCGGGCCATCCTTAATTTCGTAGCGTACCTTCCCGCAAATACAACCTCCGGATAGGTTCATTAGTCATTCCTATTGTAGTTGTTCGGAACCCGCTGCCTATTATAGCAACCGCATTCGAGTTCGGCCTAACGCCGAGCTAGGCTGTCAATTATAGGTGCGTTTGTGAGAAGACAGTACTGACCTCGGCGCAATAGGCACAACTGTAACCAATCCGGCTGATGCTGTGATTAGGCGCCATTCTTTAGTAGCAATCCGAGTATCCGCCGAGCGCCCCACAGAGCTTACATTTGACTCCGTACGCTGTTGGAGCGTAATTTTTGTCTAGTGTGTCGAGATAACTCTGCCATTGTTGCGGTTTCGTGATGACAGCCTCGGCGCGGATCGCGGATAAGAACTGTTCGCCTAATGGTTTTGCTTCGTCACTACCAACAAGGCCAAGAAATGCGGCCGCATCCCCGCGTTGAGTCCAGCAACGTTCCTGTTGCCACCCGCTGAATCAAGGCGTCCTCTGCGTGACACCATCCTCAATGCACCATGGGCAAAACCATTCATCCAGTTCCGTTTGCGCATGTACCGAACCCACGTAGATATCGCCTCTTTTCTCGCCACAACACTCGCGCATCGTCCCGAATGGAACGACGCATCTCGTCGTACGGACCGGACCACGTTTAGCTTTTCCAGACGTTCGCTGACCTTTAATAAATTTCTAATTAGATGTGTGCAAAAGCGGGGTTGGTTCCGGACGCCGCCATCGGTCAGGTTGAACAACTGATTAGGCGAACGATTGCAGGTTCTCTAATCCGAAGCACTTCCCAGACCTTCGAGGAAGCTAAGCTGAACTTTCGGAGGATCAAGCCATTTATGTCGCCGTTTACCGTATACCGAAACATTCGGTGCAGGGAAATCCGGATCGACGAAGCAACCAACGGCAACACCGTATTGATCCGACAGATCTCCCGTCGGGTTCCAACAAACACTACTGCCGCACGTAGGGCAGAACGTGATCGTTATCGTACTACCCGCTTCTCCAGCTCTCACATACTCTTTGGTGTCTCCACGTATTTCGACATTTTCCTTTGGAAACCGAGCCCCTACGTTATAGCTAGTTCCAGTTCTTCGTTGACAGTACTCGCAGTAGCAGATGGCTATCATTCCCGGCTCACCGCTGCATTCAACTTCGAGCGCGCCGCACTGGCATTTCGCGATTCTTGTGATGACTATCTCCTTGGAATTAATTCTTCTCGGGCGCCTAACTGTTGTGTCAACGCCACCGCGACGTAATATTCGCGACGGTTGATTTTATTTTTGGTATCCGCACCGTATGTCGTTATTCCTCATTTAATCCATCGGTTACGCACTTTCCGGGGAAATAGCTAGTCTGGGGATTACGTCGCGGTGACGTGTATATCGGATCCGCGAATCGCGCGTAAGTTTTTAATTTATCAAAATAATCTCGAATCCATAAAAAATAGTCCGTCACGGCGACATTTTCGTGCACGAACGCTATCTCTGTTCGAGTGGAGGCCGCTAGCAGCAAACCCCTGTTTGCGGGGTTCCGGCTAGCGACTCTTGTGGATAGTTAAACAGCGTTCGCGGGACTTTGTGTGACTTGCCCGTTTTTCGAAGTGAGTGCTATCGCTTAAGATCTAGAACAACTAGTCGATTTTTCGGCAACGTTAGTCCGTGTTCTGCAATTTCAAACGGAGATAATTTAGCAAGCTGATTACGCTGTATTGTCGAATACGCTCGCGATCCCCAGGCAAACGAACTTGTTCGACGTCCGTCGATTTCGCCGTTGAGATCCCGAGGAAAGTTGTTCCCGGCGGTAGGTCACTTCGGGTTGATACATCGTGGAGTCCGGTGGTAGAAATTCCGATATCCGCGCCGAGCACAAGCCGCACAGCGTTTGCCAGTTTTGATGCGGCAGCCGCCGTGCCTATCTCATCTGGCGGCACGTCTAACAACGTTTGACGAACAGATCCTGCAACAGGAATGATGCTGCCGCGAAAAATTTCACCAGACGCATCGATCGCGCTCAAGCGCATGCCAATGAGTCCACCGCTTGTCACTTCTGCAACGGCTAACGTTAGCCCTTTTCGACGTAACTCATCTAAGACGACGGATTCCATGCTCTCGTCGTCCGAAGCGAATATGTAGTTGCCGAGGATCTTACGAACCTCGTACTCTTCCGCCGCGATCATCGCTAGCGCGCCGGCTTCCGTATCGGACTTGGCGGTCACTCGAACCTTGATGCCTTCGATACCACTTGCTTGAAAAGCGATTGTCGGACTGCCAGGAGCATCCAATATATTGATGCGTTCTGCGAGCAACTCGGCGAGGCCAGATTCCGAATGTCCCCAGGTTTTGAGAACGCGACTTTTTATGATCCCGGTGAAACCTGCGCGTCGCTGCAGGTCTGGCAAAATAGTACCGTTCATCATCGTTTCCATCTCATGCGGCACACCGGGCACTGCATAGATGACTTTTTCACCCACTGGGCAGATAAGACCTGGTGCCGTGCCCGGTTGTTGCGGGATGGGGCTTGCGCCTTTAGGTACATCCGCTTGGCGCAAATTGTTTTCCGGCATCGTGCGTCCGCGTGATTCGAACATTTTACGGATGCGATCGCCGATTTCAGGATGCCGAACAAGCGAAACGCCCATTACCTCGGCGATTGCTTCGCGCGTGATATCATCTTGGGTGGGGCCAAGACCGCCACAGGTGATCACAGCGTCGGCGCGCTCTAAGGAATGACGGATAACTTCGACCATGCGATCGAAGTTATCCCCGACTTTGATTTGATATAGGGAATCAATCCCAGATAAGGCGAGTTGTTCACCAATCCAAGAAGAATTCGTGTCCGTAATCTGGCCGAGCAGAAGCTCCGTGCCAATAGCAACAACTTCACAACGCATAATTTTTAACTCTTAGTTGGGCGACGCTCGGTAACCCTAAGCAAAGTGCCATCGCTCGGCCCGATGGAGACGCCGCGTCGCACAGGACGGGATACTGCTCCGTTTGGCCGTTCAAGACGCAGGGTTGAGAACAACGTCGCAAGGACGACTTTCATTTCATAAATTGCGAACGCCTGACCTAGGCACGCTCGGTTGCCACCACCGAATGGTATCCATTCGTAAGGCGCGAATTTACGTTCAAGAAAACGCTCCGGTCGAAACAATTTCGGCTCGGGGTAGAGATCTTCACGCATGTGTAGTAGATGGATCGACGGACACAGAACGACATTCTTAGGATAGGAAAACCCACCCACCGAAATATCGTTTTTAACGAGTCGCGCGACCATGGGGATGACGTTGCGTACTCTCAGACTTTCGCGAATAACGGCGTCTAAGTACGGCAATTTCTCGATGTCTTCAATGCTCGGCAAACGGCCGTCTGTAACCGTGTCCAATTCTTCGACAATTTTCGCCACGACGTCGGCGCGCGGCAAAATTAATTCGAAAGCCCAAGCGAGCGCTAGCGCCGTGGTGTCATGGCCGGCAGCCAGTACGGTGACAATCGCATCGCGCAACTCGTTGTTGCTCATCACGGAGCCGTCATCGTATTCGCTCGCAAGTAAATCTTTCAGTAAGCATTCGGGGCGTTGCTCGGCAGGTAACGCACGTTGACGTTCGAAACACGCGTTCAAAATTTTATCGAACTGTCGGCGCATGCGAAAAAACGGCAGGATTTTTGAGTTCTCGAAGCGAGCCAGTGGAAAAAGCTTCCACATGACCAACGCGAGTGGGTGGCGCACATGGACTAATAGTTTCGCCATGCTGCTTTGCATGACGTCGAATTCCGGTCCCGACTCGAGCCCGAGAGATGCCCGAATGATCACCCGCAGCGTGATCTGCTGCATCGCCTTATCTGCACGAACCACACCCGCACCGGTCCATTGATCAGCGATGTTAAGCGTCTCGGATTGCATGGCATCGAAAAACGTTCGCATGCGCTCGCCTTTCAGCGGTGGCAACATGGCTTTGCGCTGGCGCACGTGCGGCTTCTCATCGAGCACCAAAACGGAACTCGTGCCGACAACACTCGACAAAAGCACGTTTATCTCACCGGCGTGCAATGTCGCTTCATCCGCCTTAAAGACATCTCGGATATCTTCCGGGCGGGTTAATTGCACGAACGTACCCAGGCCTGCGAGTTCGATTAGGAAAGTTTCACCGAGACGCGCCGCGCACTCTTCGAGGAACTCGATGGGCCAAAATGAGTAGCGAAAAAGTTGGCGCACGCCGCCTTGCGGGAGACCGGGGGGAAGTACTAGTGGACCTGTCATAGGAGTAACTTGGCGCGATCTGGGTTGTGGGTCAAGGGTTTCAGCCAGCCGAACACTGATTGCCAGTCATATTCGTCGCTCATGTATCATAACGCCGGCACCCGTGGTCTTAAGTTCGCAGATCGATTCGGGGCCCTTCCCATTCAGAGATTGCAATTTTGAACGCTGAAAAAGTTCACACACCGGTGCTGCTGTCGATCTACCTGCCGGGTCTCCTGCTCGGCATCGCAGGCCAAGCAGTTCTGATCTTGTTACCCCTGTACGTCATTGAAATCGGCGGCAGTTTGGCAGCCGCCGCCACAGCCGTTGGATTTCGCGGTCTTGGCATGATGGCCTTCGACATCCCAGCCGGCATGTTGGCCGCAAGGGTCGGAGACAAAGTCGTCATGATGCTCGCCGTCGCCGCCGTCGGCTGCGCGCATTACGCCTACACACTAACGATCGATGTGCACCTCATCTATCTAATTGCGTTTCTGAACGGCGCGGGCGGGAGTTCCTTTTTACTCGGACGGATGTCCTATGTGACATCCGTAGCCCGGCCGCAGACCCGCGGCCGGGTGATCGCGATGATGGCCGGCATTATGCGCGTAGCTGCACTACTGGGGCCTCTGGCTGGTGCGTGGCTAGCCGCTAGCGCTGGTTACCAGGTGGCGTTCTCAAGCGCCGCGTGCTGCACCTTAGTCGCTTTTATCGCGGTGAGCTTATTCGTTCAACATGAACGCCCGATGTTGCGCGAATTGAGGATGCAGACGGTTATCGACATTTGTATTCAGTATCGAACCGTATTCTCGACCGCTGGCGTTGCCGCAATTACCTTCATGCTGATGCGCTCCGCGCGCACGGTTTTAATTCCATTACTAGGTACTTCGGTGGGTCTGGACGTTGCGACGATTGGATTTGTCGTTTCAATTTCAGCTCTGGTCGATGTCGCATTGTTTTATCCCGCCGGTTTGTTGATGGATAAGTACGGCCGCCGCGCGACCGCCGTACCCAGTTCCGCCCTGCTCGCCGTGTCGATGGCCGCCATGGCTTGTGTCGTCGGGATTAAATCGCTGCTTGCGGCAGCGGTGCTCGTCGGTATCGCGAACGGTCTATCGACCGGGATTGTGATGACCTTGGGCACCGATCTGGCGCCGGCCGACCGACGCAGCGAATTTCTCGGTCTGTGGCGGCTGCTCACCGACGTCGGCACTGCCGCAGGACCGATGGCCATCGGCATGGTAGTCGCCGTGGCGCCGATCAGTATCGCTTGCCTTAGCATTGCAGGTGTCGGCGCGTTAGGTAGCTTCGTCGTGTATCGATTCGTTGAAGAGACGCTCGTAACGCACACGGATCCCGCAACGTAGGCCTGGCAATTTAGGTGACCCACTGGGTTTAGGGACGGCTAGATCGAATCTCGAATTCGTCTTGCTCACTACCGGGTTTGGAAGAAGTTACAATAGCGATCCCCTACGTAAAATTTCGACGTGAGATTCCTCTATGGCAGTAAGAACAGGCGAGCAATACTTAGCGGGTTTAAATGATGGCCGCGAAGTTTGGTACCGTGGCGAACGGGTCGAAGACGTCACCCAGTTCAGTGAATTTCGGGCCTCGATTCAATCAATCGCAGCGCTTTACGACAAACAACACGATCCCTCATTAAGCGAGGTGATGACGGTTCACTGTGCCGATCTAGGCGAGGTGATCGCGCGACCTTTTGAGATCCCGCGAACGGTCGACGACCTTCGGCTTAAACGTGAATGCTATATCGCCTCAGCGCAAGCAACCTGCGGCATGATGGGTCGCAGCCCCGATTTTCTAAACGTCATGCTGGCGGCTTTAGCCGCGAAACGGAGTTTCTTCCACGAATGCGCGCCGGCGCGCGCCGACGCGATGGTCAATTACTACGAGTACATCGCGCGCAAGGATCTGTTTCTAACGCATGCTCTTTTAGACCCGCAGCTCGATAAAGGGAAATTGCGCCACGAACAATCCGATCCGAATACACCGTTGCGAGTGGTCGATCGCACGGCCGACGGGATCATCGTGCACGGCATCAAGCGCATCGCAACCGCAGCGCCATATGCAGACGAAATTCTCGTGTGGCCGTTCCCGCCGACGTTTCAATCGGGCGAAGAATCCTACGCAAACGTATTCGCCATCCCGATGAATACCAAGGGCTTAAAAACCTTATGTCGTCGCTCGTTTGCTAATCACGGCATCACAGCGGATTTCCCTCTGTCCAGTCGCTTCGACGAGATGGACGCGACCGTCGTGTTTGATAACGTATTGGTGCCGTGGGATCGCGTGTTTCTACACGAAGATCCGGCATTCTTGAACCGCATGTATAAAGACACTCGCATGCGCGAACTAACGGCGCATCAAACCAACGTGCGCCTGGAAGTGAAACTCGGGTTCGTTTACGCCGTGTTGATCCGATTAGCGCAGGCCGTCGGGGTCGATAAGAAGCCCGATATTGTCGAAATGCTGGGCGAGGCGGCGATCAAGCTTGAGATGATCCGAAATACAACCCGCTCGGCGGAACTGCAAGCGCGCCTCGATCCTGAAAATAACGTGATGTATCCAGATCTCTCTGCGCTACAAACGGGCCGCGCGATGGGTCCGATATACTATCCAGATGTCATCAACATGATCCGTAAAATTGGCGGCGGAGGATTAATCCAGCTGCCAGTTAGTGTCTCGGAATTCGATTCACCCATCGGTGAAGATCTTGCGAAATCGTTAAGCGGGGCCGGTGTCGATGGGCTCGCAAAAACACGCTTGATGAAGCTCGCCTGGGACTTGTGCGGTAGTGAATTCGGTGCGCGCCACGAGTTATACGAGATGAATTACGCGGGTGAACGCGGATCGATTCTCGCTGGCGTACATAGAGAGTACCCGCGTGGACAAGATTACCTCGACCATTTCGACGCATTCATGGGGATTGTATGAATAAACACGAGAGTTTCTGGACGGATCTACACGGCGGCGAATTTAAACAGGGTTATCTTCAAGCCGGCGACGTGCGCACGCGCTACTTGCACGCAGGCGATGCTTCACTCCCGCCGCTGTTGTTACTTCACGGTGTCGGTGGCCACGCGGAGACTTATTCGCGGAATCTCATCGAACACGCGGAACATTTCAACACCTATTCAATCGACATGGTTGGACATGGCTATAGTTCGAAACCGGATTACGATTACGAGGTCGACGTCTATGTCGAACACTTGCGCGCAGTCATTGATACCTTAGGCTTCGATAAAATTTGTCTATCCGGAGAATCGCTTGGTGGATGGGTTGCGGCGCGCTTCGCGCTCAAGTATCCAGAACGCCTCAAACGCATGGTGCTTAATACCTGCGGCGGTGCAACCTTGAATCCAGAAGTTATGCAGCGCATCAAATCTTTAACGATGGCTGCCGTTCGCGAACCTGATTGGGACACGGTGAAAGCCCGACTTGAATGGTTGATGGCCGACCCTGCGACCGTGACGAATGATCTTGTCGCCTGCCGCCAGGCGATTTATAAACAACCCGGGATGGTCGAGGCGATGCAACGGATCATGTGCTTGCAAGAAACCGAGATCCGCCAACGCAACAATTTGAGCGACGCCGAATGGGCCGCGATCAAAACCGAGACGTTAGTTTTGTGGACCGATAAAGATCCGACTGCGGCGGTGGAAGTCGGCGAGAAAATCGCAACCCTGATCCCGAATGGTCGGTTCGCGCTCATGAAGAATTGCGGCCATTGGCCACAGTTCGAAGATCCTCCAACATTCAATAAAATCCACCTCGATTTTCTACTCCAAAGAAATTAGGAGGAACGCCATGACCATCACTGCACTGTGCGCGTCGCATACCCCACTAAAGGACTACATGTCACTTGGTGATGAGGTCGCAGCTGAAGTGAACGCTTGTATGTCGACTATGAAGCAATGGATCGAAGCATTCGCACCGGAACTTGTGGTGGTGTTAGGTCCGGATCATTTCAACGGATTCTTCTACAACGTGATGCCGAGTTTCTGCATTGGCGCAGCGGCGCAAGGCGTCGGGGATTGGAAGACCTCGAAAATGTCGTATCCAACCGACCCTGAATTAGCCGAGGCGGCCGTGAGGCACTGCCACCAAAGTGATATTGATGTCGCACTGTCTTATCAAATGTTCGTCGATCATGGTGGCGTGCAGATCCTCGACCAGTTGTTTGAATGGCAAAATCTCCCGCCCGTCCTACCGATTTTCATTAATTGTGCCGCACCACCCGCACCGCCGTTACGCCGAGTACTCGCATTTGGAACGGCGCTCGGTACGTTTTTATCAAACCTTGATCGCCGAGTCCTGGTGATCGGATCCGGGGGTTTATCGCACGATCCACCCATTCCTCAATTGCACAACGCACCCCCAGAAGTGCGTAGGAGGCTCATCGAGGGCGGCGTGCTAGATCCCGTCGCGCGTGCCGCGCGCCAACAGCGCGTGATCGATGACGCCGGCCTTCAGCAACTAGGCACTAGCGAACGCACGCCGCTAAATCCAGCGTGGGATCAACGTTTTCTCGAACACCTTAGCGCTGGCGATTATGATGAGATCTGTCTAATGGACGATGCCAGCATCACGCGAGACGGCGGTTGCGGCGGACACGAAATACGTCCCTGGATTGCAGCAAGCGCAGCCGCCAGGGCCGCGGGAGTGAACAATCCGACGGTTCATTATTACCGCGCAATCCCACAATGGATCGCCGGTTATGCAGTGATGACGTTCGAATAGGACTCGAAGCACGGCGGATTGCGCCGTGCAAATTGTGTATCCGGTAGCCAGTGGTCGCATCTGATCACGGGGATACGAATCCAAAGAGCCGACGCGTTTCGGCAACCACGCGTCGTGATAGTCTACGCATCC
Organism: Gammaproteobacteria bacterium; assembly: GCA_047611805.1. Lineage (GTDB taxonomy): Bacteria > Pseudomonadota > Gammaproteobacteria > UBA11873. Next base: position 60,432 of record JBLFWX010000008.1, read on the forward strand.
AACGACGAATTCAGGAGCAAACCATGAGCGCAAGCGGACCATTAGTCGGATACAAAGTCATTGAATTAGCTGGCATCGGGCCTAATCCGATGTGCGCCATGTTACTCGCCGATATGGGTGCTGAAGTGATCCGTGTGGATCGACTCGTCGATGCCGGTCTCGGCATTCCGATGGACCCGAAATTCTCGTTACTTGATAGGAGTCGCCGCTCAATCGCAGTCGATTTGAAAAGCCCGGCTGGAGTCGAACTTGTCTTAAAACTCGTTGAGCAATCCGATGCGTTAATCGAGGGTTTTCGCGCCGGCGTAACGGAACGTTTAGGCATTGGTCCTGATGAATGTTTGAAACGTAATCCCAAACTCGTTTATGGCCGAGTGACAGGCTGGGGGCAAGAAGGCCCGCTAGCAAAGGTTGCCGGACACGACATCAATTACATTGCACTGTCTGGCGCCGGCCACTCCATTGGCCCGGCAGACGCACCACCGCCTCCGCCGTTGAATCTCGTGGGTGATTTTGGTGGTGGCGGCGCCTATCTCGCGATCGGTGTTCTCGCCGCCTTGCTCGAAGCGCAAAAATCGGGACACGGACAAGTCGTCGACGCGGCCATGGTGGACGGTGTCGGTTCCTTGATGACCGCCGTCTACGGCATGCACGCCGCGGGGATCGTGACTGACGATCGTGGCACGAACATTCTGGATGGTGGTGCACATTTTTACGATGCCTACGAAACATCGGATGGCCGCTATATTTCGATCGCCTCGATCGAATCCAAATTCTATGAAGAATTGCTTCAGCTAACCGGCTTCCAAGACCCCGATCACAAAGGTCATCGCGATAAAGCTCAATGGCCGGCGCTGAGCGAGAAAATGACGGCTTTGATCAAAACTAAAAGTCGTGACGAATGGTGCGAGATTCTTGAAGGATCTGATATTTGTTTTGCCCCGGTCCTAACCATGACCGAAGCACCGGATCATCCGCATAATGTTGCGCGGGATAGTTTCGTGAAAGTCGATGGGGTAATTCATCCCGCACCGGCACCGCGCTTTAGCCGCACGCCGTCAAAAATTCAAAAAGGTGCATCGAAACCAGGTGCCGACACTCAGGCGGTGCTCAAAGATTGGGGCTTTGGCGCGGAACAAATAGACGAGTGGAAAAACGCTAATACTATTGCCTAGTCCTCGCGTACGTCGTCGTAGCAACCAGCAACAAACGGCACATCAAATAAGCTCATGCTAAGCGACGAACAACGACAAGTGCGCGACGCGGCGCGAAAATTCGCGGGCACCGAGATCGCGCCGTACGCGGCGCAATGGGATCGCGACCACGGTGCGCCGCGAGAAATCTATCGCCGGATGGCGGCTATCGGATTAATGGGTGTGACGATTGATCCAGTCTACGGCGGGGCCGGGGCCGACTTCGTATCTTATGCCTTAGCTATCGAGGAGATTTCCGCGGCCGATGGCGGGATCTCAAACGTCATGGCGGCAAATAATTCGCCGGTCGGTGTTGCGCTACAAAACTTAGGAACCGATTGGCAAAAACAAAATTACCTAGCGAAACTCACCTCAGGTCAGTGGATCGGTTGCATTCAACTTACTGAACCACATACGGGATCCGATGCGGCCGCGATCACGACAACCGCAGTGCGCGACGGAGACGACTACGTGATAGATGGCCACAAGGCTTTCATCACGGCCGGCGCTACCGCCGATCTCGCGATGATTATTGCGGTGACCGATCCCACGGCGGGTAAACGCGGCTTAACGGCGTTTATCACGCCCACCAATAACATAGGTTATGAAGTCGTCCGACGCGAACAAAAGCTCGGCCATCGTACGAACGACACGTGCGAAATTCGTCTGAACTCAATGCGAGTGCCAGCGCGCGACGTGCTCGGAGAAGTCGGCCGGGGACTCGGGATCGCACTCGCGAATCTGTCTCTAGGTCGAATTGGTGTCGCCGCACAAGCCACTGGCGGCGCTCGGGCTGCGCTTAAGGCCGCGAGATCATATGCGCAACAACGCGAGACGTTTGGCAAACTCATCATCCAGCATCAGGCGATCGCATTTAAACTCGCGGAGATGGCGACCCAAATAGAGGCTGCTCGACAACTCTATTTGCATGCTGCCCGCATGAAAGACGCTGGCGTGGACTGTGCCAGAGAAGCGTCGATGGCCAAATTATTCGCCTCCGAGATGGCAGAGCGCGTTGCCTCTGATGCGATCCAAATCCATGGCGGCTATGGGTTTTTGAACGACTTTCCGGTTGAGAAAATATATCGCGATGTTCGGGTCTATCAGATTTACGAGGGCACCTCTGAAGTCCAGAAAATCTTAATATCTCGGCTATTAGACGACATCGATCTATAGCGGAAATAATCCACGTCGATCCGTGCTTTTTTAAAAATCTCTACTAGACTTTCAATTAGGCGCTCCCCGGGTCCATGGCCTCGGAGAATCCAACAGCGAAGCCGATGGGCCGCGATACCGCGCCGCCCGAACTGGCACAGATGTAACCGTCTAGATAACGCAGGTTGCCGAGCAAGGCTGCCAGGTGACGAACATCGCCTTCGCTAGCGCTTAGTCCGACGAACCCCGCTGCAGCGGGGTTTTTCTTTAGCCTCGGCGATTTTTTCATTTACCGCGACCCAAGTCACTGGGGGTAAATATCCGATCGCGTAGATCTGCATCGACTTCGACCTCGTTAACCCGTATTTCGGTGTGACCGCCCGTGTGTTCGCTTAGAACGGTGCGGTAAGGTATGACGCGATCGCCGAGCTGACGCACGTCCTCCATCACGACTAGCATTTCCTTAAACAACTGGCCCCCGGCACCGTAAAACCTTGTGCGCACAGGTATGCACCACTCCTTGTCGATCAACGTGACAACGCGACGATAATCCGAGTACTCGAAATTCGGTAAGGTTTCGAGCACATAGTTAGCGCGACCGTCTAATTCTTCCGCATCGAGAACGCGGACTTTGCGATGATTGATCACATGTTGCAGCTGAGCAAAGTCATCATAACTAAAGCCCGTGCCAAACATCGAACCGTTTAGCGCAGTGCCGACGATGCGGCGAGTCGATCTCAGTTCTGGTAAATAGATAGTCATCGCTGGTTCGGCATCCATGTCATCGGATTGCTCTAAAAGCAAAGCGATCCGCGATTTGTGTGGCGGATCGGTAAAGCGAATGACGGCCTTGGATAAGTCGTTTTCAAAGCGCTTCCAATACACCTCGGCGCGCATCTCGCTAACCACCCCTTTATCGTCGGAGACAAGCAAGCTGATATTTTCTTTCAGTGAAATGCGCGGGGCGGAACGTTCGATGCAAGATTGAACTTCAGGGTCTATTGAACTCGACGCAAGATCTTGAACCTCGGCAAGACAACCCGTCGCGTAACAACAAACGAAGGCGATTAGTGGTGCTAGATATTTCATGGTCGGCTTGTCGGTGGCTTGAGTCATGATGCTCTACAGCAATTGGGTTCTAGTTTCGGAGTCGTTCCGCATTGCGTCCTGTTACGAGTCTGCTTCCACGGCATTCGACTCATGGGCAAGATCGGGTTCGCAACAATGTTCGAGGATATGCAGTCTAGCGTAATCGCGCAGTTCGATCGCTTGCGCCCACTCGTCGCTCTCGGGCCGCGGCGAGAGGGGCCGGCCAACGGTTAACGTGACGCGACCTGCATGCGGAAACCAGGATCCCGAACGTAGCATCGAGCGCGATCCGTGAATCGCGATTGGGACAATCGGCACGTTTGCGGCGACGGCGGTGGTAAACGCACCCATGTGAAATGGCAAGACGCCAGGCATGCGTTTGAATGTGCCTTCCGGAAACACCATCAGAGGATGCGAGTTTTGCATTGTATTTGCTGCGTCGGACATTTGTGAGATGCCAGCTTGCGCATCAAACCGTTCGATAAAGCGTACCCCGAGACGCTGTAACGGCGGACGCAATAGCGCCGATTGCCGTAGTTCCGCTTTGACCAGAAAATCGACAGGATAAGGCATTGCCGACAGCAAGATCGGGCCATCTAGATAACTTTGATGATTCGCAACAAACACACAAGCCTCGCCGGGGGCTGGGAACTGGCCTTTAACTTCTACGCGCGTCGCGGTGACCATAGCTAAACACCGCGTTAGTGTTTTCAGAGCCGCCGAAACGTTCGCTCTCGGCAGTGGTAGTATTGCCGTAAGCCACGCGACCAGACCGAACGAAGTGAACGCGAGCCAAGCGACTAGCGCATAAGACCAACGTTGCAGCGACCGCAACAGGCGGCGCAATTGTGGCCAAACTCCGGCGAGCGCGAGTCTCATAACTTGAACCCATACGGGTTGCTCCGCCTCTTCCAAACGACCCTGCTCGTACAAGCGCCGACAATCTACCCGACGTATTTTTCCGCTCGAGGTTTTTAATACTGTATTCGGCGCGACTAGCACGACTTCATCTGGAGGCGAGCTAACAACATCAGCAACGACTGAGTTAATCGCTGCGCGCAGTTGCTCGCGCGCGTCCACTTGCTTCTTACGCGTCTCGGCCAGGACAACAAGACGTTCCGTACCCGTATTCGGGTCGGGAACGCCGATAAGTGCCACACCACCTTTGCGAACGCCCTCGAGATCGCCGATAAGCTCTTCGAGTTCGGTCGGATAAATATTTCGGCCGGCGCGAATAATGAGATCTTTTTCGCGGCCGACTATAAACAGTTCGCCCGCTGAGATATACGCTAAGTCGCCGGATTCTAGCCAACCGTTGCGGATCAGCAACGCCGTTTTATCCGGATTTCGATAGTAGCCTGCAGTCGCCGACGGGCCACGAAATTGCAAGCGACCGGCATGGCGCTCCGGTAATTCACGGTTAGCCGTGTCCACCACCCGCACTTCGTGCAGCGGTAGTGGGAAGCCGCAACCGACGATGCGACGACTGTAGGGTTCGGGCGAGTCGCTCGGTAGAGCATCGGCGATGCTTTCGTTGGCCAGTTTATTTCGATCAACCGTGTCGATTAGCATGCCGCGAGTCACGGGACTAAACGTTAAGCCGACAGAGTTCTCGGCGAGTCCATAGACTGGCAACATCGCGCTTTTCCGTAGTCCATAGATACTAAAGCGTTCGATGAACGCTTCCATTGTCGTCGCGCTAATCGCTTCCGCGCCATTTGCAATCAGACGCCAATGGCTTAGGTCCAGGCCTTCGATATCTTTGTCGGCTATGCGTTTCAAACACAGCTCGAAAGCAAAATTCGGTGCCGCGGATACGGTCCCGCCGTAGCGGTGTATTGCCCATAGCCACCGCTGTGGCTTGTTTAAGAAACTTAGCGGCGGCATGATCACGAGTCGCGGCGCGTGATACACACTACCGAGCCACGCACCGATCAAACCCATGTCGTGATAAAGCGGGAGCCAACTGACGAAGACGTCGTCAGATTTCACCTGCAGGCCATGACCGTTCGCACGAATATTGGCCAACAAATTACTGTTGCTCAACACCACACCTTTAGGGTCGCCAGTACTGCCCGAGGTGTACTGTATGAAGCCAATGTCGTCGGCTCGTCGGGAAACAATTTCGCCGCGGCGATCGAGCGCACTCAGTTCGTCTACCGTGGCTATGCGGCGTAGCGTATCAACCTGTGAGGTGAGAAGGTGACTGACAGATTTCGCTGAATCAACGGTGATTAACATCGTTGCGCGACAATTTTTCAGAATCGCGCTTTGACGTCGCAAATGATCTTCAAGCTGCGCACGGCGCACGGGCGGATAAATAGGTACGGGGATCGCGCCGGCGAGTACCACACCAAAGAATGCGAAGAAATAATCGCGGCCGGTGGGTAACATCAACGCGACCGTCTCGCCGGCAAGCAGGCCGTGAGATTGCAAGCCGCCGGCAACAGCTAACGCACCTTCCCAGAGACGGCCGTAGGTGATTATCTCCCCGTCGGTGTAGTCGTCATATAGCTGAATGTGCGGCCGTTCGGGGTGACGCTCGACGTGCCAGCGCAATATTTCCAGCAAGCTTGACCCGTTATCCGGGGCATCATTGAGTGTTGCGAGCTTAACGTTGATAGTCTCGACGCTAAGCTTGGCACTCGAGATGTTCCCGCTTTTTAGCATCACGCGCAGCACGTCGCGCGGGGTTTGCGCTTCTGCCATCGATTGCTCGGCCAAAGCCAGCCCAAAGGTCTTTTCGACTCGAGCGGCGAGTTCGACCCGCCCTAGAGAATCGAGACCGAAGTCGCGATCGAATGTCATATCCAAGCTTGGGGTTGGCAAGGTCGAATCGTTGGGACGCAACTCGCGCATCACCGCGTCGATCAATTCCAACAATTCGCTAGCCACCGCCTTGGCATCGGAAAAATCCATGCGGGTCGATTCAGGCGAGATAGTCATAGGGATGTTAGCCCGCTTTGCGCATCGCAAGCGACGAACCTAGTTTGCTCGTCGGCGTTTCCCCGGTTGCACACAATCGTTCTCACGGTCCGATCAATTCATCCGGATCCCGCCGCACACGTTCAGTGCTTGCGCGGTGATCTCTTTGGCATCTTCTGATGCCAAGAATACTGCCGTCGCGCCGATGTCGTCAGGCGTTTGCGGTTTACCAAACGGAATCATTTGTGCCACGACTGCATCAAACGCCACGCTCGGCTCGACGCCGTGAAATGCTGGGTTCGAACGCGTCATAAAGGTTGCCAGACGCTCCCACATCGGCGTCCAAATAATTCCGGGACAAATACAATTCGCATTGACATGAAATGGCGCAAGCTGCAACGCGAGTGATTGCGTTAGCGATATCACTGCGGCTTTTGAGGCAGCGTAAGCGGGCAGGAATTCCACGCCTTGGCGTCCCGCAACGGATGAGATGTTGATGATCCGGCCGCGGCGTTCTTTTTTAAAATATGGAATCGCGGCGCGGCAAGACAGAAAAACACCTTTTACGTTGACCCCCATAACGAGATCCCAGTCGTCCTCCCGTACGTTCTCGAGCAGTGGCGGCTCGGGTTCGCCGACAGGTAAGCCGTCGACACCCGCATTACACACCAGCGTGTCAAGGCGGCCGAATGTATCAATCGCGGCTTCAATCGTACGCTCGCAGTCGGAAAGCCGGGTGACGTCTGCTTGATGTGCGTGCGCGTTGCCGCCGAGTTCGCGGATCTTAACGGCCACGGTTTCTGCGTTATCTAAATTCAGATCGGCAACCACAACGCTCGCGCCTTCACGCGCTAGGCAGAGACTGATCCCTTCACCGAGCCCACCGCCACCACCGGTCACTATTGCCACATTATTCTCTAAGCGCATGCTGTCTATTCCTCTTTTGATCCGTCGTCCATCCTCGCCCATTTCACGATCGCGAGTTGCCAGCATGGACTTTATCGCTGGCGGTCATATGAGCATCATAACAATAGCGATGGACGCCGATTAAACGCTATGAAACCATCGCCGTTATGGCTACGAACAACGACGAACAAGCATCATTGGCGCTCGCGCATCTGTATCACAGCTGGATCACCGGTTTGGTGTTGAGCCTAGTCGCCCACAAAGGCGCAGATATTGCCACGGAGTTCGTTTTTCGATTATTTCGTCACCAGCATTTAGAGCGCTTTCTGCCCGGCTTGGTGAAGCTCGGGCTGGACAAGCTTCCACATGCCGTGGCTGCCGCCCAATACCATTATTTTTCGAATCAACTCGGTGGCGTAAAAGTCGAGTACCTGCAAGTGAGTGATCGCAAAGCCTGGGTGCGCTATCCACCGCCGCGCTGGATTTGGTTCGGCACCGCGATTTGCGCAATACCTGCGTCCGTTAATCACGCGATGTTGCACGGCTGGCATGCACACAATGGCGTGTCGTTAGGCAATCCGCGACTCGGTTTCGTGTGTACGAAATCGACGGTCGAAGGACAGCCAGGGCTAGAAGGCTACTATTTCGAATACGACCACGATCTCAAACCCGAAGAGCGCTTGCGGTTCGCGCCAGATGAATCCTGCCCAGCGATCGACCGTTCGACCCTACCCCGCCTCGACGTCGAGTCCTGGCCGAGCATTCGCCAGGCTAAGGCCTATCGCAACTATTCGATGGAGTACATTCGCAACAGCCTGCCGATATTGATTGAATTACTCGGCGATGACGAAGCGCTGCGGATCGGACGCCTATGTGGTCGCCAGATCGGCATGCAGCACTACGACGAGATCAGCGCTCGTTTAGGGATCGCTGGTGACGACGCTAAAAGCTTCCTCGACTTGCTCACGGTCCTACTCGCTGCCTCTGGCGACGACGTCGAGTTACGCGGCGATGAACTACACCGCACAACCTGGCGCTTGTTTGCCGATATTCCGACAAGCGATCTACTTTTCGCGCTGTGGCAGGCACCGTTCGAAGGTATGTTGGCAGTGCACAATCGCTTTCTGAAATTCGAACCAGCACCCAACGAACGATTCACGCTCACACAAAGTTGATCTCCATACGGGCAGTTGCAATTGCCCGATGCTCGGGCTCATCTACGGTAGATCGCTTTACTCACAAGCACTCGGCCGTCGACAATGAGCCAATATCCAATCTAAATGAGGAAATTGACGATGAGCGGGCTATTCGATCTAACGGGGAAAACGGCACTAATCACGGGATCGAGCAAGGGCATCGGCAAAGCCATCGCGACCGAAATGGCGCGCCAGGGCGCGCAGGTCGTTATCTCCAGCCGCAAAGAAGATGCTTGCCAGGCCGTTGCCGATGAGATAAATGCCGAGCTCGAAGGGCAACCTGGCGGCGCAATTGTGATCGCCGCGCACATCGGCCACAAAGAGGAATTACAACGACTCGTGGACGAAACTCGGGCCAAGCTCGGGAAAATCGATATCTTGGTCTGTAACGCGGCGGTCAATCCGTACTATGGTCCGATGAAAGATATGCCTGATTCCGCGTTTGACAAGATCCTGAGCGTCAACATCCAATCGAATCACTGGCTCATGCACATGGTGCTACCCGAAATGGTCGAACGTCGCGACGGCTCGATCATTATTGTATCGTCCATTGGCGGCCTGCGCGGCAACGAGGTCATTGGCGCCTACTGCATTTCCAAAGCCGCCGATTTGCAAATGGTGAGGAACTTATCCTGCGAATATGGACCGCACAATGTGCGAGTCAACGCCATCTCTCCTGGGCTAGTGCGCACGGATTTCGCCCGTGCGCTATGGGAAAACCCTGAAATACTTGATAAACGAACTCAATTTGATCCGCTTCGTAGGATTGGCGAGCCGCGCGAAATTGCCGGTGCGGCAGTCTATCTTGCGTCGGACGCGGGATCTTTTACGACCGGACAAAACATCGTCGTCGACGGTGGCGCAACAATTAGCTAGCGGGCATCTAGAAATGAGTAGTATCTGCTCGTTTTGCTCGCTCGACACTTTTATACTATCCATCGAAATTAATGATCGCGAGGGTTACCGTGGGGAAATTTGAAGACCAAGTCCAACAAGTAAAATCTGGCCAAGGATTTATTGCAGCGCTGGATCAAAGCGGCGGCAGTACGCCAACAGCGCTCGCACAATACGGCGTCACCAAGGACGCGTGGTCGAGCGAAGAGGAGATGTACCAGGTCGTCCACGCCATGCGCACACGGATTATGACGAGTCCGAGCTTTAGCGGCGCTGGCATCCTCGGGGCGATTTTATTTGAGAACACCATGGATCGCGAAGTAGAGGGTAAGCCGACGCCAGATTACCTTTGGGACGTAAAAAATGTCGCTCCATTCCTGAAGATCGACAAAGGTCTGGCGGATGAACACGATGGGGTTCAACTAATGAAACCGAACCCAGGGCTTGGCGAGCTACTCAAAAAGGCGAAATCGAAGTCCATTTTCGGCACCAAGATGCGCTCTGTCATCAAGCAAGCAAGCGCCAGTGGCATACAAGCAGTGGTCGACCAGCAATTCGAAGTCGGCGCTCAGATCGTTGCGGCCGGTTTAGTGCCGATTATCGAACCAGAAGTTGACATCCACTGTCCGGACAAAGCCAAAGCTGAAGCGTTGCTAAAACCTGCGTTGTTAGCCGCACTCGAGAAACTCGGAAAAAACGAACTCGTGATGCTGAAGCTGACTCTGCCAGAGTCGGATAATTTCTACGCCGAATGTGTGAGCCATCCGAATGTTCTGAAGGTCGTCGCCTTATCGGGTGGCTACAGCCGGGACGAGGCCAATCGCCGTTTAAGTCTCAACAATGGCGTGGTTGCGAGTTTCTCGCGCGCTTTAGCGGAAGGTTTAAGCGCACAACAATCGGATACTGAGTTCGATTCCAAGCTCGCGAGTTCAGTTGCGAGTATCCGCGCGGCATCAATCACTTAGCATAGGCAAACAGTCGTGGTGTAGTAGGAAGGGACTTTGCCCACGACTCGCCTCGTAATCTCTTACGGTGAAGCCAGTTCATTAGGTGACGGGCTAGACGTCTAGTTAGGCGTAGACTTTACAGGGCAAGGCTTTTATCCTTTGTTCAAGCTTTGTTTACCGACGAATCAGAACAACTACTACGCTATGTCTAAACCTTCCCTATTACGAAATACCGCGCTGATACTCGGTTTGACGATAACGTTCGGCGCTTCCGCAATCGATATTCCGACCATCGATGACCCCGTTATCAAGGCGTGTGTCGAACGCATGATGCCCGCCAAAACATTATCCCAAGGCTTAAGCTTACGTTCGTTCGACGATTCCGGCCTTATAGAGGAATCGGTCGCAAAACTCTATTGGGGTCGTGACGAGAAAGGTAAATCGCGCGGAGTGATCCGCTTAAGTGCCCCGGCAAGTCGCAAAGGACTAGCCGTGCTCATGATCGAGGGCGATGCCGACGAACCGAAAATGTATTTATACGTCCCGGATCTGAAACGGTCGCGGAGAGTCACGGGTCAGCAACTCGCAACTTCAATGATGGGTACGGATTTTAGTTACGAAGAATTTTCCCATTTCCAAAATACGGCGTCCGACGCTCAAACGAAACGGGTTGAAGATCAAGTGCTGAACGATATTTCGACCTACGTTTTCGAAACCACTTCCACCACTCCCGATCCACAATACAGCCGCATTCTCACGTTTGTCGATCAAACACGCTGTGTGCCCTTGCACACACAGTTCTTTGCCCCAAACGGGGAATTAAACAAAGAACTGATCGCCACCGTCGACGAAATAAAACCGGTCGGCGATCGACATATCCCGCATCACGTCACCATGTATGATCGCAACAAAAATACGCGTACTGAATTAATTATCGAAGACGTTGAAATCGATATCGAATTGAACGGCGGCATCTTTAGTCCTAAGCGTCTTGGTATGACCCCTTAACAGCAGCCACCAGATAATCATCGATAGCAGCCTTTGATTTCCAAATTTCTGGATTCTTTCGTCGACCACCCTTATGTGGTGCTCGGGCTGGCTCTAATAATCACTTGTTTCGCGCTTAATGAGACAATTGACCTAGACAATCGGCGAGTGAACATCGCGGTCGATTCTTCGATCGAAAACCTACTACCCGCCGACGGACCCAAGCTCAAAGTCTACGCCGAGACGCGAGAGAAATTTGTCGGCGACGACGTCCTAATCGTCGTTTGGCTTGCCGACGATCTATTTTCCCCCGAGCGCCTCGCGGCATTGAAACGCTTGACCGGCCGGCTGAAATTAATGTCGGGCATCGAGGCAGTTGACAGTCTGGCAAGCGCCACCTACATCCGCGCGGAAGACGAATTCACCGAAGTCAGTCCGTTTCTAGACACCTTGCCGACAACCTTAGAAGAGGCGCTCAGCCTTAAACAGGACGCTTTGGATAACCCCTTATACATCGGCACTTTAGTCTCACAAGACGGTCGCGGAACGATGTTAGCGGTACGTTTTGATCCCGCGTTAGACACGACGGAGCTCGGCGCGAAAGTCGATGCGATTTCAGCGGCATCCAAGGAAGAAGCCGACGGTATACAACAATTTGTCACTGGCCCGATCGTCGCGCGCTTAGAAACTGGGCGGACCTTGTTCTCTGATGTGAAACTCGTCTTTCCCTTAGCCGTGCTCGCAACCTTATTAGTTAGCCTAGTCGGGTTGCGCTCGGTGCCGGGGGTCCTGTTGCCGCTATTGATTAACGGCTTTTCCCTATTGATCACGATTACGATTTTTATCCAATGCGGTTACGCGCTTAATTTTGTCACCGTGATCATGCCGCCAGTCGTGTTCGTGGTTGGCTTCGCGTATTCCGTGCACGTCGTCAGTGATTTCGAAAGCGCGATGGCTGCTGGCTACGAGCGAATTGCAGCGATAAAACATGCCGTGAATGATGTGTTTATGCCGCTAACCTTGACAGCGTTTACAACCGGTGTTGGGTTTGTCTCGTTGATGACAAGTAATATCGACACGATTAAAGTTTTTGGCGCGTTTTGTGCGATTGGTACGATACTAAGCTGGATTTGCGCAGTGAGCTTGGTGCCTGCGGGTCTGCGCCTTTTACCCTCGCGTAAACCGAAAACTTCTGACGGCGGATTTTTGCTAAGACTCGCGCCGAAACTATCTAAATTCGATCTCGATAATCGCAAAGCAATTTTAATCAGCGGGTTCGCGATCGCGATGGTATCCGTTTTTTTCGCATCAAAAATCAAAGTCGGTACGGATTACTTACACAATTTCCCGGACGACAGTGAAATACGGCGCAACTTCGAGGAAATCGGCAAGACTTTCTCTGGTGCAGTACCGCTACAAGTGCTCATTAGGAGCGACGTTCCGAATGTCTTTAAGAACCCGGAAGAGTTGCACGAGTTGGACAAGCTTCAAACCTGGCTAAAACAACAGCCTGAGATAGGTGGGGTCGTCTCGTTCGTCGACTACATGCGGATGCTGCATCTCACTTTCGTGCCGGATATTACGCCCGAAAACTCGATTCCAGGCTCGTACAATTTATCGGATCAATTGCTCGCACTCGGTGCGAATGACGACGTCGAACGGTTCAGTGATGTGCGCTACAAAAACACCTTAATGCATGTGCAATCCACGTCCGTAAGTTCTGATGAATTGATTAAGCTCGTCGAACGTATCGAGAAGCGACTGGCAGAGCTACCGGAACACCTGCGCGGCAAAGTCACTGGCAGCTCGGTTCTACTTGCCCAGACCATGGACGAAATTACGCGTGGACAAGTCATTAGCTTATCCGGCGCGTTACTTATTATTTATCTCATTTTGTCGATATTATTTGGCTCGCTGAGAGTTGGCGCCGTCGCGCTTATCCCGAACTTACTGCCGATCGCCGCTTTCTTCGGCATCCTCGGCGCGACTGGAATCACCTTGAATCTCGCGACCAGCTTGGTTGCAACGGTAGCACTCGGTATCGCGGTGGACGATAGCATTCATTATTTTTCGCGCTTCAACACCGAGTCCCGACGACTCGCCAATGAACAACTCGGCGTAGCGCGTGCGATTGCCGCAATCATCCGCCCAGTCACGTTTACGACCGCAGCACTGTGTGCGGGTTTCTTGGCACTGCTGATAAGCGATCTGCAAAGCCAAGTCGAATTCGGCGTCCTCGCGGCGATGACCTTGTTCTTAGCATGGCTGGTTGACCTAACCTTGAGTCCGGCGCTGAGCAGCGGATTGCGGTTTGTTACCTTGTGGGAAGTGCTAACCGTCGATCTCGGCACCGAACCGAATAAGAAGATCGGGTTGTTTAAAGGGCTCACGGATCGACAAGCGCGTATCGCTGCCTTGTTCGGTCGCATCGAACCCTACGGGCCAGGCGACCGAATTATTTCGTTCGGCGAGCAAGGACACGACATCTGTATTCTCATTGAAGGCGTCGTCGTCGTGCAGGTGTCGCGACCAGAAGGCAATCGAGTCCTGCGCGCCTTGCACCCCGGCGAAGTGTTCGGTGAAGTCGCATTGTTTACGGGTAAGCGATCAGCCGACATCGACGCAATGACGGACGTGCGGGTTCTATGGTTAAACCAAGAAAGTCTCGAGCGTATTCAATCACGTTATCCGGCTATCGCCGCACAACTTTTCTGGAATCTTACGGGTACCGTCGCTCACCGGCTTGCCGATATTACGTCAAGGGTCTAGTTGCGCCCGTGTGCGCTTGTTCGCTGGCGCGGCATGCGCAGGATTGCGTTAGACTAACCGTCGGTTAATGGCAGTTGATTCTCTTATGCACGGACCACTCACAGGATTTCGCATCCTCGATCTAAGTCGCGTTTTATCCGGCCCCGCCGCCACCATGTTACTCGCCGACCAGGGCGCCGACGTTATCAAAGTAGAGCCTTTAGCCGGCGACATTACTCGGCAAATGGGCGTTGGTAATAATGGCTTAAGCGCAGGCTACCTCAACATTAATCGCGGCAAACGCGCTATTGCGCTCAACTTGAAAAGCGCTGAGGGAATTGAGATCGTGAAGAAAATCGCGCTCAGGTCGGATGTCTTTGTGCAAAATTTTCGACCTGGTGCTATTCAAAACATGGGACTCGGCTACGACGAAATTAAAAAGATAAAGCCGGACATTATTTACGTCTCGATCAGCGGCTTCGGCGAAGACGGTCCCTATGCGCACAAACGGGTCTACGACCCAGTGATTCAAGCGCTAAGCGGCATTACAGATATTCAGGCCGATGCTGAAACAGGACGTCCACGCATGATCCGCACCGTGATCCCGGATAAAACGACGGCGCTCACCGCCGCGCAAGCCATTACGGCTGGCTTGTTATCGCGCGAACGTAGCGGTAAAGGCCAACACATTAAGCTCGCCATGATTGATGCCACGATTGCCTATTTGTGGCCTGAAGGGATGATTAACCTCACGTTCGTAGACGACGAACGAGTACCTGGTGTTGGGCAACTCGCGCAGGACCTGGTGTTTAAAACCTCAGACGGCTACATCACGGCCGGTGCAATGTCGGATATCGAATGGGCAGGAATGTGCGCGACCTTGGAGCGGCCCCAGTGGCTCGACGACCCACGGTTCAATACGACCGCGGCGCGTTTTCTAAATGCCAAAGTACGTCTCGAGGAGACCGCAAAAATACTTGAGACTGCGAGCAGCGAGCATTGGCTAACCCGCCTCGACGAAAACGGCGTGCCTTGTGCGCCGATATTAATGAGACCGGAAGTGATTTCGCACCCGCAAGTGGTAGCTAACAATCTCATCCACGAATACGACCACCCGATGATCGGCCGAGTGCGTCAACCACGACCCGCAGCACGTTTTGAAAATAGCGAGCCCGAACTCCACCCGCTGGCGGCTCGATTAGGTGAACACAACGGCGAAGTCCTCGCCGAACTCGGTTACTCTGCGAGTGAGATCCAAAGCTTGACCGACAGCGGCGTGCTGTCAGCCTAAATCGGTTTCTCAGTCCAATATCGGATTGCCTTGCGTCCGTACCTAACTCGCTTTGCGCGTAGTTCCGCTAAAATGCTCGACAAGATCAGGGGAGAGCTGATCAGCACCTTTCGCCGCCGCGTGCTGCTCCATTTTCGCGCGCACTGCGGACGTTAATTCACCTTTGAATTCCGCATTATTGTCACGCAGCCATTTTTCGGACGCAATGCGATTTCGATTGAGCTGATTGATCTTAGGGATCGCATAACGCGCAATCAATTCATAAGAACGTTTCGTTTGGGCCCAATCCGCCCAGTGGTGATCAAGGTTTAGAAAACAACCGAAACCACCAGACTGCTCTTGCATGCGATCCATTTGCGCGACGAAATCGTCTGGGGTGCCAATCACCGCGAAACCAGTAGAAATCATGTAGTCAATTGGATCAGATCCTGGCGGCGGCGCGAGTGGGATGGCGGCGACTTTGGTCATGTAGTCGATCCAACGTTCCAATCCGTAGCGGACATTTTCGCGCGCCTTCTCTCGTGTTTCCGCGACGTGCACCGGACCGACTAGACGCCACTGAGAGCGATCGACTGTCTTGCCATGTTCTTTGGCGGTTTCTTCCGCGATAGCCCAGTTCGACGCGAGCGAGTTAAACGCGCCGGTCGACGTTGCACCAATCGACAACAAGCCCACGCCATGTTTGCCAGCGGCCGTCGCGCCAGTTGGAGAAACCTGACTCGCCACCGCGATCTCGACGCCACGTTCGTTGTAAGAAACGAATTGAAGTTGCGCGTCCTGCAAGTTGTACCAATCGCTCTTAGCGGTCACCCGTTCGCCGTTCAAAAGACGTACCAGCGGGTCGATCGCTTCGTCCATTTGATCGCGCGCTTTGGAGGTATCCAAACCTTGCATGCGCGAGTCCGATGGCAACGAGCCCGGGCCAACGCCAAACATCACGCGACCCTTTGTGTGGTAGTCGAGCTGTCGAATGCGATCGGCAAGCGTATAGATGTTGTGGTACGGCAGAGAGGCCACGCCGGTACCCAGTCGGATGTTCTGTGTGCGCTGCGAAACAGCGGCGATAAACAGTTCGGGACTACTCGTTATCTCCCAACCACCAGAATGATGCTCACCGATCCAGGCTTCGTCGTAGCCGAGCTTATCCATCCACACGACTCGATCCATGTCTTCCTCGAGGGCCAGTGCGGGATGCTCTTCTGGCGGGGTGTGGGGCGGAATGAATGCGCCGAAGCGAAGTCGGGATTGTGTCATATCGGATCCTCTCAGAAGGTAATGGCGAGATTGTTCAGTGTAATTTGCGGTGTAATCCCGCAAAAATCTATTCGCGGGCCGTGTATTGTACTAACGAACTATCACGGAGACTTGTTTCGCAGTATTCCTTCAAGGTATTACAGCATTTCTGCGATATGGGTGAGCGAATCGCGCAAGCGATGTTCTTCAATACCCGCAAAGCGTAGCCGGGTCACCACGATATGGGTCGCCGCTAATACCTCTTGGTGTTCAGCGAACTTATCCCGTACGTAAGCCGCATCGCCAATAATCGCCCACTCATCGACTGCTGAATTCGCCTGTGCGCCAGTAGGTAACGTGATCTTCGCGAGGCTGTCGCGAATGTGGCGCTGCTCGGTCGCATTCGCACACACGAAAACGGTACGCATCACGGGCCTGATTTCTATTGGCGGGTGTCCGGCAGCCTCCACGGCTTTTGTGTGCAGTGCGAAATTTGCGCGCAGATCGTCCATCGTCTCGATCGGAGAGGCGAGATACGGCAGACCTAAGCGACCCACTTGCGCCAAGGCTTTCGGACCAAAAGCGGCAACCCAAATCGGCGGATGGGGTTTTTGCACCGGCAGCGGATCGAGCACGACGGCGTTGTCCGGATCGCCATTCACGGATACCGCCTCACCTGACCAGGCGCTTATCATCAGCTCCAAAGTCGCTTCGAATTGTTGGCGCTTGGTACTTGGTTCGATGCTAAACGCTTTCAAAACTTTGTTTGAATAACCCCGTCCAACACCCAACAGCACGCGCCCATTGGATAACTGATCAAGCACCGCGACTTGTTCTGCGGCAAGCAAGGGATTGCGTAACGGTAGTAGAAATGATGTCGTCGCCAAGCGCATCGTTTTCGTCGCTGCCGCGACTGCTGCGAGCAACATCAGCGGATCTGGGATGGCGCGTTCGTTGAAATGATTTTCCGGTAACCAGAAAGATTCATAACCAACAGATTCTGCGAACGCTGCCTGATTGCTTAGGCTCTGGGCCGACAAATCGTCGAAGTTCCATGGAGTGAGTCCGATGCGCATTTTAGATTATCGAATCTGGGACGTTAATGTTGATTGTTCGCATCACTCGTCCAGTGCGAAACCCATCAAAAGATCACCGGTCGGGAACCCAAAATATTTACTCCCACCCGCCGCGACGGCGATAAATTGGACACCCTTGACGACATAACTTACTGGCGGCGCGTTCACTCCAACACCGCTAGCATGTCCCCATAATCGTTCCCCGCTGGCGGCATCAAACGCCGCGAAGTTGCCATCGCCTTCGCCAACAAAAACTAAATTTCCGGCCGTCGCCAGCACACCGCCAAGCAGTGGTTGCGGCGTTTTAACTTGCCAACGAAGCTTACCGTTGGCGCGCGTATCGATAGCCGACAAGGTTCCCCAACTCGGTAGATCGGTCGCCAAGTCCGTTGCCGTGTAGGCCACTCGGCCTGACGGCTCGTCCGCGAAATGGACACTTAGACGAGTCGGTCGATGAATCGCGCCGAGATACATTAAGCCACTACTCGCGTCGAACGATCCTGGCGACCAGGAAACCCCACCGAACGATCCGGGCGAAATAACCACGCCGTCAGGTGTCGGTCGTTTAAACAGATTTTCCTGCGGCACGAGCGCCTCTGAGCGATACAACAATGCCCCGCTACGTCGGTCATGGACATAAAACCATCCCGTTTTCCCGGCGATACCGACCGCGGGGACTGCTTCACCGGCGACATCTACATCGAATAACACCGACGCGCTCGCGACGTCATAGCCCCACACGTCTTGTGGGACTTGTTGATAATGCCAACGCACCTCGCCAGTGGTGACGTCTAGGGCGACGAGCGAACTGGTATAGAGATTGTCGCCTGGGCGCGCACTCGGGACATCGTTTGGTGAAGCATTGCCGGTGCCTAGGTAAAGCAATCCAAGTTTTGGATCGATGGATGGCGTCGACCACGTCGAGCCGCCGCCAATCCGCCAGTTCTCGCTACTCGTATTTGTCGCCAGGCGCTCCGCGTCTGTATCGCGCGACAACGATTCGCCGTGCCCGGTGGTCGCCGAATAAGGGCCTTCCCAAGGACCGGATTGTGTCGTGTACCAACGCCACAATTCCTCGCCCGTTTGCGCATCGAAGGCCGCGACGAATCCGCGTTTACCGAGAAAATGAGTAGGGGACGGCGCGGATCCTTCGCGCGTTTTCTGACCTAGGTTGTAGTAGATCCCGTAACCCGCGGATGTCACGCCAACGATGACCATGCCGCGATAGACGAGCGGCGGCATCTTGGCCGGCAATTGGTCAAGGTTTTCGAGGTATTTTGCGCGTGAGGCTTCATCGAGCGCATCCAATTCGCCGGGCGCGCTCTGAACGATGAGTCGATCCCACACGATTGTCCCGGTCCGCGCATCCAAAGCCACCAGGCGGCCGTCGTTTGTCGCTTCGAATACTTTGTCGTAAGCCAAGGCTACGCCGCGATTCGCGGGACTACCGAGAGTTTTTGCGCGGCGCAACTGATGCTCGTAGCGCCATCGCTCGGCGCCGCTTGCGGCGTTCAAGGCAACCACGCTGTTGCCTGGCAGACTCACATACATAATGCCGTCGGCGACAATCGGTTGAGCTTGAAAGGGTCCCTTAGCACCGGAATGGAATGTCCAGCGCGGCTTCAATTTCGAAATGTTTTTGCTGGTTATTTGCTTGAGAGCGGAAAATCGTTGGTTCGTATAGTTCTGCCCGAAGGTTATCCAATTCGCCGGATCCTGCGCTGCGGCAAACAATCGTTCATCGCTGAAGCGTGAATCACTCGCCTGGACAGACCCTGCATAGACCAAGCATATCGCAGTGCCAATCAAGATAATGAGTGTGCATAACGAACTATTTTTCATGTTGTAAACTCGTCATCTAATTCGTATTCAACGAATATGTAGTCTACCTAAATGTAGACTACGTCGTTACCCACAACGTGAAATCCATTGTGCTGCGATGCGTCTCGAGCAAGTCCTCTCGCACGAGTCGCAATGGCGGCGCTATACTGATTTCTACATTTAGAACAAGGAATCATCGTGCCATTCAATACCTCGGTCGTCGGTGCTCAAACCAAAGGATTCGTGCATTCGGTCGATGCGCGTTGGCTAATGGCCTATGCTGCGGGTATCGGTGATGTGAAGCCCGCCTTTGTCGATAGCGCGAAACACACGGTGATTGGCCATCCTGTCTTTCCAGTCTGCTTGGAATGGCCTGCGATCCTTGAATGTTACCGCCTACCGGGAACAGAACTCGTCACGGCACAAGAGCAAGCACGCAATGTGCACGCGGCGCACGACCTGCACATCTTTCGACCAATCCACGCCGGCGAACAGTTAACCACGACTGCAACCGTGGTCGGCTTAACGCGAATAAAGCCAGGCGCAGCACAAACAATTCGACTCGATACCGTCGCCCAAGACGGTGAGCTGGTGTGTCGCACTTACCAACTCGGCATCAAACGGCAGGTCGAAATTCTCGGCGCACCACGAATCGACGAACAGGCGCCGGATTTTCCAGTCGCGCAAGGCGGCGCGGCACAACGTTTTGAGATTCCAATTGCGACCACAGCAGCGCATGTCTACACGGAATGCGCGCGGATCTGGAATCCTGTACATACCGATCGCGCGGTTGCGCTCGCGGCCGGATTGCCGGATATTATTTTGCACGGCACGGCGACCTTGGCGATGGCCGTCTCAAGGATTGTTGATCACTGCATAGACGGTGATCCCACCAGAGTAACGCGCCTCGGCGGCCGCTTCAGCGCGATGGTTTTGATGCCGTCCACGATCACTCTTGCCATCCACGCGCATCACGATGGTGTGATTAACTACACGGTCTTTTGTGAAGATGATGGGCAGGCGATTAGCCAAGGGTTTGTGTGTTATCGCTAGTCACGGTGCGCTAGGCTCGCTGCTTGGACTTGTTTGCAAGTGACGAGTTATTGCATCCACAACGCATCAATAGAATTAACTAACTAACAGCTGAGATTGGCGACACCTATGACAGATTGCGTATTAACACAGGACCACGGTCGGGTGCGGCTACTCACAATTAATCGACCAGACGCTTTGAACGCGATGAACAATGAGGTGTTCGCCGCCATAGCGGATGGCTTGGCGGCGGCCGAAGCTGCCGCAGGCACAGCGGTCGTGGTAATTACTGGCAACGGCCGTGCATTCTCTGCCGGCGCAGACTTACAAGATTTACAAAACCGGAGCGAGGGGCTGGCTGGCAAGCATCAATTCCCACGCATGCTAAAACAGCTAACCCATTTCAAGAAACCACTCATCGCCGCCGTCAACGGGCTTGGCGTTGGGATAGGCATGACGTTTCTTGCGCACTGCGACTTGGTCCTGATGGCGAGTGACGCGCGTCTAAGAACACCCTTCCCACAACTCGGCCTCGCGCCGGAGGCTGGCAGTAGCGCGACTTTTATCGAACGCATGGGCTGGCAGAATGCAGCTTACACTCTGATGTCGGGACGCTGGTTTAGCGCGTCGGAGTGTCTTGAAATGGGCTTGGTTTGGAGATTATGCGAGCCAGCGGAGTTAATAACGAGCGCAATGTCGGTGGCCGCAGAACTTGCAAGCAACCCAATTCCTTCGCTCATTGCAACGAAAGAACTCATGCTCGCGAGTGGTAGACCCACTCACGCCTGGGCTGCACACGAACGCGAAGCTAAGACTTACGAAACGATGCTCGGCGCCCCGGCTAACAAGGAAGCGCTTGCCGCGTTTATCGACAAACGCGAACCACGCTTCGACTCGCTGCCCGGCTTGTAGCCATTTAGAAATCGCATGTGGTCGGAATAAATGCGACCCTCGTCGCAGAACCCGTGAGGAGAAATTAAGATGAGTACCGTGAATCGACAGTGGCTGTTGAAGCGCCGACCGCAAGGACGTTTAAGCGAGGGCGACTTTGAATATCGCGAAGGGCCGGTGCCGTCAGATGATCTCAAGCCGGGTGAGATACTGGTCCGCAACGTCGGTTTTCTCTGCGCGCCAACCATGCGCAACTGGATGGACCCGCCAAGCAAAAGTCTCTACCCGTCCATTGCGCTCGGCCAACCTATCATGGCGCCGGGAGTCGCGCGGGTTATCGCCTCGAGCGCAGACGGGATTAAAGCAGGCGATCGCGTTCTCGGCCTGTCATCGTGGCAAGAATACGCTGTTTTGTCTGGTGGAGGACTGCGCCGGCCCACCTTAATTCCAGACGGCATCGATTTCTTGGAAGGGATCGGACGTTACGGACTAAACCCCATGACCGCCTATTTTGGATTACTCGATGTAGGCGCCGCGGTAAGTGGTGAAACCTTAGTGGTTTCTGGCGCTGCGGGTTCGACGGGTTCAACAGCCGCGCAGATCGGCAAAATAAAAGGCATGAAAGTGATCGGCATTGCCGGTGGGAAAAGTAAGTGCGCGTGGTTGACTAACGAATGCGGTATCGATGCCGCGATTGACTACAAATCGGAAGATGTCGCCGCGCGCATCGCGGAATTATGCCCGACAGGAATTGATGTGTTCTACGACAACGTTGGCGGCGAGATATTGCAAGCGGCTATCGACAACATGGCGCCCAACGGCCGGATTGTTTTATGCGGACAAATCGCAAGTTACGACACGGCCGAATCAGCCGAGGGCCCGCGCAACATGATGCGCCTCATCTACGGCAGTATTCGCATGCAAGGCTTTTTATGTGGCAACTACGCGGACCGCTTCGGCGAAGCGGTAAACAATCTGAAAGCGTGGACAGGGGCCGGTAAAATTAATTATCGAGAAGATCTCCGCACCGGCTTCGAAAATTTGCCAAAATCCTTTTCGGCTTTATTCGACGGCTCGAATGCGGGAACCTTGTTAGTGCAGATTGACGACAGCGCCAAAGAAACGTCCTGAACGGGATCACGCTACTGCCAGAAACAATAGACGAGCCAGCACACGACGGTTAGCAACAATACGGGCGCGAGATCGAGCATGCCTGACGGTCGCTAATTAATTCTAAAATCGCGGTGCAACTTGCTTACACGCGATACACGCGCGCCGCATTGTCGTGAAATAGTGCAGCCTTTTCGCTGGCACTAAATCCTGCTGCGATCCGTTTAAACGAGTTCCACAGCACCGCGTAAGAGCAGCTTTGTTTGTCGACCGGAAAATTGCTTTCAAACATGCAGCGCGAGGGACTAAACGCTTCGATCGTGTGCAAGTAGTAAGCCTTGGTGCGCTCAAATAGTTCTTGAGAACTCGGCGGCCGATCCGCTTTGTGAAAATCGAATCCGTTTACTGGCATCGCAAGTCCGCCAATTTTCACCACCACATTGTCGCGTTCGGCGAGATCCGTAATTGCCGCTTGCCACTCATCGAATACGGCTTCACGCTTTCCGGCATAAGGGCCGATCCCTAAGGGACCACCAAAATGATCAAGCACGATGAGTTGATCCGGGAAGGCATCTGCTAGCGCGGTGAGTTCGGGGATCTGTTCGTGATAAAGCCACGCATCAAAGGTGAGCCCGCGTCGGCCAAGCTCTTTGAATCCTTCGCGGAACGTCGCATCGCCGAGCAAATGGGCTGGCGGTTTCGTATGCGAGTTACGGATCGCATCACTTGCGTGCCAGCCGCTCGCGTGGCGAATACCAACAAACCGGGCGCTAGCGGCCATATGTGCATCCAAGACATCACCGACAGCTGCCCCTAGCGACAAGTCAGCGAGACCGACCATCGAGGCACAGACTTGCGCAGTACCGTAGTTGCCACTCGCACTCATGGCAGCAACGCCGTTGACGAATTCTGTTTCACCGACCGGTTTCATTCGCTCATCGCCATGCGCTCGATACATCGAGGCGCACTCCATGAAGACCGTGGAGGTGACGTTATGGCCGGCGCCTATATCGGCCAACAAGTGCTCGAACATGTAGGGATTTTGTGGGTCGTCCCATAAGTGATGGTGAGGATCGCAAATTTTCAGATCAGGCTCTAAGATCTCTTCGTCACCTTGTGCGAGCCAGTCGGTTCTATTCATTATTTAATTGCCCCCGTGTTCTCGAGCGCTTCGATCGCAGCGCCGTCATAGCCAAACTCAGTAAGTATTTCGTGATTGTGTTCCCCCGCAGTAGGCCCCGGATGGTGGAATCGCTCCGGGTGCGGGAAGGCCGAGAGATTGATCGGCGAACGTAGCAAGTCGATATCACCGCGCACTGGGTCATTTGCTGGCAACGTCATCTGCAGATGTTTGACTTGCGGATCGGCAAATGTTTCGCCGAGATTGTATATGGGCCCACACGGTACCCCGAGTGGGGCGAGTAATTCGACTAATTCGTCGACCGTGAATTGCGCGGTGAAATCGTTGATTGCGAGCCGCAACTCAATTCTATTTTCAACTCTGACGCGATTCGTCGAGAAGCGCGGGTCGTCGAGCAAATGGTCCGCGCTTAATGCGCCGCAAAGGTTTTTAAACATCCGCGACGTTGAAGCGGCGATGTTCACTAAACCGTCTTTGGCCGTGAAAGTGCCCATCGGTACTAAAGTCGGATGATCGTTGCCTTGTTGTTCCGCAACTTCACCAAGCACCGTGTAGCGAGCAGCTTGAAAATCCATTTTGGATACCATCGATTCGAGCATCGAGGTGTGCACCCATTGCCCGACCCCGGTGTGTTCGCGATGCAATAGGGCGAGCAAAATGCCTTGCCCGAGAAACATGCCTGCCGCTGTATCGCTAACCGCGATCCCTGCGCGAACCGGCCCGCCGCCAGGATGGCCCGTCACAGACATCAATCCGGACAAGCCTTGCACGATCTGATCAACACCGGCGCGGCTACTGTACGGACCGGTCTGGCCGAAGCCCGAAATGCTCGCCAAAATTATTCGCGGATTGATTTTTTTTAGGGTTTCGTAGTCGACGCCTAAGCGATATTTGACGTCCGCGCGGAAATTTTCTACCACGACATCCGCCTTGACCACTAATTCGCTAAACAAAACACGGCCACTGGGATTCTTTAAATCGATGGACAGGCTGCGCTTGTTGCGATGAAGGTTCTGATCATCCGGGCCGTGACGGTCACCGGTAATTGATCGGCCGTCTTGGTTCTCCCCTGGCGGCGGTTCGATTCGGATCACTCGCGCGCCCCAATCGGCGAGCAACCTCACAGCCGTGGGTCCGGCTCTAGCGATCGTAAGATCGAGCACCGTATAACGTGCTAGGGGCTGATCGGTCGGTGTACTCATAGGCTGCTCTTACAGTTCGGTAGATAACCGTTAGTCGACAAATTGTGCCCACGTTTCGAGCGGTTCGCGTTCCGACACCAACCGATTCACGGGTGCGTCAGGATTGGCGTAGCCGATCGCCATGCCAGTAAACAACATAAGTTCATCCGGCGCACCCACAAAATCAGTAACGGTGCGCGGCCAATTAGCCCAGGCCTCCTGCGGGCAGGTATCGAGACCCGCCTCTTGCGCTAGCAACATAAAACTTTGCAAAAACATCCCCAAGTCGGACCATTGAGGGGGTCCCATGATCTTATCGACGAAGCAGAAAAACGCCGCCGGCGCGTCAAAGAATCTGAAGTTGCGCGCTACATGGGCGAGCCGCGCAGGCTTATCTTCTCGTGGGATATCGAGCAAGGCGTACATATCTTCGGCAAGATTGAAGCGACTTGTGCGGTAAGGATCCTTCAAATTCGGAGGATAAACCGTGTATTCCGGCGTTTCGCTCGCGCTCTTCGATTCAATGAGTTTGACGAAGCGCATGGTCACTTCCCCGTTCAGAATATACACGCGCCACGGTTGCAAGTTACCACCTGACGGTGCGCGCGCTGCGGTCACGAGCAATTCTTTTATCAACTTGTCGTCGACCGGTTTGTCTAAGAAATTGCGGATCGTTTTCCGCGCGTGCATCGCTTCAGTGACTTTCATGAGTAGTGGTTTTACCTGTGTTATATGAATTATTCTGCTTTGCAGCCGACGGCGTTCTTGCAACTCACAGTGCAATGAAAGTTAGCTCAAACGATAGATCCGTCTAACATTATCCCCAAGCAGCTTCGCGCGAGTTGCCGGCTCCAGCTTCTCGACGTAGCGGGTTAAATCGTCGACCCAGGTGTGCGGGTGATCAGGGTGCGGGTAGTCCGTGGCCCACATGAAGCAATCGGCGCCCACGTGATCGATCACGTACGGGGCAGATGTTTCATCCGGATCGCCGGAGATGAAACACTGACGCCGGAAAATATCGGTCGCCGAGCCGCGCTTCGCTTTCAAGGATCTCGTGAACGCGTCCATGCGATCGAGGAACGACCCGACCCAACCTGATCCGACCTCCAACACCCCGAGTCGAAGTTCCGGGAAGCGCTCGAACGTGCCTAAGGAAAAGAACGAGATAAAGGCTTGCTGCATAACTGCCCGAAGCCACAAGGCCTCACCCCAACCACGGCCACGTTCGGGCCAATCGAAAATGCCTTCGGCGGGCGCGTGCGGAATAAACGTCGGATGGATCGCGAGTGGCACATCCAACTCCACGCATTTTGCGAATAAAACATCGTGACGTGGATCGCCATGGATCACACGAAGATGATTAAACGAATTAACCCAAGCACCCTTACATCCGTCTTTGACGGCACGCTCCAACTCTTTGGCTGAACCCTCCGGATCTAACAAGGTTAGCTGTGCGATAGGTACGAGGCGTGAATCGCTAGCACCACAAAATTCCGCAATCCATCGGTTGTAGGCGCGAACATAGGCGAGCGAGAGTTCAGGATCGGTCAGTTCGCACTCCCATAACAAACCCAAGGTCGGATACAGCAAGGCCTGGTCGAGATTTTCTTGGTCGAGCAGTGACACTCGTTCGGCAACGTTGCCGGCACCGTAGGGAATGTTGTCCGCGTAGCGGCGCTCAGGGTGCGGGCGCATATCGTCGCTACCCATCGCGCCCAACACGCCTAGCGACCCGTTGTTCGAGCGCTGCGACGGACGACCATCGATTTCAAGGTATTCGAACCCTTGATCGTCGAGCCGGATCCGCAGCGCCCTTTTTTGGAAACGCGCTTCGAGGTAATTTTCCCAGAGGTCCGGCGGCTCGAGTACATGACCATCGGCATCGATCGTGCCTGGATAAGGAAAGCGCTTGATTTCATAAGCCATGATTAGCTGAGCCTCTTCAACGATTCGAAAATCAAACCAGGAAACCTACGATTATTTTAGCGAACTCGGATTGCCACGTGAAATTATTCAGATCCGTAGTACCCAGCTAGATCATAGTGTGCACAAACCAAGGTTCAATGAATTAATCAGCAGTGCGCTAACTCACATTCGCTAAGTTTCGTTTGAACAATGCGAACAGCCGTTCCCAATGTCGCTCCGCACTGGCTTTGTGGAACACGCTCAAGCGCTCAGGAAAGGCGAAGCCGTGCTCGGCACCGGGATACCATTCAAGGCGATAGTTAACACCTGATTGTTCTAAGTGTTTATCGAGACGCTCGATCACGTCGGCCGGTGCGTATTTGTCAATTTCCGCACAGGCGAAATAGAGCTCACCTTTCACCCTATCGGCAAATAGATGCGCGGAATCGTCTGTATCGTTCAACAAATTTGCCCCGTAAATCGAAGCCGCGCATTGAATGCGATCGGCATGCCCGCCGGCGGCAGCGAGAACGAAGGGTCCGCTCATACAATACCCCAGCGCGCCAACCCTATCGGCAGCGGCCTGTTCATGTTGATCGACGAAATCCAACATCGCTTGGGTGTCTTGTAAGATCAACTGATTCGTCAAACTGCGCATCATCGCGAACATCTTCTCCATGCCGGCTTCATCACGGACGAAATCAAATTGCCGCGTTTGTCGGTAGTAGAGATTTGGTAGGACCACGAAATAGCCGACCGTGGCGATGCGCCGCGCCATGTCGTGGAGTTCCTCACGCTTACCAGGCGCGTCCATGTAGAAGAACACGACCGGAAATGGGCCGCCTTCCTCCGGATAAGTAACAAACGTATTCATCAAGCCGTCGCTGGTTGTAATATCAATATGCTCTTCAATCATGATGTTTCCTGGTTTGAGAGCCCGCGCACTGAGGGGCTTTGTTCGATAGCGCTACTTTAACCGAGGTCTTATAGCAATGTTTAGTGGCACAATTTTCAACGTCTCATCACGCTGATCGCCAAAACCCTAGCCGAATTCTATGTCTGATAAATCGCTTGAATGGTACTTCGCCTATGGCAGCAACCTCGACCGCGGTACGTTTTGTGGCCGACGTCGAATTCAGCCTAGCGATAGTAAAGTGGGTTGTCTAATGCACCACGTGCTCAGATTCGATCTTGCCGTTGGTCCGGGAAATCGCGGCGTCGCGAATCTTGCGCCCGAATCGGATAAGCACACCTGGGGCGTCGCTTATCAAATTACGCATACCGAGGGCCGGCGCCTAGATCGGAGCGAGGGCGTGCAACGTGATTTTTATCGCCGCATTCCGGTCACGATCGAGTTGCAAGACGACCACACGCTCGAAGCGTTCACGTACGCTTCCTCGCGCGGCCGGCCGGGTCGGCTACCGTCGCCGCGCTACTTAGGTTTGATCGTCAACGGCGCCCGCTATCACGGCTTGCCAGATGAATGGGTCGATCGCTTGCAAAGCTGGCCGCTC
Organism: Gammaproteobacteria bacterium; assembly: GCA_047611805.1. GTDB lineage: Bacteria > Pseudomonadota > Gammaproteobacteria > UBA11873. The sequence continues at coordinate 88,667 of JBLFWX010000008.1, forward strand.
GCGATTGATGAACGCGTAGCGAAGCAAGGCACGCTATTTTAGGCGTCAATCGCGACATCCAAACCCTGTGCAACAGGCCCTAGACAACCACGCCAGCGGCCATTAATTGTTCGACTGCCTCACCAGATAAACCGAGCTCACTTTGCAGTACTTCCTTGGTGTGGTCGCCGAGTCCAGGCGCGATATCGATCGGCACCGAGCTTTCGGACATGCGTGCCGGCCATCCAAGCATTGGAATTTTCTTGCCTTCTTCACCGTACGGCATCTCGCTGATGAAACCGCGGCTCGTGAGATGCGGATCAGAAAAAATGTCAATCGTATCGAACACAGCGCTCGCGGGTATGCCAGCCTCGCAGAGTTCGTGCATGGCTTCTTTTTTCGTTCGTTGACTCGTCCAAGCTGCGATTATTTCTTTTAGCTCTGCGCCATGCACGTTACGCGTGGGCTTATCAACGAATCTCGGATCCGTGGCTAACTCAGGATGACCGATGGTTTTACAAAACAATGTCCAATGCGGATCCGTGACGCTCATGATGTAGACATAGTCATTTTTACCGAACGGTTTTGACGGGAATAAATTCACCGTCGCATCGAGTTCATTGCCCATGCGTGGCGCCACTGAAGTACCGCCATTCGCGCCAAGCGCGATCATGGTTCGCATGTAGTAAGTCACCGCTTCTTGCATCGACAATTCGATGTGCTGTCCCGTACCGTCGCGCAGTTTCTGCGCGTAAGCCGCGGTGATCGCAAGCGCCATCTGCACCCCAGTGCCAGCATCGCCTAGGGTTGGTCCGGGGCGCATCGGCGGGCCGTCTGGTTCACCCGTAATCGACAACGATCCGGCTGCGGCCTGGGCGACCATATCGAAGCATTTGTAGTCGGCGTAAGGTCCGGTCAGGCCGAAGCCTTTAATCTGTGCGTAGATCACTTGTGGGTGGCAGTTCTTGATCACGTCGTAGCCGATATCGAGTTTCTCAACGACACCAGGGCCGAAGTTTTCGATGAACACATCAAATTGTGGCGCCAGGTCGAGTAATAACTGGCGGCCTTTCGGATCCCGCAGATTGATGACGATGCTGCGTTTGTTGCTATTCCAATTCATGAAGTATTCCGAATCTTGGAAGTAGCCGGGATTCAGTGTGCGTCCCGGGTCGCCGCCTCCGGGTGATTCAACTTTAACGACTTCGGCGCCCAGCCAGGCAAGCGCTTGTGTACACGAGGGGCCAGCCTCGTATTGCGTGAGATCGAGAATACGTAATCCAGTGAGTGCAGCCATGTGGGACTTCCCTCTTTTGATGTTGCGGCCGTGCGGGCGAATGCCGCGCATTGGTGAATCTAGGAGCCTGTCGGTTAAGCGTTCGTCATGAGGGAAAGTCCGGGTTGAGTCATTTTCGGTGTAGTGTCGCGGCGAATAGTCATTCAATTTAACGAGACACTACGCTGAAGATGGCCAATTCCAGCTTTTCCGCAACAGAGCGTCCTAACTCCGGCAGTCTTCTAGACTATCAGACCTTGGGTTTTGCGACAGCCAGGAGTGCGTCCAAATTGCGATTGATTTATGTCTGCAGATCCAAGACTGCATCCGCTAACCAATTGAGTTCTGCACGCCACTCGTGATTAGCAGACAAGGCGTCGACGGGGCGCACGACAAATTTGCTGAGTCCTTCATCGATATGTCTCTTAACGAGCGTTTTCAGGCCCGTGTCCCCTATCGCGAGCACTTCGGATAAATCACGATCTTTGCGCCGCGCGCGAAGCGGGGCCAGCGAGGTTTCGCTGGGCTCGGCGATGCTAAACGGAATGCTAATGCCGAAATGCTCTGGGTCGACTACCCGTCCGAGTTCGCTCGCGCGCCGCTCAATAGTACGACGCCCGTTGCCGACTTCATGCGGTGTTGCAGCAGCCGTGAGCCAGCCGTCGGCCAAGGTCGCGACCCGGTCAAGCGCCGCCTTACTGATCCCGCCGAGCCAAATTTCAAGCGGTTTTTGGACTGGGATCGGCTCGACTTTGACACCTTGAAAGTCGTAACCACCCCATTGCGTGGTAATGGTCTCGCCTGACCACCAGCGGCGCATCAGATCGATCATCTCATCGACAACCTTGCCGCGATCCTCCGTCGGGTAACCTAGGGCATGACGCTCTACCGGTGGCCCAAGTCCTGGTACAAACGATACGAGCAGACGTCCATGGCTGAGTCGATCGAGTTGTGCGAGCTGTTTCGCGAGCCACATCGGGTGGCGTCCCAATGGAACTAAGTTCGCGCCGAGTTTCATGCGCGACGTTCTAGCCGCAGCGTAAGTTAAACTGAGCATGGGATCGCCAAGCGGCCCTAGGGGAATATCCGATAGCCACACCGTGTCGAAGCCAAGACGTTCGCATTCTTCCAGGTAGTCAGGGAACACGTCTTCGTGGAGTGCTGCCGCTGACGGCGTAACCGCAATTCGAATTTTCATCGACACATCTTAAGCGATTAATCGGCTGGGCACGATATAGACGACGTTTCCTAGGCCCATCGTCGAAGCAGATAGCTCGTGCTGCGGTTGCCCATTTGCAATTCTCGCTTCTCGTCGAAATTGATGTTCTGATCATAATTACAATAGCGTTCAGCGTTGCTTCCAAGCCATCGCGATCTTACTTAAAGAGCACAATATTATGCGCACAATCGCCATCATCGGCTGCGGCAGTTCAGCAATGATCCTTGGCCATGCCTTGCTGAACCACGGCGGCTATGACGTCACCGTTTTCTCAGAAAAAACGTCCGCGCAATGGTACGACGGCCCGCCAACGGGAACGCCTTTTGTCGCGGGCGAGAATATCGACATCGAACGAGAATTGGGCATTGAGCACTGGGAAGATCAAATGTTTTTCGGTGACGGGATCATGCTGGACTACCGCGCGACCCGCGATGCGGATCCGCTGACAGTGCGGGGTCGTTTTGCTAAGCTCGGCGCCGCCGTCGACTTGCGTACGCGAGTGCGACGTTGGATGGACGATTTTGAAACGCGCGGTGGCCACCTAGTTATTGAGCAAGTGAGTCGCGATCGGATCGAGGCGATTGGTCGAAGCGCCGATCTCACGGTCCTTGCTGCAGGCAAGGGAGAACTTGCGTCACTTGTGCCACGGGATAATGAGCGGAGCGAATTCGACGGCCCTCAGCGGCGTTTAATCGCCTCCCTCGTCACTGGCATTAAGGGTTGGGGTTTACGCAACGCGCATCTCACCCGCCCCATTAAATTCACGTTCTTCGGCGACGCCGGCGAATGGTTTTTCGTCCCCTTCACGCATCGAACGACCGGACCTTGTTACGCACTGAACTTCATGGTGCGACCCGATAGTTATCTCGATGTGTTCAATGACACACAGACGTGCGATCAATTTGTGAAAATCGCTAAATCGATCATCGCCGAACTCGCGCCCGAGGACATCCATTCGGTGAGCGACTGTCGTCCCGTTAATGATCAATTTAATTATTTACCGTTCTTCAAGGGCATCACACCACAAGTGCGACAATCTCATAGAGCCCTAGAATCGGGTGGAATTCTACTGCCGATCGGCGACGCAAGCATTACTTACGATCCGATCGGCGGACAAGGTTACAACTCAGCGGCGCGACATGCTAAATGGGTGGCCGATGCAATTATAGAACGGCGCGCGGCGCCATTTGACTCGAGTTGGGCGGCGGGCGTTTTCGACGAGTTTTGGGAAGCACACGGTCGCTGGGCTTGTGCTTGGAATAACTTAATGTTGAAGGGGTTACCGCCAGCAACTGGCATGGCGTTGAGCTACGGTGCCGAGAATTCAGATTTCGCAGACGCTATTTTCAAAGATTATTTTCGCCCGAGAGCGTTTTTCAGCTGGCTGACGGATATCGATGAAGTCCAAAAAAGAATCTCAACCCACACGCAATCGCGGCGCTCGGAGAGCTAGCAGGGGTTCAGGATAATGTTGAGACCTCTGCTAGGGCGTCTCGGGTTTTCTTTCGGCGGCGCCGTCTCAGCGACACATTCACTAGGCGACGGATCTCACACGACGCGCAATTGCGATGCTCGAAAGATTCGCAAGTGAATCTTCACTAGACCGAACCATCGCAGTTCAATTACTCAGTAGTAAGCGCTTCGTAAATTGCCTCAAACGAGGGGCGTTGCCGAAACCCAGGATCAGCGAACTTGGCACGCACGGTCCCGTCCGGAGCTATAACTAAAATCCCTGGGTGCGGGATCCCATATCCCGAGTCACCGGGTTTATAGTCTTCGTTCTTTACGCCGTAAGCTTCAAAGTGCTTGATCTCCGTATCTTGTAACAACGGGTAGCCAAGATTGTTCTTGGAATGAAATGCGGCCGCTATTGCGCGATCGTCGTAGGTTATTGCGGCAACATTAATCCCTAGGGCTTCGAAACGTTCTCTCCATTTAGCCAGTTCGACCAACTGACGACGGCAGAATGGTCACCAATCAGCGGAGCGGTTTAACGACAACAATAAACCTTCTTTGCCCACAAGATTATCCAAGTTGCGCAGACCACCTGCTTGATCGAAGGCTTCAAGCAGCGGTAAGGGTTCACCAATGGTTGGGCCCCATTGCGTGGAATATTCGTCAGCGGAGACTTCAACGCTGAAAGCGAAGATTAATACCGAGACAACGGCGCCGATGGTTTTAAATGCATTCATTGTGCTTGATTGATTGCGTAGGGATTCGTAAGTGGTATCTGACCCCGGGATTTGAATTAGTTCAAGCGCTGCTAGCAAAAATGGTTGCCCCCCGGTGTTTGTGCTTGAGTCTGATCCCTAAATCTAAGAAGAGCGGTGCCAGGAGGCTGAGATAGCGTAATGCGAGTAATGCCACATCAAGTAGCCCGATTCGGGGACGCACCCGCGTCTGTTAAGGCTGCTCGATAAATGCGCCGCCAGACACCTTATTGGGCGTTTCTTCTCGCGCCGGTCGTCTTGCTAATCGTTTCAATACTGTGGTCGTCCGTGTTCGGTCCCTTGTACGTAGCGGTGCGCTATAGCAATAGCGTGATTCAATATCAAATGCGTAGCGAGAACCCAAAGACAAGGGTCGCCGCGATTCAACATGTTGCTGCAATCCAAAATGTTAGCGTAGAGATGATGGACGATTTGACCACGTTCGCGCAGAGCGAAGTGTCTAACGAGGTGCGCGCCGCCGCCATCACCGCGCTTGGGGGCCAAGCAAGTCTTACGCCCATCGGCAACTAGTGCATTGCGCGAAATCGCTTTGACGAGCGACAACAACGCAATCCTCGATACGGCGATTGTTGCTGTCGGCAAATCGGCATCCAATAATCGATCTGACCAGATACTGATACGGCGATTCGTGACCATCGTCTCTGAACATCGGGCGCCCTGGCTTCATTCGAGAGTCTCAAGAACATTGGGCCAAATCGCCGCCGTACAGGCTTTGCCAGACGAGGCATTTAGTCAGCTTAATGCCATTGCGACGGAGCCCAACAACGCGATCCAAGGCAAGCATGCGCTAAGCTCACTTATCGAAATTGGCGCGACCAGTACGCTGCCAATGGTCAGCCTTGATATTCTTACTAACGCCTTTGAAACAGATTCCAATCGTTATGTGCGCGTTGCCATCATCAAAGCCTTGGCAAACAACGCGACGCAGTTTCCCCGTGCCGTCGAATTGATTCGCTCGGCGACCAACATTGATCAGCGCAGCAGAGGTCGCGCTGAGAGGCATTGAATCTGACAATACATTTCGCGGTCGCGAGCCTTTGGAACTCGCCGTCGATCGCACGGAAGAGACGGAAGCGCGGCTCTTAGGTCTACCAGCGCTACGCAGCGCGCCGCTCAAATCGGACGACTATGCGGCGATCGTCGCTCTCGCGCGCGATCCCGATGTCGACGTCGCTGTAGCCGCGATAGGAATATTTAGACGGCTTGTCGCTAAACCCAGTGATCCATTTGACCGCGATGTGTTGCTTCCACAAATCGAATGGGCCGCCACGCAGCCGAATGCGCGCATTCGCTTGGCCGCTTTTTCGTCGTTGTCGATCATCGCTATTCATCGACGCGACTATCCTGGCGCTCCGCGAGTTGCAGCGATGTTAGAAAATGGCGCTTCCGATCCGGACCCCAAGGTGCGACTCACAGCCTTAGCAGCAACGCTCCGTGGCGCGCGCAGTGGCGCAGACGCGGAACGCTACCTACGCCGCGGGCTGTCGGATCCGGATCCTCAGGTGCGCAGCAAGATTTCTCCTTCGTTGTTTTCGGAAAGACTCAAGATCAGCCGTCGGCAAGATCTCATAGACCTGGCGCTACGAGATCCTGATCAATCAGTGCGCGACGCAGTATTGCATGAGCAAGAGAAATCGCGTTCCCGTGAGTCGGCCTGGTGGTCGGGAATTGTGCGCCAATGGCGCTCAGGTGAATACACTCGTTCGGCAATGGCCGTCGCGACGCTCATTACGATCGCGGCGCCCGTTTTAATCGGTGCTAGCTTTCTGTTGTATTTCGCCGCACGGTTTTCGACCTACCTGCGCCAACGTCGATGGCGCGCGGTGGCTATTATTCCTCTCGCTGGAATTTCGTGTGCGGCGTGCTACGGCATGTTTCTGTTGTACTTTATCGCTGGCTATACAGGTGACGGCGACGTTGGCAAAACAGCTCAGCTGATCGGCCTACTGTGGCTTGCGATTGGGGCTTTTACGTTACTGGGATTTGCGCTGAGAGTGTTTGTGCGTCGTTAAATCGAAACACGCGTTGGTGGCATGCGGCGAGCGTTAGCGTCCAACAGCCGTAGGTCCGCGCGTGCGGCAACTGAAACCGATTGCGCGCACGAATCGCACCTTCACGACTTCCTCTCCACTCAGATCCTCTCCTTGGTCACGGGCTCGCGCCGCGGTCTGTGCCTCAACGGTTAACATCCGCTCGATGCCATCTTCGATAATTGTTACTTCGTATTCATTCATTTGATTGTACGCCCGTGAGCCTGTCGGACTTAGGCATTCGTCATGAGGAAAGTCCGGTTTGAGTAATTTTCTATGTACTTTCGAGGCGAATAGTTATTCTAACTTAACGAGGAAGTACACTGAAAAGGACCAGATCCGGCTTTCCCGTAATTAGAGCGTTCCAAGTCCGATAGGCTCCTAGGCTTGCCACAAACGTTTTGAAGCGATCGCCGCGCCCTCGCCTAGACTACTGAGTTTAAGCCATGCCGCACGTGGATGGACTTCACCGAAGCCGGCGTACGTTGCAAAGCCGCAATCGGTACCGGCAATCACTCTTTCCCGCCCCACCAGCTGCGCATAGCGCTCAATGCGCTGGGCGACCAGTTCTGGATGCTCGACAAAATTAGTCGTTGAATCGATCACCCCAGGCATGATCACCATATCATCAGGTAGTTTAAGATCCTCGAACACCTGCCATTCGTGTTCATGACGTGGGTTGGCTGCTTCAAACGAAATCGTGCGCGGCCGGCCCAACCGTAACACGGGCTCGAGCACATCAATTAGCCCCGCATCGTGATGATGTGGACCTTCGTAGTTCGCCCAACACAAATGCAAGCGTAATTGATCGGGCGGAATATTGGCCGTCGCCAAGTTAAGTGCTTCCAGGTGCAGCTCTATAAAGCCACGATGGCCCAACGCTTTCACTTTATCAGTTGCCCAAAACCGTGAGTGCGCAGGCGAACTCATCGCCAAATCGGGCGAGTCGATTTGCAACATAAACCCTGCGGCCGCGATCGCCTCGTACTCACTACGCATGGCTTCGGCGACGCTCATTAAATAGTCTTCGTAAGAAGGGTAATACCGATTGACGATCTGAAACACCACCGCGCCAGGTGACACTGCAGGGACGAACGCACGCTGCGTGCCGTGTTGATCGACGGCGCGACGCAGGATCTCAAGGTCCCGTTGAATCTCATTGAAACCAACATAACGTATTGCTCCAATGCAAGCCGGCATGTTGATGTGTTGCCCACTTTCACTTGCGTACTGGCGTTCAGCGACTTCAGGTACTTCGTCGAGATCGTGGAACGACCACATCTCCGTTTCGCCGCCGAGTCCCTCAAGACGATCGCATAGATAATTCGTGAATCCGACTTTGCCTAGCTCGCCGTCATCGACGATATCGATGCCACACTCGATCTGTTGGCCAACCACATCGACGACGGCCTCCTCGACCGTGGTCCAATAAGCATCATCGAACGGCGTGCCTTTTTGATGCGCATAAACCCATTCTAGAATATTCGACGGGCGCGGTAGGCTGCCGACATGAGAGGTGAGGATGCGTTGTTCACTGCGATACATAAAAACTCCCGGCAGACGGATCCCGCTCGGATACGTTGTCGATTAATAAACGGCCTATTCTTTCGACCATTGTTGCCGGTCTTCTAACCATTGGGTTAGTAAGTGCGGCGCGTTCGTTTCTGCCGCATCAAGCTCACCCGCTCGATCGCTACGATAAGTTAACTCGAGCCGATGGCCGCTCGGGTCGAAAAAATAAATTGATTGCACGAAACCATGATCCGTTGGACCGATGTAATCAATTCCGAGCGCTTCAAAACGTTCAATGAACTGTTGCTGAGTAGCCTTGGAATCGATCTCCAAAGCCAAGTGCTGTACCCATTGCGGGGTATTTGGATCGAGGCCCATTGGTTGCTCGGTTGGCGTTTCGAAAAACGCAATCGAACTACCGTCATCCATTTCGAAAAAAATATGTAAATGCGGGTAAAACTCGCCAGTCGACGGCACGTAATCGTTGCGTACCGCGTGACTGTACTTTAACCCGAGCACAGAAGTATAAAATTCCACCGTCGCTTGCGCGTCTGTGCATCGATAAGCAACGTGATGAAGTTTTCGAACGATCATGTATGTTCCGAAACGAGGAGCGTCCGATAGTGCGTTCGGCAGTCTGCCGGCCGGCTTAATTTTTGGCTCATGTGCGTGCGAATATCACGACCGGGATGCGCCGTGTGGTTTTACTTTGGTAGTCGTTAAACACCGGCATCACGCTCGCCATTTTGTCGAACAGTACGCTGCGCTCCGGCTCATTCGCCACGCTTGCCAACACCGAGATCACCTGATCGCCCACTTCAATATCAATATCCGGGTGGGCGAGCAAATTGTGATACCACGGCGGGTTGTGTTCGTGGCCTGCGTAGGACGCGATAACGACGAAACGCTCACCGTCGGCGAGATAAGCGAGTGGCTTCGTATAATGCGTTCCGCTTTTCGCGCCGAGGGTGTTGATCAGCAGTAAGGGCATACCGTCGAAGTTTCCGGTGACTTTGCCGTTATTCGCGCGAAATTCTTCGATGACCGATCGATTCAAGCTTTGTAGATCCATGCGGGAGTCCTCGTAGATACTCGTAGATATAACAATGTCACGATGTGCTTAGCGCGATAGATAGCGCGCGACACGCTTTGTTATCGTAAGGATACCGCTATTTCGCGTCATCAAATGAGATTTCTCGGCTCCCCCGGTTATCGAATTGTCATGTTGCGCTGCGGGCATCATAAAGCCGCGAATGGCCTGCGCGCCGTATTGTCGAACTGATACCATTGTCGTTGAGAAGCCCGCACATCATCCGTGCGCAGATTTATTTTGAAGCATCGCCCATTGCTGAACCCCCGTTAATTGGCACACTGCTTGTAATGGTTCTCGCCCTCGGCGTCATTGCGTTCTAAGCCGTGAAGAAAACACCCCGGCGAGCAGAAATACTTCCTACAAAATAGGCGCGGATTATTAGACGATGAAATCCAACACGAGAGATCCTAGCGTTTTCGGTTCAATGCGTCGCGACGTCTACGAAGCGATTGCGCAGCAACTACTCGAACACGCGAAAAGTCGCACGACCGATAGCACCGGTGCCGTAAAGGCAGTGCCGGTCGCACATTACCGCGACCGCTCGAGGTGGCTCGCTGAAGTTCAAAAGGTATTCAAAGAGATGCCGGTGCTGGTCGCGCTGTCTTGTGAGCTAAAGAACGCAGCGGACTATAAGGCGGTCGAAATTGTTGGGGTGCCATTGCTCA
>JBLFWX010000009.1:0-98222 GCA_047611805.1 Gammaproteobacteria bacterium
CCTTACCCGTTATTGGTTGGCCCGATTGCAGGGCTTCTAGCGCTGCCTCAAAATTAAATTGTTCGTTCATAGTTCAATCCCCTTAACTCTAGGTTAATGAATTGACACAGAATTGCTAACAGTCCCCTTTATTACACTATGCGGTCTCCGTACTGCTACTTATCGACGCCTCAGCTCATGGCGCTTGTTGCTGAGTACGATCTGGCTTTCGACCTCAAGCCGGTATACCCGCTCGCAATCAGCGACCCGACTTTTTTCCAACGTATTGATCCGCTGTTTCCGCGCTATTTATTCAGGGACACCGCACGCCTGGCGGAGCGCCTAAACATTCCATACCGCTGGCCGCGGCCCGACCCAGTCGTCCAAGATATGGATAAAAATGTGACATCTACCGAACAGCCTTAATATACGACATTTGACCTGCCTAGCGCAGGCGGCTGCGGAAACGCAGTGCGGGTTAGAATTTGTGGCATCAGTTAGTAAGCTAATTTTCAGCCCCGCCGTTGACGGTTGGAATACGGGAGATCATCTGCGCCTCGGCAATTGCCGAGGCTGGTTTGAGTGCCGAGGAGCTAAACGCGGTGGTTAGCAACGAAGAGGAGCGGCTCGAATTGGCTATCGCGGCGAATCGAAAGTAGCAGTTAAGGTCAGGGCATTGGGGCGCGCCGCTATTTGTTTTTGGAGATGAGATTTTTTTCGGACAGGATCGTATTGTGGACTTGGTCTGGCATCTCAATAATTGTGGCCTAGAAGCCCTCACGGGGTGAGGCGAACTAGTTCTAGGACGGTCGCTCTTTTACGGGTTGCACGCACTTCCTACCGACGACCAATACAGCCGTCGGTAGGGGAGTGTTAGTAAGACTTTTTAGTTGTTAACGAAGATTATCTGCAAATAACTTCGTGACCCTCGTCCACGCATTCGCAGCAGACGCTTCATGATAGCTAGCGCGTTGGTTACAGAAAAAACCATGATCCGCATCGTCATAAATTACGACTTCCCCATCACGGCCGTGTTCTTTAAGCGCTGCATCAACGGCACTGGTGTGTTCCGGCGGGATATGCGCGTCGAGCGCACCGAATAAGCAGAGCGTCGGGCAATTTATTTTTGGGGTACGGGTTAAAGTCGACGGCGCACCACCGGGACCTTCAGGTGCGGCAATACCACCACCGTAGAAACTTGCGACGGCGGCAACGTTGTTTTCGCATGCAGTGAGATAGGTCATGTGTCCGCCGATGCAGAATCCCATGACACCGATCTTGTCCGACACGGTATCGCTGCGACCGTTTAGGTAGGCGATCGTGGCTTTCTGATCAGCGATCATGTTGTCTGCCGTCAGTTTCATCATGTGCCCGATCCCTTCGTTCATTCCGGCCTCGTCGTATCCGAGATCGAGCTTTGGTGCGACTCGATGAAAAAAGTTCGGTGCACAAGCCACATAGCCTTCGGCGGCGACTCGCTCAGTGACTTCTTTGATGTGCGAATTTACGCCAAATATTTCCATCCAGACGATCACGGACGGCAGCACTTTGTCGCCGGCGGGGCGCGCGACGTAGGCGGGCATGGTGTCGTTGCCGACGGTAATTGATACGTTTTCTGTTGTTATAGCCATATCTTCCTCCTTTTAGGTGTTCGCATTATCGTGGATTGCGCGCTCGCGTGCAGGTTTAGATTGCCTCGAAAGGCGTCTCATTTCATCGACCACGGGCACCAATCGTATCGCTGCCGACGAAGTGATCGTTACGGCTTCATCGCGAATCGGGTCTCGCCGAGTAGGCCGTCAAGGCGTGGTTGTATCCAGTCCACCCAATCACAGAGCCGGGGTCGTGTCTCGCGCGGATCGATCATGTCGTGGACAGCGAACGATTCTGCGGATCCAAATGGATTACGTGCCGCCACGAGCCGTTCTTCCAGCTCGCGGCGCTTGGCGTCTGGGTTGGCCGATTCGGCGATTTCTCGGCCAAATGCGACTGCGACTCCGCCTTCCAGTGGTAGCGCACCCGATTCCGCGGATGGCCAATCGAGTACGTAAGCGTCAGGTCCATAGTGCGCAGCGCCGGCGACGCCAAATGATTTATGCACTCTTATCGACGCCCACGGAATCGTAGCCGTTGCCGCCGCTGAGACTGCCGCCATGCCGTAGCGAATGGTGCCGTTGGCCTCAGCCTCTGGCCCGATCATAAAACCGGGTTCATCGATAAAGTTAACTATTGGCAGATGAAACGTATCGCACAATTCGATCATCCGACGCATCTTCTGGGCCGCTTCGGCCGTCATCGCACCTGCTAGATGACGACAATCATTGGCCGTGATGCCAACACTCTGGCCGTTAACCCTCGCGAGGCCGACCATTAGGCTAGGTCCGTAATCGTGCATCATCTGGAAGAACGATCCTTCATCGACCACGAGTTCCACGACTTTGCCCATATCGAATGATTGACGGCGGTTGTGCGGCACGATCGACAGCAGTTCATCCGCACAACGATCGCTCGGATCACTGCACGCCACTCGCGGCGCGCGTTCCCAAACGTTCTGCGGCATGTAACTTAAAAACGCGTGGATCTGCTCAAACGCGTGCGCTTCGTCTCTTGCGACGTTGTCAACAATGCCGGATTTCGCGTGCACTGCAACGCCACCTAGCTCATCTTTGGTTAGCGTCTTGCCAAGCGCTCGCTTAACCAGCGCCGGGCCGCCGATCATGACTTGGGCAGTGTCGCGGGTCATGACAGAAAAATGCGAAGCGACTAGGCGCCCGGCTGGGAACCCGGCTACGGGGCCGAGCGCTGCTGAGGCAATCGGCACAACACCCATTGCTTCAGCAATTATTTTGAAACGTGGCGGATCGAACACTGGAGTACCCACTGTTCGAGGTTTGCGCGGATCGTGATCGCCGGTCGCGACACTACCGCCGCCGCCTTCAAGTAAGCGCACCAAAGGGGTTTTGTATTTGACGGCGAGGTACTCGGCGTAACCACTCTTGCGCAAGCCAGCAGCATTCGGCGAGCCACCTTTTAAGGTGAAATCTTCGCCGCCCACGACGACTCGTCGCGTCGCGATGTTGCCGAAACCGACAATATAGTTGGCAGGTGTAAACTGTTCTATCGCGCCATGCTCATCAAGATGCGCGCCACCTGCGATCGGGCCGTGTTCGCGAAACGTACCTGTATCCAGCAAGGTATCGATGCGTTCTCGGATCGTAAGTTTGCCGCGTGCGTGTTGCTTTGCGATGCCCTCTGGGCCACCTTGCTCGAGCGCAAGCTTGCGGCGTTCGTTGATCTTATCGACGCTGTCTTGCCAGCTCATGATGTGTTTCCTGTCGTGTTATTGAGACGAAATCACCGAACGGAGTCCCACAAGAAATCGAGACACGATCGTTTGGCACTCGGAATATCGAAGGGACTAAACGCTCGACCGAGGTCTTCAACCCCCATCGATCATGGGTAGGAAATAGACTTCGCTATGCGGTTGAACGGATTGTAAGAAGGGATCTTGAAAAATTTCTCCGTCGACAGCGACGGCCGTTCTTTCACTTAGACGTTGGGCGATTCCTGGGAATGCCGCCTCAAGCTGTTTGATCACCTGGCGGACGTTGTCCGCCAGGATCTCATGCTCAGTCTGTCCGCCGGCGAAGTCGCGCGCTACATCTGCTTGCAGGACGACCTTTGCCATTGGAGTGGCCTTAGACTATTTTGCGTCCATCGCTGCCAGCAACTTCGGCGGCGATATGGGTAAGTCGGCCATACGGGTTCCTGCGGCTGCAGACACGGCATTTGCGACAGCTGCCAACGGTGGAACGATCGGCACTTCGCCGACGCCACGTACACCGAAACGATGATTTGGATTCGGCACTTCAACCAGTACCGTATCGATCATTGGCAGATCCGATGCAACTGGAACTCGGTAATCGAGAAACCCGCCGTTTTGCAGACGTCCTAGATCGTCGTAGATATATTCCTCGTTCAACGCCCAACCGATCCCTTGTGCCGCGCCACCTTGAAGTTGGCCTTCGACATAGCTCGGATGAATCGCCGTCCCGACATCCTGGATTGCGGTATAGCGAATGACGGTGGTGCGGCCCGTTTCCGGATCGACTTCGACATCACAAATGTGCGTGCCAAAACCGGGACCTGCGCCTTGGACGTCGCTGCTGGATTGACCGCTGATGGGACCACCCGTTTTACCTGCGACGTTGGCAATTTCAGCCAACGATAAGGACTCGGCCTTACCGGACTTACGGTTGACGGCGGAACCGACTACCCACTCGACGTCGCTCACTTCGATGTCCCAGATCTTCGCCGCTCGTTCACACAGCTGCGCAATGACTTGGTCACTCGCGAGACAGACGGCCTGGCCGACCGCGAAGGTCACGCGGCTGCCTCCCGTTAGCATGCTGTACGCACTCGAAGCCGTATCCGCAATGATTGGTTTGACTCGGCTAACATCGATACCGAGGACCTCAGCCGCCATAATTCCCATCGAGGCCCGCGAGCCACCAATGTCAGGGTTGGCTGTGACCACATCGACCGTCCCATCTTCATTAACGTGGACCGATGCACTCGATTCCCCACCGATATTGAACCAGAACCCGGACGCGACACCACGACCTTGGTTAGGACCGAGCGGAATAGAGTAGTGTGGATGATTCTTCGCCGCTTCGAGTGTTTCGACGAAGCCAATTTTCTGAAATTTCGGACCGTAGGCTGCTTGCGTGCCTTCGCGGGCTGCATTTTTCTCGCGCAAGGCAATGGGATCCATCTGCAGCTTCTTGGCCAAGATATCAATCGCTGACTCCACGGCGAATGCCGCAATCGGCGCGCCGGGCGCACGATAGGCAGCAGCTTTGGGTCGGTTCACGACGACGTCAAACCCGACAGATTTGGAATTTGGAATCGTGTACGGGGCGAAGCCCGTCATACAACCCAGGTGTACGGGTGAGCCTGCGAAGGCACCGGCCTCGTATTCCATAATCAACTCACCCGCGACCATGGTGCCGTCTTTCTTCGCGCCGATTCTCACCCACGCGTGACCGCCTGAAGTCGGACCTGTTGCACGAAAAACGTCTTCACGGGTCATGACGATTTTAATGGGTTTGCCGGCCTTCTTCGACAGCAAGATCGCAATCGGCTCAAGGTAGACGACTGTTTTGCCGCCGAATCCACCGCCGATTTCCGCTGGCATGACGCGAATTTTGGAAATCTCCATGCCACACACGGTCGCGCAATAGTTGCGCACCATAAATTGGCCCTGGCTACTCGCCCAGACCGTTGCCATCCCATCTTGGGTGGTACTCGCGACACAAGCATGTGGCTCAATATAGCCTTGGTGCACGCATTGCGAAGTGAAGTCGTGCTCCACGGTTATGTCTGCGTCGGCAAAGCCGGCGTCGATATCGCCGAGGCTGAACTCATAGCGCTGTGCGACGTTCGAGGCTTTACTCGGTTTCGGATCGACACCTTTGGTGAAAATATCATTGTGTAAAACCGGTGCTTTCGGCTTCATTGCTTCGCGCGCATCGAGGACGTGCGGCAAGACCTTGTACTTAACTTCGATGAGAGCCGCAGCCGCTTCAGCAATGGCTGGTGTTGTGGCGGCCACCGCCGCGACGGCGTGTCCATCGTAGAGTGCTTTATCGCGGGCCATGATGTTGCGCGACATATCGCGAAAACTTACTGGAGATTCCCCGGCGCCACGGTGCTTCGGTCCAAGCTCCGGAAAGTCGGCGGAAGTGAGCACGGCTTTGACACCCGCAAGCTTCATTGCTTTCGATGTGTCGATTGAAAGAATTTTGGCGTGCGCATGAGGACTGCGCACGATGCAAGCCGTTAGCATCCCGGGTAAGTTACAGTCCGCGCCGAAGTTCGCGCGGCCCGTGACTTTTTCAATTCCGTCTGGACGAATTGGGCGAGTGCCGACAACTCTATAACCGTTGCTGTTTACGCTTTGCTTAGTCTTGTCAAATTGCGTTTCTTCTTTACCCATGATTCTATTCTCCCCGCATTTCCGCTGCGGCGTTGGTCACAGCCTTGATGATTTTATCGTATCCCGTACAGCGGCATAGGTTGCCTGCTAACCAGTAGCGCATTTCCGTTTCGCTAGGGTCCGGATTGTGTTCTAGCATCGATTTTGCGGCCACGATAAATCCTGGCGTACAAATCCCGCACTGTAGCGCGGCCTCTTTTAAGAAGTGTTTTTGCAAAGGGTGTAAGTCGTCGCCGTTAGCAACCCCTTCGATGGTGCCGATCTCGCAGCCGTCCGCTTCGATTCCCAGTACCAGGCAAGAGCACACTAGACGCCCGTCCACTGTGACACTGCACGCGCCACAATCGCCGGACGAACAACCTTCTTTACTGCCGGTTAAGCCGAGCTCGTCGCGTAGACAATCGAGCAAGGTTTGCTCCGTTTCGCACAAGAATTCGACGGGATCGCCATTAATAGAAGTGTTTACGTGTTGTTTTGCCATGTTATTTTCCTTGTGCTCGGCCGAGGGCGATCAGCGCTGCGCGCCGTGCAAGTACGCCAGCGACTTTCGTGCGATAGACAATCGTGCCGCGTTTATCATCAATCGGGTTACAAGCTTCTCTGGCGGCGGCCGCAAGCGCCTCGAGGGCAGCGTCGTCAACCTTCGTGCCGATGAGTGCTTTTGCGCCTGCTTTAACCAACAATGGTTTCGGCGCGACTGCACCGAGTGACACTCTCGCATCCGTACACACGCCTTTGCTGTCGATCGATAGACTGACTCCTGCACCAACAACAGCGATGTCCATTTCACTGCGCGGGATCAATCTTAGATAAGCGTCCCCTGAATGCTTCGGCCGCTTCGGCAAGAAAAAGCTCACAACAAACTCGCCTTTTTTCAAAGACGTTTTGCCGGGACCCGTGATAATGGCCTCGACCTTCGCTTCGCGCGTCCCCTTGGGACCGGCGATTTTGCAAGTCGCGTCGGCGGCGATCAGCGCTGGCACGCTGTCGGCTGCGGGTGAACCGTTACATAGGTTGCCACCAAGAGACGCGCGCCCTTGGATCTGGGTGGAACCGATTAAGTCGAACCCTTCGACCAATCCCGGCCATGCTTTTTTTACTGCGGCGTGCGCGCTGAGTTCGGCGCCGGCTACTGCCGCCCCGATGCGGAAGCCACCTTTTTCCGCTTTAATTTGTTTAAGTTCAGGGATTTTTTTGATGTCGACGATGGTGCTCGGTTTAACCCGCCCCGCTCTAAGTTGAACGAGGAGGTCGGTGCCTCCGGCTAAGATTTTGGGGTTTTTGCCACCCTCGGCGAGACAGCGGACGGCGGCTTTAACCGACGTGGGTGCAGTAAATTGAATTTGTGTCACAGTTGCTCCAGTTGTGGTCGCTTAAGGAGGATTTAGGCCCGTGATTGTAACGCCACAGAGATTGATAACGAAACTTCTTAATTTCCTTCTGCTCCGGCGTCATGGTTCGACGAAAGCTGGTCGTTTTGGCGACAACGACCCGATTCGGCTGTCGCTCACTTTTGGTCGGTATGACTGGCTCACCAGACAAATCCCTAAAGCAAGGCGTCTGGTTCGGATCTGGCCTCGACGCAATGTCCACAAGTTCCCAAAAGGCCGCCGATGGCATGGCATAATGCGGCCGACCAGTTGACCCCGTTCAGGCTGGCCGTATTACCGCCAATAAAGCAAACCGTATGCGAATAATTATCATCAACGACGCGAAAGAGTATTCAACCTCTTTAAGGCACCTGTTCGCAGACTACGACCCGCAAGTCGAGGTAACGGAGCATGATCCGGAAGTCCTCGGCATGCCAGATTCTGGGTTTGATTGGAATCTGTACGATCTGCTGGTCATTGGGGATCAATTAGGCGGTACGGAAAGTGGCCTTGCTTGGCTCGCGGTGTTTTCGCTCGACGTTAAACTTCCGCCGACTTTAATGCTGGCTGCTGAACACGACCTGTTTGTGGCTTCGAAGCTAGCGGAAATGCCGGCCACGGCATATGTCATTAAATCGGAGTTCGACGCAAAAACTTTGCCGGGAATTCTAACCGGGCTCGGCGTTACCGAACGACGTGGTACTAAATTTGATCCGCTCGACGGTAGCCGCTACAAACAGGACAGGCAAATCTTCGGCGATTTGTCGAATCGCGAAGGTAACGTCGAAAATGGCTACAAGTTCGTGCGCTTGATCGGACAAGGCGCCCACTCGCGCGTCTATCTTGCTGAACGACTCGAAGATCGATTGACTCTGGTGTTGAAGATCATGGATTTGGAATCCATTGATGACGACAGTGTCTCGCAACGATTTGCCCACGAAGCCGCTATTCTCGCCGACATTAATAGTCCGTACGTGGTTAAGTTCTATGGGCATGACTTCACCCCGAAGTACGGTTACATCGCAGTGGAGTTTTTTACGCGCGGCGATCTCAAGCATCGAATCGAGAACGGCGTAACCACCGAGAACGCGCTCCTGTATGCATTGAACATTGCCTACGGCCTAGAGGCGATCCACATGCGGAACATTGTTCATCGAGATTTAAAGCCCGGCAATATCATGTTTCGCTCTGATGACAGTTTGGCATTGGCAGATTTCGGCATTTCGAAACATTTGGGTGGCTCTTGGGATCTCACTAAGACCGGCAGCATACTTGGCACGTTGAATTACCTAAGTCCGGAGCAAGGGCTCGGCAAGGTCGTTGATCAGCGCACTGATTTATACGGTTTAGGCATGATCTTGTTCGAGATGCTAACTGGTGAGAAAGCCTTCCATGCGAGTTCGCCGGGTGCGTTGGTTTACCAACACTTGTATGCGGACGTTCCAACATTGCCGGCACATCTAAGCCAGTATCAAGCGATAGTAGATAATTTGCTGGCGAAGGACCCGGCCGACCGTTACGCGAGCGCCACTGAACTTGCCGCGAAATTGCTACCTTTTTGCGAAGGCCTTTAAGCGATCGGTGACTCGAACGACTATCGATCTGCGATGAGCTAGTCGTCCAATCAAACCTAGGTGCTCGTGTACCGACGAGATTAATCCAATGGCAGATTTAAGAATATTTTCCTACTTACCGAATCCTCGCCTTTTCAAGGCAACGATCGCGGCGCGTCTCGTCGACGTTGAGGTAGAAATTCGTGGCGCCAGACCGAAAGAGCTATCCGAATGGCTGTGGGATTTTGACGCGCGACCGCTAACCGCCGCCGATCGTGCGAACGAGTCTTATGCGCGGAGCGCGCGTGCGGGTTTTTCAGGAACCTTATACAAGACGGATGAGTTTATCGCTGCCAATCCCTACGGGACGGTACCCGTCGCGTTTAGTCCGGATGGTGAAGTCGGAATATTTGAATCGAATAGCATGCTCCGCGCCGTAGCACGGTTGGCCCGCAGCGGACCTGCACTCTATGGGGACGGTCCGTACCAGGCTTCGCGCATTGATGCCTTCTTAGATGCGTCCTTGGTCTTTGCTCGAGACAGCCAAAGGTATTTATTCGGCCTGATGGGCCAGGGACTCACAGACGAGTTACACAAGGGGATGACTCAAGCCTTTAATACCTATCTAAACGGCATTGAGGCGACGTTAGCGAATAATGCAGATTACCTCGTTGGATCGGATATCACTTGCGCAGATATTTGCTTCGCCGCGGAAGTTGTTTTGTTTGCGCTGTCGAGGACGGAAAAACAACGGATAGAAGATGCCGGATTTCCCCTCATCTATGACGAGCAGGTTGCGGTGACCTATCCGCGCGCGATGGAGCATCTCGATAAACTTCTCGGCCTACCGTCGTTCACTCCCGATCTCACGTCCTATCACACCGATATGACCTTGGCGAAGTTTCTGAGCTGAGAGCCTACCAAACCTCGCCGAAGGGTCGCAGCTCGACGTTAAACGACCAGCCACTGCGATCTTGATGTGCAACATCGTATGCCGTGTTCGCGATTGATGCGGGTTGGATAAAGTAATCGTCATTTGCGTCGGGCATCATTTTTCGCGTCCATTCAAGGTCGATCACCGCATCGATTACGATGTAGGCAACGTGCACGCCTTGTGGACCGAGCGATCGCGCCATTGATTCTGCGAGTATTCGCTGCGCCGCTTTGGTGGGTGCAAATCCGGCGAAGTTTGGTTTCCCGCGCAGCGCTGACGTATTTCCGGAGGCAATGATCACCCCACTCCCGGCCGCGATCATCGCAGGCGCGCAGGCGCGCGCGAGATACAAAAACCCCATCGTGTTGATTGTGAAGTTTCTCTGCAGGTCGGCCGGATCTATCTCCAAGAAATTACCGAACGTTCCGCCGACGGCATTGTGAATGAGGACCGTCGGCACGCCGAGATCGCTCCCCACGCTGGCCACGGTTCGATTAACTGCAGCCTCGTCCGTGACATCGCAGACGTAGCCTTTCGATCCGTCGATCTCTTTTTCTAAAGCATTCAAACGCTCGGCGTTGCGGGCGAGCATCGCTACTCGATAGTCGCCTTCGGCAAAGCGGCGAGCGAGTGCAGCACCAGTCCCGGGGCCGACGCCGCTGATCAAACAAACTCGTTTTTCCATTATTCCGTACGCTCCTAGTTAGCGAGTGGTCTTAGGTATTGCTTATCAGTATATCCATGGCGCCTTTACGCGCATAGATTCCCTAAGTGACGTCTTATGGCTTAATCTTCGACGCACTTAAGGAGACACACTATGACAGCATTGGAAACGACTGTGAGTGGGGCACCACGTTGGCCGCGTCGCTACACGGTGGTGGCGTTGTGCTTTTGCGCGGTTTTTATTTGCTACATCGACCGGGTCAATATTTCTGTTGCGGTGCTCGCGATGCAAGAAGAATTTGGTTGGTCTGAGACGACCAAAGGCTACGTGTTGTCGTCGTTTTTCATTGGCTACATGCTGTTCATGGCGCCGAGCGGCTGGATCGCAAATCGCATCGGTGGAACCCTCGTGCTCGGGCTGGCTGTTTTATGGTGGTCGGTGTTCACGATGCTAACGCCAAGCGCGGCCTTCATCGGTCTACCTTTGTTGATCATCGCTCGGATCGGAATGGGCATGGGTGAATCTGCGATGTTTCCGGCCGCCTACAGCGTTTATGGGCGATGGATTTTGCCGCAAGAGAGGTCACGCGCCGTGGCAATTCTTCTCAGTGGGATCCCGCTAGGTACTTTGTTCGCCCTGCTGACGACGGGATGGATCGTGAGCAATTTTGGTTGGCCGGCCGTGTTCTATGTCTTCGGCT
Source organism: Gammaproteobacteria bacterium (assembly GCA_047611805.1). Classification (GTDB taxonomy): domain Bacteria; phylum Pseudomonadota; class Gammaproteobacteria; genus UBA11873. Next base: position 11,199 of record JBLFWX010000009.1, read on the forward strand.
TAGTCGGATTTCTGTGGACAGCGGTTTGGTTTTTCCAGGTTCGTAACAACCCGGCCGACGATCCTAGAGTTAGCGCGCAAGAACTAGAATTGCTGAAAGAACTGGCCGCGGAGCATGCCGACAAACCGCCCGTGCCATGGCGAAAGCTTCTTACCGCGAAACCGGTGTGGGCGTTATTTATCAACCATTTTTGTAGCAACTGGGTTCTGTACATGCTGCTCGCCTGGTTGCCAAGTTATTTTCGCGGTCATCTTGGTCTGAGCATTACCAACGCAGGCTTATATTCCGCAGCACCGTGGCTGACGATGTTCGTTGTCGGAAATTGCGCAGGTTGGATCGCGGATTGGATGGTCGGTCGCGGATTAAGTCTCACGGCCGTGCGGAAAATTATGCAAACCATTGGACTTGTTAGCTCGGCGATATTCATGCTACTGGCTCGCGACGTCGATACGGCTGGGGTCGCAATGTTGCTCATGTGTGGTGCGCTCGGTGGCGCCGCGTTCACTTGGGCCGGCTTTGTGCCGAACCATCTCGATATCGCGCCGCGCTACGCAGATGTCTTGATGGGCATCACCAACACGGCCGGCACCGTGCCTGGCATTATTGGTGTCGCACTCACTGGCTGGCTCGTCGATACGACGGGCACTTACTCGGCCGCTTTTGCCTTGGCCGCGGGGGTTAATATTTTTGGTGCGATTGTTTGGTTGGCGTTTGCCTCTGGTGAAAGAATTATTGATTGATCTAATGCGCTTGAAAACACATAAAGGAAATTAACGATGCTCGAAAAGTACGCAAAATATACTGAATTGAAACTTGATTCGCCTGCTGATCGAGTCCTGCGGATCACGTTTGATAAACCGGAAACATTGAATTCTCTCGATAAAGCGGGTCATCGCGAACTCACTTATATTTGGCGAGACATCGATGATGACGAAGACGTCAACGCGGTGATATTGACGGGTCGCGGCAAAGCGTTCTCCGCCGGTGGCGATTTCGGCATGATCGAAGACATCATCGATGATGCTCAAGCGCGCGCCCGTGCTTGGAAAGAAGCGCGCGATCTGGTCTACAACATTATTAACTGCTCGAAGCCGATCGTGTCGGCCTTGAACGGAGTGGCAGTTGGCGCCGGTCTTGTCGCAGGACTCCTGGCTGATATTTCGATTGCCGGGAAGTCGGCAAAAATTGTTGACGGCCACACACGCTTAGGTGTCGCTGCCGGCGATTCAGCGATTATTAACTGGCCGTTGCTATGTGGCATGGCAAAAGCCAAATACTTATTACTGCTTTGTGAGCCCGTTGATGGCGAACAAGCTGAGAAATATGGTCTCGTGTCGTTGTGCGTTGAGGACGACGAGCTACAAGACAAAGCGCTCGAGATCGCGATGCGACTCGCAGCCGGCGCGCCCTCGGCGATCCGGTGGACGAAGTATGCGTTGAACAACTGGTACCGCATGGCAGGACCCGCGTTTGATGCGTCAACGGCGCTGGAAATGTTGGGCTTCGCTGGACCCGAAGCGCAAGAAGGGATCGACTCACATCGCGAAAAACGCAAACCTAATTTCGACCCGCGTTCACCCGTATAAACTTTGTGGGGACGGAGCGATCCGTCCCCACGAGCCGGTCGGACGTCGGGTGTTCTACTCGGCAACTGCTCCTGCGTTGCTCTATCTCCTGCATCCCTGCAGTCGTCGGCTCGGGCATCCTGCTTCGCTCTCGACTTCCGCTCCAAGCTCAGTTCTACCTCGTCCGTCCATGGACTCGTATCTCCCCCATCCATGGGGTCGTCGGCTCGGGCATCCTGCTTCGCTCTCGACTTCGGCTCCGGGCTCAGTTCTACCTCGTCCATTCATGGACTCGTATCTCCTGCATCCCTGCATAGAAGCTGGGTTCGGCCATTTTCAGCGCATTTTCTCGTTAAATAGAATGGCTATTCGCCTCTAAAATGCGCTGAAAATAACTCAAATCTGACTTTCCCTCACGACGAACGCCTAAGTCGGCCAGGTACATAGGCCCTACGGAGATCCGGCGGCTGCGGATTCGACGGTTACTGTCTCAATCCGCGCGCCGGGATTACCCTTTTTGATATCATCAATGCCGCCAGTGAAGATAAGACAATACAAGGTGCGGCCATCCGCGCCGCCTAATTGACAAGCGATCGCTGCTTCATCTTTAGTCTCAATACGCGCAATGATTTCGCCTGATCGATCGACCTGTACGAATGCCCCACCGCTCGCACCCGCGACCCAAATATTGCCGTCCACGTCTAAACAAATTCCGTCCGGCACGAGACCGGGGAGTTCTGCGTAGACTCTACGATTGCGCAGGCTGCCGTCTGCCGTGATGTCGAACGCCGACAACTTTTCACCGAAGGATTCGGAGACGACTAATGTCGCGCCTGAGCTTGTTATCACCATGCCGTTCGGGAACTCGAGCCGATCGGCCACGATCCGATGCGAGCCATCCGGCTCGATCAAAGAAATTTCTGCGAGTTCGGGCTCGGCGCCAGCAAAAAGGTCGTAGCCCATGTTGCCAACGTAAGCACGTCCGTTGGGTGCCACGACCATATCATTGATATCTGCGCGCACGGTGCCGCTCAAATCGGCATGCAGTTCAAGGGCGCCGCCGATCAACTTATATACACAGCGGTCGGTCATCGACACGATCAGTGGCGTACCGTCCGGCATGAAGCCGAGGCCTGAGGGTCTGCCCGGCACTTCGACGGCGACCTCGGCTGTTCCATCTTCTGTGATCGCGTATACCCGGTGCGCCCAAATATCTGACACCCATAATCGATTTTTGTGCCACCGCGGGCCTTCGAGGAAGACGTAACCCTCGACGAAAGGGTTAGTGGTGTAGGTTTTCATAATCCTCTCCCGGGGGCTAATTGCTGTTCGACCAACTCGACCCAATAACTCGCGCCGATTGGAATAATCTCATCGTTAAAGTCATAGCGCGGGTTGTGCAGCAAGCAGCCGCCATCGGTGGAGCCGTTGCCGATAAAAAGATAACAGCCGGGTTTTTCTTCCAGCATGTAGCCGAAATCTTCCGATCCCGTAGATGGTTCAACATCGCCGTTGAAATTCTGATCGCCAAGAATCGCGCAGCATGCGGCGGCGGCAGCGTCTGTTTCCTGGCCTGAATTGACGGTCGGCGGGAATCGATGGTCGTACCACCATTCAAATTCGCAATCATTGCCGGCGCAAATCCCTGCCGTTAACTGTTTCATGCGTTCGCGTAATAGTTCGCGGGTCGCAGGTTTGAATGAGCGCACTGTGCCACGTAGAACGACTTCGGTCGGGATCACCGCAAACGCGTCGCCGGCATGGATCTGGGTTACTGAGACGACGGCGGCCTCAATTGGGTTAACGTTACGCGAAACAATCCCTTGCCACTGATTAACGAGTTGCGTGGCAATGAGAATTGGGTCGATGGCTAGGTGGGGCAGTGCGCCGTGTCCGCCGCGACCAATAATTTTTACTTCAAAGACGTCCATCGCCGCCATGATGGGGCCTTTACGTGTTGCCATCTTGCCGACCTGTTGGCCGGGCCAATTGTGCATGCCGTAAACCGCTTCCATCGGAAAACGCTCGAACAAGCCATCATCCATCATGGCTTTGGCACCTGCTTCGCCTTCCTCGGCGGGTTGGAAAATGACATGGACGGTGCCTTCGAAGTTTCGATTCGTCGCCAGATATTCGGCCGCCGCAAGCAACATTGTTGTATGCCCGTCGTGCCCACAGGCATGCATCACCCCATCGTTAGTGGAGCGATGTCCAAACTCGTTATGTTCTTGCAACGGTAACGCGTCCATGTCGGCGCGCAAGCCAATACAGCGATCACTACTGCCGTTCGTGATGGTTCCCACCACGCCAGTCCGCCCGATACCGATTTCAATCGGAATGCCAAACTCCGTGAGCTTGTCGGCGACAAATTGTGCGGTGCGATGTTCTTCGTAGGCGAGCTCTGGGTGAGCGTGAATAGTGCGACGCCATTGTGTATGGGCGGCTTGCTTTTCGACAATATCGGTAATTAATTTCATCAGCACTCCGGTCGTTAGGATGTCGTACGCGCAGATAGTTTCGGGATGGGCACTTCAGTCATATAATCTCAAGCGCGCGCCAAAATTGACAGTGCCTGTGAATTGCCTAGTTTCGAGCGCTCCACGATATCGCTCGTGCGACAATAGCGGTGTTAGCGAAATGCACGCGAGGCAGGTCAAATTGCAATAAGCCTAGGGAGACGGAGTTCGTTGTTGAGCGTCAGCTATAGACTCATCGATAAAGTTGGAATGCCGCACGTGGTCGAATTCATCACGCAGCAACTCAGCGCTTTCGATACCCATGAGCTCGACTGGCTAAAACTATTACCGCTTCGCAAATCGACCTTGTTGCACGGCGAGTGTGCGTTCCCTGGTGAGACGCCGGAGTATGGCTACCGGATCCGCGCGAGCGTAAACGTCCTCATGCGACCGCCGTTCACGTACCAGCATTGGGGACGCATCCCGTCCACAAAAAACCCTCGAGGTTGGGTCTCAGGCGAGCAAACGTTTCGCTTTCGAGACCTCGAAGAATGCGCGGTGCACACCTTAAGTCATGAGTGTTTTCATTTCCTGAGTAATTCGAAACAGGTCGATTTAAATGACAGTGAAGCGAATGCGAACTGGTGGGGCGACCAATGGTTGGACGCCTACCGAATGCTCGTGGACAAAGGTGGTCAGATACGGCTTTTCTGTTAATCTCACAGGAACCTAAGAATAGGAGGCCCGAGACAGTGGCAAACCCCGCATTAATTCTGCCCGTCGAGGCGATCGCAAATCGTTTAAACACCGATCCCGAATTCAAGCTGACATCGCGATATTGGTACGGCGATATACGCTTCGTGATTGGCGAAGAAAAGTACTTTATGCGCATCGAAAATGGCAAGGTCGGATCGTTTGTTCATGGTACGAATGGTTTTGATCCGTACACGATAGATATTGTCGGCACCGAGGAAGTATGGGAACACATGTTTGAAGCAGTGCCGAAACCTTTTTATCACGATTGGTTTGCGGCTTCGTTCCATCACGACTTCGAATTCGGTGGCGATCTAGAGTCCGCCTACGCGTACTATTATTCGATCCGTCGCATTAAATTAATCATGGGTGAAGAAGTCCGCGCCGCCCAAGCCGCACGCGCTGCCTGAGGAGTAAAAGCAATGGCCAAATTTTCAAATATCACCGGGCGATATCTCTATCTTGAAGTCGACGATATCGAGTATCGCGTATACATGGAAGAAGCGGGGCAAGGCATCCCCTTAGTCTGCCAACACACGGCAGGATCGGATGGCCGCCAGTATCGACACTTACTCGAAGACCCAGAAGTAACCGCTAAATTTCGCGTGATCGCGATCGACCTCCCGTATCACGGCAAATCGCTGCCACCGGACGCGGTGCGCTACTGGGAACAAGAATACAAATTACACAAAGAGTGGTTCATGAAGTTTTGGGTAGCGTTCTGCCACGAACTCGAACTCGACCAACCGGTCTACATGGGTTGTTCCATGGGCGGGCATTTGGCCGGCGATTTAGCGTTGAATTATCCAGATGAATTTCGCGCTTGTATTGGACTCGAGGCGTCGTGCTGGAGCGGCGACATGGATCAGTTGATCGACAAATGGTGGCAACACGCGCGGCTGTCCAACGAATCGAAGGCAGCGGCCATGTTGAGCTTATGTTCACCGAACGCGCCTGAACAGCGCGCCCGGGAAACGGTCTGGATGTATTCTCAAGGAGCACCCGTGGTCTTCGCTGGGGATTTGAACTACTACGGGATTGAGCACGATTTGCGAGAAACTGCGCAGCACATCGATACGTCAAAATGCATGCTGTACGTTTTAAGCGGCGACTACGATTGGTCTGCGTATCCTGCGGCATCGAAAGAACTCGCGGACAAGGTGCCTGGTGCGACCTACGAGTTGATGGAGGGCATGGGTCACTTCCCGATGTCTGAGGATCCAGCGAACTTCAAGCGCTACATCATGCCTGTCTTGGGAGACATCGTCGAAAAATCCGCTCCGCAGAAAATTGCGGCAAGCGCTGGTTAAGCTTGTTAGACCCTCGCGCGAGGTGTGCGAGGGTCTTCATCTTCGGTCGAATGATTTCACTGCATCATAACCGGAAGAACTAAATCCCTTCGAGAGGCACTACTTAGGCTTGGTTTCTAAGCTAAGCGCAGTGTTAACCCCCAAAGCAAACGGAACTTATCTCGCGTTCCAATACCTTCTCTCGTCGCACTAACTAACGAGTTTTCCGCTTCGTCGGTTCCCGACGAGATAAACGATAAATAATGCGATAACCACCGAGTCGAAAATGATCGCGGTTATGACTTGCTCGCCTAGATATTGACTACCGAACGCCAGAATTAAGCCGATGAAAATAATCTTGCTGATCCCGGCAATCGTCACCACGAAGGAACGCAGATGTGGATGAAACGCGCCGTAGATCAGCATCACGCCAACTAACGTGATCAGCGCGCCCCAATTGCGCACAATGATCTCGGCCATGGGTCCTTGTAGGGAATCGCCAAACATTGAATCAAGTGCAACGTCCGGCACGATTACGGCTTGCAACATCGTGCACGTGATCGCGCCTGAACCGATCATGATCCATTTTATTTTCGATACTATCCAGTTCATCCTAACTCCTGAGTATTTCGATGACTGCCGATTTACTGTGGCGCAGAAATCTCTAGCTTGCAGCAGGCGCTTGTGCTGTCATTATCCAACCTAGCACGTCCGACTTATCGCGTTGTCCCCAAACCCCTACTTTATTTCGACCGCGTGCGCCGCTTAGTGGATCCACTCGTCGCCATTCAGTAGAAACGACACGATGTGCGATCAACCAATCACCGTTGCGCTGTTCAAAGCGATCGACATAACGGATCCCGAAAGTATCGTCTTTGCCGTCGCCGTTAGCGTCTTCGCGGCGATGGTAAGCGACTGCATAGGTTTCAGCGCGCGCTTTATCGCCGTCTATTTCGATCAGCATATTGCCCATGAAATGTTGCGTCGCTGTCCATTTCACTAAGAATTCCTTCGCGGCATTAATGAACTCATCGACCGTGCCAACCATCGAGCCGTGGTCGTCGTAGGCGTCAGGGTGGTAGCAGGAACGCACGAGTTCGAAATCTAGACGGTCAATGCCCCGGGCGTAGCGATAGATCACGTCAGCAATTTCTTGTCTCGCGATCAATCGATCCAACTTTGATTGTTCTGGCATAGCGCGTTCCTCGAATTGAATAGCCTTGGAAATCTTACGGTGTGAGCGCTATTTAGAATTAAATCCGCCCCCCGCACAACCGATTTCCGAGGCTGCGCCGCGCTATGAAGCGTCGTCGCCTTACACCCGAATGATTATTCTGCCAGTCGGTTCTTGGTTGCGGGGAGGCGACTGGGCCGCTACTCTCGTGTTCGCACGATCCTAAGAGAGTAAAATGCGGCGTCTTGCAGTGGCAGCCAACGATCCACACGATAATGATATGACGGCTTCCATTGCCGTCACTACACAGAACATTCACTAGGGAGGATAGCGACCGTGACAATGCTAACGAATAAAGTGATTTTGGTGACTGGCGGCAGTACCGGAATAGGCCGAGCAACATCGAAAATTCTTGCTGCTGAAGGCGCAACCGTCGAGATCCTGGATTTGCAAGACGAGGAGGGCAACAACACGGTTGCGATGATTAGAGAGGCCGGTGGCAAAGCTGCATACCATCATGTTGATGTGAGTGATTACCTTGCTGTGCGTGAATCAATCGCCAAGATTGTCGGCGCACATGGCAAGCTAGATGGGGCGTTCAACAACGCCGGTATTGAGGGGCCGACGGCAAAGATTCTCGATGTTCCGATCGAAGATTGGGATCGCGTTATCCGAGTCAATTTAACCGGTGTTTTCATCTGTATGAAATGCGAGATCGAACAGATGGTTAAGCAAGATTGCGGCGGCAGCATTGTCAACACCGCGTCAGCCGCCGGCTTGATCGGTATTCCGGGTGCGGCGAGTTATAACTCGTCCAAACACGGTGTGGTCGGACTCACTAAAACAGTGGCGCTAGAGTACGCAACTAAGAAAATTCGGGTCAACGCCGTTTGTCCGGGATTTATCGAGACACCGATGTTAGGCCGCGTGACGGAGGCTAGCGTCAAAATACGCGATCAAATGATCGGTGCTGTGCCGATGCGTCGAGTCGCCGAACCGAGTGAAATCGGAGAGGTTGCCGCTTGGCTAATGTCGGATAAGTCGTCCTACGTCACGGGGGTCGCTATGCCAGTCGATGGTGGTTGGGTGGCGCAGTAGGCACGCGAGTTCCTCCTTTGGGCAAATCGTGATCCAATAAACCTTCAAAGTCGTGGTTTCGCTATGCACTTATAGCGAGGCGAGCGGGGCTCGCCGACGAAGACTCACATTACACATCCATCTGGTACCGTAACGTCGAAAATTGAGGCAAAAATAGATGAACAATGCATCCGCATTTCCTTATCCAATCCCCGAGTACGGCACGGAGCCCTACTGGCAGGCGTGCAATGAAGAACGCTTGGTGATGCAGCGCTGCGATTGTTGTAACAAGTTTCGCTGGCATCCAGCGCCGTTGTGTACGCACTGCGGTGCAGATGGATTTAGTTGGGATGTGCTATCGGGACGCGGAAAAATTTCCACGTGGACGGTCGTGACCCATCCGGTACACCCGGCCGCCTTTGAGAGAGTGCCCTACGTTGTGGTCGAGGTGGAACTCGAGGAGCAAGCAGGATTACGGATGTTAAGTAATCTCCTCGACGCAAATGATGATGACATCACGTTTGACGCCAAGGTGATTGTGGAATACGTCCAGCATTCTAATGAGCAGAAACTGCCAGTGTTTAGACTAGTCGCGAGCTAGATGGGTCGCATAATCGGGTATCGACTTGAATTACAAACGATACGCTCACTGACGATCTAGGCGCAAGAATTTGCGCGGCGGAAAACCCGTGAGGATCCTAAAGCCAAGCCCCAACGGGTAGTCGTTATTAACTCGCGCATGTTCGGGGTCGGTCACAGGCACGGCAACGTAAGGTTCTTTCGAATCTGGGCTTAAGCGAATTTCCACGTTCGGGTTGCCTAACGTCTGTTTGTACCATGCTCGCGGCCAATGGTTCGCAGCGACATAAAGTTGATCACTGCTTTCCAGGCGCGACACCACACGGTCATTTTTCATTCCGTTCTCGTCGGCCGTCGTTATCACCAGGGTGCTTTGATTCGCCGGTTGGAATACGCCGAGCAGCGACTCGAAAGTCGCGACGATGCACACGTAGGCCACTAAGATCAGGCAAAGGTATTTGAACATTTTCAATGTCGACCTCCTAAAGGAAAACCATTCGATTGAGACACCTACTTCTCGATCGTCGAAACACTGGCGACGCCTGCAGCCAGCCCCCTCTATTCCGATTCTTCGTCTTGCGATCGCCCGATACGGTAGGAATCGATCATGCCGATGAGCCAGGCAATCAATACGGTCCAAGTCGCAATATTTAGCAGCTGAGAGTCGCTATCAGCGGCTTTGCCGGAGGCTAATTGCGCGATCGTGGCGACATCGAACGAGATTTCCCCGCTGACAATTTGGTCGGCGATTCGACGGGAACGGTTAACGGTCTCAGCTAATAAAAAATACAGGCCCCCGGTCGCGGCCATCCCCAACACTAGCGCTTGGGGATATCGATTTAAGAAGTAATGGCCCGCACCAGGAAACACGAGTGCAGATAACAGAGTCGCTTTGAGCGATTTGGTCATTGAAAACTCAGTGATTGGAAAGACCGCCTAGGATAATACGTCTCAATCGTTTTCAGTGCGACGGCTCTATTTCTACGTGACTGCGCGCGCCGCTATTGACTCATTTTTGCTATTAGTTCGGATCACTAATTGCGTTCTTACGCCTTATTGCTTTGTTCCGCGAGTCGGCGTACGAAGCGCTGCTCATTCACTTCAAACCCCCACTGGGTTCCCATCGATTGTTCGACAAGTTGGAAACCGTAAGCTTCATAGAGATGTCGTGCTGCATCGAGGCCCTGAAACGTATTTAGATAGACAGAAGGAAATAGCTTCGTGTCGCAAAACGATAGCGCGTTGGATAACAAGGTTCGTCCGCATCCAGTTCCGCGTAGTTGATCAGAGGTGATGAACCAACGCAGATGCGCACCTTCGTCGTCAGCACTTGTACCGTCGATAACAATCGAGCCATGCACGCGGCCGTCGATGAGCGCGAGCCAAAGTCCATCAGAAGATTCGCTGTAGCGATCGGAAAAACTCGCGAGTTCACGTGCAACCCGGCTTTCGAATACTTGGCCAAAACCCTCTTCAGCTGAGTAGAAATGCGCATGCAGTGCCGTGATGGCGCCGATACACCCAGGCCGGTAGCCCTTGTGTAGAACAAGACTCACCTAACGGTCGAATGGTTTGAGGCCGCGGAAATTCCTAGGTCGGCCACAATCGTAGACCTTGTACCGCAAAAAACACCGAGGCCAGCGCGCAACCGACGCCTAATAAGGCGTCGCGAATGTTAACGCCGTCGACCATGATCAATTTAACGGATACCGTCGCGCCGATGAGCGTGACGATGAATCCAAACTCACTGGCAATGAGTAACGTGAGTAGCGGTAATAAGGTCGCACCGGCGTCGTCAACGACACTGCCGGCAGCGACCATGGTCGCCAGGATGGCTGCAATAGCCAATGCGATTATTGGGAAAATTTGTCTCAAATTCATCGGTTGATTCGATTTATGCGCCGCGATTTAACCGTCGTATTTACCGCATTATAGTTCGATTCCTCACGCAATTAGTCGGAAAAATGATAAGTGTTTTGCTAATGCCGACAATGGCGATGCTTATCTCGTTAGGTGCCTGGATTAAGGTCGACCATACGCAGGCATTTATACGTTCGCACACCTACCGAATTGGCGTTCAGGGGCTTGACTAGCGATCCTTAGCCAACGGTCATATTGTTCGAATCAAAGGGAAACTCCAGGCGATTAATCATGACGGAATATCGACGGTGGCGGCCACATCCATGGCACGGAATTGAGATTGGGGAGGACGCCCCTGGTATCGTTAACGTATTCATAGAGATCACTCCATTCGACCTCATCAAATACGAAGTCGATAAGTTGAGTGGCTATCTCAAGGTCGACCGACCGAATCGAACGTCTTCTTTGCCGCCGAGCTTATACGGTTTCATTCCGAGAACCTTGTGCGCCCATCGCGTTAAGGATCTCATGCCTGGCTCGGTGGCTGGCGACATGGATCCGCTAGACATCTGCGTCCTAAGTGAACGCCCGGTGGCCCGCGCCGAAATCATTCTGCGAGCCCGCGTGATCGGAGGATTGTCAATGCTCGACAAGGGTGAAGCAGACGACAAGATCATCGCCGTGTTGTGCGATGACCCTGTGTGGGACGCGGTCGCCGACATCGAAGATTTTCCCATTCAGCTAATCGAACGCTTAAGGCACTATTTCCTCTCGTATAAAACCTTGCCCGATGAAGAGCCGGTTGTCGAAATTGGCGCGACGTACAATCAGGCTCATGCGCTACGGGTCATAGCAGCCGCGGCGGATGATTATAAGCATGCCTACGGCGGCCTAAAACATCGCCACAGTTGAAATAATTGATTTCAATGCAGGCACCTCGCGCGCATTGCGCGCTACAATCCGTCGCATGACTTTTCCCAACCAAAATTATCAAGATGCCGAGTTCGAGACTGATCTTTCGAAGTTGCCCGAAAGCACGCCGAACGATTCTATTTGGTGCTGCGCTCGCGCCTCATGAGTTCAAAAGGAGTATCGAATGACGACTAAGTCGAAAACTGTATTAATCGACAGTAACCCGGGACGCAACGCGCAAACCTACGGGATTGCTCGCGAGCTCAATACGGACATGGAGCTGATTCACATGCCATCAGTTGGCGTGATCGGCAATAAGGGCGACAGTCAATGCTATCTCGGCGTGCAACGAAAAGTTGAGACCATTCATGAACAATTGCGGGTTCGCGTAGGTCGCGAAGCTGGCAAAATGAAAATGCGGCTTGTGCAGCCCGAATACACGGTGGCGACATCTGATGGGATGCGTAATGGTACGCGGGAAATGCGTTATTCCTTGATCGGGCGCGAAGTGACTCACGACACGGTTTGCGAGCATCTGAGCGCGAGCGGACTGGAAGGCACGATCGCCGTGGTCGCTTGCGACAAACCGCCGGTCGGCACGTTAGCCGGAATACTCGAGCACAATCGTCCGGCAATTATCGTATCTGATGGACCGATCCGCCCAGGCATAGATTCCGTCACGGGTGAGCGTCTCGATATCATTAGCGGCTTTCAGAACGCCGGTAATGCTGATGAGGCGCTGAAGAAGCGCATTGCTTGTGAGGCCTGTCCTGGCTACGGAAGTTGCGGCGGGATGTTTACCTATAACACGATGCAAATATTTATCGCGGTCGTCGGCATGGAACCCCTGCACATGGTTTCGCCACCGTCCGACGACCCCAGGCGTCTGGAAGTTTTTCCAGATGAGCTCGTGACCTACTTGAACGCGATGGTCGAAAAAGGCGTTACGCCGCGCGACATCGTGGGTCGCGATTCCATTCGCAACGCATTGATCGTGTCTATGTCGGTTGGGGGGTCGACGAACGTGTTACTACACGCGCCAGAAATCGCGCGCGCGGCAGGTTTCGCCAATTTCGCCGCAGACATCATGTCGCCAGAAGAATTTAACTATTTGTCCGAACACATCGTCCCGGTGCTCACGGATGCCCGTCCGTACGGAAATTATTCGATGGTCGACATCGACGAGCAAGGTGGGATCCAGGTCATCGTGAAAACTCTACTCGACGCCGGGTTGCTGAATGGCAAGACCTTAACTTGCACGGGGGAGACTTTAAGCGAACAAATCGCGCGGCTCGCACCGCCCGCGCCTGATGGTCGAGTGACTTACTCAGTCGAAAAGCCGTATAAGCCAACCGGGGGCTTGCGCGTGTTAGGCGGCAATCTTTCGACTGACAACAGCGCTGTGCTCAAACTGGCTGGCGTTGAAGGCGGCCTAGAAGATAATGTTTTCAAAGGGACGGCGCGCATATTCGATAGCGAGCAAGGCTTGCTTGATGCCTTGGGCGAGGATCCTGAGAGCTTTAATAATCATGACATGGTGATTGTGCGCTACGAGGGTCCGAGCGGTGCGCCCGGCATGCCGGAAATGCTGGATTCAACCTCGCGGATCACAACGCTCTGCCGGGACCGGAATATCGTTGTTGGGCTGATGACCGACGCGCGATTTTCCGGCGGCTCCGTGGGTCTAGTGATTGGTCATGTCGGTCCGGAGGCGGCACTCGGTGGACCGATTGCGTTTGTTGAAAACGGTGATGAAATTATTGTCGACTTAAACATCAATGAACTCAATTGCACGCAACTCGCGGATCCCGTCATTCTCGCCGCGCGAAAATCGGCTTGGGAAAAAGTAGTCGCGGCCAACGAGGGGATCCATCCGTCGTGCGGTATCGCAGATACTCGCTTGCTCAATCGCATGCGCCGCTCAGCAGTGTCAGCAGTGTTTGGTGCCGGAATGCATCCGGATCGTCAGCTGTGGGTAAATGAACCGCGCAAAGTTGAGAAAACGGGGTTTAAGCCAATGAATAAGTTTCGTCCCGAACATGATCGCGAATTTTAGATGGATGTGTCACAGCCGGGTCGTCGGTGTGGTCGGTAACTATGCGCAGCAATCGGGCGCCTAGATGCACAAACTCTGTGCGATGGATCGGGGCCTGGTAAACCGTCGCTAGCGGTGAACCACGTTCAGTCCGCCCCGATACTGCTGCAAGTTATGACGGCTTAGTTTGAGTCCACATCGCGTAATTTGAGTTTGTTGATTAATCACTCGCGTCGTTCTAACCACCAACCGAATTGCGGGTGCCAAAGCGAAAAATTCGCATCGAGTCCCAATTCGCGCGCGGCGTGCAAAGGCCAATTCGGGTCATTGAGTAGTTCGCGAGCGAGCGCGACGAGATCCGCTGGCCCTTCGCGGATAATCTGATCAGCAAATGTTGCGTCCCAAATAAACCCGACTGCCATCGTGGCTATTCCCGCCTCCTTCTTAACTTGATCGGCAAAGGGCACTTGAAACCCCTGCGCCAGCGGCATCCGGTCAGGTTTTTGTGGCCCGCCAATACCGCCACTTGTGCAATCTATGACGTCCACACCGTGCGCCTTAAGTTCCGTCGACAATGCGACCGAGTCTTCAATGCTCCAGCCGCCGTCGGCCCAATCAACCGCGGACAAGCGGAACATCAACGGAAGCTCTTCTGGCCACTCAGTGCGAATGGCGTCGACTACTTGTAGCGATAATCGAATCCGATTTTCAAAGCTGCCGCCGTATTCGTCCACGCGTAAGTTACTCAAAGGCGAACAAAACTGATGCAACAAGAAACCGTGTGCCGCATAAATGTCGATCACCTTGAATCCGGCCAATCGTGCTCGTCGGGCCGCAGAGCCGAACCCGGCGATCACGCCTCGGATGTCTTCTCTCGTCATGGTTTTCGGCCGCGGCCAGTCGGGTCCGTAGTGCTGATCGCTCGGCCCGACTGCTTGCCACGGAGATTCGCCGCGCTCGCGTTCGTCTTCGAGATCAACCGGAGTGTCGCCACGCGAGACGGTCTTCTTTCGGAGGCGTTTCGGCCTGCGTGAGCCAGCTGAATACCGGGGATTGCACCTTGCATCTCTACGAATCGGGTTATGCGTTCTAATTCTGTTATCTGGCCGTCATCCCATAAGCCGAGATCGCCGTGGGTTCGTCGGCCGCGTGCCTCTATGGCCGTCGCTTCAGTGAATATGAGGCCGGCACCGCCGAGCAAAAAAAGAGATTAAGTACGCAAAGTGCCAGTCATTCGCGTAGCCGTTCACCGAGATGTACTGGCTCAGTGGTGATACTACGATCCGATTCTTAAACGTAATGTTGCCGATAGTGAGCGGCGAGAATAGATTCACGTCGATCATGCGGATGAGGGCGGCGGTGCTCCTAGGGGACAGTCGATGTAGTAACCCCAAGTCTCGCACACCCATTTCTTCGCAACTTCCGTCGATTGGCCCGCCGCGATGATGTTGCCGGAGGAGTCTTCGAATCGCCATTCGGCTTGCAATAGGGCGGTATCGCCATTGATCAACTCGCCGAGAATTTTGCTGATCCGTTTAGGGCGAATCTCACACAACGGAGCGAAAATTTCACGCACTGCGGCATGGCCAATTTTTGGTGGTTCGTCCAACGGAAAACAGATCGAGCACTGTGGGTGGAACATACTCACCACGCCGTCCAAATCCCCTTGAGCTAAAAATTCTGCTACTCGGTCCGCTATGTCTCTCGGCTTTCGCGCCCGACGATTCGGATCATTACTCATCTAGAAATTCCTTTCTTAATTGAAGTCTTGGGCGGTTACGTCCGGCGGTGTGTGGTCCATATCGAACAGCAATAACCAGCGTCCGTCTTCGGATAGTCTGTACACCAGTGCGACACCTGCCGGTGTCACCGCAACTCTCGTCGTTGCCGGCCGGCGCTTTGAAATAATACTTTCCAACCAGCAATGCCATCGTGCTTTCCTGGAATAAGGCTTCTTCTTTAAACAACAAGGTGCCATTGACCATCGCGAACGCGTTGCTGTACCAAGGTTTGATTTGTTCTATGCCGTGAGCGAGCGGTGCTGCGGCATTCGCGTAGAGACTCTGTGGGTCGTAAAGCGAGCACAGGGATTCGATATTTTTCGTATTAAATGCGCTTAACCAGGCGTCGAGATTTTCACGCGGGCTTCGGGTTGCGTTATGATCGTGCGTCGTCATGTTCCTTAAGCCGTCGAGCGTGGTGCAAACCGCAAAAAGAATCTGAATTTGAACGATTGAAAAATGCGGCGGCGACAAATATCGGGTCGAGCGAAAAACGGTCCGCTTGGTTTGTCGCGAAATCGCCAAGGATCAAAACGCGATGGGTTTATCGAATATTGTTCAGAAAATCTCCGTTCGCTAGCGATCGGACTTGGAGGAGTTGCGGACCCACTTCCATCCAGTAATCATCGGTATGATCAGGTTTTCCTTTTTCCACAATAAATAGAAAAAGATCGCGCTAACGTGAAGAGCGACGATGCCGAGAACCATTTTTGATATAAGTTTGTGCCACCAGGTTAGGCGGTTGCTAATGGCGTCAGATACCAAATAGGCGAGTGGCCCGGATTCAAAGTAGTCGTCCGAGACAATAAATAGACCCGAGCCGGCTTGCGCCGTAATGAGCAAGACCATCGCAATCACGGCGAGCGATCCGAGCGGATTGTGACCGGGACTACCGCTCGGTCGGCGGCTTGCAAGGTGCTTGAGGTAATCGATGATCTGTTTTGGTGTGGGAATCAATGCTCGGTAACGGATGGGTTGCGGGCCAATAAAACCCCACAAATAACGAAACGCGAGCAGCCCCAGGATCGTGTAACCGCAATAGAAATGCCACTCGATCGTAGAGAACGACATGAATTTGCCGAAACTCCACCCGATTACTACGGCAATAACAAAGACCCAGTGCCACAAGCGGGTCACTGGGTCCCATATTTTTTCTCTACTTAAACCCTCCAAGCAGGTTTATTCTTTTTCGCGAAAATCGTCGTGGCAGCCTTTGCATCCATCACCTAAACCACCAATTTTCGAACGCAATGCGTCAAGCCCGTTACCGGCAACATCGGCTAACTCGTTAACAGCGACCGCGTATTCTTTGCCCGCTTCTGCGATTTTCGGGTAGGTGCTCCAGATTTCAGGCAGTGCGTGTGTTTTACCAGAATATTTATCGTTGCCCGTGTCAGGTGCCCACGCACTACCCATGTCGAGCTGCAAGAGTACCTTTAAGTTGTTGGCGAGTTTCCCGGCTTTTTCCGCGTCGTAGGGCATGTCACCTTTAGCCATACCGAATAAGGGTCCGGCGCTGAAGCCGCGAATTTCCATGTCACCTTGGCGCGCTTTGATCAACATTAAGTTCGGATCGTCGTCGGCGGCGAACGCCAATGATGAGAAAACGACCGTTAAAGCGCTGATCAGTGTCACTAATTTAATCTGCATCGTTATGTCCTTAACTGAGTTTATAGAGGGCGTTGGGTGATGATAGCCTATCAGATTAATACATCACATTGGGCAATATCGCGCTATAGTGATGCAATTATGCAACCTATCAACTGGGATAATTTACGTTACGTCTTGATGGTCGCCAATAAAGGCTCGATCGCTGCGGCTGCGCGTGAACTTGGGGTCAATCGCTCCACCGTGCTCCGACGTATCGACGCCTTCCAAGATAGCCTGGATTGTCGAATATTTGAACGCGGCGACAGCGGCTACACCTTGACCGTTGAAGCCGAAAAAATGATCGAGGCCGCCCGCGAAGTTGAAAGCACGTTGTACAACATGCAGCGCGAAATCGCTGGTCGCGAGCTGCGCCTCGAAGGTGAGCTGAGTGTCACTACAACCGACAGTCTCATGGTCACGATGATGGGGCCGATTCTTGCCGGTTTTAATCGCATCCACCCGCAAATTGTGCTCGACGTGATTGTGACTAATAACGTACTCGATCTGAACCGCCGCGACGCGGATATCGCAATTCGTCCGACCGGTATGCCGCAGCCGCCTTTGATCGGTTACAAACTCCGTGAGGTCGAAGTCGGCATTTATGCCTCAAAAATTTATATGGCTGGGAGGGAGGCTGACGATTGGCTCGACTATCAGTGGATTGGCCTCGACCAAAGTTTTCTCGCCGCGCCGTTCGGCAAGTGGTTCGAAGCAACTATACCGACTCAACGGATTTGCATGCGCGCCGATTCTTTTATCACGATAAAAATCGCCGCTGAGCACGATATCGGCGCGGCCTTATTGCCGTGTTTCATCGGAGACGAATCGAATTCGCTCATACGCATAGATACGCTGAATCAAGAATTGACAACCGGGCTGTGGGTATTGACCCATCCTGATCTGATCCGATCGGCAAGAGTGCAGGCATTTATTAATTACATTCGAGCGGCATTTTCCAACCAAATCGGATAAGCGTCGAGCGTCGATTAAATCGGCTGAAACATAAATTTGCCTCGCAATCTCTATCGAACTTGCGTCACCACGAGCCATTGACCCCTGCGATCGCTTCGCAAGAGCCGTGCTGCTTATACCCGCGTGTGATCGCCAACTACTTAACCCTTACCACGGCGAAAGGGTTGCGCGAGTAACCGGTCAAAGCGAAGTTCCTCAGGCGATCGGAACTCCGGGATGCCGATAATCATGTCGAGATGTCCGGCGGCAGGCCGCGGTTTGTACGTGCCGAATAGGCGGTCCCACCAGGGCAAATTAAATCCAAAGTTGCTGTTCGTTTCGGCGCGGTCTATCGAATGATGTACCCGATGCATATCGGGCGTGACAATAAAGTAACGCAGAGCACGCTCGATTCGCGCAGGCAAGCTGATATTTCCGTGATTAAACAACGAAGTCGCATTCAGTAAGATTTCGAAAACTAGGACCGCTAGCGCCGGCGCTCCAATGATTGCGACCGCCGCGATTTTAAGCCCCATCGAGATGACTATTTCGATCGGATGGAAGCGCACTCCAGTCGTCACGTCGAATTCCAAATCAGCGTGGTGCATGCGATGGAGTCGCCACAGCACCGGTATGGCGTGAAACATCCGGTGCTGGAAATAAATGAGAAGGTCGAGGAGCACAACGGCTAACAAGACGGCTACCCACTCGGAAAATTGCATGAGAGGAAGCAACCCCCAGCCTCGCTCATCAGTGACCATTGCGAAGCCAACGACGCCGGTGGGTGCGACGATCCGTACTAAGCCCGTGTTAAGTGCGGTAATGCCTAAATTGTTTGGCCAGCGTCGTGCCCGCGAAATGACTTGATTACGGCGTGGGGCGAGGATCTCCCACACGACGACCGTGACGAAAATGCCGAGAAAGCACGTTAATCGAATCGTGGGCTCGCTAAAGCTCGGAAGATCCACGATTGGCTACGGATTCAACGACGCGCCCGAGTTGTTCAATGCCGGTGCTCGTATAAGGATGCAGCATGATCATGCAATGCTCGATGCCTTCTTCAGCAAACTCCGCGATGGTGTCGGCGATTTCTGCGATCGATCCGCTGATCGGTTGGGTGCCAGGAATCGGAAAGGGCGAATCGGTGAAGCTAATACTCAACGACACACTCCGCCGGACAGTCGCCGGATCTCGTGCGTACTTATCGCATGCAACTTGAAGATCCTTCCACGCATCACGATATTGCTCGATATTGTTCTCACCGAAGGCGATGAAACAATTCCAGAAATCGGCGTATTGCAGCGTTAAACGAGTCATGCGCGGCCGACCGAATACAGAGCCAACGAGTAATGGCGGTCCTTGGGGGCGCGGTCCTTTAGGTAGGATTTTTGCTTCGCGAACGTTATAAAACTCCCCGTCCACGCTCACTTCCTGTCCTTTCAGGAGCTTCGAAATAATTTCAATGGCTTCTTCAAATCTCGAAATTTGGCGGTCGAAAGGATAACCGGCCGAACGGTGTTCGAACGCGAAATCACCGGCGCCGAGTCCGAGGATTAGGCGCCCGTTGCTTATGTCATCGACCGTCTCGGCCATGCGCGCCAACAAGGCTGGGTTTCTAAACGACGTGCTCGCGATCAATGTGCCGACATTGATCGTTTGCGTGACCGCAGCGATTGCCGACACTAACGACCAGCATTCCCAGGCGCCGGACTTTGTGCCATCCAGTTCCGGCGGCAGCGGGATGCCAATGGCGGCAAAGTCCGCAAAGTCGAAATAAAAATGATCAGTGAGCCAAACGGAATCTAGGCCGACTTGTTCAGCGAGTTTAGCGAAATTAACAATGTCGCGACTGGTCGGATTGGCGCCGTCCATCGAACCCACACCGCTAAATAAGACCAAACCTATTTTCACTTAAGCTCTCCGCGCGGGCTTGTTGGCCATAAACTCTTCTCGAGTAATGAAGCTCGTATTCGCTTCGCCGCGAAAATTCAGAAACCGTACTCCGCTAGGCCCGGCTTTAAATCCATAGAGGGTCTGCCCTGCAATAAACACGGACGCGCCAGGTCCGAGGCGTTTGCGACCGATCTGCAGTTCGCCTTCGAGAATGTAGATAATCTCATCAGCTTCATGCGCGTGTAGTGAGACTTCATCGTTAGGCGCGATATTCGCCTCAAAGAGTTGCAGCTCGCCACCCGAACCGGGATGCAATATGCGGACGTCACCGTTGCGCTCTGCCTCAGACATGCGCGCGGAGACGTCTGGTGAGACTGCCTCATGGACTCGCTGCCAAGCGACAGAATCTGTTTCGACGATGCGTACGGTTCCCATGCTTCGTTCTCCGTATTGACCTGTTGTCAGTTCGTTTAGGGCAAGCGAGGGTCGCGTTGTCCTTATTTTGTCGGATTATTATGGTCGCGCGTCTAATTTAGTGCTGCGTTTGGCAAAGCCACCGTCTTCAATTTAGCCAAATCCTTGCGTGCTTGATGACGAATGTAATGTTGAATCGCCTGCACTTGAGAAGCTTGCATCTCATCGAATTTTGGCATGCCGCGCGCCATACGTTGCCCACCAATGACGATCTCAGTTGTCGCCTCAAGATTTAATAATATGCCAGAGGCACGCAGATCCGGTGCGCCGCCGCCTGAAGCGACACCCGGTCCATGACATATCACGCAGTGTTTTAGGTATAACTGCTTGCCGACTTCAACCATTTCTTGATTCGTAACGAAACTCGGTTCGTCGATAGGCGTGAGTTGGATCGGCGGCGGCGTAGGGGGCAGCTCAGCGGCACCATCTAATGCAAAAACCAACAATCGACGCGGGTGTAAGCCGTATGGCCAACCGTGTTGCGCGCCAAATGAACCGCCCATCATCGCGAGTCCACCGCCCCAGCCAACTGGCAACGCGATGAGTTGCTTACCATCTAACTGAAACGTTATCGGCGGTGCCGCAATGCCGTGTTTCGCGTCGTATTCCCAGACTTTCTCACCTGTGTCCGCTCGATAGGCGATGAAGCGACCGTCGGCGAGCCCTTGAAAAACAAGGTTTCCGCCGGTGGTCATTGTGCCACCGTTCCAGACGCCAGGATTTGGATGTTGCCAGGCGACTTTTTGTCGCAGCGGATCCCAAGCCATAATGCCGCTCGTGCCAAGATTCGGGTCCGCGTCTTCCTCGGCGAAGGCAACACCCGTATGCAATTCCAAGGGTTTCGCTTGATATTCGGCGTGCCGAATGCCTTTGTCGTTGTAATATCCGGGTAGGTCGTGATACGGAAAATATGTCAGCTGAGTTTTCGGATTCCACGACATCGCTTGCCAGTTATGCGCGCCCGTGGGGCCCGGCCACATCAATACTTCACCACTTTCATAACGTGACCCGGCGACCTCGACTGGCCGTCCGGTTTTCATATCGACTTCGCTCGCCCACGTGACTTTCGCAAACGGCTTAGCCGACAACAAGCGGCCGTTGGCGCGATTGATAATATAGAAGAAGCCGTTTTTGGGTGCGTGTAGCAGGGCTTTGATCTCACGATCGTCGATGCTCAAATCAACAGACACCATGTCCATCGACGAATTAAAATCCCAGGTCTCTCCGGGCACGGTTTGATAGTGCCACTTGTACTTCCCGGTATCTGCGTCGAGCGCGACGATTGCGCACAGAAATAAGTTGTCGCCGCCGTCCGGGCTGCGAATCTTTCGATTCCAAGGCGATCCGTTACCGGTGCCCAGATAGATGTGATTAAAATCCGGATCATAGGTAATCGCGTTCCAAACGTTACCGCCACCCCCGTGTTTCCACCATTGTCCTGTCCACGTTGCCGCGGCCATGCGCTGTGCATTGTCTTCGAAGCCGTCGGCTGGGTTGCCGGGCACGACGAAGAAGCGCCATGCTTGCTCACCCGTTTCCGCATCGTAAGCCGTGACGTAACCCCGCGCTGGTCCAGTTTCTGTACCGCCGTTGCCGATAATGACTTTACCGTTGAAAGCACGCGGTGCCCCGGTTACATAATAAAACCCGTCCGGCTCGGTGGTCTGCGCGGTCCACACTTCTTTGCCCGTTCGAATATCGACCGCGATGAGGCGACCATCTCCGGCCGCGACAAAGATTTTCTCATTCCAATAAGCGATACCCCGACTCGTACCCCACAAAACACGTAATGTTTTTCCGGCATGCTCGGTAACTTTCGGATCGTATTTCCATAGTATTTTTTGCGTGCGTGCATCAATGGCGGTGACCACACTAAAACTACTTGTAACGTACAGTACACCGTCAATTGCGAGCGTGGTTGACACGATTTGCCGTGCATCCGCTAACTCGACAGACCACGCGAGTCCAAGCTTGCCGATAGTGTCAGCATTGATCTCATCGAGCGGCGAATAGCGCTGCTCGCTATGCGTGCGTCCATAAGCTAACCAGTTGGTACCGTTTTCTTCGTCGTCTAGTTCGCCAGGATCGAATTCGGCCGCTGTGGTCCCGGCATAGAAAACCAGTGCGGCGGTGATCAAAATTGAAACGTGATAATGTTTTTTCATACGAGTATTCCAAGCCGATGTAGGGCCCGGCGTTTTAGACGTTCTAAGCTTCGCACTCACGGTGTGTTTTTTTGCCACAACGAGCTATTCGACACTCGTGACGCCACGTTCGATGAGTTGCTGCAATCGCTCCTCACTGATCCCGGCGAGCTCGGCGAGCACTTCGCGGGTGTGCTCCGCGAGGCGGGGCGGGAGTTTCACATTCTTAGCCACCGATGATTCGGAGAATTTCAACGGCGAGCCGAGTAAGCGCACGGGTTTGCCATTCGGATCTTCGAGTTCCAATATCATTTGCCGATCGCGGATCTCATCAGAATTCATCGTCTCTGCGACCGAGCGCACTGGCGCTACCGGAATATCTGCTTCTGATAAGCGCTTGAGCCAGCCTTCTTGGTTATCTGTTTTGAATTGCTCGCGGATCCATTCTTGCAATTCAGGCAGGTTTTCCGCTCGATCTACATTCAAAGCGTAGCGTGGGTCTTCGCCAAGTTCCGGCGCACCTAAGGCGCTCATCATGCGTCGGAACATGCCGTCGTTACCGCACATCACCATCAGTGGTCGGTCTTGAGTTTGGTAGACATCCATCGGCACGATGCTGGTGTGCCCGTTACCAAGGCGCGGCGGATCGATGCCGGCAGCCAAATAGTTGCCGATTAAATGGCTGATGTAGGGCAGGGTGCAATCCAGCATTGATAAATCGATGTGCTGCCCACGACCCATGCGATCGCGCTCCATGAGCGCAAACAATATCGATATGACGGCCCAAATTCCGGAGCCATAATCGGATATCGCCCCAGCGCAGCGCACGGGATCGCCGTCGACCTCCCCGGTTAAAGACATCACCCCAGAGAATGCCTGGACGATATAGTCGTAAGCGGCGCGCGTAGACAGCGGACCTTGCTGACCAAACCCTGAGATAGAGCAATAAATGAGTTCCGGGCGGATGGCTTTCAAGGATTCGTAATCGATGCCCAGGCGTTCGCTTACGCCGGGGCGAAAGTTCTGAATCACCACATCGCTTTTACGCACCAGCTCGTAGAACACCTCGCGTCCCTCGTCTGATCCAAAATCTAATGTGACGCTACGCTTGTTCCGATTAATCGCGGCAAAATAAGCGCTATTGCCACCGGTTTCTGGTGGCTTCCACGGCCGTGTGTCGTCGCCACCATCGGGTCGTTCGATTTTAATAACTTCGGCACCTAAGTCGCCGAGCACTTGTGCCGCAAACGGAGCTGCGAGTACCCGGCCGAGATCGAGCACGCGAACGCCAGATAACGCCGTGATTAGTTCTTGGGGTGAAGTATTGTCGTTTGCGGACATGGATACAGCCTTCAGTGCAGTTTTAGAAAATGATCGAAGTGACAAGTCCAAGAATAATCGAAATCAGGGGGCGCAGGTCAAACGCATCCTACCGAGGCGTAAGGGTCGGCTACTCTACTTGCATTCGATTACGACGATGTGCGCAAAACGCGTGCTAGCACGAGGTTAACTCGATCGGCGGGCGAGTTTATTCATGGGCGCACGAGTTCTGCGCGCGGCAGAAGAAATGCACATTCGCTATAAGCCTGTGTCTTTAGGCTACAGCCACAGCAATTCTGCGAAGCCCGAGTATTTAGAGATAAACTCGAACGGCAACATCTCATAATGGTGCATGGCTATGTCACTTAACTTGCAGCGATTCGCATAAGATTCACCATGCCAATGGAATTAGCAAAGAATCTTTGAATGCCCAATCAAGCGGTAGCGCGAAGTGACTACGGCCCAATCGACGAATACGCGATCGATAAAGGAAAGCCAGATGAAACCAGAAGAAATCTTAGCCAACCCTGCACGCGTTCTATCCCGGCAGCAACGTGAAGACTATTTCGAGAGCGGATACTTATTGTTGCCTGAGTTTCTGAAGCGCGACTGGCTAGACCGAATTCGTGAAGTCTCGGCGCTGTTTGTCGAACAATCGAGAGCGCGTACAAAATCTGATTCTATGTTCGATATCGAGCCGACTCATAGCGCCGAAGCGCCAAAGTTGCGACGACTGTCGTTTCCAGTCGATCATCACGAGGTGTTCCGTGAACTCGCATTTAACAGTCCCATTGTCGACGTCGCCCAAGATTTGTTAGGCCCGAATGTTTGCTACCATCATTCAAAATTGAATTTCAAATGGAGTGGCGGCGGCGAAGAGATAAAGTGGCACCAAGATATTCAATATTGGCCGCATACGGATTTTTCGCCGTTGACGATCGGCATCTATATAGAAGGTGTCGACGATGAGATGGGCCCGATGGGCATAGTGCCTGGAAGTCATCGAGGTCCCTTGTACAACCTACAGGACAAAGATGGCCGTTGGGTCGGAGCGATCCAACAAGCGGATCTCCTTGAAGCTGATCCGGCGAGCGCAGATTATTTGAAAGGGCCGGCTGGATCCGTCACGGTTCATAACTGCTGTTCAGTGCACGGTTCGGCGCCGAATGTGTCTTCGCGTATCCGTCCCCTACTACTTCAAACTTACGCCGCTGGCGACTCATTCCCGTTGCAAACAGTGGGAACGAACGGCTTGGGCCAGTATGCGAACACGATGGTGCGAGGTTCACGTCCAGAAGTGATGAATATTGATGGCCGCAATGTGCCAGTGGCGCCGGATTATTCTGGCGGTTACATCTCGATTATGGATGTGCAGCACCAGGGTACAAAATAGGCTTACCGCAACGCATGAGCATCGCGTGGACTTTTGGTCGTGGGCCGCCAACGTTCGGGTACTAAAATGGACAAGCCTAAGAGTCGCAATGTAGCCGTGGGCGGCGAAATTCGGAGCTTTGGGCCGCAGTGCCAACGATGAATTGGCCCAAACGCCCAACGAAACGAAAGGTTGATCTGCATCACGGGGCGGCCATAATCATTTCATTATGTGAGCTAATTTAACGAGGTAACCCCAATGCTAGCCGACGTAAATTTAAATACATCCAACATGCCATGGCGCGAATTCGGTGGCGGTATCGATTTCAAAACACTGCGCACAAGCCCTGAGACCGGTACTTGGTCAGTACTATTTCGCTGTCGAGCAGGCTCCTCGTTTCGACCGCATCGACATCTCGGCGGTGGCGAGTATCTCGTCATCAAAGGCTGTATGCACATTCGTGGTGGGGCGCAAGAGGGCGGCGTGACGGCGCGAGATGGCGATTACGGCTACGAACCAAACGGCGTGCTCCATGACCAAACCGATTTTGTGGAGGAAACCGTCTTGTTCTTTACCAACGATGGTCCGTTACAATTCCTCACGGACGATCTCAAGCCAGATTTTGTACTCGATGTCACAATGATTGAAGAGTTGTCTGCGAGCGCACCTATTGCCGCCTAAGTGTTAATCAGTCGTCGCAAGCGACGCCGGGACGAGGTTTAAATCAGCATGTCCGAAAATCAGAATATTGTTCGACAATGGTTCGACCACATCGGCGCTGGGAATGCGGAAGCCGCATTCGCCTTATTTTCCGACGACATCGTCTACGATCTGAAAGGCACGACGCCAGTGTCTGGCGTATTTCGAGGATTGGACAGCATTGTTAATGACTTTTTCGTGCCGTGGCGCAAACAAATCGACGGCGATTTGGTTGTGCGTATCGATGATACTTTCGGCGAGGGCGACAGAGTCGTGGCGCTAGGACATGGCGCTGCGAAAACTATTTTTGGTCTGCCCTACGAAAATGATTACGCGTTTGTGTGTACGGTACGCGATGGGAAGATTTGTAAAATCATCGAATTCTTGGACACCGCGCTGGTTGAGACTGCGGCGTACGGCCGTCGTCTCGTAGAGCCCTAAACGCGAGAACTAAAAAATAAAACGGCGATCGAAGAAGATCGTCACTCATGCTAACCTGAACTTTAGCCCAACCACGGAAATATTTTATGCATGCTCACACTTTTGACGACAGCAACATCGATTGGCAACGGCTCGGCGACTTCGAACATTTACATTTCTCCATTCTCGATGTCGATCCAGAAAAGAAACTTGTCGACGTGTTGTTCAAGTTTGGTGCGAATTCACAGATCGTGATGCATCGACATCTTGCGCACAACAACACATTCGTCATCCAGGGCGAACATCGGCTATACGAGCCGAATGGCAAATTGAAGGAGGTTCGCCCAGTAGGCAGCATGACATCCAGTGCGCCGAGCGAGGAACCGCATCGCGAAGGCGGTGGCGATCAAGACGTGATCATCGCGTTTAATATTCGAGGGGACGGCGTGCTGTACGAATTGTTAGACGACGATATGCAAATTATCGGCACGATCTCCATGCAGGATCTGGTGGATCTGCACGCCGCCAAATAGCCTGTGATTGCTACTCGGACGCCGAAAGATCCGTAAATGACGAAGATCGAAGGGCGTTGTCCGTTGACGGGGTCCAAATTTAGCTTTGCGGCGGCCTCTTCCGTATCGGTAGTGTGTCATTGGATAGATTGACAAAAGCAGACCGGCACTGCCTTTTTCGTTGTGTATCGGATTGCCCGAAGCCAAAGCAAGCTTGCCCGGCGAGAGCCGCGCTACCTGTCCGGCGTTCGGCACTACGAGATCCAGATTTTCCGACATCCCTGTAACAACCGGAGATCGCCGGTCTAACCGTAACTCGAATCGACGCCGGGAATGGCGCTATTGAAAGGCGGGGCGTTGGGCGAGATAAATTGGGTAAAACTGACGGCCAGCGTGTATTGTGAAGACGCGCATTCCTGGGTGGCAATCGATCCGCATAGGGACAATCACGATCACATGATGCCGCTGTAGAGTGGAGCCCCGGAAGATCTATTACCGTGGCGAGATGGACCCATCGTTGAGATAGTACGAGGGGTACTTGCACTGATCATCATGGATAAAAACCGTGTCTGATATTCAAACTTCCCCGATATTAATCGTTGATAGCGGCAGAATCTTGTTCATCGGATCCATTGAAGAAGTGGCCATGCATAAGGCCATTATTCCAGACCCACATCGGAACGACCATGCGGAGTTACCGGCTGTGGCGGCGATTGCGTGTCGTCATCACTGTATTGCAAGATGACGGATCGCTTACAGATGCTGCCGTTGCGGCGGGTTCTTCGATGCCGCGCACTTTAGCAACGCGTTCAAGCGAGCGTTCGGCGTCACGCCGTCGTCAATATTCTCGCCCGATCTCAGAATTCATCTTGTCGGTCATGACGATCTAAATTTACGAGCTAATGGCAGCCCCGCTTCGTGTACTTATGAGCCACAGGAGCGGCGGAACCGCCAATTCGAGAATGCCCAGCGAGATGAATAAGGGATGCGGCCATCCTGACACGCTCAACGATACAATTCGCGCTAAGCCACCGACGAACAAGGTTAATAGTAAGAAATGAAAAACAGATCGCCGCTCGGACACGGCCTTTGCGCACCACAACAACGCCACGCCGTACATTAAGAAGATCGATGCGAAGAACCGGTGCTCGCTATCGATGCTGGCGGAGACAGGCATCGTATCTGGAAGCCAGCTATGACCTAAGACAATGTGGGTGAGCGATACAACGATGATAAATATCCCGCTTAGGATCATCACTGCTCGAAGTGTCTTGTTCCCCTCTGTCCTCCTATGGGTGGCTCGGCCACTATACTTCCAACATCGTTCGCCTCGCTTGTAATAATCTGCTGCGTTGTGCTCGCGAATGGATTCCCTCTCCATGTTTGATGCTGAACACTGGGAGATCGGTTTCAGCCCGAATACTCACAATGCACCTCTTGGGTCGAACGACACTTGTATGATGTGCGACTCTATTTGGCACACGGGTCGGAATTTGTACCTGGCAGTTTGTGATGCATGATGTGAAGGGTCCTCAATCTTTAAAACCGCCGGCGTCCGAACTCGTTTAACGAATACGAACTTAGCCGCACTCAACCCGGAGAATTCGACTATGACTATCGTTGGTCGCATCGCAGAAATTTGGCGCTACCCCGTAAAATCCATGCAAGGTGAAGCGCTGGCTGAGTGCGAGCTAAGCGCACTAGGTATCCACGGCGATCGTGGCTGGGCGCTGCGTGATGAGCAAACGGGTGAAATACGTGGTGCGAAAAAGCTACCAGGGCTCATGAAAATGTCAGCGACCTATCGCGCGGAACCGCAGGCTGGTGTTATTCCACAAGCCACTATTAAATTATCCAGCGGTGTAGTCCTGCATACGGACGACAACGACATCAACGAAAAACTATCTGATGTTTTGCAGAAATCTGTCAGCTTGTTTTCGCGACAACCGGCTGAAAATCTCGATCATTACCGACGAACGATACCGCTCACGGTGGACGAACTACGCGATCTGCTTGGTCGTGATCCGGATGAGCCGTTGCCCGACCTGAGCATGTTTCCGCCAAAACTACTTGCGGAGATTACAGAATTCACTTCGCCTCCGGGAACTTATTTCGATGCCTACCCGATCCACTTGCTCACGACCAGCTGGCTTAGCGAACTTGGAACCAAGAACACGGGATCACGATTCGAGCCTTTAAGATTTCGACCGAATTTCGTTATCGATGGCGCGGCCGACGGATTGGCGGAGTTGGCGTGGTGCGGGAAGCGCCTACGCATTGGCGGGGCAGAGCTGGATTGTGACGTGCCGACGGTCCGTTGCGGCATGACCACTCATGAAACCGGCGACTTGCCCAAGGACCTCAAGGTTTTGCGGACCATCGTTCGTGATACCGATCAAAACGTTGGTGCGTACGCTACTGTCTTTTCAACGGGGACTGTTCGAGTCGGTGATCGCGTCGAATTGCTTTAGATTTGGAAATAAACCGCATGGCGACATGACCTAGGCTTTGCCTATCTAGTCACCGACATTTTCAACAATGGAACGAGTTTTCGTACGCCGCGCTTAAGTAACGGGTTATTCTTGGTTCACAAGTTCAGCAGCATCGTAAAAGAAAGCGGAAAGCTGAGCCAGTGATCCTCCAGGCCGTCGGATTGCGCGGCTAGTTTAAGCGGGTGAACAAAGGGACCATCTATGATCTATGCACTAAACGTCTACGACGTTATCCCAGGCAAGGAAGCGATCTACGCCAGCTATGTCGAAAGTATTGCGCCGCTTATTAAAAATTTCGATATGGCGATTGCCGCCGCTGGACAGAATCCGATCCGCGAAATCAGTGGGCGCACACGCAATCATTTTGCCTTAGTACAATTCGCGGACCTCGAGAACTTTGACGGTTTTATGGCAGCCTTGGAGAAGAATGATTTTCATCGGTTACGTGAACAATCAACCGAGAACTACCTCTGGACGATATACGAAGCGTGGGGATTCGATAAATAGATTTCGATTGCCATGGGTCGGTTGCTTTACAACGGGGATTAGCGCTTGCGGTCTTGGTTGCATTGACGCCGGTTGATCTTTTGCTTGGTGCGCTACAAAAGCGGGCCGGTATCGAATAGCACCTGGATTTCTATCCCCGGTTACGTTAAAAAGTCGGTAGACCACCATGGCGCGCCTTGATGGTCTACCGAATGATAGACAACTAATTTGCACCAGGAGAGTACCGAAATGTTGATGTTATTTATGGCGGATATTGTTAAGCCCACGGGAATGGACGATGCCGAGTTCTTCAAAATATGGAAAGCCGAGTCCGTCGCCGCGGTTGCAGGACTCGACGCGGGTGGGATAAAACACTTATGGAAAGCTGCCGGACAGTATCAAGTGATCGGTGTTTTCGATTTGCCTGACGCTGATGCGATGGATGCAGCGCTACACAGCTTGCCAATCTGGCAGTCAGGTCACCACGAGATGGCACAGAACATTAAATGGATCCCGCTACGTGACTATCGGGATTGGGCCAAAGATTTGCAAAGCTTGAGTCCATAATAACTGCGCGATAGGGCCCCAGGAGCTGTTGTTGCCGGGTGTCCTAGACGCGATTGTCATTCCAGTTTCAGCTTGCGTGGTGGTGTCGCACAAACTAGGCCGACGCAACACCACTTAATTTGGCTATGCCGGTAGGATCACTCACAATTGCGAAATGCTTTCTGCCAGTATCGCCCCTGAGCGACCTTTAAGGTGGCCCCGTGTACAGGCAACGGAAGCTCGATAGATATGGATGTGTATCCGCGTCCCCAAACGAGATTATTCACGCACTTAGTCGAATGCCGCGCTACCAGGTAGACGCGATGTAGGACTGCTATTGACGGTAGCGGAACTTTAGGTAGATTACGCTACCGCCCAGGACGCTAACGAAGCCATGGAGGCCTTACATGGCAAACAAATTCACGCAGACTTTAATCCTTCCCGTGTTGGCCTTAGCCCCAGTCCAGCATCTCTCGGCCGCTAATTTTTCGTTCACCGGGAACTTAACGGATGCATTAGAAATCCAGTTATTCGATATCACGCTTGATTCGGCGGCCAACATTACGTTACGGACCTACGGCTACGGTGGGGGTGAGAATCAGGCGATGACAGTGATCCCGGACGGCGGTTTGGACCCCATTGTTAGCGCGTTCGACGGCGCTGGTGATCTGATTGCATTCAATGACGATGACGAGGGCGTTCCGCAGTTAGGCAACCCGGATCCGGATACTGGATTCGTCTGGGACAGTCTCCTTGACGGTCTCGCCTTAGGTGCCGGAGATTACTCTATCGGGCTCTCTGTGTTCCCGGTGTTTGCGTTGTCCACCTTGGCAGAAAGATTCCTCTGCGACGATTTCTGTGACAGCGAATTTGCTGATCGTACAAACTTCTACGCGCTCGACATATTTAACGTCACTAGCGCGATCGAAGGCGGTACTTTGCAGGCGCGGGTCGTGCTGCTGCCAGCTGGGTTCCCGCTTATGATCGGTGCGCTAGTCGCACCCCTTCAGATTGATCGGCGGAGAAGTTAGATCGCCGTAAGCAAAAATGCCTGTCGCTGCGGCTTGATTTAGTAGCAATGAGGCGGCGCAGCGAGTGTTTAGTCTGCTGCATTGTCACTCAACCTGACGAAGCTCCCCTATACGGCGAGTCGTACCGCCTAACGTAAAGATGAACTCAAAACAGCGTATAAATGAACGGCGCGACCGCAGAACCTTCGGCGAAAACGATCAGGGCGCCTAACAACACCATGACGAGAATAATGGGCGCGAGCCAAAACTTCTTCCGTTCACGCATGAAATCCCACAAATCCTTAACAAAATCCAGCATCAAATTTTCTGCTCGCTAATCATTGTTGTACCGCATTCCAGTGTGTCATTGGACAGCCGTGTTGAGCTCGGTGCGTTGCGCGCTACACAATAATGAAATTTCTATCCGTTGTCAGTGAGAATCGGATGCCACTTGATTTAGTTCGATGAGAAGAAATACTCATCGGTATCGGCGCTGTGAAAACCGTCCCCGTGCGAGAGATATTTTTGGATACCCATAGAATCTAAACAACTAAGTTCTTGAATAGCAGGCAAACGTAGCTTTTAGGACTTTGAGTGCCCCCGTGTGCGAGAGATATTCCTGGACGCCCGTAGAATCTAAGCCGCTTGGTTCCGGAACAGCATGCGAAGGTGCGTTCTAAGAATTTGGCTGTCCCAAAAAACTCATCCTGATTTGAGTCTCGGATGCGATCCTCCGCCCATCACTTTCCTTGCCAGCCGTTGAGTCGGTACTCAACTGCCGGAGGCCCCTAACGATACGCGGCTAACGTGATCTTGAGCCACGACTTATGCTGCCGCCATTTGGCGCTGAGCAGTCCCTTGTCGCGTTAGCTGTCGCTCGTCGGGCGATCAACAGAATTGAATATACTGTCCCCGGTTTCCGTAATGCATATACTCGGCCGATGAGCAGTTGTTCAAAAATGTGGGATGGGTGCGTCTGCGCTGGCGAGTACGGCGACATTGTCACCGCACTGACGCACGGATTATTTCATTCACTGTCAGATCGCGCAGGAGCACGACTAGTCTGCGGTCAACTAGGGGATCTCTTCCAAAGCGGCCGTGCCGCGCTGTCGTACCTCCGTTAGGCTGCCTGCGATGTTCTACGGTTGGGTCATTGTTGCGAGCACGTTTGTCGTGATGATGACGGCCTACGGAGTCCAATACACCTTTGGCGTGATGATGCCGGCGATGCAGGCGGACACGGGTTGGAACCGCGAAGTACTGGCCGGCGCTTTCGCGCTTTACGCATTTTCCTATGGCATGCTTGGCATGCTGACGGGACGCCTGACGGATCGCTTCGGACCGCGTCCAGTGATCGTCGCTGGCGGGCTGTTCCTGATAATCGGTTACGTCATGCTGAGCCGCGCGACGTCGGTGTGGCAGCTTTATGTGGCACTGTCCGGGATCTGTGCGTTCGGTATGAGTGCCGCGTTTGTGCCGTGTAGTGCGACTGTCATCCGCTGGTTCGTGCGCCACCGCGGTCGTGCCCTCGGTATCACCATGATGGGCGCAAGTGTCGGCAATATCGTGACACCAATCCTCGCCGCGTACATGATCGGCGCCCTTGGTTGGCGTGCGACGTACGCGTGGATGGGCGTGGTCGGCGGCATCCTCGTCATTGTGGCGGCGCTATTTGTGCGCCGAGATCCGGCCGCCCTCGGACTCGCGCCGGACGGCCGTGACGATAACGTTGCGCTCGGTCACATGAGCGCCACGTTCGAGGCGCCCACGTTAGAAGATTCATGGACATTCGCTGAGGCACAGCGTACTGGCGCATTCTGGTTACTCACCGCGATGTTTTTTTCGAGCTGGCTAGTTGTGTTCCTGCCGATGGTCCACCTCACGGCGTACGCTATCGATTTAGGCATCGATCCGATCCGGGGATCCGTAATCCTAGCCGGTGTCGGCGTCGGCGGGGTCTTGGGGCGCCCGCTGGTTGGGTTGGTGTCCGATAAGGTTAGCCGACTGCCGGCGCTGGCGTTCATATTCTTCCTCCAAGCGGCGGTGTTTGTCGCGTTACCCTTCTGCGAACACTGGCTCGCTCTCACCGTACTCGCCGCCATCTTTGGCTTCGGCTATGGGGGCGGTACGACCTTGTTCGCTGCCGTGGTCGGAGATTTTTACGGGACGGCCGCGGTCGGGGCGATCGTTGGCTTTGTGTTTGCCATCGCCGGTTCCTCGGCTGCGTTCGGCCCGTGGTTCGCGGGCTACATCATCGAGCGCACCGGCAGTTACGATGTCGCGTTCTGGTTCAGCGCGATGGCCAACGCGCTCGCGTTCCTGCTCGTCGGTTTTTTGCGGCGGCCCGAGCGCCGTTCAGCGACCGTCGGCGCGGCATAAAACGGTTCCCGGAACCCTACATCGGAGACAGTAAATATATTTAAACCAGCTGATGCGGTTTTCTTCTCGCTTTGCCGTTTTCAACGGACGCTTCATCGTTCATTCGAGAAGCTAGCCAAACACGCTGTATCCGAGCGCTCGACTAGTGCGAAGATGTTTCAACAGGCTTTGCGCGCTATCTGATTCAACCGTGCGAATTAAATAGACTGTGGCCGATATTGCTGCCCGATATTGCCAAGATGGCCAGCATTCAGAAAATGCGGCCCTCTCGGCAGTGCTTCTATTTTTGCGCGCGCTCCAGCGGCGGCTCTCACTCGTTGAGTATCGAGCCATCACTGGCACCAGCTTTGCCCATCCAGTTTCGCGATCTAGGTGATTAGTTGCAGACTCCAAAAGTTGAGCTTGCCGACATCGGCTGACAAGTGATCGCTGACATCCAAACGCCACTGACCGTTGATCTCTTTTGCAACGAGCTCTTGGAGTCCTGGCGTATCTGCGAGCGCATAACTACGTTGGAGATGGCGCTGCGGTCGACCGATTTCAGGAGCACACTGTGGCCTGTTGGGGCTTCGAGCATCAGTTTGAGGTCGCCGCGGTGAGTATGTGTGAGATCCACCGCAACAGTGATCTGGCGCCGCAGCCCTCGACCATCAACCTCAAGCTTGCTGACGATTCCAGCAGGACTATTGTCAGGGATATGTATTCCGGGCTCGGTAACCCACTGGGTCTGCCCGCCCTCGAGTCCCAGGGTCAGGTCCCAATGTTGCAGTGTCCCCACATCAGCTGCCGCCAGGTCCGACACGCGTAGCCCCCAGCCGCGAGCCGCATTGATTCCAGCGAACTGCGCCAACTCTGGGACATTCGCGACCGCGAACGAGGCGCGACCGCGAACGAGGCGACCAAATCATCACGATTGTCGCCGATCGGTCCGGTGCGACCGAACAAGCCGACCGAGGTCCCATTTGGAGCCACAAGGTGGATCTTCAGATCGCCGCGGTAGCTATGGTTAATTTGCACGTCGACGCCAACGGATTGCACGGTCGCCGACTGCGCAACGACGATGGTGTCGGCGACGCCAACGGGCCGGTTATCAGGAATTGCCAAATTTGGTGTACTTTCGAATTTCACGATCCGTTCAATGGCATTGCCGCCGCTGCGTCGGCGTCTGGCTTCCTCTAAGGCTTGGTGCGCGTTGATTCGGCCATAACTAAAATTCCGCGAATGTCCCTCAGCATTGTAATTACCGTTCGCTGGATCAATTTTATCGGTCGTAATTTTGAGGATGTCTTTCACTTCCGCGGCCGTCAATTCCGGGTTCACAGACAGGATCAGAGCACACAGCCCTGCTACCAGCGGCGCGGCGCTAGAAGTTCCACCGAACTTATCGACCGTGGTGTAGTCGCCCGACTGGTAGCCGGCGTTGCCGCGGCGATCGGTTGTAATGATGCCTTGCCCTCGGCACCGCTGCTCGGCGCGCACACCGATATCGGGCTAACCATGCTTAACTTAGCGCCATTCGGGACTGTCTGTTTAGTTTGACGTGATTAATGACGTTTTCGTCCTTGCTTTTCAGTTCGCAACGGACGATTCACCACTCGTTCGAGTGACTAAATAAACGCTCTATGCCCAAACAGACGAACGGAACGAAGATGTTGCGAAATGCTTTGCGCTGAATCTGATTCAAAGATGAGTATTAAATATACTCTCCGCGAATTTCCTTCATCAACAGCTAAAGCGATTGGCTGAACGCGCTACGGAATTTCGGTAAAATTGCTTAGCTTCAGCCCTATTTCGCGAAGTATCGCGTCTCCCTGCCTACAGTTGCGATAGGGACGATTAAATGTTTATATGGCGCGGCTAAAAGCGGGCTACGTAGAGGACGCCAACCTTTCTAGAGTAACGCCTGGGCTTCCGCCTCCGCAAAACTGCGATCTCAACAGTGCCAAGTTCCGGCGCCGACGGCGTGCTTATCTGCTGCACAGGGATGCTATCGAGATCCGATCAGCTAAAATTTTTCACCTGTGATGTTTCCCCACACCAGATAAGGATGGTAAATAGTGAACCGATGGTTTAAGTGCGTAATCAATAATCCCGTATTGATCGTTTCTCTAAGTATGATTTCCATTGTCGGCTTTGCCACTCTTCTGCCGGCGTTGCATAAGGACACCTCGCCCGACGCCTACATCGAGCCCGACAATCCGGCATTGCTTTATCGCGATAAGGTGAAAGAAACCTTCGGTCTCGACGATACGTTTGTAATCGCCGTCCAGGCGCCGGCCGGGCAAACGATCTACACGATTGAGGCGCTTGGTCTCATTGCGAAACTAACAGAACTCGCGATAACTACACCGAATATCGATGCTGACAGAGTGTCGAGCATCACAACCGAAAAGATAATCGCCGGTACAGCGGATGCGATAACGATCAGTTCAGCTTACGACGAGCCGCCGAGCAGCCAGTCGCAGGTGGACGACATTCGGCGCCGCATCGACGGTTTCCCAATCTTTCACGGCAGCCTCGTGGCCCGCGATGGCAGCGTCACGATGATCGTGGCGGAGATGCTCGACCAAACAGCCAGCCATCAAACCTTTCTCGACCTCTCCGAGGGTATTAAGAAAGCGAGCGCGAACTATCCCGGGATCGTCCACCTTGCGGGCGAAGCCGCTACAGCCGGCTATCTGGACAGTTACATCACACAGGACGCGCGGCGATCCTATCCACTGGTCGCGCTGTTTATTATTCTGGTTTTGACGGTAGCGTTCAGATCATTGTCCGGGGTGCTGTTGCCTTTTTCGATTGCGATCGCGACGGCCATCGCAACGATAGGCATCAGAGCTTATTTCGGCGTTCCGTTTTATGCCATTTCCAATGGGCTCGTGATCGTTTTGATTTCGATTTCCGTTGCCGACGCTATCCACATCATTAGCGAATATCGGGACGAATTATCGTCCGGGAAGCATACGCATCCGAGCGAAGCATTGGCCGCCGCACTCAGCACGATATCGCGCCCTGTCTTGCTGACCACGGTGACAACCATTGCGGGATTCATCGGCATTTACTTTGGGTCTGAAATGCCTCCGATGCAGGCATTCGGACTGTATGCCGCGATCGGCGTTCTCGCGGCCTGGGTATATTCGGTGTCTTTTCTGCCGGCGGTATTGACGCTGTTACACCGGAACAAACCGATAAGTGTCGTTTATGGGCGAGGACGCACCGCCAAGCACAATGTTCTGTCCGATATCCTCGCGGGCATGGCAAATTTCGTAGTGCGATATCCGAAAAAAATCGTGATATTCAGCTCCGCGTTTCTCGTGGTGTGCATCTACGGGACGACGTTGGTGGTTGTCGATTACAGTCGCATCCGCAATTTTGCCGAGAACGAAGAAGTCCGCATCGCCGACACGCTAATCAATGCTTCGATGGACGGGTCCTATCGTTTGCTAGTCGTCGTAGACGCTAAACGGCCACAAGGGATCTTCGACCCCGATGTCGCCAGGCGAATAGAAGCGCTGCAGAATTTCGCGCTGACATTACCGCACGTCAACGGCGCGTCGTCGATCATCGATACGCTGAAAGAGGTCAATCAAGGTCTGCACGGTGGGGATCCACATGCCAAGCGTCTCCCAGACGACGAACAATCCATTGCGCAATTGTTCCTCGCTTACGAATCTATTGGCGACCCCGCAGACCTTGAAGACGATATCGACTTCGACCAGCAAGTGGCGCTGGTAAAGCTACGCACCAATGCAGGGTCTTTTGTTAGCTCGAGACCGATTATTGAAGGTTTGGAGGCCTACCTGGAATCGACCTTCAATGGGCCGCAAGTTAGCGGTAGTCTAAGTGGCCGCGTGTATCTCAATTATCACTGGCTGAAGAATATCGATGCCAATCACTTGCTCAGCGTTTTGATTGCAGTGCTGTTGGCATTGGCTATCGCCACGGTTGCGTTTCGTTCTTTTCTCGCGGGTTTCTTCTGTCTGTTCCATGTCGTACTTGCCGTGTTTATGGTTTACGCAGTAATGGCGCTGTTCAATATCGGACTTGGGGTTACAACCTCAATGTTCGCCGCGATTACTATTGGACTAGGAGTTGATTTTTCAGTCCATTCCATCGAACGCGTACGCATGATAGCGACGGAAAGAAGAGCGATTACGGCCGAGATCATTCGCGACGCGTTTCAGTCTACCGGGCGGGCGTTGTGGTTTAACCTGTGGGCGCTATGCCTTGGTTTTTCTGCGGTTCTGTCCAGCAATAATCCGACGGTAGCTGAGTTCGGCGGTTTATTAATTGTTGCGATCGCGGCGAATTTTATCGCGAGCATGACGGCGTTACCGGCAGTCCTTTTAGTCCTGAAACCAAAATTTTTGATCCAGGATGGCGACCGTCCAAGCGCCGAACTCGACCGGGCCAATATCGTCTCCCGAACACTCGCGGTCTTGTGTGTCCTCGCGCCCGCCTCGTTGATGATCTGTTCCGAAGAGGCGCGCGCTGATGGCGTCTTAGAGGAACAGGACAGGTCTGGATACGCGCTCGATATTGTGCGCAATGTAAATAAACGCAATCAGGGTGAGCACGTCTTGCGCGATCTCAAAATGGTGTTGATGGACAAACGCGGTCGAGAACGTGTGCGAGATGCCAAAGGGCTGCGTCTCGATACGCCTGAAGAGCGACGAGCCATGATCGTCTATACCGGCCCAGCAAACATCAAAGATACTGCGTTTTTAACCTACGATTATCATGCGGCCGAGCGGGAAGATCAGCAATGGTTGTACCTGCCGTCGTTGCGGCGGTCGCGCCAGGTTTCCGGCGCCGAACGCGGCGAATATTTTCTCGGTACCGACCTGACGTTCGAAGATTTGAAACAGGAAGGCCGTCTCAGCGAAGCTGATTATGATTTCGAGCTTATCGGCGACGCAGATGCCGATACCGAAGTGGTCTCGTTGAATGGAACACCGAAAACCCCCGAGATCGCCAAGGAACTCGGCTATGGCCGATATGAATCTGACGTGAACACATCGACCTGGATGATACTAAGGCACCGTATCTTTGATCACTCCGGGCAGCTTCTTAAAGTGCTGATCTATGACGGGCATCGACAAGTGGACGGAATCTGGGTTGCCGATGTTATTGCAGTAGACAACCACAAGACCGGCCACAAGACTCGTTTCGAATTCAGCAACGTCGATTTCAAAACATCCATTGCGGAATCGCAACTTGATCAACGCAACCTAAAGCGCGCAGGCAAATAGACGTGGCCGAGACGTGGCGACGCCGACTCCTGCGTATCCCAAGTATTCGTCGATCCTGGATGGTCGAAACAAAAACTTTCGTCGTCGTTACGATCTGTGGCGCAGCGTTTACGACGAGCGGAGTTAGTGCGGAACCGATCGAGGTCACAGGCTTGTTGAATCTCGACTATGGGATGGATTTCGACGGCAGCAGCGTACTCGGCCGCGCGAGTCTCGAGCTGGAAGCATTTAAGCGTCCCTCCGAGTGGATCGCGATTACCGCTATTGGACGGGCCGAGCTTGATGTTTCCGATCGACTCGAACCTGGCAAACCCAGTCAGGACAACCGCTCGCGAGCTAGCCGCCGGCTGCTGGTGGGTAACGAAGGCGAATTCGAACTGCGGGAACTCTACGCCGATATCGACATCGACAGTGCCGTCGTGCGGGCCGGCAAACAACAAATTGTTTGGGGCCAGGCGGACGGCCTAAAGGTTCTGGATGTTGTAAACCCGCAGTCATTTCGCGAGTTCATCATTGACGAGTTCGACAACTCGCGTACGCCGTTGTGGAGCGTCGCGGCGCAGATACCCTACGGCGATGTCATGCTGGAACTCGTCTGGTTGCCGGATACTACGTATGCGGACATCCCTTCGCGTGACGCTTATTTCGCTATTCTCAGCCCGCAATTCGTCTTACCGCCGACTCCAGGTAAACGACCGATAATTCAAGATCTCGATAGACCTAATCGGATAATCGAAGATTCCGATGCCGGATTCAGTCTTAGCGCGCCTGTGCAAAACTGGGACCTCAGCCTTAACTACCTCTACCAATATAACGACTTACCCCAATTCCGTTACTTCGATGACGCGACGACGTCGACAGTCGTCCCGGTTTATATACGGACGCACATGATCGGCGGCAGTTTCAGTACGTCGATCAGCCAATTTACCATTCGCGGTGAAATCGCTTATTTTTCTGATCGATCATTTACGATAGACCGGCGAAAAAAGAGCATCGGCAGCGTAGCGAAAGAAGAGGTCTCCTATGTCATGGGCCTTGATTGGACAGGGATCGCGAACACCTTTGTCAGTGCGCAATTTTTCCAAAGCATATTGCCCGACTACGAGTCCGGTATATTTCGAGACGAGATAGAATCGAACGTCACGTTTACTGTAAAACATACCTTTAACAATGATTTAACGAAGGCCTCCGTAAAAGACATTACGAGCATCAACCATGGGGATGGTTATGTGGAGGTTTCTGTCGATCATGAGCTGAGCGATCAGGTTGGCATTGGGGTAAAGCTTGTACAGTTTTACGGCAGGCAACGTGATATTTTCGGTCAGTTCGACGAACGCGACTTTGCCGGTATCAATCTCAGTTTCGGTTTTTAGGCAAGGACACTAGCGTAAATCCCGCTCTGTCTAGCGCCCTAACTTTTCGTCGGAAAGTGTCGCGGCGAGCCACCACCATTAATCGAATGTAGTCGGGACAAGCCGCATCGCAGAAGAATGTTTGCTGGCGATTGACAACACCGCGCTGCGTAACGTGATGCGGTCGTCCCAGACCATCCTGGCCATGCAACCACCTCCTTGTGGTCAGCTATCCACTGTCGTGATAATAGCCAAGCGTCGGGCTTTAGTCCGAATTAAATAGTCTATCCGCAATATTGAGGAGCATGCCAATGAAAATGGATGAACGCACCCCGGTGATCGTCGGGGTCGCCCAGGTTGAGCAGCGTGAGGATGACCCAGCTGTAGCGCGCGAACCGCTCGCTTTGATGTTGGAGGCAGTGCGTGCCGCAGCGACGGATTGTGGTAATCCGAGCATCCTCGCAGAGGTAGACTCCGTGAGGGTGGTTCGCGGCATGTGGGGCTATGGCAATCCGGCGCGCGTATTAGCCCAGCAAATCGGTGTGCCTAGTGCGGAAACAGGCCTGACTTCGCTTGGCGGTAACTACGTTCAATCGCTAACCAATCGTAGCTTTCTCGACATCCAATCCGGTCTTCGCGAGGTCGTAGTCGTAACGGGCGGCGAGTGTGGTCGCACCCAAGCGCGAGCAAGCAAAGCGGGGCTCGAACTCGACTGGAATCCGCTCGCCACCGCGCCAGGGACTTCGCCCGTCGCGCGTGACAATGCGGATCCTGCAGAGCTGTACCTCGGCAGCGACAAAGTGACCCGCCACGAAGCGGAACTCAAACGCGGTATAGAAAAGCCGATTCAGTTTTATCCGATGTTCGAGATCGCGTTGCGTCACGTCAACGGCGAGTCTGTTGTTGCGCACCGTGAACGGATATCGAAGCTCTGGGCCGGCTTCAACAACGTGGCGGTCGACAATCCGCACGCTTGGATCCGCACACCCATGAGTGCCGCACAGATCAGCGAACCATCGCCGACAAATCGGGCCATCTCCTACCCTTATACGAAGTTGATGAATTCTAATAACAGCGTTGACCAAGGTGCTGCGTTGATCCTAACGTCGGTCGGGCGCGCGCGTCGTCTCGGTATTCCTGAGGATCGCTGGGTTTACCCGATCGCGGGCACCGAAGCTTGGGATCACATTACCGTCTCCGAGCGCGACAACTTACATTCCTCGCCTGCGATTCGGTGTGCGGCTCGGAAGCTCTTCGAACTAGCCGATTTCGGTGTCGCCGAACTGGACTTGGTTGATCTCTACAGCTGTTTCCCGGTCGCGGTGCAAGTAGCAGCTAACGAGATCGGGCTCACCCAAGATCGTCCCCTCACGGTGACCGGTGGTCTTACGTTCGCGGGTGGGCCGCTCAACAACTATGTCATGCATGGCGTTGCACGCACGGTAGAACTGCTCCGCGAACGGCCCGGCGGCCGTGGATTAGTGAGCGCAAACGGCGGCTTGTTGACCAAACACGCGCTGTCTCTATATGCCAGCGAGCCCGCAGAAAAGCCGTTCGCCTGGGCGGATCTCCAGCCCGAAGTTGACGCAGGTTACCGCCGCCAAGTGCTAGTGGATCACGATGGCGAAGCCACGCTCGAAACTTATGTCGTTATGTACGGACCGAGCGGCGAACCACGCATCGCGCATTGCGCGTGCCTAACCGCAGACGGACAACGGACCTGGGCCAACGTGACTGACTACGATACGGTCTCGGCGATGGTCAAAGAGGAATTCTGCGGCCGACCGGCGCGCATAGATGGCAATGGGGGACTGCGATTCGCTTGATGAAAACGATTTTCGAACGGAATTGCGAGGCGAACGAATCGGGCGAACCTTACCAGTCCGCTCATTTCTACAACCCTTTGGCAAGCGTGTCTCGCTAGCGCGAGTGTACCTGAGAATTGTCTGAGACTTGCACGTACGGCCCGATGCTCACTAGAGCGTAGGCCTTCATCGATCGAGATGTGTTCAATGCTTGTTGCCGTCGTGATTTCAATACTTGCACGTTGCGAGCCGAGATCAAGCTTTGCGACAGAATAAGGGAGGGGTGTGACAGTAGCCCTTTTGAGAAACGCGATGACGCTTGTTTGTTGGACCGTGTGAATTCGAGTAGATTCAAGTCATCGTACCGTGCCGCTAAGTCGATCGATGATGGACTGTGCTAGGCCGACTCATCTCATCACGCACCAGCTGCCCGCCAATAACCCCGCGTGGCGATTACCCGAGAGCACGAAGGAATCTCAATGAATAAACTAGAATTTCGATTCGCGGCTTGGGTCGTTCGCGCCCGCTGGTTGATCATTGTCGCGTCTTTTGTACTCATTGCGCTGGCCGCAAGCGGCGTACGGCATCTCACTGTTACCCAAAGCTACCGGGTGTACTTCGGCCCGGACGATCCGAATCTAGTCGCCTACGAAAATCTCGAGAACACCTACACCAAAGACGATTCGATCATACTCGTGATGGCCCCAAAAGACGGTCAGGTTTTCACGCGTGAATTCTTAAGCGTTGTGGAATCAGTAAGCAAGCAAGCTTGGCAGTTGCCGTACGCAAATCGGGTCGATTCAATCACGAATTTTCAACACACCGAAGCCGACGGAGACGATTTAGTAGTTGCCGATCTCATCAGGGACGCAACAAATTTTAGTGACGAGCAATTAGGGAGGGTGAAAAACATCGCCCTGGGCGAACCGCTACTTCGTAATTCTCTTATCGCTGATGACGCGAAGGTAACGGCAGTAAACGTCAACGTTCTGCTGCCGGGCTTAAGCGAAACCGAAGAACTACCGCTGGTTATCAAGCGTGCGCGCGAGTTAGTCGCCGAAACCGAGTCGCGACATCCTGAGGTCGATATTTATATTTCAGGTATGACGGCAATGCACAATGCCATGAGTGAAGCTGCGTTCAGCGATATGAGCGTCCTTGCACCCATCAGCTTTGGCGTGATGTTCCTCTTAGTCGCGTTCCTCGC
Source organism: Gammaproteobacteria bacterium (assembly GCA_047611805.1). Lineage (GTDB taxonomy): Bacteria > Pseudomonadota > Gammaproteobacteria > UBA11873. The sequence continues at coordinate 54,641 of JBLFWX010000009.1, forward strand.
CGGCGGAGTGATCGGCACGATAACCACGCTGTTTGTTTTTTCGATGTCGGTCGCGGGCGCGATGGGGCTGTCCGGATATTTGGGATTTCCTGTAACGCCGACGGGCTCGAGTGCGCCGAATATTATATTGACCGTTGCAGTAGCCAATTCGGTGCATATTCTTATTTCCTACTTTCATGAACTGCGCGAAGGATCGGCCAAGCACGATGCTATCCAAGAGAGCCTGCGGATCAATTTAAATCCCGTTTCATTGGCGAGTATTACGACGGCGATGGGGTTTCTAGCGATGAATTTTTCCGTCTCGCCGCCCTTTCAGCAAATGGGAACGACGGTCGCGATGGGTGTTCTTATATCGTTTGTTCTGTCGATCACGTTTCTACCAGCGATGCTGGCGATATTACCAACCGGCCGGATCCGGCAAAAGTCGATGGAAGATAGCTGGGTTCAGGCATTTGGGGATTTCGTCGTTCGACGGCGGCGCGGTTTGTTGTGGGGGACGGCGATCTTCATCGTCGCCTTGATCGCGAATGTGCCACGCAACCAATTTAACGAAGTGTTTTATCACTGGTTCGACAAAAAGATGGAATTCCGGATCGCGACGGATTTCATGTTGGATAATTTAACGGGCTTGTACCAGGTTCATTACTCGTTGGATTCAGGCGAATCTGGCGGCATCAGCGAGCCAGAATTTTTACGACTGACAGATGAGTTTTCCGAGTGGTGGCGCGCGCAACCTGAAACTGAACACGTTAAATCGATCACCGATACCATGAAGCGCCTAAACAAGAATATGCATGGCGACGATCAAGCAATGTATAAGCTTCCCGGTTCTCGAGATCTCGCCGCGCAGTACCTACTCCTCTACGAAATGTCGCTACCGTATGGTCTCGATTTGAACAATCAAATCAATGTCGATAAATCGACAACTCGAGTTATCGCAACACTGAAACCTATTCTTATGAGCGAAACTCTAGCTATTACCGGACGGGCGAGTGATTGGCTGGACGAGCACGCGCCGCAAATCGGGCACGATAAAGGGTCCGGCATGGTTATGATGGCCACGCACATGACCATGCGTAACGTTGTCACCATGGTATACGGTACAACAGCAGCGCTCGCGTTGATTTCAATCGTTATCGTGTTGGCATTACGTTCGGTCAAGCTCGGCGCACTAAGCTTTATCGCGAACCTGGCCCCAATCGCGATGGGCTATGGCATTTGGGCTCTCATCGATGGCGAAATAGGTATGGGCCTATCCATCGTTGGGAGTATGACTTTCGGCATCGTTGTCGACGACACAGTCCATTTTCTGAGTAAATACTTGCGCGCCCGCCGGGAACAAGATCTTTCCGCAGAAGACGCGGTAAGGTACGCGTTCAAAACGGTGGGCCGCGCTTTGATAGTCACGTCCATCGTACTGGTTGCTGGCTTTCTCGTTCTATCGACGTCGCAATTCGCGGTCAATTCAAAAATGGGTTTGTCGGTCGCAATCGTTATCGTCTGCGCGCTGTTTACCGTGTTGTTGTTTCTACCGCCGTTGTTGATGAAGCTCGATCATGACAAAGCGCGGCGGCCAAAAACCTAGTCCCGGAATTTCAAAGATGCGCGAATTATTTTCGCGCAATCTGGGGCATAACACAGTTATAGAATTTGGACGGATTAGTTGGCATTAGTGCGAATTAAATATACTGTCCCCGAAATACCTGCCTTCGAAGTACAGGCGACCTTAGCGGAGGTCGCGGACATTTTTGAGATCACTCCTGATTAATCTTCAACTAAATGGTGATGCCGATCTGGTGCAAACACCGTGGAAAGCCGTCGGACGATGAGCGACATTATTAATTTAGTACTTTCGACCTCGATCATGTTGCTGCTGTTTGGTGTCGGCTTGAGTACGCCGTTTTCCAGCGTGCTCGCCGTTGCCCAACAGTACCCATTGATGTTGCGTGGTCTGGTAGCAAATTTTGTGATCGTGCCCTGCATGTTCGTGTTCGCTCTGCAAGGCGTATCGCTATCGCCGGACGTGGTGATTGGCCTGCTTGTTCTCGCCGCCGTCCCGATAGCGCCATTGGCCCCGCCTTTTGTCGCCATGGGCCAGGGAGATACAGCCTATGCTGTGGGACTGATGGTGCTTGCCGCTTTCCTCGGTCTGTTTCTAACACCACTCATTCTCGCGCTCACCTTGCCCGCGAGTGACTCTGAATTGCAAATCGACACGGTAAAAATTTTTCAGATTCTCCTCATCGTGCAGTTAACCCCGCTCGCCCTAGGAATGATAATCAATCGTGCGCGACCCGTGTGGGCGAAGCAACTGGCGCGCGTTGTGCCGAAGCTCGGCAGGAGCGGTATTTTGGTAACGTTGATATTTATCGCTGCGGGTCAGGCCGATCAGATTATGGGTCTAGGTGTACTGTCTTACGCGGTAGCGCTTGTTTTCATTGTCGCGTGTTTGCTCATCGGTGACTTGGCAATGAGAGGCAAAGTAGTTGCACTACGCAGGTCGCTCGCCATATCAACAACGATAAGGAACGGGGCCTTGGCCCTGGTGATCGTCAATTCCAATTTACCAAGCAGCCAAGCCGTCACGATCGTTTTCGTCTTTGGTTTGTTGTCTTTGATCGTCAGTTTTGTCTATGGGAAGCTGAGCAGGAATATGCTTTAGCGGATGCGAGAGGGAACAGTGCGTACCGTTAAAGGATCATCCGAATTTATCCATAATGTCCGCGCTGACCGGCGTATTCCCAAGCGCAGTTCATTGTGGGACACCCACAGAATTTAATCCCGTCAGGTCTCGAGCAGCACCTGATGCGCGTTCCAAGAGTTCGTGTGTTACAGATGGTTGTATTCCAAAGGGCCCGATTCCCACGGGTCGGCGAGGTGATCGCTTCTTTCACGCAGCGTATTTGGGACGTTCTCGTATCCGGGACACCTATAGAATCTGAGCGGGTTCATTCCTGAACGTCACGCAACTCCAGGTTTCTGGAACTTGGGTACCTCCATTGAAGGACAAAAATTTTCATGGCAGCTCAATAGTCGAGACCGGGGGGGGGTATTGAACAGTACGCGATCGCAGGTTTTCAGAAATTGGATGTCCTAAATGGTCGGCTATTGCTGCGTTTTCTTCGGCCAATGTGAATCGCGATAGGAAGCTAAAATGAATCGCTTAACGCTAACGCGTCCGTGTTCGCTTTAACGGCCTCTTCTAAGAGCCACTCGCGAAATGCCCTGACGTTCGGATTGTTCGCCTTAGCGACTGTCGTAACGCTATAGATACTCCCTGGAAACGGGAGTTCAAGATCGAACGGAGCAACTAGATGGCCTAATTCAAGGTCGCGGTGTGCGATCGCTCTGCGACCCAGGACGACACCAGAACCGGCGACCGCGGCGTCGATGCAATGGTCAGCATGATCGAAGTGGGGTCCTGCACTCGCGTCCAGATCGGCCAGTCCGGCTAGCGCTAACCATTTCATCCAGCCTGGTGTGTTGGGCCAGACTCGTGACAAGGATTCGTCGTGGATCAAGGTGTGGTTTGCCAGATCGGCCGGCGTCTTCAGCGGCGGGTCGCCATCGATCAGATCGGGGCGGCACATGGGGGTGGCAGAGTCATCTAACAGTTTGTCGGTAACCAGACCTTCGTTATCGCCCAAATTGTACCGAACGGCGACATCGGCTTGATCGGTCGCAAGATCAACGGTGGACACGTTGGCGCCAATGCGTAGATCAATTTCGGGGTGGCGCCCGATGAACCGGGCCAAACGGGGTACCAACCATTTGGATGCAAATGCCGGCGCAACCGTAACGACTACGACACGGTCGCTACGCGTAACAGTTGTGAGGTGTTTTATCGCGCGACGAAGTTCTTCGAAACCGCCTTTGATACCTGGCAAAGCTAATGTGCCGGCCTCTGTTAATACAATTGCGCGGTTTAGCCGGCGGAACAGTTTTACGCCAATCTGCTCTTCAAGTGCGCGGATCTGATAACTCACAGCCGCCGGCGTGACGTGCAATTCATCTGCGGCCTTGGCGAAGCTCAGGTGCCGGGCGGCAGCTTCGAACGCCTGCAAGCCGTTTAGAGAAGGTAAATCATGCATAGAGAATCAGAACAGTATTCCTTGTGTGACGGGGGATGATACTCGTTTGTAGACCGGCATAGTTTTCAGTAGCCTACGGATCGTAGTGGGATGCCGCAGGGAAATTAGTCGAAACAGTTTTCTTTATCAGATTGCCGAAGCTGGATGAGGCTGCACGGTCGACAATTGTAGAAATCCACGAAATCTGTTTTTGCTCGTGTTGTGTTCGAGCAAATGGCTGGACTCGGGGATCCCCTCGGGAAGTGCGAGGCCGAGACGCCCTGGACTGCCGAGTTGCCTAATCGACCGGCGTAATCGATCAACAGCACGCTTCGCGCTGAACCCTCAGGCTTGATTAACCGATTGTAGGAAGTAAATTCAACGCACGAACTGGAATCTCGTTTTGCGGCTTGGGTCGTTCGCGCCCGCTGGCTGATCATCGTCGTTAGTCTCGTGCTCGTTGCAATCGGGTCGAGTGGCGCACGCCATTTGACGATCACAAATAGTTATCGCGCGTACTTCGGGCCTGAGGATCCCCACCTCGTTGCCTTCGAAGCCATCGAAAATATGTATACCAAAGACGATGGGGTGATGATGGTGATGGCGCCGAAGGGCGGTCAGGTTTTCACTCGCGAATTTTTGCCCTTGGTAGAAACCCTGACCAAGAAGGCATGGCAGATTCCGTTCGCGAATCGGGTCGACTCGATCACGAACTTCCAGCATACGGAAGCCGTAGGAGACGATTTAGTCGTTGCCGACCTAATAAAAGATGCCTCGAACTTTAGCGATGCGCAACTCGCTAAAGTTAAATCCGTGGCGCTAGCGGAGCCGCTACTCAATAAGTTTCTAATCGCAGAAGACGCGAAAGTGACGGCAGTGAATATCAACATCTTGCTACCTGGCATTAACGAAACCGAAGAACAACCGTTGATGATCGAAAAGGTGCGAGAGCTTGCGGCGGAAATAAAATCGATCGATCCAAATGTCGATATTTATATTACTGGCATGGGCGCATTTCACGTTGCCGCCAGCGAAGCAGCAATCCGTGACATGGGCGTACTCATCCCGATAAGTTTTGGCGTCATGTTCGTTTTAGTCACGCTGCTTGCCGGCGGCGTCATTGGCACGGTGACAACCGTATTAGTATTTTCATTTTCAGTTGTGGCCACGATGGGAATATCGGGATATCTGGGTTTTCCGATCACACCTACGGGAGCCGGGACACCGAATATCATCTTAACCGTGGCGCTCGCAAATTCTGTGCACGTGTTGATCTCGTACTTCCACGAGCTGCGCGAAGGACGGAGTAGACATGACGCCATTGAAGAGAGTCTGCGCGTCAACATAAACCCTATTTCACTCGCTAGTATTACCACCGCGATCGGGTTCCTGAGCATGAATTTTTCGGAATCTCCGCCATTTCAGATGATGGGCACGACGGTGGCAATCGGGGTGATTATCTCGTTCGTCCTCGCGATCACGTTCCTACCCGCACTGCTCGCCGTCCTACCCACTGGCCGGATCCGCAAAGAATCGTCGGCGGACGATAAGATTAAAGCGTTCGCGAATTTCGTGGTGCGGCGACGCCGGGGGTTGTTGTGGGGTACTTCGATAGTGATCATCGCGACCGTTGCGAATGTGCCGCGCAACGAATTCAATGAGATGTTTTTCGAGTATTTCGACGAAACAATGGAATTTAGAATCGGCAGCGATTTCATGCTCGAAAATTTGACCGGCCTTTACAATATTCATTACTCGCTAGATTCTGGAGAATCTGGCGGTATTAGCAACCCCGAGTTTCTCAAGCTCACTGATGATTTTGCCGAGTGGTTTCGTGCTCAACCGGAAACGGAGCACGTCAGTTCGATAGCGCCGACGATGAAGCGTTTGAATAAGAATATGCATGGCGACGATCCCGCGATGTATAAGCTACCGGATTCTCGTGAGCTCGCTGCGCAGTATTTATTGCTCTACGAAATGTCTCTGCCGTATGGCCTCGATTTAAACAATCAAATTAATGTCGATAAGTCTCAGACGCGCGTTATCGCGACCATCAGACCGACCACCATTAAGGAGACTTTAGACATAACGGCGCGTGCCAGCGATTGGCTGGACGAACATGCGCCAAGCATCGGTCACGGCGATGGCTCGAGCATGATCATGATGTTTACACGCATGATGCAGCGCAACGCCATTACTACGGTCTTCGGGACAACCTTAGCCTTGGGGTTGATCTCGATTTTGATTGTCGCGGCATTGCGCTCAATTCGGATTGGTGCGCTCAGTCTAATCACGAATCTAGCGCCGATTGGTATGGGTTTTGGTATCTGGGCGATGATCGACGGCGAAATCGGCATGGCGTTGTCGGTCGTGGCCAGCATGACGTTTGGTATTGTCGTCGACGATACCGTGCACTTTCTGAGCAAATATTTACGTGCCAGACGGGAAAAAGGCCTGTCTTCAGAAGATGCTGTGAGATACGCGTTTAATACGGTCGGACGTGCTTTGATTGTCACCTCAGTTGTGTTGGTTGCGGGCTTTCTAGTGCTGTCGACGTCGCACTTCGGCATGAATTCTAAAATGGGATTGTCGGTCGCGATCGTCATTGTCTGTGCGCTCGCCACGGTGATGTTATTCCTGCCACCGCTATTAATGAAACTCGATAAGGACTCGGACGAGCCGTCGGCCTCGACGGCCAATTCGGTTTAGAACGTGGCACTTGCGTCGTCCTACGAATGGCCAAATACATCGCGGCACGCACGTTTCGATTTGTGAGCCGGCATGCTCGAGACTGTGTGAAACGCCGTTTTCGAATTATACAAGTAGGGGAGGCGAACTTGACCAAGCTTAGAATGATCGGAGTGGTTTGTGCTCCGAGGCCGATTCTAGGCGGGAAATGAATTCAGCAACCACGGGGTTTCCGAAGTTCCGACACGACCGGCGTTCGCGCTATCGAGTGAGATAAACTCGACGATCGCGTTGCCGACAGCGCGTTACGCTTCTCACGTACCCACACGACACCAACAGAAAATCACCGATTCGGCTCGCCCCCAGGCTGAGCAGATTGCGGTTTTATGTCCGAAGGCGTCGATGCAAACCGACTATCCCGATTAAGCGTCTTATACTCGGTCCTATCTCGAACAGAAACAGGACCTGTAAGTGATGAAAATTGGAATTTTTCTCGGCTACTCCGGACGTAGCATCGACGCCCCGATCGAGCACATCAAAGAAGCCGAAGCGATGGGCTGCGATTCGGTTTGGACGGCGGAGGCGTATGGATCCGACGCGCTTACCCCGCTCGCGTGGATCGGTGGGCAGACAACGAAGATCAAACTCGCGACAGGGATCATGCAACTGTCTGCACGCGCACCCGCAGCGACCGCTATGGCAGCGATAACCTTGGACCAACTTAGCGGTGGCCGCATGATTCTCGGGCTTGGCGTGTCGGGTCCGCAGGTTGTCGAGGGTTGGTATGGCGCGCCGTACAGTCGGCCGATCGCACGCACGCGCGAATACGTGAGCATCGTCCGAAATATTTTTGAGCGCAAAGCGCCGCTCGTTCACGAGGGCGCGCAGTATCAAATTCCATTTAATGGGGAGGGCGCAACCGGTCTCGGCAAGCCGCTGAAGAGCATCCTCCATGGTCGAGCGGACTTACCCATTGTGATCGGTGCTGAAGGCCCAAGGAACATTGAGCAAACAGCGGAGATTGCCGACGGATGGTTGTCGATGCTGCTCTCTCCAGTGCATTTCGACCGCGTCTATCGGCCGAAACTCGAAGCAGGTTTTGCTAAAGCGGCTCAACTTAAATCGATTAAAGACTTTGCCATCAGCATTTCTCAGCCAGTTGTCCCGGGTGACGATATTGATGCCTGTCGCGACGAAGTGCGCCCCTATCTCGCGTTGTACATTGGCGGCATGGGCGCTAAAGGGGAGAATTTCCACAAGAACACCGTTGATCGCTACGGCTATGAAGAAGCGTCAAGTCGCATTCAAGATCTCTATCTGGCGGGCAAGAAGGCGGAAGCCGAAGCAGCGGTCCCGACGGCGCTCATTGATGAACTCGCGCTAGTCGGGCCCAAGGAACATATGCGCGACCAACTATCGCGTTGGCAAGCCTTAAGTGTCGATTTCACAATGTTGGTCGGTCTTGGCGCGCGCAACGCTGAGCGTCAATTGAAAGCAATTCGTGATTTGACAGAAATTCTGTAGCGCTTCGCGAAACATACGGTCTCGAGTGCACTTTACAAATTTTCTTCATTAGTTAAAAACAATATTTACCAAGGAGTGCCGGACGATAATTAGAGCCTTCTCGTGCGATGATAGCGGCCGCGAACAAGCCGATCCGTCGGCCGACAGAATAAATCAGACCATTTCAATCTTTGAATCGAACCCATGAACCAGATGGTCGGCGAGCAATCCACACAAAAAGCCTCTAACGTCATCGGTGTCTTATGGATGCTTGTTGCCGTCACTGCGTTAACCAGCATGTTCGCAATCGCTAAACACCTAATGAATTCTCTACCGATTTATGAAGTCGGACTGTTTCGATTTGTGATGAGCCTATTGTTTTACCTGCCTTGGGTTTTTCGATCGGGCATTGGGGCCTTGAAGACGGATCGGCCGATAGCGCATTTATCTCGTGGGTGTTTAGGTGCCGCGTCGCTCGCCGCCAGCATCTACGCCGTGCATCACATGCGCTTAGCAGACGCCACGGTGTTAGCTTTTACCATCCCGCTTTGGAGTATTGTTTTTGCGGCTTTTTTCTTGCACGAACGCATCCGATTGCACCGCTCGATCGCAACGTTCATCGGCTTCCTCGGCGTTGTGATCATGGTTAAACCGCACACGGGTTTCGAACCTGCAGCTGCGATTGCGGTGCTATCCGCGGTGCTCGCGACCAGCGCGATCACCACCATGAAAAGCTTAACCCGCACCGAGCCAACTGAACGCATCGTGTTCTACTTCTTGTTTATTGGGTCCATCGTTATGGGCGTTCCCGCTCTGCTGGTATTCCAGGCGCCGAGTGCGAGTGATTGGGCTTGGTTGGTGCTCTTAGGATTCGTCGGATCGGTCGGTCAGTACTGCATGACTCGCGCATATACGGCCGGAGACATGACCGTGATCGCACCGTTTGATTTCGCGCGCGTCATCATTGCAGGGCTATTTGGCTATCTTTTGTTCGATGAATTGCCGGACGCGATTGCGATACTCGGCGCTAGTGTGATTGTTGCGTCGTGCGTCTACATTGTTCACTACGAGGCGATCGAACGCCGCTCGGCATCGACTCTCTAAAGCATCGAAGTTTGTTTCCTGAACTGAAGTACGCGCCCTGTAACGCCAATTTTCAAGCGCGGCCGCCATGCGGGCGAAATGGATATCCAGTCTTACTTACGTTCGATGCGTCGGGGACTCTAGAATGCGAGTATTCAGGCAGACGTTGTGCTGTCGCGCGCACATAGTATTTGCCTTTCTTCGATCGCCATCGGCGCCCGACATTGCTCGCCTTCAAGTTCGGAAAGGACCAAGCTTCCACAGTTGCCCTCGCAAAAGTTGATCATTTTTTCCTTGATTTCTACGCAACCGCTGAACGCGTAACGCGTAACACAAGAAGGGTGACCTATCGCCGTGCAAACAGCGTACGACACGCACGGAATCGCCGTTTCAGACGGCCACCGTCATGCGCAACGTTGCATATGAAACTGGCTAGTCCGCGCGAATTACTTTAGTAGTGATTCTCACGACGAAATTGAACCAGGGATAATCGATACCCTAGCGTGCAGTAGAGCGGAGTCTTACACTCCGCATTATTAGGAACCGAGAAAGGAGCTATTATTTTGTCAACGAAGTCCCCGCTTGCGCCGCAAGCCACACCAGAACTCCCAGCCATCGATGGCGTCACCTTGCGGGTCGCCAATGCGCGCTATAAAGATTGGGATCGATGCGACCTTACCTATATCGAATTCGCGGCAGGGACTGCCGTCGCAGGGGTCCTAACGCAGAGTAAATGTCCGTCCAACGAGGTTGAGTGGTGTCGAGAAGCGTTGCGTGGTGGTAGGGCTCGCGGACTCGTCGTGAACGCGGGCAATTCAAACGCGTTTACCGGCGCGCGGGGCAGGGAAGCGGTTGACCTCATAGTGTCCTTAGTGAGTGAGCATTTGGATTGCGCGCGCGATGAAATATTCGTTTCATCGACCGGCGTGATCGGTGTGCCGTTGCCAAAAGATAAGGCCGAAGCGGGACTAAAGTCAGCGTTCGACGCAGCTCCGTGCGACTGGGAAGCGGCCGGGCGTGCGATCTTGACCACCGACACGTTTGCGAAACTAGCCACAACAAGTGCCGTGCTTGATGGTAAGACAGTCCAACTCAGCGGATTCATTAAAGGTTCCGGCATGATTGCACCGGACATGGCGACAATGCTCGGCTATATTTTTACGGACGCGAAGGTGGACTCAGGTCTGCTTCAAGAAATGCTCATGCGCGCGACCCAGAAGACGTTCAATTGCATTACCGTCGACAGTGACACGTCTACAAGCGACACGGTTTTAGCATTCGCGACCCACCGGAGCGATGCTCCTGAACTGCGAACATTCGATGATGCTGGCGCGCATGAATTTCAGTCGGCCCTGGACGAACTGTGTACCCAACTAGCCCACTTGGTGGTTCGGGACGGCGAAGGCGCGAGCAAATTCATCGAAGTTGCCGTTGCCGGTGCGACGAGTGATGAGAGTGCCAAAGTTATCGCCTTGAGTATCGCGAACTCACCGTTAGTAAAAACGGCCATTGCTGGCGAGGACGCGAACTGGGGGCGAATTGTCATGGCTGTCGGGAAAGCAGGGGAGCCTGCGGATCGCGACAAGCTAATGATTAGCTTTGGTGGGATTACGGTTGCGCGCGATGGCGTTGTCGTACCTGACTACGACGAGACGCCGGTCGCGATGCATCTGAAAGGTAGCGAAATTAATATTGGCGCCAACATCGGCCTAGGTAATGGCAAAGCAACCGTGTGGACTTGCGATCTCACGCACGGATATATTTCTATCAACGCAGACTATCGGACTTAGTTTTAATGCGCGTTCAAAAAATTGAAGCGACTTCCGGGCGGGGTACCGAAATAAAGATTCTAGCCTGCAATTAGCCGTCGAGAGATTCGACCAGATTTATCGCAGGCCACTGTTCGCCGCCCGTAGAGATCGACGTAACAAGCGCGAATAACAAATTTGTTCCACAGAGCCGTGCTATGAACGTAGAACGTGATTGATGTGATGCGGACCAGTATTGCGACACGCAGCAGACCCTGTTGAATTCCTCGGGCTAGCCCCATCTAGCGAGCCATTACGACTGTGAGCCCTACTCGGCTACGATGCATGATGAGCGCGACGATCGCCGCTTCTGCCGAGTTGATCTAGTGCAGCGTCCCGCGGGGTGGAAAGGATATTTTTGTGAGTAACGGTTGATGTATGCTCGTATAATCTTAAATTATCCAATTGTTATCGTATTTACGCAAATTGGCGGCGACGGATAATCGAACCTCGGTGAATTTTCGGCCCACCATATGTCTTTGACTACTGAGTGCAACTGCCTGATTCAGATTCGAGAAATTTTTGGATTTATTCCGCTCGGCGGCGCAAGCACATTGTGGCGGTCACGAGAAAATAATTCATTGCTTAGGTCATTTTTTCGATTTTTTCTACGTCCGCTTAATCGCTCTTACGCATCGTAATAAGCGTATCAAGCTCGCGCTAGCGACAATCGCTATCTCGGGTTTTGTCGGTCTATTAATAGTCGATCTATTGGTTTGCGCCTTCTATCCGAACTTTTCACCAGATACCGTACGCAAGCATGCTATCGCGTATGAGCGGCGTGTATACGGGTCGTATGTTATGTCGGGCGCCAACCGGCTTATCGATCTCGACGGTAGTAAGGCCTGGGGCGAGAAGGCTGCTGAAGAATCATCGGATCTTTCGATATTTATCAATCGCAACGGCTATCGCAGGCCGAGTTTCGAAGTTCGGAAACCGCCTGGGGTGTATCGCATCATTGTAGTGGGCGGATCCGCTGTATTCGATCAGAACGTAGGCGACTCTTTGACAGATCACACAAATAGCTGGCCTAATCGCGTGGAAGCGCTTCTCGAACAACGCGGCTTTAAGCATGTTGAAGTGATCAATGCGGGAATACCTGGTCAAACGAGCGCGGACTCTCTGGCTCGAATTTATACTCAATTGTGGACCTACGAACCCGATATGCTCGTGGTGTACCACGGTTGGAACGACTTCAAATTCTGGCACACAATCGAAGTAACTCCAGAGACCCCACTTATCGAACTTGTTCAGCCGTTCAACGCGAATGACAATCCGTTCATGTACTACCGAGGGAGAGTTGATCGGTTATTTTCATCCTCGCAACTTTATGTGTGCCTACGTACTCGTTACTTCCGCTGGCGCTGGCAGCCTAGTTATGAAGGCGCGGTTCCCAAGAACGTGCAGGTGACTAATACGTACGGATCCTACGGCCCGCGTCAGTACCAATTAAACTTGGCACTAATTGCAAGGGCGGCGAGCGCTATAGGTGCAAGACCGGTACTCGTGAAGCAGGCGACCTTGGTCGTATCTGAGAACCTCGCGGACGATCGAGCGCGTATCGGGTATGGCTACCAGAGCTTGGAGCATGCGGCAATTGTGCGCGCGTTTCAGCATAGTTACCGAATTATAGAGGAGACCGCTAAGCACACGGGTGCGCTGGTGGTGGACCCGACAGAAATAACGAATGGCAAAAGTGAGTTGTTCTCTGATCACGTCCACACGACGCCCGCGGGCAGTGAAAAATTGGCTGCAATCGTAGCTGCAGCCGTTGCGCCTTTCGAGACACAAAGAGATTCACGCGTTCCTTGAACGGGACCCCGTAAAATATATTGTGCAACGTCTCATAGACCAACACTGTCAATACAACAAAAGAAAAGACTTGGACAGTACGGATCCGCCCGAAAATTTCGCGGCGTTGGCGTAGAAAACAGGAATGTACGTCGGACCGATCTATCTTCGAATGCGACTGGTTCACCCCAACCGTGCGATAAGAATCAAGGAGCTATGATGGAAATGTGAACCGCCGGTGGTCTGCTCGCGATCTGTGCCGTGATGGGGCTCTTAGTATTCGTCGATAAGCAGGAAACGAACAACGATCAATCTGACATTGTTGATACATTGGTCGACGCCGGGATCTGGTTCTCAACCGGCCAGACGGACTCAGAACTTCTCAAACACCGTAAGCTTGTCGTCGCCACAGATATTAGTGCTGCTTGCGCCGAACGGACTATTTAAAGACTTACTGCTACTTGATGCAATCGATAGTACTGCACCGATAGACCTCTACATACGCACGGAAGGCGGTTGGAGCAACGATGCTTTCAGCATCATTGACGTTATGCAGAGCATGAGCGCACCGGTCAACACGCACGCCATCGGAGGAGCTAATTCATCCGGGGCCATGATCCTGTCAGCGGACACTGGCGTGCGTTATGGATATCCTTATTCGACCATCATGCTGGATTGGATGACGAATACAGTGGGGACAAACTCGATAACGATCGGCGAACCAAATTATGGAAAGCGCACTCTCGCATGGCAGCTAAATGGATAACGAAAAAAAAGGAGACGCCCTTCTTCTTTTCATCTGAGGAGGCGCTAAAGTATGGTCTTAAAAGTAGGGTCTTATCGATCAGATGTAAGACAAATGCTAACCACCTGTAGGTAGTCGTGCGTTCAAGCTTTTCTAAACTGTTTCAAATATCTGTTCCCGAAGCTGGGGTCGCGGCGCATATTGCAAATCGCAATCTCCGATTTTAGTTTTGATTAGCCCGGATCGAAAAATCGCCACGTCTTCAGCAGGATAAATCATCATCTCGATGGCGCACAACGATATTGCCGAGCCATCTGGTTAGTACGACGTTTTCTATGATCCGATTACACCCGCGCGATCGTCCACTCGTGGAGAAAGATACGCGCGACCGCCCGGAACGCATCCTCCTTTATCAGCTTGTCGAAGAATACTGTTCGGCGCGCAAGCTTTACGGCGGGTGGTTCAACGCTTAGCAAGAATCATTCGGCGATAACTGGGCTCAGATTAGGACGTACATGTCCTACACCAATGGATGAATAAAAGATGTGGGTCCTTTAATCGCCGTCAAGTTGCCTTATATTACTGGCTAACGTGGCGGTCTCGATCGTAGAACTTATACATAATTTCGACAGACGCATACTATCCATCAACGGAGGAATTCGACAATGAGTCTCATGGGTACGTTAGCAAAGGTGGCGTTGGGTATTGCAGTGGCTAAAGGCGTTGGGAAGGTCGCCAGCGGGGGTGGTGGTCTAGGAGGATTGATAGGTAGCGCGCTATCAGGAGGGCAAGGTGGCGGGCCTAGGTGGTCTCGGAGCTTTACTCGGCGGGCTGGGCGGGCAATCGGGTGGTCTCGGTGCGCTGCTTGAAGGCCTCGGCGCGATGTTAAATTCTGCATTGCAAGGCGGGCAGATGGCTCAGCAGCCCGATCAAAACCAGGAAGAAACCGCAAAAATATTCATTCAAGCAATGGTCAACGCGGCTAAATCTGACGGTGGGATCGACCAAACCGAACAACAAAAGATTGTTAAGAATCTCGGCGCCGAGGTCTTTGAATCGGAGCGCCAGTTCGTAGTCAGCGAGATGCAATCTTCCTTAGATCTTCCGGAATTTCTACGCAGCGTACCGAAGGGCGCAGAACAGCAAGTTTACTTGATGTCATTACTCGGCATCGATTTGGATACCCAAGCTGAGGCTCAGTATCTCGACAAGTTGCGTGATGGTCTTGGTATTTCGCAACAGGCGAGCAATGTGATTCACGAGCAACTCGGATTCCAGGCGCTATACAGTTAGTCAATACACGCCGTCACAACCTGCGCAGTTCACCTTGGCGGGGCACTTCGAAATAGGAGAACGCGGGCTAGTGCGAATTTGCTCCGCTCCCATATCGGCGTTGCGTACGGTTCTAGGTTGCTTTCCGCCTGGGTGCCGAATAGCCGGTGTTGGCCGATTGCGTCGGTGGTTATGGCAGGACCGAACGTCCGTTGATAAGAGGTAAAGATATCCAGGGATACAATACCGATATTTACTAACAATATTTGCCAACTGGCTAAGCTATGCTCGGCCGCTCTCCCCAGTGAAACTGATGGGAGAGTCGGCCGAGCAAGGCAGTACGACTAACGTCGAGTATTAATGTGGATTGTTTCCCCATAACTCGATTTCACGAACACATAGAGCGTCGGTTTATTTATCGTTGACATTTAGGTACTCGAATTCGGTTCAGGCCGGTCGAGCCAAAACGAGCTGCTGCATGTCGTAGTGCATGAACGTCTCGCCCCGCTGGTTCACAACATCAAAGCGTGAGTTGAGCACCCCTTTGTCCCCTTTGGTGGTTCTGCGCGCCCCGAGCACGGTGACGGCAATATGCATCGTGTCACCGACGAGACACGGTTCTGTGATGCGCATGTTGTCTACCCCTAGGATCGCGACGAACGTTTTTTCGTAAAGCCCCGTGCGCGTCGTTAGGCCCTGTGCGAATGCCCATAACAGCGCGATCGGTGCGAAGCGACCGCCTTTAATCGGACTCTCGTTATTGATCCATTCGATGTTGCAGAACAGATCCTCATAGATCCCGGAGAGCGCTACGAAATTGACGATATCCGCCTCGAATATCGAACGTGCCGGCGTTTCATACTGAAAGCCGACCGGAAAATCCTCGAAGTAATGCAGCATTTAAAACCTCCTCCCCGTTTGAATAGGTGTGCGGAAATTTGAAACCGCGCCCACTTAGTAGATGAATGACGAGACCAATCCGTCGACCGGCGGGCCGCAGGCACGTGCACTACGCGCCGTATTCGCCCGCCCGCCGGAAGTAAGATTAACCCGGGGTCGAAGCAATGCAATGACTTCGTGTAGTTAACAACCTGGAGAGGGACCGTAATCGATACTGGAGAAGGTGTCGGCGTCGAATCCGCGATTCCGCCAGCGGGCGGGGCGGAGCGTGACGTGATCTCGTCTGCAAAGCGATTCGCAATGAATTGAATCGTACCGTTTCGTGACCGTGCTGAAAAATCCCCAAGCCAAATGGCTCAGAGATCCCAAGATCAGGTCGTGCATTTTATATTTATGAACGACCGAAGCTGGCCTATCTGCCCGGTTCGACAGTTGGGCGACCGTCGCCTAACGACGCGAAGCGGGGAGTCGTAAATCCGAGTCGAGAAATAAGTGCGTCGCCTTTTCCCTTTTCCCTCAACGGGGCCGCAAGGTGTTCGCGCTAAAGACGTTGCCGGACTGAGATGAGGTGTTCGTGGACCTAGTGAAGTTCGCCGGATTCTCGGTGCATGCGGGTGTCGCGGCCCTGGCGGGTGAACACAAGAACTTAGAGTCTTTGTGCCGCATCATTGTAGGCCCCAGCAGTGCTGGAAAATCGCCTGTTGCGGATAACGCCGCCGATCCAAAGCGAAGAGCGCACGGGTGGCTGCTGTGTTGAGAATAAATGTCCGTGATTTCGCCCTTCGTCATTGGAAAAGGCATTAGAATCAAACCGAACATATTGTTAGGAATAACTCGACATGGAAACCAAGAATCTTCGCATCGGGATCGGGCAAATCGATTGCGGGGTAACGACAGTCGAAGCCAATCTGGCCAAGCATTTGGAACTGATCGAGAGCGCTAGAAAGGACAAAGTTGATCTACTGGTTTTCCCCGAGCTTTCTTTAACAGGGTATCCACAAACGACCGACGAAATCGAAGTACTTGCTTGCGCGGTTGGGGCCGGTCCTCTTGAACGTCTCGCCAAATCGACGGACGGTATGATCGTAGTCGTCGGTTTCATTGAAGAGGCGCCCGGCGCTCAGTTCTACAATAGTTGTGCAGTGCTATGTGATGGGGAAATCATCCATCGCCACCGTAAGCTGAATCTGGCAACTTACGGTGGGCTCCACGAAGGCAAACTTTACGCGGCCGGCCGTTATATCGAGACATTCGACTTTGGCCCGTGGCGCGCGTGCATCCTAATTTGCGCTGATGTCTGGAACCCCGCGCTGGTCACACTGGCGGCATTGCATGGCGCTACCGTTCTCATCATCCCTGTCAATTCCGCACGCGACGCCGTGAGCAACGAGTTTTCAAGTCCCGACGGTTGGGATACGGCTACGCGATTTTATTCGCTGATGTACGGGATGACGGTGATAATGTCGAACCGTATCGGCAAAGAATCCGGGCTCGAGTTCTGGGGCGGTTCGAACATTACCGATCCTTTTGGCAAGATAGTGGCTTGCGCCGACTCAAGCGAAGCCTTGCTGATCGCGGATATCGATTATGACGCCATTCGGCGTGCTCGCCTGCAACTCCCGACGGTGCGGGATTCGAATTTGGCATTAATCGGGCGTGAGATCGAGCGCTTACAGCAGCGATTAGGGATCCCTGATGTCATACGGCAGTTTCCTCCCTAGCAGCGTAACCAAAGCCTCGGCTGCACCACCGAGTTCGACCAGGTCACCCCGATATTTCATTTGCTCTTTATGGGATTGCGCTTCATCGCTGCGCGCGTCGGGTTGCATGCTAAGTGCTTCGGCGATCGAGCGAATGTGGCGGGACCGCTACCTCGCGTTTTCTACCGAGTTAAGGGACCGTAAACCGATTTCGATGAGGGCGCTTATTTCATGGGTTAACGCGATCACTTGAACGTCCCGCCCGCGGGCGGGTAGTTCCGGTATACGGGTCGTCGCAATGCGGCAACGTCCCCGGCGGTGTCGTCTCTATTGCGAGACTAGGGGCTGACGCCGCTGGCAGGAATCGCGACGCGCTCGTGTGCCCCCAGACAGCTGCCTTTTCAGGCGCTCGCCACCGCGCGTTGCTTGCCGAGATCGTACTCGGCGGACAGCTTGAGAATTGCCTCCGGTATAGCGGGCATTCCTGGCGGTTGTGCCACCAGCAGCCGCGACTCGAAGTAATTGTTGTCCACGACTTTGAGATCCGCACGAGCCAAGGCTGTATGCTCGCTGACACGTTCGGTGTTACTTGCAAACTGGCGCTGCAGGAAGCGGTATTGCGAGTCCGGCTGGATAACATAGCCGTGGTTACCGAGCACTTCGATCAGCGCATCAAGATCAGTATGCAGCAGCGGAAAGCCCACTATCCAAGGTTTGGTCGTAGATGATTGGGGTAGGGTTGACAAAATCTTGTCGAACGTCGTTGCGCCGATGAAGCTAAAGCCGCCCGTAATCGAGATCAGCGAGCATTGTGCAATGGTGGCCTCGAGACGGGCCGGAAGCGGTTCGATTTCCAGATTCACGGCGTGACCATCATTGATGAAGCCTGCCGCACGAGCATAGTCCAGCGCATTCGCAGCGACATCGAGACCCGTGACATGCACATTGGGATCCTTAATTCGAGTCGCCAGGAATGCGCGATCGAACAAGGCACTGGCGGTGCGCGGATCGCCCAGATCGGCAAAGTACCTATAAAGCTCGTCCAGTGACAGGTCCAACTTCATGAGGGCGCCATTGACACCATAGCCGGCGCAGAGATCGAGCACCTTCAAGTCCGTGCTGCCTTGCAGGCGACGCAGTTCCTTTAGGCACCACTCGAAGATCCCATTCGCGCCGCCGGGTATTTGGTAGTCCACTTGTGACATGCGGCGGAAGTACGGCCGCGGCGTCGGCACGTCATAGAGCGCGCTGAAATCGTCAAGCGCCACGCTGCTGTCGACCCTGCCGTTGTATAATTGGGTAGGCGTTGCAGTGGCCGCCACTGGACCATCGGTAACTCGGACGTCGTCATCCCAGTGCGCGACCAGATCGAGCAGGGCAGAGGGCTTGTCGAACTGCCCGATCAGCGCGGCTCGGTAGAATGCTTCTTCGCTGTTGCGTGCGGGACGCGGTAGGTCATCCACAGAGGTACCCTGTGTTTGCGCCATGACTTCTGCTTCCAGTAGTTCGGCGATTCCGCTGCCCTGGTCGAACTGAGCTTTGGCGCGCCAGACGATTTCTGTGGGTAGCAAATCCTCGAAAGCCTTGCGCAGGATCCATTTCTCAACTTTAGTGTCCTGCGGTAGTTTCAACGCTGCGGGTATGCGGAATGCGAGATCGAGCATGTCCCGGTCGAGGAATGGAACGCGCGCCTCCACCCCATGTGCCATGGTCATGCGATCGACGCGCTGGAGATTGATGTCGTGCATGGTGAGCACCGAGCGGCGCAGCTCAGCCTGGAGTGCATCGAGGTCGTCGTAAGACTTATGGTAGGTATAGCCGGCGAATAATTCGTCAGCGCCCTCACCTGTGAGGACGACTTTAACGTGTTGCGCCGCGAGTCGGGAAACGTAATAACACGGCACCGCGCTGCGCACGAGATCGCGGTCGAAAGATTCCAGGTGATAGAGAATGCGCGGCAAGTCACGCATGACTTCCTCGGCTGACAATTCGTATTCGTAGTGGTCGGTGCCCAGA
This sequence comes from Gammaproteobacteria bacterium, assembly GCA_047611805.1. GTDB lineage: Bacteria > Pseudomonadota > Gammaproteobacteria > UBA11873. Next base: position 74,217 of record JBLFWX010000009.1, read on the forward strand.
TGTTTGGCGACGCGTCGGGCCGCTTCAAGATCAGGACTGCCCGGCAGGCCGACCGAAAAGCTCTTGAGTCCAGGTCTCGCCTGGACGGCGACTGCTGCGATAATGCTTGAGTCGAGCCCGCCAGAGAGAAAAACCCCGAGTGGCACGTCGGAGCGAAGGCGTTTCTCGATAGCGCGGGTCAGCGTTTTCCTAATTGCCTCGAGTGCGTTCGCCGGATTGCTGAGTTCGTCGGTGGCTCGGGGCAGCGTGTAGTAGGGCCGCAGGCCGCGTTTGGAATCGAACACATGCCCTGGCGGAAACTCGCGGACCTCGTCGACGTATGGCAGTAATGCTTTGATTTCCGACGCGAAACAAAAGGTCTCGCCGCGACGGCCGACGTAGAGCGGCTTGATACCGACGGGGTCGCGGGCCACGATCAGCTGGTCGCCCCCTCGCGCCATTACGAACGCGAACATGCCATCGAGGCGGGATACGGCACCGGCGCCGTCGCGTAGACAGGTTTGAAGTATGGACTCGGAATCCGATTCGGTGATGAAGTGACTGTCATCGAGCGATTCGCGCAGCGCGCGATCGTTGTAAATCATGCCGTTTGCCACCATCGCACCTTCGTCTTCGACCGCGACCAGCGGTTGGCGCCCACCGGCTGGATCAATGATTGCCAGGCGGCGATGCGCAAGCGACAGCTGCGGCTTGTCTAATTGGATCGCACCCTGTCCATCAGGGCCGCGGTGGGCCATACGTTCGGCAATGGTGTGAGCGAGATCCGGGGCGCTTTTGCCCCAGACGGCTGCAATTCCGCACATAGTAGGTTTCCTTAGGACCGCTGCGCGGTCGACTCTGCAGGGGGACGGTCGAACCAGTAGGCTGGCTCAAGCCGCGTATCGAATTAGTTTGATGTTCGAAGTATATTACTTTGGCGGTCGAATTGATATTTAGAATAAAACACGAACAATTACATGGGCATATGTTAAATTCCTTCTGAAAATCATACTAGCATGTGAATATTATTGTTTGAAATACGAATGAATATGTACCCCAATTACGCTTCCGACTCCTATAATACGGCAGCGAACCAACAGGGGACCGGGAAAGTGGATACCTACCATCAGTTACTGATTGCGCTGCGTCGCATCAACAAGGCGACCGATATGGACGCCAAGCGCCTGGCGAAGACCACCGGCTTGACGACGCCGCAGCTGCTTGTCATGCAGGCGATCAGCGACGCCGCGTCGCTCACTGTGGGCGAGGTGGCCCGCGCAATCAATTTGACCGTGGCGACGACGACCTCGATCGTGAATGGTCTGGAGCGCAAGGGCCTGCTGGTGAAGCGTCGGGATTTGACGGACAAACGACGCGTGATCGTATCGCCCAATAACGACGGCACGAGGCTGATCCAAGAAGCACCGAAGACGCTGCAAGATCTGCTGGAGCAGCGATTCAATACTCTTGAATCGTGGGAGCAAACATTCGTGCTGTCCGCGCTGCAACGCGTTGCAGCGTTGATGGATGCCGCAGACATCGACGCCTCCCCGCTCCTGCACACCGGAGCGATCGAAATTAGCGCAGAGGTGGCTGGCAACGCGGTAGTAGCGGTCGCTGAGCCCGCGGCTGACCGTTCGACCTCGCGGCCGTAGAGTGGCTCGGGGCCCGGCCGGTCAGGGGAAACAGCCGTCGCGTCTGAGCCACCGAGGCGCCCTCTTACGGTGTAGGGAACGCGCGCTCCTAATCCGGGTTGTAATCCGTCAAGCCGACCGCGCTGGTCGGCATCTATTCAAACACATTTCCACATCAGCACTTCGCAGCCATCTACTTCGGTGTTCGCGGGTACAAATCCCGACAGGAAAATGTCGTCCTGCACTGCGTACTTGTTAATAAATATAGAATTCTCATCAGCATATTTTTGCATATGCCCGGCGATATCGATGACCCGGTCGCTCATCTCTTCCATCGGTACTACATCGTCGTATAACACCTGACCCGAATTGATGCCGACACGAACTTTGAAGTCCGTGCTCATCGCCTTAATGTCTCTGTTGAAGTGACTAAGAGAACGCAATACATCTTGTCCAGCCGATACGGCTTGCGCTGTTTCGCGAAAGCAGACCATCACGCCATCCGGTGTCCATGAGGCCTTTAGATACTCGTAACGGTCGAGAATCTCCTCCACCAGAGCCTTATAACGAGAGAAGTCACGCGTGGCGATTGCGGCGTCTTCGTGCTCTTTCATGCGCGTTGATCCGACAACATTGATGGACAGGAATGAGAGCAGTTGTTTTTGAGCCTCGAGTGCTTTCTTCGTCCGAGCGTAAAGTTCTAGCAATTCCTCGCGGCCGGACGGCTCTGGTGTCGTAGGCAATGCCTGTATCATTGTGGCTTGCTTGCGCGCCTCCAGGCGAACTCTGCTCAGCTGCCGCTTATATCGGGTAGATTTTTTCCATAAGGCGACGTCCATGCGCCACTGTTCCCAGCGCGAATCCAACCACATCGTGGCCATGCCCAAAATCACCAGCAGCAGCATTGGCGTCATATCGAGGCCACCAACGATGGTCGGGAAATTTTCCCTCAGGAGGTTTTGTGCAGGGCGTGCGATTCGGTCGACGCACCAGACGAAGCGGTCGAGCACTAGGAATTGCGAGTACCCGCTGTAGAGCGTGACACACAACGTGCACAAATAGGCCAGCAAGCAAAGTCTCAGCAGCCAAATTATTTTGCCGAAAATGAAGACCAAAATGCCAAGGGGATTGGCACTGACTGCGTGCATCGGGCGATCTTACAAATTCCACTAGGGATAGCGAGAAAATTGCGCGCCGCCGCTGCAATTCTCGACGCTGCCTTGTTTCAAATCCTGATCGACTCCTAGTCGCTGATCGAATCTACCAACGGTGAATTTGGGATTAAGTGCTTCGATTCATCCTCTGCCTTCTAAAATTGAACGTCCGTCGTGGATACTCGTTCTATCGAGGTACACCCGCCTGGCTGAATCGGGCGTATGGCTCTTAGCCGCCAACAAGCCAGCGCGATGATCGAGCGTTCAAGGTCTTTGGTCTAATGGCGTCAAGGGACCGTAACAGAGAACCCCTGGATAATTCATGGAACGTCGTGTTGAGCGCGAAACTCCCCAGAGTTGGAGACACCGGCATAATATTAGCTCCAATGCGCAACCCCTCTGAATAATTTCGCCCAGCAATCCAATCGCCCCGGAATTTACCAAGGGGTCCTAAAGCTGGCGCACAGGCATGCATTACTTTGTGCGCGATACGTCGTCGCCTGGGCGAACCGCGGTCTCTTCGCGCTAGCGAGTTGCGTTTCGGGCTCAAATCTAAGGGTCGGCTCGCGGTTCCGAGAGTCGCTGTGACTAGCACCGTGATGTCGGCGACCAGATAGGTGTCACGAGCCACAAACGGACGAACGACCAGCGACTGCTGGGCCGCTGGAGCCAGGTGAGCGCGATCGCGGCCATTATTTAGAGTTCTACTTTTCGGTCTCACTCTTTATACTGTATCTATGTCCAGTACTTTAGAGCGTCTCTCAGACCTCGTCAATCAACAGTCAATCTATGCGGTTTGCAATAACTGTCGCAGGATGAATAAGCTTCGCTGTGGCTTGCTGCTGCATACTCACGGAGACCTCTCCATTAAGACGGTTGCAGCAAAACTGCGCTGCAAGCAATGTGGCTCGAGAGACTGTGGCGTGCGAATTGTTTGGTCTCCCTAATCGGATAGTCGCTATTTAAGGACGGCAATCATACGACCCGTTGCGCGGTGAGCATTCTGTTTTGATTGTTAACGTGGCGGCGTGCACGTGCGCTCGGCACGGGGCAGCAAAAGTCGGTAGTGATGAAGAACGACATCGGACCCATCGAACTTGATTTTTAGACACTCGTAGGATCCGCTAACGATTGATTCGACGGAAAGTCGCGATGAATTATTTGGTTCAGAAAATATTATTCTTTTTGGCAAAGAAGCCTTCACCTGATTTTTCTCCAGACGATTTACCTCCAGTGGATGAAGAGAACGTTATCGATGAATTCGCAAAGCTGCTGGATGGGATAGAGCAAGTTCGCGATGATCAACAATCGCAACGCTTCATCGCGGCGCTAAGGGAGCTTACCGAGTTAGCGCAACGCGGAAATATTGAAGCCTCGATGTACTTAGCGGAGTTGCTAACGTTCTATGGACCGCATCGCGATCCACAAGCGGCGTACAAATGGTTTAACGTCGACCATTCGTGACGTGGTTACTCGACTTCATTTGAAGATCAAAATGATTCACCTCCTTACTACAGCGGATCCGTGGTGATTTTCGCAATGAATCGCTAGTCAGCGATTTGGTTGCGCTACTCGGGTTTGACAAGATCAAGCAGCTGGATGTGGAAGCGGAACAATTACTGACGTCATTAACTCGAAATCGCGAATACTCTCCCTAACCAGCTTCAAGTCAGAGTGAAATTTACAGATCCTCGGTACGCGACCAGGGATTTAGTCCGAACCCGATCTTCGATATTGCTACCTATAGATTTTGTTCGCAGTGTCCGACGTAGTACGAAGAGTTGCCCGCAGTTGGGCCGATAACTTAACTCGCCCAATTCAATGTCGTACTCTTAGAGGATAGCGGGATCTAAAAGGGGTCTTCGTGGGGCGATCGATCTCCGAAACACGATTCTTATCCTAACTAGGCAAAAATTTTGTAGAATTGAGCTGTCCCGATCCTGCAGATAACAGGTTAACTGAGAGATAAATAGCATGAATGAGCAAACGACAATGGCGACCAACGGCAACGCTCCACTTGCACCGCGCGATTATGAAGTTGTAGTGATCGGCGCTGGTGTTGCCGGAATTTATCAGATCAAACGTCTGATAGACCTTGGGGTGAATGCCACCGTGCTTGACGCAAACGACGATCTCGGTGGCACCTGGTACAACAATCGCTACCCAGGTGCGCGCTTCGATTCCGAGAGTTTCACTTACGGTTATTCTTTCTCTAAAGAACTACTCGACGAGTGGCATTGGAGCGAACAGTTCTCGCCACAACCAGAAACTCTTCGTTATTTAAATCATGTGACCAAAAAATTCGGACTTCGCGAACACATGCAGTTCGGAAGCAGAGTCGAGGCCATGGTGTTCGATGAAAACACCGACACGTGGAATTTAAGCTTACAAGACGGCCGCAAGTTGACGACGCACTTTGTGATCACTGCGGTCGGTGTGCTCTCGACGCCAACGCTGCCGAAATTTGAAGGCATGGATAGTTTTAAAGGAACCTCCTTTCATCCTTTTTATTGGCCACATGAGCATCTCGATCTGCGTGGTAAACGAGTCGCGGTGATCGGCACAGGAGCGACGGCGATTCAGTTCATTCCAGAAATCGCGAAAGAAGTGAGTCATCTAACGGTTTTCCAACGCCGACCGAATTGGGCCGCGCCGTTGAACAACAGCGTAATCTCCGACGAAGAAATGGCCGCGATCCGTGCACGCTATGACGAAATTTTTGCGACTTGCGCGCGTACGCCAGGTGGTTTCGAGCACGAACCGGACCGTCGGCCCTTCAACGACGTCACTCGCGAAGAGCGGATCGCATTGTGGGACAGTCTTTACGATGGTCCAGGGTTCGGTATATGGCTTAGCAACTTCGTCGAAATTTTTGTCGACGAAAAGGCGAACGCAGAATTTTCAGAGTACATCGCGGATCGGATCCGCAAGCGCGTTAACGATCCCGTCATTGCAGAGAAGCTCATTCCCAAAGATCACGGTTTCGGCATTCAACGCGTGCCATTGGAAACCGGGTATTTCGAAACCTATAACCGCGACAACGTCGAACTCGTCGACTCTGCAGAAACACCGATCGAGCGGATCACAGAAACAGGTTTGAGCACGAGCGATCGAACGTTTGAGTTCGACGTCATAATTTATGCTACTGGATTCGACGCGTTCACTGGTGCACTAGATCGCATCGATATCCGTGGTCTTGGTGGCGCGAAGCTTCGCGACAAATGGGCTGACGGGCCCGTCACCTACCTCGGATTAATGGTGAGTGACATTCCGAATATGGTGATGCTTGCAGGACCACAGACTGCAGCAACGAACTTCCCGCGCGGTGCAGAGTTGGCAGTCGATTGGGCAACCTCACTGCTTGAGTATATGCGCGCGCACGGCCACAGGCGTTTCATTGCCAACGAAGATGCGGAGCAGCGTTGGTTCGAACACGTGAAGGAAATGTACAAGGGCGTGTTGATGAGCAAGGCGAAGAGCTGGATCACTGGCTACAACTCAAACCTCGAAGGTCACGAATACGGCAAAACTCGCTACAACATCTACACGGGCGGCGGCCCCAAATACACCAAAACTCTGGTCCGTGCTGTCGACAATAACTACGACGGCGTTAGCTTTTTATAAGCTTATTGTTCATGGAGTCAGATCTGGTTCGACTATCGTTCAATCGAGGAGAGAAAAACTAAAACATTCATAAATGGGTGCCTAAGCGCGATCGCCTAACTACTCGAAAACCACCAGCACAAGGAAATCTAGAATGGACATTGGAATAGCACAACCTGTCGCGAATCAAGGAGCTCCGGCTGCCGAGATAGCCAAGCATGCGGAAGATCTCGGATTCGAATCTTACTGGGCACCAGACCACACCATTCTGCCGCTCAACTACAGCGTGAAATATCCGGGCGGCGGACCCGATGATCCTGAGCCGGATTACCTTTGGCAGATGGCTGATCCGCTGATCATGCTCGCGCACGTTGCTGCGATTACCAGCACGATTAAACTCGCAACCGGCGTACTACTCGTCCCCGAGCGCGATGCGATATTAACGGCAAAACTTATTGCCAGTTTGGACGATTGTTCCAATGGCCGTTTTCTTTTCGGTATTGGCGCAGGTTGGAATCCGGAAGAGTGCACGATCCTTGGTGGCGATTTCGAACACCGTTGGACGCATACGAAGGAGAACATCGCCGTCATGAAACTACTGTGGACGGAACACGCGCCCGAATTCCACGGAAAATATAACGATTTCCCGCCCATCCGCTGCTATCCGAAGCCGCGCCAAAATCCTCATCCGCCGGTCTTACTAGGCGCGATTAATAACGCGCGATCATTGAAGCGCGTTGCCGATTGGGGCGACGGCTGGATGCCGGTCATCCAGAACGCGGAGGAACTTTCTGGAGGGATCAAACACATTGAAGGTTTCTGTGCAGAAAACGGTCGTGACGCATCGAGCATGGACTACACGGTTTTCGGGATCGGCGATCAATGGAAAACGAAACGCGATATGGAGGATCTCGGGAAAGCAGGTGCTAACCGGGTTGTTGTTATGCTCACCCCGGGAGCGAAAAAAGATCAACTAAAAGCAGAACTCGATCAACTTCGAAAAACTGTTTTTTAAGTTAGAGACCCAGAGATCGATGCCTGCTTGTTCCACGGGTAGACTTTTACCGGCCGCTGTGAAGGGCCTGCGCGAATATAAAATTCGCCTCGAAAGTCGGTTTATAATTTTTACCCGTGGATTCAAACCTACTCAAGCAAAATTAGAATCACCAAGTATAATAAACCTCAGCGAGACGAAATGAAGATCAACGTCTCTGGCACGCAAACGTGCGGTCAACTTAGCAAACCGCTTCAACAGAATCGGCACGTCCCGCACTATTACGTAAGGATTTTAGATCCGGGTTGCGCGGATCAGGTGCGATGCCGTCGCCTTCTTGTTCGATCAGCTTTTTCAATACATGCCGGACTCTTAACGGACCGCCATCTGTGTTGATCCCCGCGTGATCGAATTCGTCAATATCAATCCCTCCGCGAATTTTTAACATGCGCTGTTGCGCTTCGAGCATCGGTTTGTCTTGACCTTCAAAAGCAATCTTTATCGATTGCTGCCATAGCGTGTCTTGGCTCCGATCATCAGGGCGATATGCCCGCGCTATCGCCCAAAAATAACGAGTTAGCCCAGCGGTAATCGGAGTGAGGATATCTGTCCCGTACACCCACAGTCCGTCTGCGCGTGGTTTGCCAGTAGGTGTTACGCCGACATCCAACAGCATGTGCGCCGGCGCGTCCCAGCGCATATGCGTCCACAGATCGACTGGTTTGCCGTAATTATCAAAGGCCGCATCAAACGCGGGCGGTGCCATTCCATCTGGACACCAACTGTTCGACCAAACCGTGGTCCCGTCTTGCAGCACGGTATTGATACCTCTGGCGATCGCCTCACTACCGAGCACGCCTTCGTGAATAGTGGTTGCATGCGTAAGATCCATCAGATTGTCGGAAATGAGTTCGTAGTACGCTTCGATATCAAGCGTGCCCTTCACCATCTTCAGTTCGCTATCGCTATGACAGCTAAAGTCGGGAATTTTCGTGTCGTCCGCTAAGGTTGGATCGCCCATCCACACCCACAGAATTTCGTGCATTTCGATGATCGGGTAGACACGTAGATCCGATTTGCCCGGAATGATCGCGTTCCCATTGGGGTTGTGGACGCATTTTCCTTCACTGTTAAAGCGCAACGCGTGGTACGGGCAAGTGATGCAATCGTCGACCAGTTTTCCTTGATGCAACGGTGCGTAACGATGTGGACAGGTGTTGTCCATCGCGTGCGCTCGATTCTTTGAATCGCGGTACAAGACGATCGGTTCATTAATAATGATACGTTCGATCAGCGCCGAACCCAATTCATCCGACCACGTAGCAACGTACCATGCATTTTTGAGAAAGGGCTTGTCCATTGACGTTGGCTCCGTTTTCCACGCCGACATCGTGTCGATGAGTCTAGCCTAGTGGCCAATCGAATACATGATTCTTGCCATTCCAAGGACAGTTTACTTAATTGGGAGGTAAGTAATTGGCCTATAAAGTCTCGATCCGCATGGCGCGTCGACTGATGTGACTCTAACTCGGATCCATTGATGTCTTCCATCCGGCGGAAATCAACGTTGCGTGTGGAGAAATAACTTAGAACGAACTCTATTACAGTTCGACATATCTCCTAGTATCGTTGTAGCGGTCATGCGTGGTGGTGTTGCCGCAGTGTGCAGAATTTGTGGATTAAGCGCGCCTGCTGCCTACTCTGATCGCTCGCGAAAAAATGGAGGCACTCAATGTCGCCGAAGTAGGGCACAATTACGATCGATACGAATTCATGATGGGAGCAAAAATGGAAACACGTACTTTAGGGGCGTCGGGAATTGAGGTGAGCGTGGTTGGGCTTGGTTGTAATAATTTTGGGATGAAGATCGATTTGGCCGGAAGTCGCGCAGTCATTGATGCTGCACTGGCAGAAGGCATTACGTGTTTCGATACCGCGGACATGTACGGTGGTGGTCAGTCAGAAGAGTTTCTCGGCCAGGTGCTCGGCGCGCGCCGCAATCAGGTCGTATTGGCGACGAAGTTTGGCGGTCATGCGATGCTGTATAACACAGGCGAACACTGGGGACGGCGCGAGCATGTGGTTGCTTCGATCGAAGCAAGCTTAAAGAAGCTCAAGACCGATTGGATCGATTTGTACCAAGTGCACTTCCCGGATCCCAACACACCGATCGGCGAAACCATGGATGCATTAGACGCCTTGGTTAAGCAAGGTAAAGTGCGGGCCATTGGCCACTCGAACTTTTCTCCTGAACAAATTCATGCGGCGGCCGACTACGCCGCGCAATCCGGAAATACAGCGTTCGTCACCGCGCAAAATGAATGGAGTTTGCTCAAACGCGACGTGGAAAGCGAAGTCGTGCCTGCGTGTGAAAGCCAACAGTTAAGCGTGTTGCCGTTCTTCCCTTTAGCGAGTGGTTTTTTGACCGGTAAATATCGGCGTGGGGAAAATTTTCCGACTGGAAGCCGTATGGCGGAACTCGAATTCGCGCAAGCCGTTGCGAATGACGAGAACTTCACGAAAGTCGAAGCCTTAGCGAGATTTGCTGAACGCAAAGGCTGTTCATTGTTGAGTCTTGCGATGTCGTGGTTGGCACAGCAACCGTGTGTCGCATCGGTTATCGCGGGCGCCACGTCCCCGGATCAAATCCGCAGTAACGTTAACAGCATCGGGTTGAAGTTATCGAGCGACGATTTGGAGGAGATCAACACGCTTGCATAAGCGAAGACGTGACGAATTCGCTTATGCTGTACGATGCCCGTCGCAGCCGTGTCTTTACGCGATACATCAAAAGCATCGAAGCGCGCATGCGCCTTGAACGACTCGCAGCGGATCTTCGGATCGGTAGGCCGCGATGGCGGCAGTGTATGCTTCGGGAGCCTGGGGCATACGCGACAATGCCGAATACTTTGCCGCGCACTAGGTGATCGGTAGCCGTGTAATAAGACGCCATCTAGTGTTGTCGGATAGTGAGAACTAGCCTTAGTCGATCAGATTTTAGCCGACCACCGTAACGCATCAATGGCCAGTCGGAAAACTAGATCGCCCAGGGAGAATCAACTGAAGCCGAAGAATCTAGAAAAACGCCTTTAGCCACGCCTCAGCATTTAACAACCGCCAGATAACCGCCGTCGGTACGCTGCCGGATTCATAATATCCGTCAACTATGGCAGTCATCGCGTCATCGTGTAAAAACGCCGAGAGCCTGGAATTACCATCTCTTGCGAGCGACTTTGCGAATGGCTTAAGTGGTCCATTTATCCATAACTCACTGGACCCAGAGAATTGGATCTTGCGGATGCCATTGACGATGCTGTCGGGTAATTGATTGCGCTTCGCTTCGCGTAAGATGTACTTTGGGATGCCGTTGTGAATCTTCAGGCTGTCATCGAGACTAAATGCAAAATCAATCATTCTGTGATCCAAGAATGGCGACCTAGTTACCACTGAATTCGCCATACTCATGTTATCTCCCATATGACACCATCGCCGGGTGTTGTAACCAAGCAAAGCGTCCTTAAGTTTTCGTTCCAGCCTTGTTCTTCCCGTAAATGCTTCCGACGGCACGCCGGCCAGCAGATGTTCGTTTCGAACTAAGCCAGTATGCCAATGCAGTGGCTTGCCTCGTATGAGATTGACAACGTTATCCGTGTATTCAGGAAAGCGCTCAGGGAGCACGACGCGCGCAATTTCCTTCAGATAATTTCGACCATGTAGATCTTTCATTCCGCGCAAGTTACCCACTGCTTCGCCTACACGTAGGCCGGCGAGGTTGTCCTTCAAGGTGGTCGGTAAAAACCAATCGAATCCGCCAAATATTTCGTCCGCACCCATGCCGTCGAGCACGATTTGAACATCGGTCTCCCTGATCTTTTTCATCAACGCGTCATGCACTATGACTACCGGCGACCAGAATGGCGCTTCCATTTTCAGCGCAACATCGGCGAGGCGTTCTTCAATGCGATCAAGATCAACCGGATATACTTTACTGACATTAATATCGATTGAGCGACACAACTCCTCGACCTTGTCAGTTTCATCAATCGACATGCCTGTAAAGCTGGCCGTAAATGCCTGTAATTTGTCGCCTATCGAGAGACTCTCGCTAGGGCGTGATTCCAGCACTTCGGTCACCGATGCGATGACGCTGGTAGAATCCATACCGCCACTCAACATCGAACCGACCCTAACGTCACCGCGCATACGCAATCGGACTGCATCAGTTATCAGGGAATTCAATTCCTCAATGGCTGACGCTTTGTCGGTGCGCACAGGCATGTGTTCCGGGGCGAAGTTCCAGTATTTGCGACTATTAACTCGCCCGTTAGTAATACTTAGAATCGAACCGCTTTCAACTGCTGAAATACCGCTGAAGAAAGTTTGTGTGCCCGCCGGATACGCACCGGTCATAATGAAATGTAGAAGTGATTGTTCGTTAGGTGCAGCGGAAACGTTTGGATGCAGAAATAATGGTTTCATTTCGGAACTGAAGATCCAATCCTCTCCAACCTGCGCATAAAACAGGGGTTTTTCGCCAAGGCGATCGCGACAAGCAATCAGCTCATTTGCAACGTTGTCCCATATTACGATAGCCCAAACGCCGTTGAATCGATTGAAACAGTCGGTTCCCCAATGTTGGAATGCACACAGTACGACTTCAGTGTCGCAATCCGTACTGAATGAGAATCCGGACTTGATAAGTTCGTCACGTAATTCGACGTAGTTGTAAACTTCTCCATTGAACACCATGGTTAGTCGATTGTCCTTGCTGGTGAACGGTTGGCGACCAGCGAGACTGAGATCAAAAATACTTAATCGCCTATGGCCCATAGCCACACCTTTGGTGCGCAATGGTGGGGGTCTATCGTGGCCACGCCAAAACTTCGTCCCTTTAGAATCCGTGAAACATAATCCAAAGTCATCCGGCCCACGATAGGTCATCGAATGGGTCATTTCCTCTAGCAATCGGGGCTCAAGTGGACGCTCTGAGGTTTTGTAATAGACGATTAATCCGCACACGGCTCGAATGCTCCTAAATGGTGTTACTAGTGGCGTTAAACTTGACCTGATGGACGGCGATAGTCCTTGCACAGATTCCTGCCCAACGAATGTTTCTTGGGCCCAGCCGACGGCGCCAATTCCGCATAGATGTCGGTTTATTCGTGATGTAGAGCGTAGCAATCATCCTGTCGCCTATATTTCGCTGAATACTGCCTGGTTCGAGGAAATAGTATTGGGCCGTGCGCAGGTTACACTCAAAATAGTCATTTCTTCCGCGACGATAACCGGGGCAACTCATAAAGATCGTAAAAGTGCGACGATGTTCCCACACGTTACTGGGGCCAATTCCCAGGCTCAAACGATTTCGCCGAACGGACGCTTTGAGTCACCACACGAGCGTCGCGGATGACCAGGAGAATTCATCGTCAGACCACCGCCGGTGCAGACAAAAGGTGCCTCTTTCATGTTGTGTTGAGAGGTTCCCTCAGGCTCGATGTCTAATTCTACCGCCTTTGGTAATCGCGCCCGAGATCCGAACTTGACGGCGGCTGAGTGGCCGGACTGTTGCACGAATAAGATTCAGGGACGGTGTGCTGTCCAGGGAACTTTGCCTTACTGAGCAAATAACTCATCACCATCAGCTCCGGCCGAAAGCTAAGCTTAGGCTTAGTCGCGCCAACAAAGCCGCAGGGTCGTGCGTGCGCATGGCATCCCTGACAGCTATAGTTATGTGGCGATAGATCAAAAGGATCGACTAGCTGCGTACACGACTCGAAGGCCACATTGATCAAGGTGCGCGTGTTGGGCTGCGGACAGGTCGTCGGCAGCCATTCGCGAGGCTGACGGTAATCGCCGGTTTCGCGCATGCGACACTCCGCCCGCACATGTTGCACATCAATCATTTGATAATAGCGCAATGACGAATCGCGATATCGGTGCTGATAGTCGCGATTGATTGCCTGCACCGAAGCCGGGATCGGCGTAGCACGGGATATGTTATTTGCTTGGCGCCAGTAACGTGGCGGCAAGGTGTTGCCGCTGGTAATTAAGGGAGGTAGTCGACCGTCGAACCCTATATTTCCATACGGGGGCAGCCGTTAGTATGGGTAGCATTGCCGACCCGCGGATTGAAAGAAGGATGCAGTTTGTGTGTCGTCGAGTCGTCCGGTAACGCGACGTTATCAATATGCTCGAAAGTCGACGCGACGTGGCTCAGTCTGGTCATTCTATGGATATGTAGTGCAACGAGCCCAACGCCTGCTGGTGCCGTTGCGAAATACTTCCGATCAGGGCTAAGGATGAATCCGGGTCGCGAATAATAGCGCTGTGTTTGATCAAGCTTGGGGTCTAAGCCTCTCCAGGCGGATTTAATTTCTAGCATACCTGGCTCATCTACGTGGTCGGCGGGTAGTCCAACGAAGCCACCGTCTGGTGCTGTCGACTGATCAGAATATTGTGCCTGTTCTGTGACCCGAACAGCCTGGCGTTGCACCTCGGCGTCGAAGTAACTGTGGCTGCGAATATAGTCGAAGTAGGATCTGTTCATCGCGACTTGATAACGCACGTAACGACGATACTGATCCATCAACGGGGCAACCGGTCCGGCCCGAATACTCGTGTTGGGTTGGTTAACATCGTAGAGGACAATGTCGGTTTTGGGAGAATATCCCTCACCTAGGGCCTTGGCTCCAGAGACGGTGAGACCTGCAGGCAGTGATTCTATCTGGTCCCATTTAGGATAATTATTCCATCCGGACGGCAGTAGGAATACCTCTTGCGGTTGTGGGAGCGTCTCCCACACAAGCGGATACTTTGCCGCCGGGACGGTTGCGTGATTATCTGGCTCGCCTCTGGCACTCTGTTTCGCCGGCCAGTTCAAAGTGACAAACGATTCCCACATATAGTGCCGTTAAGTCGAGTCGGAAACGTTGACGTAAGATCCTGCGGCGTCGTGCTCAAAATTCATTGCTGGCAATTGATACGGCGGACGCTGCGGCTCGGCCATACCGAGCGTCGCTGTTAGACATCCAGCTATTATCCAAGCTAAAGTTGTCGCACAGTTCATCTATTCCTCCTTGTGGTAATGCCCCACCGCGGATCTAGTCTAACAGCGAGAATTGCGGTTCCTGGGAACACGGCAATAACGGTTCCCGGTTAATTTATTAAGTCCAGAACGGCAGCTGGGAGCAAGGCAAAAGAAGCCGTGTTATGCACAGGGGTAATTGCTTTAGATGAACGGGGCCCCAGTAAGAAATGCGCACTCCAGCGCAACTCCGTCAGGCCGGGTGGTCGTGTGTATTTTTCGGCACCGTCGTTAGGAGAACAAATGCGCCGAAGCAAGTGACGCCCGCGATAGAAAATATCACGGGATAGCTGGTTAATACCGCGACATAACCGAGTAGAAAACTCCCCGCCGCAAAGCCGATATTGAAGGCCCCATGGTAGGCGGCCATGCCTTTGCCGCGTTCACTTTCGTGCGTGCAGTCCAAGGCGACTGCATTCAAGGCGGGGAAAAACAGGCCGTGAGTTAATCCAAGTAACGCGCCGGTAAAAAAAAGTCCGAAGAAGTCTAACCATATGAGCGAGAAGGGTGCCGCGATATAGAAAAACAACGCCACCCGCGCAACGCGCAATCTCCCTAAGCGATCGGCGAGACTGCCTAGGCCGACTCTAACGACCATGGCGGATGCGGCGAAGGCGATGAGGTAACCCGCTACACGCTCATACCCAAGCGTGATCGCCCAAGGTTGATAGAACGTATACATGGCACTCATGGACCAACCGACCAATACGGCCACGACTAAAATACGTTGCAGTCGCGGCCTCTTCAAAACCTGCAACATGCTGGTGGCGTTTTGGTGGTCGTGCACGCGGGGTCGTTCCCGAATTAGTAGGGTTAGCCCGGCGGATAGCGCGGCTGCGCCGACGGTGCAGGCGAATACAACCGTCCAGCCAAAATGATCGGCACCCCATTCGGCTAGCGCGGGTCCGAGTGCGTTGGTCGAAATCATCACCGCGCCAAACGCGCCGATGGCTTGGCCTAGACGTTCATTAGGCGAGATATCGGTCGCAAGCGTTGAAAGCGAGACGTAGTACAAGGTGAAGGCCGCACCTTGAAGAATTCGCACGATCATTAGCAGCGGCCCGACACTATCGATCCACAGAAACCCCGCACTCCCGACAGCGAAAATAGCGGCCCCGAAAAAGCCGAAATATTTGCGCCCGTGGCGGTCGATCTGTACACCGATAAACGGCATCGCGATCACCGATGCAAGCATCGACAACGCCCCAACCGCGCCGATCGTGATCGCATCAGCTTTGAGTTCGACGGCGAGAAATTTCGGCAGCAGAAAATAGGTTGAGAACGATAGGCCGAAAATCGCAGTCGCAACTAACAGCAACACAAATTGTGGCGTTAGGAGGGGCTCTCTTGGGGTTTTTCCATCAGCTGTCATGGTCTGCGCGTCGTGTTTCGCTTTTATAATTTTTGCGCCAAGTAGAACGCTAATGGTGGTGGCCGCTCATGCGCGGAGACTGTCGAAGGATTGCACGGCGCACGAAAGCATCGTGCCTGCGGCCTGCCTGCAGGATTGTCGCACGGAAGACGTCGGCCAAAACAGGGGCAGGGTACTGTGAGGGTAAACGCGGTTGCCGCCGTCAGCGGCGGGGTTCAGCGCGGGTCGGCAACGTCCTACTGCGAATACTTACCCTGTGAGCTAGTGCGCTCGAGAATTATCCGTGCGTAGTGATCGAGGCAGGGTAGGAACTTCGAAAAATCCAGCAGTTCCGAAACTATCTCCCAATCCGACGTGAGGCTGGATTCGAGCTAAGGATCAAGCCATCTATTCCACAATGCGTTACGCCCTTCGAGCCCATTTTCGAGGATCGAAAGTGGCTTTTACCCAACCTCGATCGGTAGTAGAACGCGAACAATTTCAATGTCCCAGCGCTAAGCGCTTCGAGGACAGCGGGTCCCCAATGCCGACTTGGATCGGACACTACAACAGTGGGAGATAAGGTTGTCGTGAAATCCGTTGCAAAACGGTATCTCTGACTTAGCCGCAACAACCTTTTGCTGCGAAGGAGGTGGTGCGATCGTGAGTGTCACACTGCCGTTCCAAGGTGGCGCTGATTTCCGCGCGCAAGCCTGCACACTTGCCGTACGCTACAATGAAATGCTTCCGGACAAAAAGGACACCTCACATGGCCGTGCAATTTTCTCTTAATGGTCGAGAAACCCAATTCGATGGTGCGGCGGATATGCCGCTTCTGTGGTATCTACGCGATTACGCTGGCCTCACGGGCACCAAGTTTGGTTGCGGAATCGCCGCCTGTGGCGCGTGTACCGTACACGTCGACGGCAAAGCCGTGCGTTCTTGTGTTACACCGCTTAGTAGTCTCGCGGACAAAGCTGTCACCACGATCGAAGGTCTAGAAACCGATGGCCAGCTGCATGCCGTGCAACAAGCCTGGATAGAGGAAGACGTACCGCAATGTGGATATTGTCAGGCGGGCCAGTTGATGGCGGCGGCCGACTTGCTGGCACGTAACGACAACCCTGATGATGCAGATATTTCTGAGATCACAAACTTGTGTCGTTGTGGAACCTACCCGCGGATCCGGAGTGCGATTAAGCGCGCGGCCGGATTGCTTGCCGCGAGTAGGCAGTCATGAGCGGCACAGTCACTCGGCGAGATTTTCTAAGAGTGTCCTCGACGTCGCTCGGCGGCCTGGTAGCTACGGCTTTCCTGCCAAGCGCCTCTGCGAATTCAGCGGCCGTCTCGGAACCCGCGTGGTTAAGAGACGCGGTGCATTTGTTTGTGCGAGTGGAACCAGATGAGCGAGTCTTCATTGGTGCGCGTGGGCCGGAGATCGGACAGGGTGTACGTACGTCGCTGCCGATGCTGATCGCCGACGAGCTCGACGTTAGTTGGGATCAAGTGACCGTCGAACAATTACCCTACGGCGTGGTTGCCGCCGATGGAGAACCTGGGGTCGATACAAAATATGGTGCGCAAAGAGCCGGTGGCAGTACGGCCATTCCGCAAAGCTGGCTCGAGATGCGCCAGGTGGGCGCGCGCGTTCGTCAGTTGTTTGTCCAAGCAGCAGCGCAAACTTGGAGCATCGATCCTGACAAGCTCACTACGAAATCCGGCTACGTGATCCACCCGGAGGGTCAACAATTAAGTTATGGCACATTAGCGCCAATAGCGAACACGCTGCCCGTGGCAGAGCACCCGCTAGCGTTAAAATCAGCCGCTGAATTTCGGATCATCGGCAAGCACACTTTAACTGCCGATGCTCGGGATATTGTTACCGGCCGCGCACAGTACGGTATTGATGGTGCGATAGAGGGGCGACTCGTCGCCGTTATCGAACGATCGCCCTACCTTGATGGAGAAGTCGAATCGTACGACGATACCGCAGCACTTGCGGTGGCCGGAGTGCGCCACATCGTTGAGCTACCTGTGCCGTCGAAAACGGAATTCTCTGAACATCTTGCTGCCGGTATCGCGATCGTTGCCGACGATACCTGGGCGGCAATGCAAGGGCGCAAAGCACTCAAGGTGAAGTGGCGCACCAGCCGTTGGTCTACCGACGATACGGATAGCTTTCGCGAAGCAGCCCATGCGGCTTTGCAGTTGGACGGCGAGGTCGCGCGAGCCGATGGCGATATAGCCGCGGCCCGGAGTAATGCAAGCGAAGTCGTTGAAGCGGAATATTTTCAACCTTTCCTAGCCCACAGCACGATGGAGCCTATGAACGCGACCATCGCGCTGGAAGCAGACCGCGCCGTGTTGATCGCTTCGCTGCAATCACCAGCCGCCGCATCCCAATTGATCAGTAAATTAACCGGTATCGATCGACTCAATATCGACATTCGCTTGCCGCGTTCTGGCGGTGGTTTTGGCCGTCGTGGCCAGAACGATTTTGTCGCAGAAGCAGTACACATCGCCAAGGCCGTACGGAGACCGGTGAAATTGATCTGGAGTCGCGAAGACGATCTGCGCAATGATTGGTACCGTCCGTCCGGCGCTCACGGGATGGTCGCAACCTTAGATGCGCAGAAGAAACTCAGTGGTTGGACGCATAAAGTTGCGGCGACCGATCGGCGCTTCCGGATTCCCTATTTGGCCGGCCGCGATGCGTGGTTCACGTGCCTAGATGCAGACGCGTTTCCTGCAGGCTGTGTGCCGAATTATCTTGCCACTTTCACCGCCATACCGTTCGGCTTACCGCTCGGCTGGTGGCGCGGACCGTTGCCAACATTTGTCGCATTCGCCAATCAAGCATTCATGGACGAAGTCGCCCATGCGGCTGGTGCGGACCCAGTCGAATTTCGTTTGGGTTTGCTCGGTGAGCCGCGCGAATTGAAATATGAAGGCCACGGTGGTCCGATATTTAATACCGGCCGTCTTGCGACAGTATTACAACGCGCGGCGCAAAAGATTGGCTACGGCCGTGCATTACCGAGCGGGCATGGGATTGGTGTCGCGGCGCATTTTGTGTTCGGCGCGTACAGTGCGCATGCGATGGAAGTCTCAGTCGAAAATGGCAAACCAAAGATACATCGCTGCGTGTGTGTGGCCGACGTGGGGATACCCGTCAATCCTTTAGGGCTCGATGCACAATTATCTGGCGGCACGATCGACGGCATTTCGACGACGCTGAATTTGGAAGTGACGGTTAAAGCAGGCGAAGTCGTGCAAAGCAATTTCCCCGACTATCGTTTGCTGGCGATGGCTGATGCGCCGAACGTTGAAGTCGAAGTCGTCGAAACCGACTACCCACCGGCCGGTGCTGGCGAGATGGGTACGCCGACTGTTGCGCCAGCACTGGTGAATGCAATCTTTGCTGCAACGGGCAAGAGAATCCGACGTTTGCCTATAGGCGACCAGTTAAAAACTTGAGACCGTAGTGAGAGGGTCAATTAACTGTAGTAATTGAGAATTGGCGCGAATAATTTAGCGCACTCATTTAAATGCTGGCTCGCCGAGAACGGAAATACAGACGCGGCGCGTATCGTGAGTGTCCCAGAATACGTACTAGGGATTGTAGCGCCTGCTCTCCCGTGCGGCGGCCACTACGGATGAATCGCGTATCGTCGTCCTGACGGTAGTTATGGTCATGTCGGTCGTCGCGCGTAAGAAAGCCAATTCGGAACGTCCTTGAAATCGCGTTCGTAACAATAGGTGAGTCACAATTCGCAGCTCCGTGTCGGCGCTTGGATGCGCGACATCCTTATCCGGCCACGATCGAACTCCTGCCAGGAGTTAGCGTGAAGCGTGTCCCGAAATCTCCCATCCCGAAGTTTTCCATTCGAGACAGAATATTCCCGTGTGAAGCGGAAGACCTTCGCAGAAATGCGTTATTAGCCACAGAAGGCGCGCTTGCTGGGCTCAACGCCAATTGTGTCTCTCTAAACTTATTTCCCTAACTTTCTCTACAATTTTCCGCGTATGCGAATGTCCATTGCCTCTTGGTACTGTGAGTATTGATGCGAGGGTTGCCGATCCGCGGGTGAAATCATATGTCCCCATTGGCTTGTCTAAGTAGACCTGCTGTTAACGCTTGGACGGTGCATCCAGCTTTGCGAACGCGGCCTTCATCGCATGGACGCCTTCGACGGCGCGGGGAATGCCGCCGTAGATTGTCATCTGCACCATAATTTCCTCAACCTCTATCCGGCTTAGGCCGTGATTGAGGCCGGCCGGAATGTGGAACGCGAGTTCGTCCACCCGACTCAACACCGTGAGTATCGAGATCACGATCAGGCTGCGGTCGCGTCGATTGAGCTCCGGGCGCGACCACACCTCTCCAAATGCCCACTGGTAGGCAATACGCCCAACCTCACCGAGATGCGAGATCAGAGCTGCCATGTCCTGCTCGGGATCGGACGACGCACGCCCAGCGGTGAGCGTTTGGCGGACCTCGGCAGCGCGCGTACGGCGCTCTCGATCGCTAAGCGCTGCACCTGCTTCCCGATCAGGTAGTTGCTCTACACCGTCGATGAGACAGAAACGCGCGTCGATGATCCGGGACGCCTGCATGGCCATCGGATAGCCGGCGTAGGCGGCGATGTGCAGGAGGATCTCTTCAACCTCACTGCGCGACAGGCCATTGTTTAAACCAATTTGAGTGTGTAACGACAGTTCTTCCGTACTGCCTATGGTAGCCAATACAGCGAGCACGATCAGGCTGCGATCGCGACGGCTGAGTTCGGTTCGGGACCAGACATCCCCTAGTACGACGTCGATCGCGAAACTGCCGAGCGCACCCTGGCGACGACGGAACGTATCCGCCATTTCTTGCGGGTCGACCGCGCCGCCCATCATTGCGTCAAGCATGTTAAGCGCGCGCGCGTGCCGCTGTTCGTAGGGATCTGATTCCATTTTCGCTAAGGCTCCTGAATTTGATGCAAGATAGATGCTCGTTAAAGTGACGGTTGACCCGACTTGCCGGGTGATTGGCCAACGGTTGGTTCGCCAAAGTATGTATCACGGGGGACCTTCTGGCCGCAAGGGTGATCAATGCGCACAGCGAAGATCGGATAACGCTCGAGAGGCTCCTCACACACCTAAAGCGCAACCACGCAACAGGCGTCGGCCGTTCGCCATGGCCTCGGAGCCCAGCCATGAGCCAATTATTCCGCGGATACGCATCCCGCAGCACCAAATTTCGGTGGCAGGTTATTTATTCAAATCGATCCGCACAGGCTAGCTCCGTTGCTACTCGTGCTGGGTGCAGCCAACCACGGGCCTGCGGAACGCATCGGCGCTAATTGAATATACTGTCCCCGAAACTCAGATGAGGTGATCTTCGCGAGGCGAGCGCACTCTTTTCCCTTGCTTTCCCTTTGACCCGGGAATTCCTGGAGCGTAGTGTGGACCATCGACATTTCGCTTCGCTCTGGGGAAACACTATGGAAAACACGAAAGCCGCAACACCTGTTGGCGTTAATCATCTGGTCTTAAACGTGCGTGACCTCAAGACCTCGCATCATTTCTACACCCATGTTTTGGGTTATGAGAAAGTTGGCGCGCTTGTGAAAGACAATCCCTTCGGGCTGACAATGAATTTCTATTCCACTCACTCGAAACATCACGACATCGCATTGGTCGAGCAGCCGGAGCCCGACAGCGCGGAGCCGGAGTGGAGCGTGGCGAAGTCCGGGGGCCGCATCAACCACATTGCTATCGCGTATCCCGACCGGGATACGTTTCTATCTCAGTTGCAGCACCTAGAAGCGTGCGGGATCGAGGTCAAACTACGCGGCAACCACGGCATGACGCATAGCGCCTACATTTCAGACCCTGACGGAAACGGCATCGAAGTCCTCTACGAAGTGCCGCGCGAAGCCTGGGAGGGTGATATCAACGCAGCGCTGAACTACTTTGAAAATATGCCTGTCACTGGCCCGGAGTCTCTGCAAGACGACGCCAACTACAAGGTCTTTTGAGGCGGGGAACGTGCCGGCTAACGTCGGTACCCCTTTGACCGTCCGGAACGCCCATGAAATTACACGAGCGATACTTCGTGGGCGCGTCGGGTCGGCGCTCGCGCACACGATGGCTCAACCCGTGTGCAACTGAAATTTAGCGCCGACCTCTGCCCGAGAGTGTCCCGATATTCTTTATCGCCCAGATCGTGGGTGTCCCGAAATTCCGGAAATTCCTCGGGTTGGCGTTAAACGACACTCAAGCACTCGTTGCCGGAGGGAACACGGTCACATCAAGCGCAAGTTATACGCTCGGTACGTCCGTCGAATGGCGAAGCGGGGGTGAGACCGAAAATCGTCGAATTTACGATTTCTTCTAGAACTGATTTTGACCAGATCCTATTTACGCTAAGGCAATACTCGCGGTTGCGTTTAATTCGCGATGCTTGTGTAGAATCGATCCAGAACTAACGGAACATCATCACAAGAGACGCGTCTTATGATCAGCGCCAAAAATACCCCGTCGACGGCCCCGAGTAGCACACAGGTGCCAGCCACAGAGCTGCCGTTGGCAGGTGTGGTGGTTGTGGAATTGGGCTCTAGCATTGCGGGCCCCTACGCAGCGCGGATTTTGAGCGACATGGGCGCGCAGGTGTTCAAAGTCGAGCATCCGGTCGGCGGCGATTCGTCCAGGGCGTGGGGAGCGCGAACCTTAAACGGCACGACCGCCGTCTACCAATGCATGAATCGCGGTAAGCGATCGATCACGGTGGATATGAAAAATGCCGAAGACGTGGCGCAACTCAAACGCTTCGTCGTGCAGGAAGTCGACGTCGTAGTACAGAATTTACGACCGGGATCTGCCGCCGGATTCGGGCTCGGCGCTGACGAATTGTTGGCGCTTAAACCGTCGCTGATTTATTGCGATCAAGGTACCTTCGGGCACGCCGGTCCGCTCGCACACCTACCTGGTTACGACCCACTGATGCAGGGGTTCTCGGGTATTGCCGACATCACGGGTGAAGGCGCGAGCGGCCCATCGCGAGTGGGTCCGCCGTTGGTCGATCTTGGCACGGGTATGTGGTCTGCGATGGGGATCCTCGCAGCCTTGCACCAGCGCAACACCAGCGGTTGTGGTGGCAAGGTACAAACCAGTCTTTACGAAACCGCGCTGGCTTACATGACCGTACATGCGTCCTTGTACCAAACCACTGGTGTGGCGCCGAAACGCGACGGACTGCGCGGGCCGATGATCGCACCGAACGGCGGTTATGAATGCGCCGATGGCGTGCTGATGATTGTGTGCGCGACAGAAGCTCAGACGAAGCGCTTGTGTGACACAATCGAAGCACCCCATTTACTCGACAATCCTAACTTCGCCACAACGTCATCGCGTAGCCAGCATCACGACGCATTCGCAGAAGCTTTGAATGTCGTTTTGCGACACCATCCGCGCGCGCATTGGGCTGCAAAGCTCGATGCGGCGAATATTCCGAATGCGCCGGTGCACAGTCTGCCGGAGATGATGGTACATGAACAAACGCTTGCCACTGGCATGCTTCAACAAGCTCCTGACGGCACATTTACAGTCGTTGCCTTGCCGATACAGTTCGACGGCGCGCGGCGTGCGTTTGACGCTTTCGCACCCGAGTTGGGCGACAGTGACGACGTGCTGCGTGAGGGGTCGAGTTAGGGAATTTTCGCCGCTACCTCATGCTGCGCTTGATTGATTAACGCGCGAAGATGCGCCGCGTGGCCAACGAAATGGACGTTAAGCTAGGCGACGTAATTAGTGCGGCAACCCGCCCATCACCCTGTCTTGGAATAAGAGACACCCACCTAAAGACGTCGTTGCTGTGCACTGCGCTGGTAGGGCAGATCATGGGTGTCCCGAAATGCTCTCCCGAAATGCTCCTTCGATTGCTTTTGCGATATCGCAAGCGACGAAATACCATTCGGCGTGAAAACACCTTTTCGAAAACGCAGCTCGGCGCAAATCGATGTCGCGCGTGCAGAAGCGCAAATCGATTCCGCACGGAGTTACGTTTATGAAACCGTGGAGGCGTTATGGAGCGCGGTTGAACAAGGCCACGCCGCTAGCGATGAGGCCAGAAGACGCGTACGACTCGCTGGAATTCACGCAGCCGCAGCGGCAGCATCGGCAGTCGATTTGCTATACCACGCGGCCGGCGCATCGGCCAT
>JBLFWX010000010.1:0-95725 GCA_047611805.1 Gammaproteobacteria bacterium
ATCATTCGCATCATTCGCATCATTCGCATCATTCGCATCATTCGCATCATTCGCATCATTCGCATCATTCGCATCATTCGCATCATTCGCATCATTCGCATCATTCGCATCCAGAAGGATATCCCGGTAAAAATCGAGCGCATGGAAAAGATGATCCTGACAATCAACCCACGCCTGATCTTCAGTATCAGCCACATACATCATCCGTAACTGGACGGTTTTAAAATCGTCTAGATTGCGTCCCTCCTCTACCAATGTTTTGAGGTATAGCGGCGCCGGATCGGGGCCGAACGTAGCCATTAAACGGTAGCCGTTGCGCGCCGCTTGTTGGATCCCTTTGGGTCCACGCGCACCGATCCAAATCGGCGGATAGGGTTGTTGCACAGATTTTGGCGACAGCTTTAGTCAATCGATCTGGGTAAATTGTCCATCGAATGTAGCGGACTCTTCCACGAACAATTTTTTGACAATATCCAAACCTTCATAAAAGACGGCGGGCACGCGAACTTCGCTCGATGCGTAGCGCATTAAACTCATGGAATGAATAACCTTGCCCGACGCCAAGATCGAGCCGCCCGTTCGAAATAATATCGACACTGGCAATATCTTCGGCAGCCATCGCCGGATGAAGATAAGGCAGTAACGGACTGAATGTTCCGATCCGGATGCGATTCGTTTGCGCTGCAATTGCTGTCGCAGTCGTTAACAACGACGGATTTTATCCGTCTTCAGTGAAATGGTGTTCGGTAAGCCAGACGTTGTCGTAACCGAATTCCTCGGCGCGTCGAACCTGCGCAAACAAGTCACGGTACACGTCAGCCGACGGCCGTCGCCATTGCGCTGGATTACGGAAGTCTTCGGTGATTCCAAAACGCGTGTCCTACTCCTATTGTTTCTCTAGAGAAACTCAAGTTTATTTTGGGACCCTCGGCTCGACGAGATAATTATTCCGATAAAAGCGACGTCCCATGGACTAATGGGCGGTCGATTATCAAATAGAAAATTACGATCCGACTAAGCGGGATTTTCGGTGCACCGATAAGTTCGATAAATGTGACGAACCCATTGTGATACCGGATGATCGCGATATCGATCAACTAATTGTTGTGCCCGTACGTCCGGAATGGCGCCCCACGGAAATGGATGCTCTTGCGGTTGCACGAGCAAGGACAACATCGCCCCAATTGAAAGATCGGCGCGCGAAAATTGATCGCCGATTACATATTCTCGAGTGCCCATAAGGGTCGCGAGTTCGCTTAGCGCTGTATCAAACTCTTCGCGCGCTCTCGCCACAGCGGCATCTGAAATGACATGGGTAGCGTAAATGCGTTGGCGTAGAAGCGGATAATACGCGCAGTAACAGCTTTTTTGGCATCCCCATCGTATGCGTAAAACACCCTCGGATAAATTGCGGGTGATCGAGTAGACAGTCGTACAAGATCCGCCGTAAGTTCACGCCGAGCCGGCTATCCATCGAACGCTCAAGGTGTTCGCAAGCGCCTCGTTGCGCTGGGTCTTGCGGCGTAAGGGTTCGCTCTGAATAGGTCCGATCCAGAAAATCGATGATTTCATCCGCCCCTTGCACAACGATGTCGTTGCCAAGTAACACGGGGACAGCACTCTTCGGTGCGACTTTGCGGACCGTTCTTAAATGGAAACCCGGTATGATCGCAACCGGCTCATAGGCAACTTGCTTGTAGTCGAGCGCCCACCGGGCTTTCTCACAGAAATGTGAATGCGGGAAGATCCACAATTTCATTGCACTTGATTGACCAGGCTGGGTGGAGACAGCTACGATTATCGCTCCCCCGTCGCAAGCCAGTTGGCGCAGTCCTCGCTAAGATTTGCCGCGACAAAGGATTGATACTTTTGAAGATCGGCCTCCCCCAGGGTTTCTCGCCAACGCGCGTTCGTGCCTTTATTAATTAAACTATGCGCGCCGCCAATAAACCGAGTGGCGAGCCGTGGCGTCAATTGGTCTGCATTCTTTCTCATATAATCGAAGGTGCAGTGCTCGATCATTGGCGGCCAATCTTGCTCGCCGAACTTAAAGTCGAGAAAGTCGCTGATCTTACGCATCTCGCCTTCGAGATCCGCCTTCAGGTCATTAAAGTGCAGCAACAATACATTCGGTTGATCACGAACGTCCCACCAAGATTGAATATTCGAGAAGAACGGCCATGCTGGATAACCGTTGCCATCCAACCATTGATGGAAATACTCGACGACGTCGGGCCCAGGCCGTTCGAACAGCGGGCCGACGAGCCCCGGGGTGTCATTGATCGCTTCGTAGACTGCGTCCGTGTAAGTGCAGTGAAATTCATACCAACTCCATAAGGTATCGCGACCATCGCGAGCGACATAGAGGTACTTTGCCAGCGGAGATAGGTACATCGCATCGGCCGGCAAATGGGTTTTTATAAAGCGCCGATGTTGCTGTTTTTCGAGTGCCCCAAGGACGGCTTCGATCGGGGTCGCGCGATAATCAAGCCAGGGCGAGACTTCCAAGACCGGGATATTCTCCGCGCCTGCGAACACAAACTGACCGACTATTTGCTGTAACCAAGTCGTGCCAGATTTTGACCAGGTACCGATCACGATATCTCCGTCCCGGTAATTAAAATTATCCCAGCGCACAGAATCCATATGATGGTTCTGCAACTCGCAGGTTTTTTCTAACCCAACCCGTTTCGAATTATTCGCGGCCATCGGACCCCTCTAATATTTGTTTTAAATTTCGTCGAGACGCCGAATCTAGACTATGCGAGTCGCGGTTTTATTCGCTCCCCGAAATCGCGCACCCCACCGACAAAGTCTGGCCAGCTAAACAGCATGCCGTCAATACCTGTTTCTTCCCCGATTTGATCGATCTTTTCGGCCACCGTGGCGAACGATCCATGAATGACAGGGATCCCCATAAACGCTAAATTGCCGTCGTCGATAGTTTGGTTGAGCCCTGCTTTCAGTTGGTCGCTAGTACCGCCCGTGTTGGTATCGAGGCTGGCGCTCGCCAAAATATTCTGTAAGGCACCATTGTCCGCTTTCGCGATAATTTCCTCGCCAATGCGATCCGCTTGCGTGTCCGTATCGGCAGCGATCATGTGGAACAAAGCATAAATCCCGACTTTGCGCCCCGCTATCGCCGCCCGACCATTGATGTCTGCGACACTGTCCTTAAGCTTTTTTACATCCGTCATCACGAATTGCTGATCCGCCACATCGGCGACAAATTGCTTGCCACGCGGCGATTGGCCGGCGCAAACAATTGGGATTTCCACTTGTGGCTTTGGCAGACAACTGCAATCGTCCAATTCAAAGTATTTGCTCTTATGTGTTGCGGTGCCATCGCGCCACAGTTGCCTAAGTATCGAAAGATACTCGGTGGCGTATTCGTAGCGTTCTACGTAATAGTCATCACCCCGCCATAAGCCCATCTGTTCGTATTCAGGTTTATTCCAGCCCGTGACGATATTTAAACCGCAACGGCCGCCGCTAATGTCATCGATCGTCGCAACCATGCGCGCCACCACAGCAGGATGCTGGCTCAGCAAGGATATGCTGGGAAACAATCCGATTTTCTCGGTTGCCGCGGCGATCGCCGCCATCAACGTAAACGATTCCAAGCAGGCGTCCCAATAACCCGTCTCACCGCCAAACCCGCGAAACTTCATCATTGATAGAACAAAGTCAAGGCCCTGTTTTTCGGCTTCGATCGATATCTGTTTGTTGTGCTCAAAAGTGGGCAAGTAAACTGGGCTGCCGGCGGACGGAATGTAGCCGTTGCTGCCGTTGGGTAAAAAAACACCGAATTTCATGTTGTCCAAATCTCGCCAAAATAACTATTTGATAAATACGACGCACCAGCAGATTGTAGTCTTTTGGAACTAATGGATCAGGCGGTTTCCTTCTGATCTCAATCACGATCTGTGCCACGCCACGGGGCATCACGGGCTATCGTCCATCTTGATTAGATGACGATTCGAGCGTTTCGAATCCGAAACGCTCGGCCACTATAGTCGCCCTATCGCGAGGTTGCTAAGATGGCAGGATTGTGCCGAAATCAAGGATCCCCACTAAGCCCATGCAACCGAATCGTAGTTTTTTATTTACCCCAGGCAATCATCCGCGCAGAGTCGAGAAAGCCTTTACGACCGGTGCCGACGCCGTGATCCTAGATCTCGAAGACGCTGTCGCCGTTGCGGAAAAAGTTGCCACGCGCGCTACCGTCGTCGAGGCGCTGCAAAAACCCCGTACGTGTCGTGGTTACATCCGAGTCAATAGTATCGATACGAAATACTGCTTTGACGATATTGACGCCATCGTCGGCCCTTGGTTGGACGGCATCATGCTACCTAAAGTTGAGCGTGCGGCGGATCTGCAAGCGGTTGATTGGATGCTGACAAGCCTCGAACGACGTCACGGCTTGCCCGTGGGTTCGATTGATCTCTTACCGATTATTGAGACCGCACTCGGCCATGCGAACGCACGCAGCATCGCGGCAAGTAGTGAACGGCTCAAACGTTTATCTTTCGGTGGCGGTGACTACACGCGCGATCTGAACATTCAGTGGACGTTTGGGGAAGACGAATTGTCAGCCGTGCGCGCCGAAGTGGTTCTAGCGTCACGCTTGGCGAATATAGAAGCCCCGGTAGACACGGTATTTATCCATATTAAGGAACACGAACAATTCAACCGCTCGGCACAGAAAGGCCGTGAATTTGGTTTTCAAGGAAAGCTGTGCATTCATCCAGACCAAGTAGCAGCCGCCAATCGCGCATTTACCCCTAGCGAAGCAGAGACTGTGTGGGCACGCAAAATAATTTCGAGTTTCCAAACGGCCGAAGCCGAAGGCCTTGCCTCTATTCAAGTTGATGGCTACTTCGTTGACTACCCCATCGTGGAAAAAGCGCAACGCATAGTCGACGTATATGACTCAGTGATGGGGAATGGTTCGTCACAATGATCGCAGCCTCGGCGAACGAAGACTCGCGCGTTGATGCAGCAGCGTGCTTTGCGGAGTTTGTCTGCAATTTCGACTTTAATCTCGTTCCCGACAACGTCGTAGCACGCGCGAAGCTCAGCATCCTCGATGCGCTCGGCATTGGTCTCGCGTCGAAAAACTACGACTTTGCGAGAAGCGCGACGGCGGCGATTAGCGAACTCGGCGGCACCGGCGACTTCCCAATCATCGGATCGAACTTACGCTTACCCCAGCGCGATGCAGCACACCTCAATGGCATTCTGATCCACGGCCTCGATTTCGACGACACGCATAGCGAAGCCGTTGTGCATACCTCGGCGAGCACAGTACCGACAATGCTGATCGCAGGACTCGCCGAACACGCTAGCGGAGCCAGGGCATTGGCCGCATTCATTATCGGTTCGGAATGCGCGAGTCGGATCGGTGCAGCCGCGCGTGGCGGCTTTCATCACAAAGGCTTTCATCCGACCGGCGTGGTCGGCGCTTTCGGTAGTACCTTATGCGCTGGTTATTTGTATGGTCTAAATTTAACGCAGTTGCGCAATGCTCAAGGAATTGTGTTGTCGAAAGCGGCTGGAAGCATGCAATTTCTGGACGACGGCGCATGGACGAAGCGCAGCCACCCCGGTTGGGCAAGTGTGTGTGCGCAAACTGCGGTTGTGATGGCAAAACATGCTTTCTTCGGGCCACGCGATCCCTACTTTGGCCGCTATGGTTTATTCCCATCCCATACGCACGCGGATTCCGCGATTAATGCGCACAAGCTTAGGTCCGGTCTCGGTGAGAATTGGGAAATGCTCAATATCGCATTTAAGCCCTACCCAGCCTGTCATATGACCCATGCATTCGCCGACGCAGCGCTAGCTCTAAAAGAAAAGCACGGTTTAAAAATCGAAGACATCGATCGCATTGTGGCTTATGTGCATGAGAGCGAGATTCCAGTGATCTGCGAACCCGCGGCTAACAAACTTCGCCCACAAAATTCTTACGACGCGCAATTCAGCGTGAATTATTTAATTGCTGCAACATTCGTGCGCGAGCATTTTGGATTAGCGGAATTGGCGGACGATGCACTAAACGATGAAGCAATCTTGAGTCTGTGCGAAAAAGTATCTTATTGCCCCGATCCCGATTCCGCTTATCCGGATTACTATTCTGGCGCAATTGATATCCTAACCAATGACGATCGGCTGCTGCACCATCGAGAACAAATGAACCGAGGCTCGGCCGAAAATCCAATGTCGGACCAAGACATCATCGACAAATTTCTCGGCAACGCGACCCTAACGATCACTCAAGCTAATGCGAGTACGCTGATGGACATTGTGCTCAACTTGGAACACGAACCCGATCTTGAGCGCCTAGCTTGTGCGCTAACTCAAATCTGAATTTTCTGGAGACCGACTATGCTAATGTCAGCTGGCGAATACCGAGAATCATAACGTCGCTACAAATCGCACGTTTTTATCAACGGTGAACGAGTCAACATTGGCGCAGACGAGCCGCGCTTCGCCCCTGACATTGTCTCGGTCGGAATCGATTACAATTTTGCGCTCGATGAGCGCTATCGACATCTCATGACCGCCGAGTACCGCCCAAACCGCAAGACTTACTGAGTGAGCTCGAAGCCGTGCGATTAGTATGCCGCGAAAGTGGCTGTGCGCAGCGTTATTTAACGCACGACGCGGCAAATTCCAGCCATCAAACGCATCATATCGACGGTGGTACTAGCGGCGAATACCACCAGCGCTTTCTCGCCTATTTGGATCATGTGCACTACAATGACCTCACTTCAGGGGTGGCGATGATCGACGGCAAAGGCGATCGGTCGCTCAGACCCAGCGACTAGCCGAATCCGAATTCCTACGTGCATATCAAACCGCGTCGCAAAGACGACATCGTGATCCGTGGCGCCAAAGCCATCATTACAGGCGCTCCCTATATGCACGAGTTGCTTGTCATGCCGTGTCGAAACATGACCGATGCGGATCGCGAACTTTGCTGTTTATCGCGCCGTGCCGATCGATGCAGAAAACATGACCATCGTTGCGCGGCCTGCCGGCCGACCTGGCGAAAGCACCGCGAAATTTAGCGCTAAAGATGGACAGTCGACAGCTGTCACAATTTTCGACGGTGTATTCGTGCCGTGGGATAGAGTATTTCTTGCCGGGCAATGGGAGCACGCGCAGTTTCTCACCAGTACGTATGCGACCCACCATCGTCACACCTGTATTCGTGCTCGAGCTGGCTTTGGTGATCTGTTGATTGGTACGGGTGTGTTAATGATCGAGTCGAACGGCCTTGATCCGGATAAGTCTCCGCATCTACGTAACGATCTCATTGAAATGATCAAGATTATCGAAGGTTTCTATGCGTGTGGAGTGGCCGCTTCAGTGTACGGCATTAAAGATCCATCAGGCGTGTATCAGCCGGATAGCGTATTTGCGCATGCGCCCCGTTAAAATCTCTACTGAGGAGTGAGCCTGAGCAAGCTAAGCACGGCTCTCAGGCTTCAGAAGCAGGTGCAGGCTCGGCCAACGATTTGAGCGACAGATCGCCGAGCGCTTGGTGAACACCTTCGTCGATCTTGGCGCGTAATAACTCCATTGCTGGGTCGGAGGCGAGTTCGACTCGTCTCGACCCGATTCTTTGAAAGTCTCGAAACTTTTTTACGATACTCGCGACCCGCGTTTCTTCCGGCGGCACGCACAACAAATACCTCGGCGGCTTGTCTCCCGTGCGTTTCACGATTTGCGTAGTTTCTAAAACCGTCAGCACTTTATCAGTCATCTCGGGCGGCACTTTCTGTAGCGTGCTTAATGACTCAGACGTTAATGGTTCCTCATTGGCATAATGACGCTTCACTATCCGTACCAACGCAGCCAAGGCGGTACTTTCAAACGTTGCGTAACTGAATCGCCATTTGCGCGCGCGTGCGATTACGGTAGCGGGATGTTGCACGTAGTAGGCAATGCTCGCGCCGACCAGCAGTATCAGCCAACTAACATACAACCAGATCATAAAAAACAAGGCCGTGCCGAACGTCGCATAGACAGCTTGGTATTTCGTTGCCGAGGCCACAAAATAGGCGAAAACGTAGCCGGCCGATTCCCACAAAATTCCAGCCACGATACCGCCGACGAATGCCGGGAAGTAGCGGACCTTAGTGTTCGGGATCAGAACGTAAAGAAAAGTGAAGGCACTGATCACTAGAATATACGGCGTCATCCGCGCCGCCGCTCCCGCCATCAGTCCGAACGGTTCGCGGGCCGTGATCATCTGCATGACCGTGTTATTCATTAGTGAACCCGTGATCGCGATCGCCGCGAAGACTAACAACGGTCCCACGGTGAGCACTGAAATAAACGTCGTGAAGCGCTCCGCAAACGTTCGCTCTGAACGTACATGCCATGTGTAATTAAAAGCACTTTCAATTTTTTGTATTAAGGTAATGATCGTGTAGACCAACAAACCTAAGCCAAAGGCACCGAGAACGCGGACATCGATGTTGTTGACAAACTCGACGATACGCGTCGAGATTTCGACCGATTTTTCAGGCCCTAGGGCCGCGAAATATTCGAGCAGCAACGGTTCAATCTGATTCTGCACGCCGAAACCCTTGAGCACCGAGAAACTGAAAGCGAGCAGTGGCACGAGCGACAAAATGGTCGTGTAAACCAAACTCATCGCGCGTAAGTTAAGCGCACCGCTAGAGAATTCTCGGTAGACGTAGACCAACGTGCGCAGGACCGCGATGGGGGCCCTGGTCCAATATTTTGACGTGCTGTAGTCGGTATCCCAGATGATTTTTTGCTCGAGAGCGATGATTTTTTCGAGGCTAATATTCATAAGTTGCGCGGATCCCTAAATCTCGCGATCACGTGTCGGTTGTCTTATTTCCGAGTCGTCGTTGAGTAATTCGCGCAATTTTTCACCGTCCCAGTCGCCTAATACGGGCCCGAGCGAATCGATACGACCAGGGGTTGCTGAAAGTCGCGGTATTACATTCGGCACGACAAGTTTACCCAGAGTTTCGTGTAGTACCTCTTTCAATATACCGCGTGCGGCGAAATGTTCATCTTCAAATATATCAGCGATTGAATTTATCGCACCACACGGGACGTCCCCAGCGGTACATCGATTGACCACCTCGACCATCGGGTATTGCTTGGTGAAATTTTCAACGCTTGAGTCGATGATATCGCGATCCGCTAGGCGCTCTTGCGTTGTCCGATGGCTGAGTGCGAGTTCCGGAAGGTGCAAAACATTGTTCGCCATGCGCACCCAGATCCGATCTGAGGTGCAAGCGATGGCGACCCATTTTCCATCAGCACACGGGAAGTGGCCGTGCGGACATGCGTTGCGTGTACCGACACCTTCGGCGGTGCGTACGATACCGTGTTTGGCATAGACCGGTGCGACCTCATCTAACACTCGAAAAATCGACTCAAATAACGCGACGTCAATCTCTTGTCCTTCACCACTGCGTTCAACTTCGCGCAATGCGAGTAACACGCCGACCGCACCGTAGAGGCCAGAAATGTAGTCGGCGAGCGATGTTGAACCCGGCGTCACTGGCGGCCCGCCAGGCATTCCTGCCAGTTGGGTCAAGCCGCCGAAAGCATGCGCGATGCGGGCGAATCCAGGTCGATCCCGATAAGGCCCATCCTGCCCATAGCCGCTGATACGAAGTACAACAAGCCGCGGGTTCAACGCGCGCAACACGTCCCAACCCAAACCCCATTTCTCTAATGTCCCAGGGCGGAAATTTTCGCACACCACGTCTGCGCGCTGCACGAGCTCTTTGAACGTCGCGACATCCGCAGCGGTCTTCAGGTCTAAGGTAACCGAGTGCTTGTTACGCGCCTCGCTGAGCCACGCCAAGCTTAAATCCGGCAGCTCGGTTGGAGTGCCGAATCGACGCATCGGATCGCCCCCGTCCGGGTGTTCGATCTTAATTACCTCGGCGCCAAACTCGCCTAAGATGGCTGCAGAAAATGGCGCTGCGACGAACGTTGCGAGATCGAGTACCCGCACGCCATCGAGTGGTTTCGCCAGATAATCTTCCGTTGCACTAGTCATGGTTCATCAGTCCTGACAATCTTGGGGTATCGATTTTCGATCGGCCGCCATTGTCGCTCCCGCAGGCAGCTTATGTCGATGCGCGAACGAACACATCCACCAACCCGGGCATCACGCTTTAATCCGCAACTCTCATGCGTTAACCTCAACCGCAAGAAGGCTCGCTTCACGTTGCCTAATGGAAAAATGTTATGCCCGGTCCCTTACA
Organism: Gammaproteobacteria bacterium; assembly: GCA_047611805.1. GTDB lineage: Bacteria > Pseudomonadota > Gammaproteobacteria > UBA11873. Next base: position 10,272 of record JBLFWX010000010.1, read on the forward strand.
TGGTTTTCGTGTTATCGATCTCACTTCGATGATTTCAGGCCCGATGGCGACGATGATTCTTGCCGATCAAGGTGCCGACGTAATCAAAGTTGAAAATCCCACAGATGGCGGTGATTACGTCCGCAAAGGCGCTAATCGACGGGGAGATTTTTCCGCAGCCTTTCTCAACAACAACCGCAACAAGCGATCGCTTGCGCTGAATCTAAAAGATCCTCGCGGTCTCGACATGCTGCTGCGCTTGATCGTCGATGCTGACGTGTTCGTGCAGAATTTTCGCCCCGGCGTCGCCGAACGTATCGGGCTCGGCGAAGCGGAACTGCGCAAAGTCGCGCCAAAAATCGTATACGTGTCAATCAGCGGATTCGGTGAGGAGGGACCTTTCGCGAATAAGCCGGTCTACGACCCCTTGGTGCAAGCGATGTCGGGGCTCACCACAGTTCAGGCCGGATCGGACGACGAACGGCCGCGACTCGTACGAACGATACTGCCGGATAAGATGACCGCGATTACGGCATCGCAAGCGATCACTGCGGCGCTGCTCGCACGTGAACGCAACGGCGAGGGGCAACATGTCCGATTATCCATGCTCGCCTCAGTGGCGTTCTTCCTGTGGGGATCCGACATGGGTAGCCAAACCTTCGTGGGTAACGAACTACCACAGCAATCAGCCGCGAGCTTTGCGGATCTCGTGTACGAATCGGCGGATGGATTTCTGACGGTTGCCGTGATGTCCGACAAAGAATGGCACGGGCTCACCCAAGCACTAGAGAAACCCGAGTGGCTAGATGACGAGCGGTTCAAAAGTCCGGCGTTGCGCGATCGTAATATCAACGAGCGCATGGCCATTACGCAATCTGTGTTGCTAACGCGGCCAGCCCACGAATGGCTAGAACGCCTCACTGCGGCCGGCGTACCTTGCGCACCAGTGCTAACCAGGAATCAGATGATCAAACACCCGCAAGTGGTCGCGAATCGGATCATCATAGAAAACGAACACCATGAAGTGGGGCCACTGCGCCAGGCGCGTAACGCTGCGGAGTTTTCCGTCACCCCTAGTGAAATGCGCTACGGCGCGCCGCGTCTCGGCGGAGATAGCGTCGCTATCCTTAACGAGATTGGCGTCACAGGTGACGAGATCGCGACACTCGAAGCCGACGGGGTCGTGCTAACCGGGGCTAGTTAGCCACTGTGCCAACCGCTTCAATGATAGAATTTTCGGGATTTGAGACCAAACAAGCTACGACCGGGCCGGCAACTAGAAAAGTCAGATATAGCACGCGCCAACGAGAGCGCCGCGCTACTTAGAGGTCGAATTAATGGCGAATAAAAGCGGTGCTGATTTCACATTCGATAAGCAACAACAGAGTTGGTACGACCAAGCTTGCGACAAAATCGATCAGGACCGACTTAAGCAACTGGTCGTCGATCTAACCGCGCGACACAGCCCCACTGGTGCAGAACGCGCAGCAAGCGAGTTTATGGTCGACTACATGAACGCAGCAGGCATTGAGGCGAAATACCAAGCTATTACGGAAACCTCGGGGAACTGCGTCGGCAGATTACGCGGATCCGGTAGCGGTCCGAGCTTGTTGTTATACGCACCAATAGACACTTTGCTTGAAGGCGATCCGCTTAAGGATCTACCGCATGCTGGGCGAGCAATGCGCGCCGATATGCTGCCCCAACCCATTGTCGACGGCGATCTGGTGATCGGACTCGGCGCCTCGAATCCAAAATCGATGGTCGCGATGATCACTGAAGCGGCACATTGTGTTCTCGAAGCAGGTATCGAACTAACCGGAGATGTGATCGTAGCGACGGCCGCCGGCGGGATGCCGTGGGTCGTGGCCGAACGCGGGCATGCCGGCATCAGCAACGGCGTCAGCCACATGCTCTCGCACGGCGTGGCCGCCGATTTTGGCATCATCGTGAAACCCTGGGACGAGGTCTATTACGAACACCCAGGCATGATCTGGTTCAAGGTAACAACATGGGGCACGATGGGTTACGCGGGCATTCCACGTGGCACTCCCGGGTTTCGAAGCTCTATCGTGCCTGGCGCGAAAGTGATCTTAGAAATCGAACAATGGCTCATAGAGTACCCGAACAGACACACAAGTGATCAAATTAAACCGGAAGGTTGGATTGCGGCGGTACGCAGTGGCTGGCCCGAAAAACCGGCGCTGCCTGGAGCCGCTTGCGAAATTTTTATCGATGTACGCACCGCGCCAGGTCAGACAGCGGCCCAGGTAGAGCGTGAATTCTCCGAATTAATGAAATCGATTATGGCCAAATACGACGACGTCGAGGCCGAGTGGGAGACCATCGTTACTTGCGATGCCGCGCGAACTGATCCTGAGCATTGGGTTACTCGTTCTGCTACTCGGGCGTGGGAGGCAGTCCATGATCGGAAGTATGGTGAAGCCCCGTACCTCTCTGGACAAACGGATGCAGCGGCGATCTGCCGGCTGGGCGTGCCGCTAGTGCGGATCGGCTATCCGTGGATCGGCGACAAGGAGATGCCTGCCGAATACGCTGAAGGCCTGGGCGGCATGGGAGTTGCGAATATTCCCGATCTGGTCGGTACGATTAAAGCCCTAATCTACAGCGTCATCGATTCTTGTACCCGCAGTCGCGCCGAAATCGACATCGATTGATTATCCTGTTTGCGTCGGCATCGCGGCTGCGGATTAATCAGATTACCGCCAGCACGTGCGTGCCCATTTCTCGAATCACCTAGAAGATTGATTAAAAAGTGATTTCTCTGTGGGTCATCACCCAAGATACGAAATATTCCTTATCGATGTGATAATTATTAATTGATTCCCGTATGCTCGAAACTGGTTTAAAAGCGGCTGCTAGATTGGGGAATACAAATGAATGATGATGACCTAGACGACGTCGGTATTATCGATGACGGTGATACAAACCTATCGTGGCAACCAGAACCGGTAGCTAAGACGAAAGCGGAAGCGGTAGCTTCGCGCAGACGAATTGAAGATCTGAAAGAACGTAAGCGGATGCGTGAGCTTCTCCAGGATGACGAGTTCGAATTAGACTTTAGCTAACGTCGCGAAAAGCACGAAGCGTTTCGACAATTTCCGCAACGAGCTCTTGTTGCGCTCCGAACTTGCGCCAAAGCGCGAAAACCTGCCGTTTAATCCGCGGCGATTTCGCCACGAGCTTCAAGCCTGAGTTCCTCTGTACGGGCAAGAACGCGACCCCTGAATTTAGGCTGAGGTAATCTCGCGCGATTAGATGATCACCTGCGCGCACTGAAGACCGTTCATAATTTAGTTGCTCGTGTATTTGTGACAGATCCCGTCCCCATTCGACGTAGACCAATGCGCGATCACCTACTTGCTCGATGCCGGTCGTTCTCGCGCTATAGAGTGCTAGCTCGAAATCGAATACCGCGGTGCAATTCAAGGTGTCGAGACGGCTTGGATTGAAAACAAAAGCCAGATCGAGAGTCTGGCGAACAAGGTTCCTCGAAATTACCTCCTCACCTAGCAAATCGACTTTCAAATTAAGCTTGGGCCAAGCGTCTTTGATGCGCGACAAACAGGGTGCTCCACATAGATCCCAAACGCCTGCTTTTGCGGCAATCGAAAGATCGACAACCGGATGCGGACTCGCCGTAATTTCACGGACGGTGTCGCTCCATGACCGCACGATCGATTCCGCCGTAGCAACGAGCTGTTCACCAGTAGCAGTGGGGTAAACATTATTCTTCTCACGAATAAATAGCGACGCGTTTAGAATTGACTCGAGATGCTTTACACGCTGACTCACCGCCGCTTGAGTGACGTGTAGGTTCTCCGCCGCAGCGCGAAAATTCCCCAAACGCCGCACTTCCAGAAACGTGCGTAACAAATCTATTTCCATACGCCTCGACTGCGACCCCGGTTGACCTACTTGCGTATCGAATTGATCGCAGACGACGTGGCGATACGACCGTTGCCAACATAGCTCTCGTGATTCTTGACCACCGAGCGTCGATCATAAACGTAGTTAACGAGCATCCCGTAAGATTGATCAAGACGCTGTTCAGAAACATCGCCTAGCCAATTTATTCGTTCAATCCGCGCGCCGTTACTCAGATGAAATCTCGCGACCGGATCGAGCGGCTCCTCGCCACTTTTTTCATCGACTAAATACCGTGCGCACGAGGTCATCATCAATGGTTTGAGCGCATTCGCCAGTTCTTCATCCTGATACCAAAACGGACTTTGCAATTTGGCGAGTAGATCGTAATCTTCTGGCTCCAGCCAATCGGCGCCGCGCGCTAATCTGATCGTTTCTAGCCAAGCACTAAACCCGGGGATCGGCGATAAGGTTGCGTAGTGCCGCAAGCTGCTAATTTCGTCAGCCAACTCGTCGGCAACTTGCTTGATTAAAAAGTTACCAAATGAGATTCCGCGCAATCCGACCTGGCAGTTATTGATGGAATAGAAGATCGCCGTATCCGGAACAACCGGGTCATCGTCATCGGGACCATGATGTCGATCATCTAGTACGTCGCTAATATTTGAGACCAAGCCTTTAGTGAGCGCTACTTCAACGAAGATCAGCGGCTCATCCGGCAACTGAGGATGAAAAAATGCAAAACAACGTCGATCGTCAGCAAGTCGGCGTTGAAGATCTTTCCAGTCGCGAATTTCGTGCACTGATTCGTAACGAATAAGTTTTTCTAAGATGAATGCTGGGGTATTCCAGCTGATCCGTTGCAAATTCAAGAACCCGCGATTGAACCAGGAGGTCAATAAATGCTGAAAGTCGTAATCGACTACGCGTAACTCCGAATTGTCGCGCATCATTGTCAGTAGATCGGCGCGCATTGAAATTAAGGTGGCGGTACCGCTCGGAGCCCAATTCAAGGTCCGAATCAGATCTTGGCGAAGCGGTTCAACGGCTTGAAGCAACGCTATGTAGCTGTTTGCATCGGGCGCTTCACGATAGGCCTCTATTGCGGCGCTCAATTTTGTCTCGTCGGGCCCAAGATCCGTAAGCAGGAAGCGGAAGAAGTTTTCCTTACCTTCTTTATCGGTTGCTGCGTAGAGCTGCAAAACTCGGTGCGCCAATTTGATCGCAGACGCTTCGCCCTTAATTCTGAGTAACGATTTCACGGCCGTCGTGATATCTTTACGGCGCAATGGGAACTTCAATATTTGGCCGAAAAAACTCATTATTCGAGTTTGCCTTGCGCCGCTAAGCGTTTCGTAATCGCTGTATAGCTCATTGCTCATTTAACTATAATCGTAGGCTTCATACGAGAGGAAGATCGCATGGCAAGCAATAACCCGATCGCCGAAGACTTGATACGCCGCACGGCCGCTTATGTTCCGGACATGGATTTCGAAGGTGCGGATCGACCTAGTCGGGCGAAGCCGTGGGCGAAGTGGCTAGAAGCGGAACTTGGTTTCAGAAACCACTGGTATCCGGCGCAAGCAAGTCGCAACCTACTGAATAACGGTCAACTCAGCGTGAAACTCCTCGGCGAAGAAATCTTAATGCTCCGCCGTGGCGGCCGCGCGTTTGCTATAGAAGACCGCTGTTGCCACCGCGGCACGCGGTTTTCCGTACGTCCCCTGTGCTATACCGACGATACGATCACTTGCTGGCACCACGCGTTTACTTTTAATTTGGACGATGGGCGGATACGTACTTTGCTCAACGATCCAACGTCTTCTCTGGTAGGACGGCGCGGAATAAAAAGCTATCCCATTAGAGAAGTGAAAGGGGTAATTTTTATTTTTATTGGCGATATCGCGCCACCGCCACTCGAAGCCGACGTGCCGCTCGGTTTTTTTGATGAAGACGTCGCGATATGCGTCGCTGATCCTTACGTCGTGAATGCGAACTGGCGTCTGGGCTCCGAGGGTGGCTACGACCCAGGCCATCACTTTATTCACAACTGGTCTAAGTACGCCATTAACGCCCGAATCCCCATGACGTTCGGCTGGACATCGAAGAAAGAAGCCTTGCTCGAGACCTGTTTGTATGAATCCGGCGGCAACGGCCCACGTGGCTTTACACGGATTGCTGCGGAAACGAATATGGCTATGTCCGCGACGATACCGGGACGCAACGGCGACCCTGGAACTGAAGTCGTATTGCCAATCGCGGCAGGACAAACTCAAGCGGAAATTGAAATGCTGGGTGCATCGAACTACGCGACGAAAGTGGGGGCTTGGCTGCCGTGCGGCCTCACAGTCGACCCATGGCCGTTCCCCGGCGTCGTACACAATGAATACTACGTTCCGCGAGATGCGGATTCACATTACTACTTTCAGTGCGGTTGGGCGAAGGTTAGTAGTCCAGAGCAAGCCGAACAATGGGCGAATGGTCAGCTCGGCCAAGTTCGGTGGAAGGGACCGGTCGTTGATGATTTCACCGTTCAAGACGCCGAAGCGCGCGAAGGGATCGCTAAGTTCTATGCCGAAGAGGACGGTTGGCAACAAGAACAAATTGCAGCTTTCGATATTGAATTACTGATGTGGCGAGTGTTCGCGGGAGACAACTGTCGGGGCATCCAACAGCAAAGTCATACTCAAGGTCTGTTCAAGCGTTAGGGGACTCGTCGCCGCTGCGCGAAGAACGTGCACTCGTGTCGGCCCTTGGGTTTAGCGAGCGTTCAACAGCGGCTGCTTGTTGCAATCCGGATTGCGTAGAATCACTAGACCTTCACAGGATGCGAGTTCCAAAGGATCGGCAGCGAATAGGTCGGTACATAATTCGAACCCACCCGTCGAACGATAGTAGCAAGCCTGATCGGCGCTCACATTTTGGTTCGTCGTCGCTTGTTGACGGAGCAGATTCAGCTCTTGGTCATGTCGACGTTGCTGTAGACTTTCTTTTAAGCGCTGCGCCCGAAGGTCGCGCCGAATGTTAGAAATTTCCAGTTCTAGATTCGGACTTCGCGGATAAGCGTAGTTTCGATACGGCCCAGCATACGGGTAGCCGTAGCGAACGTCGTAAGCAGTTGCGACAAGCGGCAGCGCCAACAACACACCTACAAGTATTGAGCTTTTTCGCAACATCTCGCTCCTCACACCGCACCTGAAATAGTCTAGCACCCTTACATTTAGATCGCTCGATATGCCAGGGCATAGTTGGCGATTGTGACGTCAGTAGGCTCCAGTGAACTAGCGAGTCCTCCTAATCAACTCGCGCAGCCGCGCTCGCAATTACAAAATCCGCACCTTTCTCGGCAATCATAACGGTTGGTGCATTCGTATTCCCCGAAGTAATTTGCGGCATGATCGACGCATCGATAACTCGCAAATTTTCGATGCCATGGACTTTTAGTCGATCGTCGACGACAGCCGCTGAGTCACTACCCATTTTGCACGTCCCAACGGGATGAAAAATCGTCGTACCGAGGGCAGCCGCCGCATCGCGTAGTTGCTCGTCTGACTCTAGTTGCGCGCCCGGTAACCATTCAGACGGTTCAAATCCAGCGAGTGCCTCAGTTGCCATGATTTTTCGGGTCATCCGCAGTCCGGCAATCGCAACCTCTCGGTCCGGTTCGCTAGACAAATAATTAAGCGTGATTGCTGGCGCCTCGCCGGCATCACCACAACGCACTCTCACATGCCCGCGGCTGGTTGGTTTTAGATTGCAAACAGACGGCGTGATGGCATCGAATGGATGCAGGGGATCACCAAATTTATCAAGTGACAATGGTTGCACGTGCCATTCCAAATTCGGCGAACGCTGGTTGGGATCGCTGCGCGCGAATGCGCCAAGTTGCGACGGCGGCATGGTAAGCGGACCCGTTTTTCGCACGAAGTATTCGACTCCCATCGCGACTTTGCCGAATATTGAGTTGGCGCGGCGGTTCAAGGTCGTTGTGTTTTTGACCTTATAAATCGTCCGTATCTGCAAGTGATCTTGCAGATTATCGCCGACGCCGTTTAAGTCATGAACGACCTTGATCCCTGTTTTACGCAGCAAATCGGCGGGACCAATGCCTGATAGTTGTAACAACTGCGGCGATCCGATCGCGCCCGCCGCAAGCAGCACTTCACTCCGCGCGTTAAAGGTTTCACGTTGTCCCTGCTCCGTGCTCACTTCGACTCCGACCGCGCGCTTAACGCCATCGGCCACATCGATGAGGATGCGATGTACATGCGTATTCGTTAGAACAGTTAAATTCGGACGCGCCAAGACGGGACGCAAAAATGCTTTAGTCGCGCTCCAACGCACGCCGCCCTTCTGATTCATTTGAAAATAGGAGTTGCCAAAATTATCACCGCGATTGAATTCTTCAATCTTAGGTATCCCAGCTTGCTCTGCACCGTCGCGCCACGCATCGAGAATTTCCCAATTCACTCGACGTTCTTCAACCCGTAACTCGCCGCCGACGCCGTGATAATCATCAGCCCCGTGTTGATAGTCTTCAGAACGCTTAAATACCGGTAGCACATCGGCCCAAGACCATCCGCGATTCCCGAGCTCCGCCCAGTGATCGTAATCGCTTGCTTGGCCGCGCATATAAATCATCGCGTTAATAGATGAGCATCCACCGAGCACCTTGCCGCGCGCGTAGCCGATACTTCGACCGTTTAGGCCTTCGTCAGGTTCGGTGGTGTAGCACCAATCTGTTCGAGGATTACCTATCGTGAATAAATAGCCGACCGGAATATCGATCCAAAAATAATCATCTTTACCACCCGCCTCGATCAGTAAGACATTAATTTTTCGATCTGCCGACAACCGATTGGCCAAGACGCAACCTGCAGTGCCGGCTCCAATAATTATGTAGTCGTATGTCATCGCTTATTTGTTTTCCAACACCGCATCGTTAATCGACTCACTCGTTTATCCAATCAACCAGAAGGACAAGCTTGAAGCGTTTATCATATCTCAAGCCACACGCCTGATCGGCAAGGTCGATCTTAATCATTAGACTTGGAGTAATTTAAGTTGAATAAAGAAACCCTGATTCGAGAATTCTACGCACACTACCTCAATACATTCCATGGCTTGGACGCAGGCCAAGTCGCGACGTTCTATACGCAGCCTTGCCTGTTCATCACGGGTCAATCCATCACGCTTTTGCATGACAGCGACGAAATCGAACGCTTATTCGACCGAATAATTGCGGACTTAGTTGCCGAGAATTACGATCATTCAGTTGTTGAGGATCTGAACATTAAGTTACTAAGCGAACATTTAGCACAAGTGAGCGGTTTAGCGATCCGTTACCGAAAAGACGGCACTGAGCTCGAGAGAACCGGCGCCAGCTATACGCTGCAATATCGCGCCAACGCTTGGAAGTTTGTCAGCGCGATGACGTACCCGGCGCCATGATCAGAATCGGTTCGAGGGTTAAATCCGTCGTATAGCGCGAAGCCATGATTCATGGATGAGCGCGGCTTTGTTCAAAACACGAGTTGTCTAGTTTCATGTCCTGCTCTGCGTACAACTGCTCGAAGGTCGCATAGCCTGCCTGCGTAAATTGCATATCAATTGGGGCCCGTATTGCGCTCAGCAAGGCTTGTAACGATGGGCCGCTCATTTCCTCTAAGGCCGAGCCAAGGGTAGGGATGGTATCGCCGAGCGGCAGGGCAGCACATTTATCTTCCGGGAAATCGTTAGAGAATAGATAAAACTGTAACGCCATTTCGCTTGCACCAATGATCGAACACGTGTCCGGGGTCGCCCATACGGCGCGGCGTTCGAAAACTGGGGGAGCGCCACACATCACAGTCCCACAACACGAACTCATCGCCGTCACGTTAAACGCATCTTCTCGCAATTTCGAATATTCAAGTAAGGATCTCGATTCTTCGGCGACGATTAAGGCGTTGGCGAAGTAGTAAAGATCGACACCTCGCTGATAGTCCAAGAACGACTGCGAGAGCGCGTTCACTGGTCCTTTAGCGGCAGATATCAACGCGCGTTGGCGACAGTCGAAACACAGACACTCGATTCGAAACCGTACTCGGGGATCACAAATAGTAATCTGACAGGCACCGCAGCGACACCTAAGTTGCGCAGATGTTCCAATCATTTTTCCTACCCTCGTATTATGCACTTCAAGCGCTAGATTTATTGCGCCCGCTCGCGGCTTGATGTTGATATCCTATGGCCGATCGCGGTGTTTTTTTAGTTTCCCATAGAGCCCTTTTCCTTGCACCATTAGCGATTGCGTAGAATTGGAATATCACCAAGCCTCAATCACAATCAATACAGCACAGGAGTATCACGCATGCAGTACTGGGATATTGAAGAACGTGGTGGCATTGTCGTTGTTGGCTATAAAAACCCTCCAACTAACTATTTAATCGCGCCAGCAATGGGGGAATTGGATGAGCTGATTGCCAGTTGGCGCGAACCCGAAGTTAAAGTTGTGGTGTTGACCGGTGCCGTACCCGATCGCTACATCACACACTACAGTGTTGAAGAACTGGTCGAGATGGGGAACGACCCTGATCAACTCCGCCGATCTGCACACAGTCTTATCTACGGCTATCACACCTTATTGCGCTCACTCGCCTATTTAGACAAACCGATTGTCGTTGCCATGACAGGTGACACGATGGGCGCCGGGCTCGAACTCTCTCTCAATTGCGACATCCGCATAGCACAACGCGGAGATTTCCGGATCGGCTTTCCAGAGGTCGCCCTCGGGATTCTAACTGGCACGGGCTCGCAGTTACTTGCGCGTATTATTGGTCAAGGCCGCGCGATGGACTTTATGTTGCGTTCACGAACGGTCTCACCGGAAGGTGCATTGGAACTCGGTATCGTCACCGAGCTTGCAGAAGACGCGCGCGCTCGTGCGATCGAGATCGCCGAAGGTCTGCTGCGCCAATCTGCGGTATCCGTGGTGGCGGCTAAACGTTCGATCGTGCGCGGCGCGAATTTACCAATTGAGGAAGGCTTGCGAATCGAAGCCGAACAATGGTTGAACACCATCGTTACCGAACAAGCGATGACCTTGATGCGTGATTACGTGAGTCAGCCGTTCGAAAAACGACGGGAATGGGTTCGTAGTCATGGCATACCTCCGGTTGCAGGTAATGCGATTGGCTCTTGAATGAATGAAACATCCTCGTCAACAATGACGAGATGCACGGAGCTGAATAGTTCCGCTCGACTTATATTTGGTGAGGGAGGACGGCAATGAACCAATCTCGGAATCTCGTTTTGGGTGGCACGGCGTTTATCGGACGCCAGCTAGTCCACCAGTTGCTCGCCGATGGCCAAGCAGTTGCGGTGCTCAATCGTGGCGCAACACTTGCACCTGCGGGAGTCGAGCAATTAATCGCGGATCGCAAAGACCCTGAGTCGATGCGTAAGGTTTTGAGCGGACGCGATTGGGATGTGGTGTATGACGTGAGTGCGTCGGTGCAAGTGGCAAGCGCTGCCAGCATCGGCGAACTCGTTGAACTCCTCGATGGGCATTGTGGCCTCTTTGAATTCGTGAGTTCAATCGCAGCATATCGTTTTGGCTGCGGCGCCTTTCCGTTGTCTGAAGACCGTCCAACGACACGAGCGAAAGCGACGAGTTATGGCGGTCATAAAGCTGCTGTGGAACGGTTGCTGGCCGAGCGCCGAGTGGAAACCGGATTCGCCTATACCGTTGTGCGCCCGGCTGCTGTGTACGGGCCGCACGACAATATCCCCGACGGCGAGATGGCTATGTTCACCCGACTAACCCAGGGACGTCCGGCGTTAGTGCCCCACGACGGTCTTGTCTGTTTTCCTTACGGTCACGTTAACGATCTAGCAAGAGCAATGATTCTCGCAGCGCATAGTCCTGCCGCGGTTGGCGAGATATTTAACATTACGGCAGACTCGGTAACCGCGCTTCACTACATCAAAACGATTGGCGAGATTGTCGGCGTCGAACCAGAAATTATCCGGATCCCGGATAAAGTGCTTGCGGAAATCGCCGCCCCACTCCCATTCAATCATCGTTTTCAGAAAATCGTGCACTGCGTTTTGAGTATCGATAAGGCTCGTCGGATGCTCGGATTCGAGCCTGAATTCGATTTCGAAACAGGTCACCGACAAACTTACGAATGGTTTCTAGCCCAGGGCCTAGATCGACTTAAAGCACCGCTGAATGATCCCACGTGGAATGTTTCCTGGGACTTCGACGCCGAATCCCAATTAATCGAACAACTGCGGCATCATTCGGTTCAATAATTGATGACTCCGCTTCGATTGTTACCAACTGGTATTGAGGTCGATTTAAATTGATCGACCCTATTGATCATCGACAAGCAAGTCGAATTGGCCTGGTTTTCACGACTTTAAACTTCGCAAACAAGTTATTAGGAAAAGAAATATGGTTGATAAGCACGAAGCAGCTACCGAAACCGGACAGCAACTTTTAGGTCGGTTCTTTCACGTCAATATTTGCGTCACGGACATGGAACGCTCGATACGCTTTTACGAACGTCTGGGATTTAAGAAAGTGAATGACTTTATGCTCGGTGGTGGCGAACCGAGTATTGGTGCTGCACTTGGCGTGGAAGTTAAACAGCTACGTGGGGTATTTATGCGCTTGGGTACGGAACGCAACTCGCCAATGATCGATCTCGTGCAGTTCGTCGACCCGCCTCCTGAGGGCAAGCCCTACCCAAGTTTAAATAATGTCGGTATCTGTCGGGTCGCGTTTCTGGTTGATGATATAGACTCCGTGTATCGCGAACTCCAAGCTCAGGACGTCGAGTTTGTCCGACCGTTGCAGAAACTTGAAGGTCCCAAAGGCTCGACAATTGGCGTCGTATGTTTTAAAGATCCGGACGGCACAGTTCTTGAGTTAATCAGTAGCGAAATCGAGGAGATGCTGTGATGCGGTGGGCCTAAGGTTATTTACTATTGGCTCTAGGCGACCGTCGGACTTAAGGTTTCGTATTGAACCTCATGTAATAATAAACCAGTCGCGCGTCGTTAGGTCGCTCTGGCACCGACGCGCTAGTTTGTTCCTAAGTCTAGGAAGCGCTCAAGCGCTTCGGTTCCTAAGCTATCGCGGTAGGCAGTTAACTGCGAATCTCGCCAGTTTCTTTAAACTCGATGGCGACTCCTGAGCACGCGCCCTAATGGCTAAGCTATGCAGTACCCCTTGAATGAGCTTCGCCGTTAATTTTGCATCGCTGTGGGCCGGGAAATCCCCGTCCTTAACTGCTTCGTTGATCCGGCGCTCCAGCTTCTGATCAATGTGCTCAATTAGCGTTTTTAGATCGGCCCTCACCTCGGCATGGACAGACGCCTCCACCGGAGCGGTGCACATGACAAGGCATCCTAACGCCACATCACCACCACAATAGAGGCTGATTGCTTGGTCGTAGAATTTGACCAATCCTTTCCTCAAGTCCGAGTCCCCGTTAATAGTTTGTTCGAACCCACGTTCCATCTGTCGACTAAACTGGGCAAAAGCGGCCCTGTAGATTGCTTCCTTGTTACCAAAAGCGTTGTAGATACTCGGTCGGTTCATTGCCATCGCCTGAGATAAATCATCAAGCGACGTCGCCGATAATCCGCGCCGCCAAAATACCAACATCGCCTTATTTAAGGCCACTTCGGGGTCGAATTTCCTGGGTCTGCCGCGCGGATTATTCATGAAAAAACGTTCTGAGTATTGTTCCAAATGGGTCCGCGTTTTGAGTCAATCTGCTGGTCTCGGAGGTTACGACAAATAAGCTAGAAGTGCCTGCCCGCATTCACACACGGTGTTTCTCTGCAAGATGAGCACGTAGTTCGACTTTACGCGATTCGATCATTGCGGTTACGCCATCGCGGACTTGTGATGGTGCGCTCGTCGGAGATCCGGAGTCGAACGGCGGCTGTGGACGATACTCGAAAAGTAATTGAATTGCCTGCGCCGCGGGAGCGCCGACGACCTCTGCGATCAGTGTGAGCGAGAAATCCAATCCTGCCGTGATACCTCCTCCCGTGATCCGGTTCCGATCGACCACGACCCGTTGATCGACGACTTCAATTCCGGGGTACTGGGCCAGTTGTTCTACCCATCCCCAATGTGTCACCGCTTTGTACCCGTCAAGCAGACCGGCCTCAGCGAGAATCAGGGCGCCCGTGCACACGGAAGTGATATGAGACATAGCAGGAGCGGTTTCTTTCAACCACCTCATGAGTTCGGCGTCTTGCATCTGAGGAAGCACATCGCCGCCGCCTGGCATGATCAAAATGTCGATCGGTGGGCACGAATCGAGACCGTACTTCGGAGTTAGCGGAACGCCGCAATCCGCTTGCACGGCGCTTTCGGTCTTACCAAACGTGAACGTATTAAACTTCTCGACGAGAGACAGCATCTGTAACGGCGCGTATCCGTCCAACATCGTCATGTCTTCAAAAACGTAGATCCCAACATTCATTGGTTTAGTCATAATGGTGAATCCCAAGCGTGTCTAATTAAGTCGCAGCGTTTAAGCTACTACGTATGCCTTTTCCAAACAGATTCTCGATACCTGCTTTGAACCGGAAAGCGTGGTGGAAGAAACGATAACGTCCGACGACACCTTGACGGAACGCCGGGCGCTCAGAAATTCGCTCATACCAACTCGCAAGCAAAGGAAATTTATCTCCAAGCGGGTAACCGCATTCGTTCAATCGCAAGATCTTTATCGCCCAGATAATATCCGCCGTAGAAAAACTGCCGCCGGTGAGAAATTCGTGGCCGTCTTTAGCCAAGCGCACTTCTTGCGCCGCATAGCCAGATTCGAGCAAATGTAAGTGTCGTACAAATTCGGTTTTATCAATATCATTCTGTGAAAACTGACTATAAAACTCTGCGAGCTTCTCCGGCGAGTCGTCTGCTTGCAATTCGTTTAACTTCGCTTGGGTGGCCACATTAATTTTGCCCATTGCGCCCAGACTCCAATGGAATGTGATGTGACGAATTGAGACATGTAGGTCCTTGCCTTGTTGTACTAGCTCGTCACACAGTCGTGCGGCTTCATGATTCACCGGCCGCAGCGGATTTGTCGGCCAAGCCTCATCGAGATAATCGATGATATCCATGGACTCGACATACAAGCGCCCGTCGTGAACCAGCGCTGGAACGACCATATTCGGCTGGATCTGCGACCATGCCTCGGTGAGGTTGTCATGCTTGATGAGCGATACGTTACGGAACAGGTAACGGTCTTTCGCAGTGTGCAGGTTTTTTGGCGAGTCATTCATAAAAGACACCGCGCGTTCACGTAGCAGACCTTTCTCGGCCAGCGCAAAGCCAACCCGTTGCGAACACGGTGCGGGATCGAAACCAAAGAAATGCACGCCGCTGAGTTTTGGCACGAGCGGACTTAGGGGATTGACTACTAACGGCATCGAAACGACTCCTTAGGCAGCAGCTAGTCCGATTGAGGATTCGAATGTGCCTGGACAATTCGTGAAGTTTATTTATGTACTGATTTGTACAATAATAAAATATCTCGGTAATCGCAAGTCCTAACGACGCAAAGTTCCGATCGGCAACGTAGGTTAAGAGGGCTGTCTAGATTACCGGAGCATGGAATCGCGGGGGCCTCATTTAGCGAATCGCGCACGCGCTTGTAGCCGTAAGGCGATCGGAAATAGCTCGGCCCTTGGGCTAAGTATAGTAGGTGATCGGACAGCAAAAGCATTAGTATCGGCCCTACTTTGTGACTTTGAGAGTAGCAATGAGCGGCGACAAGGCGGATGCCTACCACAAGATATCGATTACTCCGCCAGATAGGCCGAGCGCTTGTCCGGTCGATCACGATTTCACGCCGTTTGATGACGACTATCTACGCGACCCCTACACCCAGCTCGCGTATTTGAACGAACAACAGCCGATCTTCTACTCGGAGAAACTGAAATCTGTGGTGGTCACCCGCATGGATCACATTCTCGAAGTTTTCAAACGACACGACATTTTCTCATCCGAGAACGTTCAGGACCCTGTGTTTCCTGTGTGCCAGCGGGCGGTCGACATATTGAGCTCAGAAGATTTCAATCCGATTGCCGTGATGTCTAATCGGCAGCAACCGGATCACACACGGATCAGGAAATATACGCGCGAAGGATTCTCAAGCCGACGCATGAAAATGATCGAACCGTATATTCGCGACTGCAGCGACGAACTGATCGATAAGATGCTGGCTAACGGCGGGCCGGCAGATTTTGTCACGGCATTTGCGCACCCTCTGCCAGGAAAAATAATTTTCAGATTGATAGGGTTTCCGGATTCCGATTACGAACAGCTCATTGCTTGGACTTCGAATCGTTTGGTTTTCACGTGGGGTAAACCTAGCGACATTCAACAGGAAGAAATCGCGGCCAACATGCTAAGTTACTGGCGTTATTGCCGAGAATTCGTGGCTAAGCGCCAACACGAACGGGCCGATGACTACACTTCTGAATTACTTACGGCACGAGACGCAAACCCAGATGACTTGACTCACCGCGAAGTGGAATCTGTTGTGTATGGATTATCGTTTGCCGGTCATGAGATCGTCAGTAATTTTCTTGCCAACGCGCTTTTGTGTTTGCTGTCGGAAGAAGCTAATTGGCGCTCGATTCTCACCGATCCGGGTTTGATATCGAACTCGCTGGAGGAAGTATTGCGGTTCGAATCCCCACAAACGAGTTGGCGGCGGATCGCGAATGTGGATACCTCTCTGGGCGGCATCGACATTCCGGCCGGCACCCGTTTGTTCTTAAGTTTAGGTGCCGCCAATCATCAAGTTGATGAATTTGAAATGGCATCTACTTTCGACTTGCATCGTGAAAATGCGTCCAAGCACATTTCCTTCGGACACGGCATTCATTTTTGCCTCGGCGCACGCTTAGCGAGGATCGAGGCAAAAATCACCATCGAAGCGCTCGCCGAGCGAATTCCGACTATCCGCCTGGTTCCGGATCAAGACCTACAATGGTCACCCAACATGACGTTTCGCGGACCGGTAGCGCTATTAGTTGACTGGGATAGCTAAGTTAGCTTCCATTTGAGTTGACAACGACTCAACCGGGTTCTCAGGTTCGTCGTTGCTGGCCGCCAACGGTGAGCTTACGCTTTGCGCTCCGGATAAATCCAACGCATTCAAAGCGATTCACGTATCCGAACTAGGCAGCCTGCGATTTTGCTTCGCGAGTCGCTTCTACATTTCCGCTTGCATCGACCTCTTTGAGTCGTACGTCAAATAACCACAATCGTGCCACGTGCTTCAGAACTTCATCGGCCCCGGCATCTAGTGCGCGTCGATTGCGACGCGTGTGCGATAAGGTCAAAGAACGGTCACCGCGTCGGTTGGCCCCCCACCACCTTAATGTCCGGTTGAACACTTGCAATATTGTACTGCTCGGCAAGCTTGTTACGAATATTAAGGTATCCGTACTCATCGTGAATCGCACTGATTGCAACGTGATCTTCGAGGTCGTCGTCGAGTATCGAAAAAAGCTTGAATCTTCTTATCAAATTCGGAGACAGGTATTGTGTGATGAAACTTTCATCCTTAAAGTTGCCCATCGCGAAATCCAGGCTAGTTAACCAATCCGTATTAGCGAGACTAGGAAACCAAGATCGATCTTCGTCTGTCCGGTTTTCGCAGATCCGTCGAATGTTACTCATCATCGCAAAGCCGAGTGCATACGGATTGATACCGCTATAGCGGGGATCATCAAATCCCGGTTGGAAAATGACATTGGTATGCGATTGGAGGAACTCCATCATCTGCCCGTTGCTAAGGAAACCCTCGTCATACAGCGTGTTTATCAGCGTGTAATGCCAAAAGCTCGCCCAACCTTCGTTCATAACTTTCGTTTGGCGCTGTGGATGAAAATATTGCGCGATCTTACGCACGATGCGCACGATTTCTCGCTTCCAAGGTTCCATGTGCGGCGCATTTTTCTCGATGAAATACAGAATATTCTCCTGCGGATCCGTCGGGAAGACGAACTCCGGCGGGTGTCCTTCGTCGAAGGTTTCCTGAGGCACCGTTCGCCACAAATCGTTGAAATTCTCTTCCTGGTAACGTAGTCGAGCGAGTACCCTAGCGCGTTCCTCGTCGGCTGTTCTGCAATGTGGTTGACGACACGTATCGACCCCATAGTTAATGAGGGCATGACACGAATCAAGCAACAATTCGACTTCTAGTTCGCCATGGCGACTCTCGCATTGCGCAACATAGTCGCGCGCAAATACCAGGTAATCGATAATCGCATCAGCTTTGGTCCAGCTACGGAACAAATAATTGCCTTTAAAGAACGAGTTATGGCCAAATGCCGCGTGCGCGATCACGAGAGCTTGCATGGTCGCGGTATTTTCTTCCATCAAGTAGGAAATACACGGGTCTGAATTAATTACAATTTCGTACGCAAGACCCATATGCCCTTTGCGATAATTTTGTTCGGTTGACAGAAACTGCTTACCGAATGACCAGTGCGTGTAACCGACCGGCAATCCAACGAGAGAATAGGCATCAATCATTTGTTCTGAACTGATGATCTCAAGCTGATTCGGGTAGATATCGAGTCGAGAAGCTGCCGCTATGCGCGCGATTTCTCGTTCGTATTTCTCGATAGTTTCGAACGTCCAATCGGGACTGTCCGTTATAATTAGATGCGTCATGATTCGCACTTTTTCATCAGTTGGCGCAAAACAGGATAAATGTCTGCGCGTTCCTTGATGTTCTGCATGGCGAAATGGGGATGGTCTGACCGGCTCGCATCGTACTCTTGCCAAAGTTGCTGTTTCTGTTCCGACTCGATTTGCACATAAGCATAATACTGAGTCTTTGGTAGGATCTGCTCAGTTAACAAAAAGCCGCATTGGTTGCTATCCTGCGGCCAATTGTCGCCGTCTGAAGCCTGCGCCGCATAAATATTCCAATCCGTTGCGGGGTAACGCGCGTCGATTATCTTCATCATTAGCTTAAGGGCGCTGGAAACAATCGTGCCGCCCGTTTCAGGCGAATTGAAGAACGTGTTTTCATCGAAAAAGGCAGCGTTCATGTGGTGGCGTATAAACACCACCTCGATGTGCTCATAGGTTCGCGTCAGAAAGTAATGCAACAAGATGAAGAACCGTTTCGCGATGTCTTTACGCTGTTCACTCATCGAGCCGGATACGTCCATCAGACAGAACATCACCGCTTGAGTCTTCGGCCTCGGCCGCAGGACGCGATTGCGCTAACGAAGATCAAACTCATCGATAAAAGGGACCGCAGCGATTCGCCGTTTTAGCTGGGCAATGTCGTCCTCTAGTTGCGCAACTTCATTAGCATTTTGAAACTCTAGCGCGAGCAGTGCAATCAACTCAGCTTGCCTATCCCGCAACGTGCGTTTGAGCGGCGCTTGTAAAGCCATGCGCCGAGTCATTGATCCGCGCATTGAACGCACGATGTCGATATTCGACGGTACGCCGTTGATCGTGTGCCCCGCCCTTACCGAATCGTGTTCGATAGTACGATCTATTTGAGTCTTATCCATGTTGGGCAACTCGAGATCTTCGAAAAAGATCTCCATGAACTCTTCGCGAGAGATTTCGAAGGCGAAATCGTCCGACCCTATTCCATCTTCAGAAGCTTGGTCGCCGCTGCCGCCATTGTCCACCGGCGGTGGGTGCTTAATCTTGTCACCGGAAACGTATTCCGTGTTGCCAGGATGCACTGCTTCGCGACTGCCTCCGCGACCATGACGAAATACTGGTTCACTAATATCGCGCGACGGAATACTGATTTTTTCGCCTGTCTGGGTGTCAGTGATGCTCCGCCCAGCAATTGCGTCGGAAACGGCTTCGCGGATTTGCTCCTTGTAACGGCGGATAAAGCGCTGGCGATTTACCGCGCTTTTGTGGCGTCCGTTAAGCCGTCTGTCGATTACTTGAAGCATGCTACGAATATTGCTTTCTATTTAAGACGATTTACGGACTCTCAAATACCATACCGAGAGCAGACGGACCTGTTTCTCGGTGTACCCTTTACCGACCATGCGTTGAACGAAATCTTCATGCTTCTTCGTGTCGTCGGCCGAACTTTTAGCGTTGAAAGAAATGACCGGGAACAGCTCCTCAGTGTTGGAGAACATCTTGTGTTCTACTACTTCGCGCAACTTCTGGTAGATTGTCCAAGCCGGATTCTCGCCGCCCTCATTTGCGCGTGCGCGAAGCACGAAATTGACTATTTCGTTGCGAAAATCTTTCGGATTACTGATCCCAGCCGGTTTTTCTATTTTTTCCAACTCGTCATTGATTGATGCACGATCGAGCATCTCGCCTGTGTCGGGGTCGCGATATTTTTCGTCTTGTATCCAATGATCGGCATAGGTCACATAACGATCGAATATGTTCTGCCCGTATTCTGAATAAGACTCGAGATAGGCGGTTTGGATTTCTTTACCGATATATTCCGCGTAACGTTTCGCGAGTACGCCCTTTATGTACGAAATGTATTTTTCTTCGATCTCTTTTGAGAACTGTTGCTGAACGACTTGTTGTTCAAGCACGTAGAGTAAATGAACCGGATTGGCCGCGATTTCGTCCTGATCGTAATTAAATACTTTGGACAGCACTTTAAATGCAAAGCTTGTGGACATTCCGTCCATCCCTTCGTCGATGCGCGCGTAGTCCCTGTACTCCTGATATGACTTTGCTTTCGGGTCGACGCCTTTTAGTGATTCGCCATCGTCGACCCCCATCTTTGATTCCCTTGAAGAGTTCTCTGGCTCTTGTAGCCGTGAGAGCACGGCGAACCTCGCCATCATCTCCAGCGTGCCCGGCGCGGTCGGCGCGATCGGCGCATCACTGAGCGAGCTGTTTCGTAGCAATTTCTCATAGATATGCACTTCTTCAGATACTCTTAAGCAGTACGGGATCTTGACGATGTAAATATGATCGAGAAAAGCTTCGTTATTGCGATTGTTCCTAAATGCCTGCCACTCAGACTCGTTCGAGTGAGCAAGAATGACTCCACTGAAAGGGATGGCACTTAAGCCTTCAGTGCCCTTGGAATTGCCTTCTTGAGTTGCCGTTAACAGTGGGTGTAGCACTTTAATCGGTGCTTGAAACATTTCGACAAATTCGAGCATTCCTTGATTCCCGAGGCACAAGCCGCCTGAATAGGAGTACGCATCCGGATCGTTCTGCGCAAAATGCTCAAGTTTACGAATGTCGACCTTGCCGACCAGTGCGGAGATATCCTGGTTGTTCTCATCGCCAGGCTCCGTTTTCGTGATGGCGATTTGTTGTCTAACAGATGGTTTGATTCTGACGACCGTGAACTGGGAAATGTCGCCCTCGTATTCAGCCAAGCGCTTCGCCGCCCTCGGTGAAATATGTCCGCTCTAATAACGGCGCGGGATCTTATAGTCGCCCTCCAGTAAACTGGCGTCGAGCTCTGGATGAAACAAACCCAGCGGCGTCTCGTTAATCGGCGAACCCTTAATTGCGCAGATCGGAAAATCTTCCATAAGGACCTTAAGCTTCTCTGCAATCGACGACTTGCCACCACCGACGGGCCCGAGTAGACAGAGGATCTGTTTTCTTTCTTCGAGTCTCCGGGCGGCATGGCGGAAGTAGGCAACGATTTGTTCAATCGTTTCTTCCATCCCGTAAAATTCACGAAACGCGGGATAAATCTTCATCACTTTATTTGAGCAGACACGGCCGAGACTCGGATCACGTCTCATGTCGAGTAATTACGGTTCGCCAATGGCTTGCAACATTCGTTCAGAGGCTGTCACATAGGTCGTTGGTTCATCGCGGCATAGTTCGAGATAGTCCATCAACGACATTTCTTGCTGGAAATGCTCGGCGTATCGGCGGGAAACTGGTCGAATATGCTTATTGGTAAGACTCCTCGCGCTCGAACGCATGGCGCGGGATACGGCTTTCTGCCCCTAATGTAGGTACAGCAAAGCGCGTGCGAACTTTAGTTCTGTGCGGTTTATTAATAGCTTAGGAGATTCAAGGAATCGCCGGAGAGGCTGTCGTTGACACACAAGGTGGCATCCACGCGTCATTTCGATGCACAATGGACGTGAATCCGTCAAAAAGCAGGCAAAGATGATTGAGCTCGCCGAGCAAAGGATCTGCGGCCGCGTATGGCTATGCCATAACGGCAACGCAGTGCTCAATAACTACGCGGCAAATCGAGGACTTTTTCAGCGATAAAGCATTTGATCAGCTGTTCGGATACGGGCGCAATCCGCGTTATGGTTACTTCCCGCAGAAGGCGCTCGACGTGATATTCCTTCGCATATCCAAACCCACCATGAGTTAACACCGCATTCAGACAAGCATCGTATCCGGCTTTGCCGCCAAGATATTTCGCCGCATTGGCTTCCGCACCGCAGGGACGATCATTGTCATACAGCCAGGCTGCCTTCATCGCTGTGTTGTAGGCGGCTTCGAGATGCATCCAGTCTTCTGCGAGAGGATGTTGAATACCTTGGTTCATGCCGATCGGGCGATTAAACACTACGCGCTCGCCTGCGTACTGTGCTGCGCGGCGAAGTGCGTCTTGGCCGACACCGATTGCTTCGCACGCTACTAAGATGCGCTCAGGGTTCAGACTGTGCAAGATATAGGAGAATCCCTTCCCTTCTTGACCAATCAGATCGCCATCCGGAATAAATAAGTTGTCGATGAACACGGTATTGGAATCCACCGCTTTGCGGCCCATTTTTGGAATACGTGTTATTTCCATTTTCTCGCGATCGACATCCGTGTAGAAAACGCTCATGCCATCGGTCGGACGTTTGCCATCTTCAAAGCGGGTGGTGCGCGCGAGCAACATGATCTTGTTGGCGACTTGCGCTGTAGAGGTCCACACTTTTTGTCCGTTGACGAGGTAGCCGCCATCAACCTTTTTCGCAAACGTTTTAATTTGCGTCGTATTCAACCCCGCATCAGGTTCAGTTACACCAAAGCAACATTGATCTTTGCCGCTCACGAGACGCGGCACCCAACGCGCTTTTTGCTCGTCAGTCCCGAAAACGACGATCGGATGTGGTCCGAATAAGTTGATATGTATCGTTGATGCCGCGGCATAGCCGCCGCCATGACTACACACTTCCCGCATCATAATCGCGGCCTCAGTGACGCCGAGCCCGGATCCACCATATTCTTCAGGCATGGTAATGCCTAA
Organism: Gammaproteobacteria bacterium; assembly: GCA_047611805.1. Taxonomy (GTDB): domain Bacteria; phylum Pseudomonadota; class Gammaproteobacteria; genus UBA11873. Next base: position 33,362 of record JBLFWX010000010.1, read on the forward strand.
CCACCCAGCCTCAGCCATGGCCGTGTGAAAGGCGCGTGGAAACTCACCGTCGTCATCACGTTCCAACCAATAATCAGCATCGAACCGACTAACCACTGCCTCGACCGCGTCGCGTATTGCATGCTGTTCGTCTGAAAAATCAAAGTCCAAAATGGTTTCTCCCTAAATTTCCTGATGCGATCATAATAACGATGTGAGCTAATTATACGGTCGCAGCGCGATTTTGTGGCGCTGCCCTAAGGGCTTTCTTCGCAACTCGTATTACTCCATGGAACTCTGCGAGCACGGATCATAGAATTCCCGGCATACCAACATAAATGCCGAAATCGTACTTACAGGAGACAACGTCATGCATCTCGTCCGATCATCATTATTCGTACCCGGACATAAACCGGATTGGGTTGTTAAGGCGCAAGCTTCTGGCGCGGACGAGTTAATTCTGGATCTCGAGGACGCCGTGCCCGAAGACCAAAAATCCGCAGCGCGACCCTTGGTAAAAGAAAGTGTAAAAAAACTCTACCAGGAGGGTCAATATTGCTCCGTACGAGTTAATGGCTACGCCACGGGTCGAACATTAGATGATCTGCAAAGCATTATCTGTCCCGAGTTACGCGCGGTCATGTTACCAAAAGTGGAAAGTGTCGCAGATATTCTAGCGCTCGATACTTTGCTTTCGCACCTCGAACGTGCAGCCGGGATCCGTGACGGTTCTATCGCAACCACTCTTGCGCTCGAGACCGCTGCCGCGATGCACGATACGTGTGAAATCGCGCGTGCGGGTCGCCGTGTTCATCAGGTCATGCTCGCTTGCGGACCCGGTGGCGACGCTGCTCGTGCGGTCGGTTATCAATGGACCAAACATGGCGAAGAAACCACCTACGTGCGCTCGAAAGCCGTACTAGACTCGCGTGCGGCCGGGGTGCCCTACCCGATGACTAGCTCTTGGTGGGACATTCGTGATCTCGACGGACTGCGTCTCGATGCCGAACGTAACCGCCGGCTCGGCATGCGCGGCATGTGCGTCATGCATCCCAGCCACGTCCCTATCGTTAACGAAATTTTCAGTCCCCGCGAAGAAGAAGTCGAACATGCACGGGGTTTGGTCGCGGCGATGGTAGCTGCAGAGGCGGACGGCAACGCCGCGGTTATTTACGACGGCGATATGGTCGACTACGCGATGGTTACTACGGCAAAAGAATTAATCGCATTGGCTGACAGCGTCGCGCCGAACAAAAGCTAGGCTTTGTGCTGGATGACCTAGATAGCCTAACGGCTTGCGCGACGCGATTGGACTTCTCCGAACTCGCGCTGATTGGCTGTGAGATCTAGCGCGGTTTCGATTCGGGTCGCAGTCTAAATAGCTGTCCCGAATAATCGATTACTTAGCGCTAACCTCATGACGAATAGATAAACGGGACTTTCCAGACGTCGCGGCCGTATTAGCCTGGTAGACGCGCCTTAGTGTTAAGAAATGGATTGGCACTGACGGTTGTCGCCTATAAAGAAGCGACATTCCCACTCGTCTCGAAATTTAGATCAGCTAGCTTGGCAAGGGGTGCACGCAGCAGCACCGTGAATGCTACTGCTCTGCACTAACCACAATTTCGATTAAATTCGGTTTTCCGGAATCAATCGCGCGCGCAACCGTCGCTTGAATCTCACTAGCTTCAGTAATTCGTTGCGCGACGACTCCCATTGATTGCGCCAATGCTTGAAAATCGATAGCCGGATCGATGATGTCCATCGCGATAAACTCCCCGGTCCGCGTAGAGTTATAGTGCGGCTGAGAACGCATATAATTTTTCAATACGTTATATTCGAGATTGTTGATCACAACAAAAGTAACTGGCAGTTTCTCGTTCGCAGCCGTCCACAATGCCTGCGGAGAATACATCGCGGCACCATCACCGACTAACGCGACCACAGGTTTGCGCCCCAGGCCTAGCGAGAAACCCACTGCGGCGGGCATACCCCATCCCAACGCGCCGCCCCGCAAAAACGAGTATTGGCGCGTGTAATTATTGTGTAGAAATTTGCGTACGTGGGCGGCTGTCGCGATCGCTTCATCGACGATTGGAGTTTGCCCGATCGCGGCGACCAATTCTCTGGCTGCAACGAGCGGATGAATGACGCGCTTACCTTCCAGCGCTTGCGCTTGAGCGTGTAAGGCGCTCTTGCGTTCGACGAATACTTGTTCATGTCTAACCTTTTCCGCCGCGTATTGCGCGTCGCTCGAACCGATCTTTTCTTTAAGAAGCGCGTTGAGTTTGTTCAACGAATATTCAATGTCGCCAACGACGGAGAGCTTTGAAGGGTAGGTTCTACCCAGGTCCCGACCATCCACCGACAGTTGAAATAAATCGCAGCCTTCGGGTAGGGCAGACTCTTCCGAATAGAGAATCGTAATGAACGATTTTCCACCGAGCGCGAACACGCAATCGAAACCTTGCATGGCGCTCGCGATGTCGGCCGCTTTGGTTGGCAAATTTCCTTGCCACAAATAATGGCTGGTGGGGTACGGAATATGCGCGGGCCAGGACGATCCGTAGACTGGGGCCGCCAAAATTTCGGCAAGTTCGACGACTTCTTTGTAAGCATCGTTAGCAGAGATCTCATCCCCCGCAATTATCGCCATCCGGCCTGGCGCTACGGCCACTAATTCTTCGGCCAGTTCCGGTAACGAATGCGCAACTGGACGCCGGTCGACATGCGACACAGCTGACATCTGAATGGTGCTAGTTTCTTCCAGGACGTTCATTGGCAGTGAAAGAAACACGGGGCCTGAGGGTGTCGCTTGGCTGTCTTGAAACGCGCGATGCGTCAGAACCGGTATTTGCTCCGGTGAGGTAATCTCAGCGGTCCATTTGCAGCTCGGTTTTGCGATGGAGACTAAATCGCCTTGGAGTAAGGGATCAGTAATTGAATGGCGAGAATCTTGTTGCCCCGCAGTCACCACGAGCGGCGTACCGGACGTATAGGCATTCAGCAAATTGCCCATGCCGTGACCCAAGCCGCCAGCGGTATGCAAATTGATGAAGCCGGGTTTCCCGGAAGCTTGCGCGTAACCATCTGCCATGGCGACCACCGTGGCTTCTTGAAGTCCGAGCACGTAGTGGATACTAGGTCTGTCGATCAGCGCATCCATTAATGGCAACTCGGTCGTACCGGGATTACCGAAAATGTACTCAACGCCTTCTGTTTCGAGTACTTCGAGCAAGATATTCGCGCCGTTTCGTCGCACTGGTTCGGTCATTTGTCACGCCTCATTCGCACCATAGAATCAATGGAAGCATAATATGCCAATAATTGAGGTTTATTATGCTTAATATGTATTAATAAAATATTATTTCAGGATATATTTCTAATTTTATGTCCTTTATCGGAATATATTTCTTTAACTGAATTGATGTCAATTTACAGAGAACCTGGTATGGATAAGATAGACCGCAAAATCCTGCAGACCCTTCATGGCAATGCACGCATCACGAATCCTCTGTTGGCGGAGAAAGTAGGCTTGTCTACCAGCCCGTGCTGGTCGCGAGTACGGCGCATGGAAAAGGAAGGCGTTATTCAGCAATACGTCACCGTCATCAATCAAGACAAGATCGGCCTGCCGGACACCGCCATTATAGAAATTATGTTCGAACGCCACGACGCGACAATTTTTAGTGAATTTGAAAAATCCGTTGCCGGCATGCCCGAAGTCATTGAAGCGTATCTGCTGACCGGCGAGTACGATTGCTTCATGAAAGTCGCGGTCGCGGGGACTAAGGGCTACCAGGACTTTCTGTTGAACAAACTCTACAAAGTGCCAGGTATCAAAAACACTCGCTCGAGCTTGACGTTGCGCTGTTTTAAACAAGCATTCTCTGCTGCGCCATAAGCACACGAATTACCGCACGAATCAGCACCCTGCCCGTCGCGCCACTCACTATGGGCTGTTCGCATGACAAGCTATTAATTTCAAGTTAGAATATTTCCAGCTTAAAATACTTTTTCAAGCAAGTGACCACCACTAACCCTTGGGTCACGAACAGGCTGAAAGAAACTGCGATGAAAATTTCTGTAATTGGCGGCGGCCCCGGCGGATTGTATTTCGCAATCCTTGTAAAGAAAGCATGGCCCGACTCGACGATTGACGTGTTCGAACGCAATCGATCTGACGATACGTTTGGTTTCGGTGTCGTGTTCTCAGATCAAACCTTGGGCTTTCTCGACGAATACGATAATCCGTCTTACGAATCAATCCGCCGGTCTTTCGCCTACTGGGACGATGTTGACGTTCACTACCACGGTAGTGTCTTGCGCTGCGCGGGTAATGGATTCTGTGGTTGCTCGCGTCTTGCCCTATTGCAGATTTTGCACGAGCGCGCGACATCTCTCGGGGTTAATTTGCATTTTGAACGCGAGGTAAGCGATGAGAGTGAATTCAGCAACAGCGATCTCATCGTAGCTGCCGACGGATTAGCGAGCGTTATCCGTTCGAAATACGAAGATAGCTTCGGTACGGAGATTGTTACGCGAAGAAACTATTTTTGCTGGCTTGGTTCGACTCGTCCTTTAGACGCGTTCAAGTATTTTTTTCGCGCAACCACCCACGGCATAATCGTCATGCACGCCTACCAATACGAGCCCGCGAAGAGTACTTGGGTTTGCGAAATGCAACCTAGCACATGGGAGGGATTTAAGTTTGGCGACATGCAAGAGCACGAGTATGCCTTGGCGCTAGAGAAAATATTCGCTGAAGAACTCGATGGCCATAAATTTATCGTCAACCGATCGTTGTGGCGACAGTTTCCGGAAGTCAAAAACAAAACGTGGGTGCGAGACAACCTCGTGCTGCTAGGCGATGCGCAACATACCGCGCATTTTTCGATCGGCTCTGGAACTAAACTTGCGATGGAAAGCGCCATCGCCCTGTTTGAGTCGCTCAAACAGCATGAGGACATCGACTCGGCGCTAGCCGCCTTCGATACTGACCGTCGAGCGGACGTCGAAATTACGCAACACGCAGCCGACGTATCGCTGGCTTGGTTCGAAACCATGGACGAACACTGGGACGTCGAGCCCGAGAAATTCGCCTTCCAGGTGATGTCGCGTTCGAAGCAAATCACCTATGAGAACCTCCGCTTGCGCGATCGAGATTTTGTCGCGAAAGTCGAAGCAGGATTTACGCGCGCGCAAGTCTTAGAAGGCTATGCGCTCGAACCCGGCACACCACCCATGTTCGCGCCCTATCGGTTACGCGATATGCACTTGGTTAACCGAGTCGTCTTATCGCCAATGGCGCAGTACTCGGCACGCGATGGGTTGCCAGACAAATGGCACTTGGTTCATTACGGCAGCCGCGCGATTGGTGGTGCCGGGTTGATTTACACCGAGATGACTTGCCCGTCGGCTGACGCGCGCATTACACCAGGCTGCACCGGCCTATGGAATGCTCAACAAAAAGACGCCTGGCAGGAAATAACAGAATTCGTGCATACCCAATCGCGCGCGAAAGTGTGTATGCAAATTGGCCACGCAGGACGTAAGGGATCGACCGGGATCGGTTGGGACGGGATGGATCTCCCGCTGCCTGCAGACAATTGGCCGTTGGTGTCAGCATCAGCCCTGCCCTATAGGCAACAAAGCGCGGTGCCGAGTGAGCTCACGCGCGACCAAATGGCCGTTATCATCGGGCAATTCGTACAAGCCACGAAATTCGCCGAGCAAGCGAACTTCGATATGGTGGAACTGCACGCGGCGCATGGTTACTTGTTGGCGAGTTTCATCTCGCCGTTGACGAATTGGCGTAGCGATGAATTCGGTGGCGCCATTGATGCTCGAATGCGCTTTCCTGTTGAAGTATTTCGCGCCATGCGCGCCGTGTTTCCGAAAATCAAACCGATGTCGGTGCGGCTCTCTGCGGCCGACTGGTCACAAGGCGGGATCACAGAGGACGATTTGGTGCGCGCTTGTGAGCTCTTGAAAGATGCCGGGGTAGATGCGATTAACGTATCGACCGGACAGACGGTTAGCGACGACAAGCCCGTGTATGGGCGCATGTTTCAAGTGTCTTTCGCAGACAAGGTCAAGCATCGAGTTAAGATCCCGGTCATCGTCGCGGGCAACATTACGAACGCCGATCAAGTAAACACGATCTTGCTGTCGGGAAGAGCCGACCTCGTGGCGTTAGCGCGCCCGCAGTTAAGCAATCCGTACTTTGTACTGGAGGCCGCGGCGCGCTACGGTTACCGAGAACAGTTCTGGCCGAAACCGTATTTGTCGGGCCAGGCGCAAGCGTACTTAATTGGTGAGCGCGAGGCTGAGGAACAGCGTGATATTCAAATCGCGCTGAAGCCGCCGAGCCACCAAATAAAAGATCACGAGTAGCTAATCGAGCCAGGTGTATGGCGCGAACCAAGACCTTATACTGCTGATTAACCACTAACCGACGAGGAACGCTATGGCCGCTACAACCTTACTCGATCTCATTACCGGCATTAGCGCTGGTTCCATTCGAATCGTCGATCTCACCCAACCTTTGCATGAACGCACGCCGTTGCTATCGATTCCGCCTGAATTTGGACAGTCCTGGCCGTTCAAGTTGGAAGAGATTTCAAAATATGACGATCGCGGGCCCGGATGGTATTGGAACAATTTCTCTTGCGGCGAACACACGGGCACGCATTTCGATGTGCCTATCCACTGGGTTACCGGTAAAGATCACACCCATAACGCGACAGATACCGTCCCGAATGAAGCGTTTATCGGTGCCGCCTGCGTTATCGATGCCGTCGCCGACTGTCGGGCAAATCCCGATTTCCTGGTGAGCGTGGATTACTTAAAGAAATGGGAAGCCGTCAACGGCGCGATTCCGACCGACTCATGGGTGCTTTTCCGAACAGATTGGTCGAAGAAGTTTGATTCCGAGGAATTTATAAATTTGCAAGAAAATGGCAGTCACACACCCGGTTGGGAACCGGACGCCATTCGATTCCTGGCTGAGGAACGAAACGTGAAAGGCGCTGGTGTCGAGACCGTCGGAACGGATGCTGGGCAAAGTTTTATCCAAGATCCGCAATTTCCGTGTCATAACTTAATGCACGGCGCGAACAAATACGGCCTTGCCGCGCTCTGTAATTTAGATCAACTGCCGGCAACCGGCGCGGTGGTGATCGCGGCACCGCTGAAAATCCAAAACGGCTCGGGCAGTCCGTGTCGCGCGCTCGCTCTAGTCCCCGCCTAAGCACTCGCTAGGATCATAGAGAACCATGGCCGAACGCTCATTTACCGAGGAAGTTAAGAAACTGCGTCTCGGCGCGGGCGAAACTTTCCATGGCGAAGGCATACTCGCCGTGACAAAAGCCTTGCTGCAATCCGGAGTCGCCTACGTGGGGGGTTATCAGGGCGCGCCCATCTCGCATTTAATGGACGTGCTAGGCGACGCGCAGCAGCAAGGAATTTTGGACGAGCTCGGCGTGCATTTCGAATCGAGCGCTTCCGAAGCTGCGGCAGCGGCGATGCTTGCGGCATCGGTCAACTATCCACTGCGGGGTGCAGTCGCGTGGAAATCGACGGTGGGGACCAACGTTGCCTCAGACGCGTTAGCGAACCTCGCCTCTGGCGGCGTCACTGGCGGTGCGTTGGTGATCGTCGGCGAAGACTACGGCGAAGGTTCGTCGATCATGCAAGAGCGCACCCACGCGTTCGCAATGAAATCGCAGATTTGGTTACTCGATCCACGTCCGAATCTCGAAAGCATCGTGTCGATGGTTGAACACGGCTTCGCGCTGTCGGAAGCGAGTCATTCACCTGTCATGCTGGAACTTCGAGTACGTGCTTGTCACCTGCACGGACGTTTTGTCGCGAGTAACAATCGCGCACCAAGCCCGGATTTGCGCAACGCCATGGAGAATCCAGTGCGTGATACGAGCCGCATCGTACTCCCGCCAGCGAGCTTCGCTCACGAACATGAAAAAGTGAATGAGCGGTGGCCGGCTGCCGTGGCGTACGTAAAAGCGCATCGGCTGAATGAAGTGATGGATGGAGATGTCGAGGATATCGGCATCATCTTGCAAGGCGGAATGTTTAATAGCGCGTCACGTGCGCTCGAGATTTTGGGCTTAGCCGATAGCTTTGGCGCAAGCCGAATTTCGACTTATGTTATGAACGTGACCTATCCGCTTATCGAAGACGAGCTGACTGCCTTTTGTGCTAATAAAAAATCCGTGTTACTTATCGAAGAGGGGCAACCGGAATATATCGAACAAGCACTAAACACCGTCTTACGTCACGCCGATCTGAACACGCGCGTGCACGGCAAGGACGTGTTGCCAAAAGCCGGCGAGTACACTGGCGATGTGCTACTTGCCGGCATCAGAAAATTCCTGAATCTCGAGGCAGATCACTTACTGGATGCTAGTGTCGCGCATCGCGACCAAACACTCGCGACGAGTCAGGCGCTCGCCGGCGATCTCGCGAAATCCATCCCGCCTCGCCCGCCCGGTTTTTGCACAGGCTGCCCCGAACGTCCCGTTTTCACCGCAATGAAATTGGTCCAACGCGAGCTTGGTGAATTCCATGTTTCATGTGATATCGGTTGCCACCTATTTTCGATCTTGCCGCCTTTCAATATCGGTAACACGACCATGGGCTACGGCCTCGGTGCCGCTGGTAGCGCCGCGTTCAACGTGCGCTCGAACATGCGTACGATTAGTGTGATGGGAGATGGGGGTTTTTGGCATAACGGTTTAACCAGTGGCATCGGTAACGCGGTGTTCAATGAAAACGACAATGTCATTGTGATTGTCGACAACGGCTACGCCGCCGCGACTGGGGGGCAAGATATTTTGTCTTCGCTTGGCGAGCATCCCTTACGGAGCACGAAAAACCCAATCGCCAAAGCGGTAAAAGGCGTTGGGGCGAAGTGGGTAAAGACCGTCCACACTTATGATCTTGCCAAGATGACCCGGACCTTGCACACCGCGATGACGACGAAAGCCGCTGGTCCAAAGGTGATCGTCGCGCGCTCCGAGTGCATGTTGAATCGGCAACGTCGCGAGAAGCCGATCTTCAATACTCAACGGCGCGAAGGTAAGCGAGTCGTTAAGGAACGTTTTGGCGTCGATCCTGAGACCTGTACAGGTGACCATTCGTGCATTCGCTTATCTGGCTGCCCTTCTCTCACGATTAAGGACAATCCTGATCCGCTGCGTAGCGATCCCGTCGCCTTCGTTGATAATACGTGCGTGGGCTGTGGCGTGTGTGGGGAAATCGCACATGCTGCAAAGCTCTGTCCATCCTTCTACCGCGCTGAGGTAATTTACAACCCATCAAAATGGGATCGGTTTAGCGAACGAATGCGCGCTCGTGTCATTCGCCACCTTCAAGACCGACGCGCACGGCAACTCGCGCGTTATGCGTGCTAATTGATTCCGTGATCGAAGACGCCCGCAGACGGATCACGATCGCTGTCGCCGCTATCGGCGGTCAAGGAGGTGCCGTAATCGCGGATTGGCTAGTAGCTATCGGTGAATCGAATGGCTACTTTGTGCAGTCAACGTCCGTACCAGGTGTTGCGCAGCGCACCGGTACAACGATTTACTATCTAGAAATGTTTCCCGAAACCGACGGGCTAGGCACACCTGTAATGGCCTTAATGCCGGTTGCGGGGGATGTCGATATCGTCGTTGCGGCTGAACTTGCTGAAGCCGGACGTGCTGTGCAACGCGGTATCGTCACACCTGATCGGACTACTCTAATTGCCTCAGATCACCGCTACTATGCGCTAAGCGAGAAAAGCGCTCTGGGCGATGGTCGGGTTTCGTCGTCGGAAATCAAGCAAACGATCAGCAGCGCTTCGAAACGTCTTATCTGCTTCGACATGCAGGCGCTGGCCGAGACGCACAATACCGTGATCAGTGCGACCTTATTCGGCGCCTTGGCTGGTAGCGCGCGATTACCCTTCGACCAAGAGCACTTCGAAGCCGCAATTACTGCAAGTGGGAAATCCGTAGCAAACAACCTTTCGGCATTCAGGGCCGCATTTGAATTTACACAGGGACGAGATCCCGCACTCGCTATTCCCAGTGCTACGATTCGGCCACAGGATTCCACCGCCACTCATCCACAAGTGAGAGGATTGTTGAATCGGGTCGCGAACGAGATCACTGAGAAGGCGAGTGAGACCGTATTAATCGGCGTGCGCCGGCTAATTGATTATCAAGACCCAGCCTATGCGGCGAGCTACCTCGATCGAGTCGTCGAGATCCAAGCACGCGATAGCGAAGACGACCGACGTCTTACCCGAACGGTCGCTCAGCATCTCGCGCTTTGGATGAGCTATGAAGACAGCATCCGCGTCGCCGACTTAAAAATACGCCGGGAACGATTCGATCGCACCCGCGGTGAGGTCCTCGCAAGTGATGATGAAATCGTCCATCTCACGGAATTCATGCACCCAAGAGTCGAAGAACTCGCCGATACCTTACCGACGTCGATCGGACGTTGGCTAATGAACACCGATTGGGCGCGGCAGTTTCTGTCGCGATTTGTTTTACGCGAGCGCAAAATTCATTCATCGAAACTTACCGGATATTTACTCCTGTATGGCGTCGCCTCATTGCAACGATTTCGCCGGCGTACTTTGCGCTTCGCGATAGAAGACGAACGAATGCGACAGTGGCTGCAGCGGATTAATACATTGGCCGGTCAGCATTACGACTCAGCAGTAGAAGTTGCCTTATGTCAAAACATCATCAAAGGTTACGGCGATACGCACGCACGAGGCGTGAGGAATTTCGCGCTCGTCATGGACACCGTTGATGGCATGAGTATCGACTCAAACACAGCGAGTAAAATCGCGAAATTAAGGACCGCCGCGTTGGCGGACGAAAATGGCGATCAACTGCGTAACGCATTGCGCGTAGCCGCATAAAATGTACGTGTGCGTCTAAGCCATGAAGGACACGACACCGAATAGGATTTTCTTTAGCCTACCGATTCTCGTTACAGTAACTGCTCTGATTAAACGCGAAGCTTGTCACCCGTCTCTCCGCTAAGCCCGCGTGCTGCGCCGTAACGGTTCCGAAACCAGTTATCCGTGTCGTTCTCCTAGCTACACACAACGGTCGCCGCCCGCACAGTAATCGTATCGCGCTGTGTTCGTACGCAAGGTTCACCCGTTTTGGCTAACAGAGAGATGCACGGCGAGCTCACTGCCAACGCGCCCGGTGTCAAACCCGAGACCAATTCTTTCGCGACAGTCACCCATACTTTCGACAATAGAATTGCTTCAATGAGCCGCATGTGAGTTCACGCGTGGCGCCCAAGCTTTGTGGCTAGTCGGCGTTCAGCTGGGCAAATCAAGTTATGAGGTGTCGTCGTCGACGACGTACTTTTCACAAAAAAAAACGCTATCATCGTTCACTCAGTGTCGGCAACGACTTAATGAAATTTAAATACAGACACTTGAGGGAGATATTGGAATGCCAGATCCGGACCTCAACAGCGCCGATCAAGCAGTGCTTGATGCAACGATTTCTCATATCGAAGATAGGGTGAGAATTCTTCGCGAAGCAGAGCCCTACTTAATTGATATGTCGGCTCGCGAGGCGACCTTATCGTCCTATCTTGGCCACACTTTGGATGACAAAATCGCCTTATACGAGATGGCACGCGATTTGGGATTTCATGATTTCGGATTATCAAATTTTTTCGCGTTCCCGTCAGCGTCTAACGGCTTCATGGAGTATCTCGTCAACGGCGGGCAGTCGCTCGATCCATTCTTCACCACTGTTGCGGTGGAACCATTAGTTGACGACGAGCCGTTTCCGATGGGGCCGGCTGCAACCCAAACGATGCACTACGGCATACCGAATACCATTTTATTGGTTGAAACCCGGCCGGCGACCCTAGCCGCAATTGGTACCGACAATCGGAAAATGCTGGACGATTTGCGGCAACATATTCGCGAATACCGAAGACTCCTACCATCACCTACAGAACGTCGCGGCCGAATTTATGTGCGCCTCGCCGATCCCTTCGATACTTATGATGACGATCCGAGTTACCTTTTACAGATTATTAAAATGCTTGGCGAAGAAGAGATCACCGGCATTCTTTTCGAAGACGTAAAAGGCACACGGTTTCCGTTTGAGACCTATGCTTTGGTCAAGATGATGCGCCATTACCATCCGAAACCACGCAAAATACTGGCACATCCGCATACCGCGAACGGCACTGAAGACGCCGCGGCGTTGGAATGTATTCTGGCTGGCGGTGACGGCGTTTGGTCAGGCTTTACGCCACAAGCAGCCCAAGGAGGGCACGGCTCTGCGTTGATGTTTTTGACCAATCTCATGCGCGCGCGTAACCCGCATGTGCGACGTCTATTTAATACAGAGAAATTTCAGGACGTCGCCGAACGGATGTGGCGAATACATGATCACATCGACATACCGCCGAATACGCCAGTGGTCGGAGAACGCGCCTATTTGTATGTGGATAAGTACTTCGAGCAAACGGACGAGCCTCGCGATCTCGATCCGAAATTAATCGGACGTAAGGCAGGCTATCAAATCATGCCGAGCTGGGCACCCGCGTATGTACTACAGAGACGTCTTGCGGAACTGGGGTACGAGCGCAATATTAGCCACAATTCGGCCTTGCACGCAAAAATGCGCGCGATGATGAATGCAGCACTAAACGAGGGTCGCCAAACAAAGTTTGATGATCCGGAACATCTCGCCACGTTAGTTGAACAAGCACTGGCGGAACTAGGCGATATCGAGCCGCAAGCAGACGATTCCGCTAGCGCCAGCGCGTTGACGCAACGCTATCGCTAAGTAGCCTCCGACGACGGTCCCGTTGTCGAGTAGCTAATCCTCCGCGTTTCCGTCTACAACTTACGGGCTCGCGGTTCCAAAAATTAAAAAGAGCTAAATCTGATGATCCTCTATGCAATCCCGATCAGCACCTACAGCGCCAAAGTAAGAATCGCGCTCGAGGCGAAAGGACTCGACTACCAAACGGAACCGCCTCCCGGCGGCTACAGTATGCCAGAATACATGCAACTCGTGCCATTGGGAACGATTCCTGCATTAGTCGATGGCGAGTTCTGTTGCAGCGAATCCGATGTGTTGATCGAATATCTCGACGAAACTTATCCCGAACCGGCCCTTCTGTACGGTTCACCCGCTCAGCGAGCGCAGCAACGGTTCATGGCGCGCTATCACGATATTTGGCTTGAACCTCATTTACGTCGCACATTTGCGCACGTTGATCCTGTGACCCGCAACGCAGCTGAACTGAACGGCCATTTGGACAAATTCCAAGACCGGATCGACAAGATGGAATCGCTGATCGATCCAAGTCCGTATCTGTGCGGTAACAAATTAAGCATCGCCGATTGTGCGTTTCCTGCGACGTTTACCCTTGCCGAATTGCTGCTGCCCGTATTCGGCAGAGAACCTCACTTCGGCCCGAAGGTTAGGGCTTGGGTTGAGCTTATTTATCGCCACCCGGCCGTGAAGATCGTGACGGACGAAAGTCGCGCAGCTACATTAGAATGGATGAATAGCGGCGGCGGCTGAATTCCGTTTGCAAAGGGACGGTGCCGCAAGGCCCGAAGCTCGCTACATTTAGTGGCGACCTTAGGCACTAATTCTAATTTCCAGAACCGCATGGGCTCCATCTAATGACCAAGATCGCAATCGTCTACTTTAGTAATTTCAAAGGCAACACTGAATCGCTTGCGCATGCGGTAAAACGCGGCGCCGAAACCGTTCCTGATACGGAAGTCTCTTTAATCCATACCGACAATGTCGATAAGCATTGGCAAACCTTACATAACGCGGACGCGATCATATTTGGCACGCCGACCTACATTGGCAGTGTCGCGGCTAAATTCAAAGAATTTATTGAAAAACTGGCCGGCGAAGTATGGTTGAAACGCTTGTGGATGAACAAAATCTCTGGCGGCTTTACCGTCTCTGCCGGGCGCAGCGGCGACAAACTCTCGTGCCTACAGCAGCTCGTCACATTCGCGAGCCAAATGGGCATGATTTGGGTTCCCATGCGGATCACCGGCGGCAATTATTCGAGTCAAGGCAGCGAACAGGATCTCAACCGCATGGCAGGCTATCTTGGTGTGATGGCGCAAGCCAATATCGATGAACCCGCAGAACTTGCGCCACCGGCGAGTGACATCGAAACGGCCGAATTGCATGGCAATCATATTGCGAACGTGGCACGCCAGTTTAAGCACGGTCGCCAGGCCCTGCCTGCCGACTATGATGAGTATGCGAACCAGGCCCCTGAAGCGTCCGGCTCACCGTTGACTTTGCCCGATTTAATGGCGTGATTTACGCACGCGCTCAAGGAAGCGTCGATCTGAATTTACGCGTCTAAGTCTGTCCTCGCTGAGGACTGGTGGAGGCAGCCCATCACGAGACGAAACGCCGGCGACTACTCGGGATCGACTTAAGGAATTCGCTCCTTGCACTAGTCTGAATTCTCTTTTTCCACATCGAACTAGTGCCGAGATCCGTAGCCCGTGAGACCCACCGCCAATGGATGTGGCCGGGTTAGTTCTCTACACTCGGGCAAAAAAAAGGACCGCTTTCGCGGCCCTTTTAATGTGTAGTCAACTGACCTACAGGTAAATTAAGCGATTAGCTTAACGACCCTCAGTCAGATAGTTGACGTCCATCGTACGTTTAACTTTCTTAAACTCTGGGAACGGGTAGCTGTTGCCGAAACAAGGCACCAATGTTCCACGACCATTTTGATGATCGATCACGTTGATACTTTGAAAGCTCGGTACGCGTACACCGGGAGGCGTTGCCTTACCACCGAACGATTGCTCCGTTGTACTGTATGCCGGATCTTCCGTCCAGTTTTTCGACATTTGCCAGGTTTTCCACAATTCACCTGCTTTATCGAACGCGTTGGCGAAAAAGCTCATGCCAGTCTCCTTTTCATTATACAGAAACTTCTCGCCATACGGATGACCTGAATCAACTGGAATCTGATTGAGTACCCAGTAATCGCGAAGCTGCCAATCGTCTAGCATCGACCAACCATTCGGTCCGTAGTAGACCGCGGTGACGTTGCGCGAACTATTGATTGCCAGGATTTTCGCGTCACCCATGTGAATCCAAGTGTGCTCCATCGGGCGACCGTTAAACCCATAGAAATCTTCCAGGGTGTGATCGGTACCCAATAGTGAATCTGATTTCACTTCAACGGAGATTCGACGCACTCGGCGCAGGCTCGGAATATAAGCCCATGAGTCGTCGGCTTTACGCGGATCGTCGTAGCGCAAAATCAAAAACGCTGTGCCTGCAATATCGAATGGGGAAACGAAACCAGTGTATTCACGGAAGTTAGTGTTCTTCGCGAATCCTTGGCCGTTGTTAAACTTATAATCAGACTCAGGCAAATCGGAGCGGTGTGACATGAGAACTCTTTGGTACGGTCCACGTAGTAAGCGTTCGAACCCGCCGCCGCCGAGATAGTTGTTCTTAAACTTGCCACCATCTGCCGTTACCGCTTCGTGGTTGTCGTGCGTACCGCCTGGGCGAACCCAAACCCACTGTACGTCTGCGACGCTAACACCGGCATGCTGCCATCTGAACATATAGTTCCAGATCGCGCGCCAACCATCTTCGGCGCTACCGGCGACAAACTTCTCTGGATCGAACGGCCGGCCCGCCGTGTAATTTTCAAGCGCGCCGTCTGCTGCAAGACTTGCTTGTCCGATGAATTTTTTCGTCGCCTCGAGATAATCATCGCGCGGGGTTAAATCAGTCGGCGCCACGATCTTCATTTCCATTCCTTCAAAGATCAGCGAATCTTGCTGTTCTTTCGGAATGAAAGGTCGAATTAAGTTTGAATTCTCAAATGTAATAGTGTCACCCGCGGCAAACTGTGGCGTGGCTGCTTGGTTTTCTTTGAGCCAGGCCAAATGGTCGTCGCGCGTATAAGCACTGCCCATTATTGGCCCCGCGGCCAATATCGCAGCGAGTGCGTACTGCATCGATTTCAACATGTTCACTTCTCCCGAATTATTTATCTCACGCGCGACAGTACACGAACGTATGTGAAGGTTTCGTCAACGCTGAGAATCAGTCGTCAAATGGTCAGTTCGAACGTCGCAATCTGTGCGGCACACTGATCCCGATTCTTAGCCTATCCAGATCTTGGAGAATATATTTATTGCATCGCAACAAAATTTTTCGGGAAGGAACGTCGCTTAACTATCACGACTAACTTCCCGCATGCCAAGGGCCAAATCCGCCGGTTCTAAATCGTCGATTAGCTGCCGGCGTGTGAGCTGCACAAAGTTCTAGTTTTTTCCCAGGAGAGAAATTTGCACTGCTAGCGGCATTGGAATTACGCAGCATCAACGACTGCTAGCAATCTGAAGCTGCCGAGTCCGGCTTTAGTTTATATCGTTGTATTTTTCCGGTTTGCGTTTTCGGTAGTTCACTACAAAAAACTATTGATCTAGGATACTTGTACGGCGCAATTGAATTCTTAACGTGAGTCTGCAGAATCTTACGAGTTGACTCATTAGCGCTCGCGCCATTTGCCAGCACAATGTGGGCCTCAACTATTTGGCCACGCGTTTCATCAGCAGCGCCAACCACCGCGCACTCCGAGACGAACTCATGGCTTAGCAAGGCCGCTTCAACTTCCGGTCCGGCGATGTTGTAACCGGCCGAAATTATCATGTCGTCGTTGCGAGCAGCAAAATATAGGTAGCCAGCATCATCCATCGAAAATTTGTCTCCGGTGATGTTCCATCCGTCGCGCACGTACTGGTCCTGGCGCGTATCTCCTAGATAACGGCATCCAGTAGGTCCTCGGACGGCTAACAGCCCTACCTCACCGGTTGGTAAGGCGATACCGCCCTCGTCAATTATCTTTGCTTCATAACCACTCACTACTTTCCCCGTACAGGATGCGTGATTGTCGTTAACACGATTGGATATGAAGATATGCAACATTTCGGTCGCACCAATTCCGTCCAAAATCGGTATGTTGGTTTTCGTGTTCCATGCATCGAACACGGGTTCAGGTAACGTCTCGCCAGCGGAGACTGCTACACGCAGACTCGACAAATCCGATCCCTCATCCATTGCCCGTAGCATTGCGCGGTAGGCAGTCGGTGCGGTGAAACAGATGGTCGCTTTGTATTTCTCTATTATTTCAATTAAGTCTGGCGGAGATGTGTTTTCAAGCAATATTGTCGCCGCCCCAAATCGCAACGGAAATATGGCTAAGCCGCCCAATCCAAATGTAAAAGCCAGCGGAGGTGAACCTACAAAAATATCATCCTCTGTTACACCGAGAACTTCTTTGGCATAACCATCTGCTGCGACCATCAGATCGCGATGATAATGCATCGTTGCTTTCGGCGACCCGGTGGTCCCTGAGGTAAAACCCAAAAGCGCAACATCATCGTTACTTGTTTTCGTGGCGTTAAAACTCACGGGCTTTCGTAGTGCCAGCCGATCGAGTTCAGCGTCATGGTTTGCCGAACCATCAAATTCGATCAGCGACTTCAAAGCGCGACTGGTGCCTGCACACACAGATAGTTCATCCGTCAATCTTGAGTCACACAGTGCATGAGAAATTTGCGCTTTATCAACTATCTGGATCAGCTCCGATGTACGTAACATCGGCATGGTGTTAACAACGACTGCGCCAACCTTAGTGGCCGCCAGCCAACAAGCCACAAACGCAGGATTATTTGCTGACCGGATAAGCACTCGATTACCAGGCCTGACACCTAAATCATCAACCAGCGCATGGGCTAGTTGATTGGACCATTCTGTCAGCTGTCTATAGGTTCGGCGACGACCGTTTCCAATGAGCGCAACGCGATCACCGAAGCCTTTTTCAACCATGGCGTCCGTCAACTCTACTGCAGCGTTCAGACGACTTGGATAGGAAAATCGGTTGAGCAAAAAATCAGGCCACTGATTTTGCGGTGGCAAATTGTCTCGAGCGAATGTGTCACTGTGTGCGGATTGACCGAGCATCTATTAGTCTCAACTATCGATGTAGTCGATGTGGCGATTCAGGTTTCCCAAGGTAGCTCAATTGGTTGACCATCGGGGAAAAATATATCTACCGGTGACGCTGCAAGCACCCCCACAAGTTCCATCGGTTTGTCACCGACATTGATAATTTCGTGCGTAACATTTCGCGGGATCACAATGGTTGTGTCTGGCCCAAAGTGATGGACTTTCCCGTCGAGACGAAATTCGCCCTCGCCCTCTGAAACCAGGACGACCTCCTCACAATCGTGCCGATGCGGTGGTGTACCGCCGCCCGGGGCGATGGTTTGTTTCCATATAGAAAGATTCTCAAGACCGTTTGCAGAACCAGCCAGCGTTCTGTGTTCGAGACCTGGGATAGACGAACGCGGTAGTTCCGAATTCCGAATAACGCTCATTGTTAGCTCCTTGTACTTACTCTACGTGCCAAAAAATTGGATACCTGCCCAGTGTGAGACATTTGGATTGGCAAGTGAATGAGCTTTAATGGAATAATATTGAGGATAAATTGTCTTCAATATGGGTTGCGTGACCAATGCTTAGTAATGACCATCTTATTTCGTTCACTTCGGCCGCGCGCCACGGAAGCTTTGCAAAAGCCGCACGCGAACTTGGCCATTCCCCGTCGGCAGTAGCAAAAAACGTCGCACGACTAGAGTCATACTTGCGAGTGCGGCTTTTTCACCGAACAACGCGGCAGATAACGTTATCGACGGAAGGCGAACGCCTCTTCATTCACGCCAGGCGCATATTGGAAGAGATAGAGTTGCTTGAACTAGAAGCGGCGGGAACGCTCGCGAGTCCGTCTGGCACGCTACGTATTGACACGCCGGTAACCTATGGACGTGATGTGATACTTCCCGTACTAACCGATTTGATGCGGCAGCACTCGCAGCTAAAGGTAGATGCTCGTTTCTCCGACGACGTGATTGACATCGTTAAGGAGGGACTGGACGCTGCAGTCCGTATTGGGCCGTTAGAAGACTCTCGATTGGTCGGTCGAATTTTCGACCAGCAGATTCTTGGTACATACGCTAGCCCAGCCTACCTCAAAGAGCGAGGTACACCAGAATCTCCGGAGGCGACAACGAAGCACAATTGCTTAGTATTTCGGGTGCCATCAAGCGGTCGAGACCGACCCTGGCAATTCCGAACAGGGGAACGTGCCTATTCGCTACATCCTGAAAGCGATATGCGGTTGGGCGATGGCGCGGCGCTAGTGCAAGCCGCGGCCGCCGGGCTCGGCCTCATTCAAGTTCCACAGTACATCGCTCAGCCCGAAGTCGATCGTGGGGCGCTTGTGGAAATATTGTCGAAAGAGAAGCCTGCTCCACTACCGATTTCATTAGTCTATCCTAGTCATCGATATATCCCACTTAGAGTGCGTGTACTCGCAGATGCCTTATCTAATCGTTTAAGTGTTTCAGGATTCAAGACAAGATAGAAATCCGAATTTTCTCTAGCCCTATCGAGGCCCGTAGTCCTTGAGCGATGAATACATGGAACGATAGTGTGATCCACAACAACTATATAATTACTTGGGTTGTGTGTGTGTCTTGTAGGCTTCGCAAACCGGACCAAAGTAGCCTAATTGATGCAATACCAGCGCTCGCATAACGGCCGTTTAAGTTAAATCATTGACGCGAGGACTAGCTCATTACGATTATTGATAAGTTTCTCGGAGAATGCGGTTCAATATTTCCGCTACGCGCATTTCCCCTCTGGCATGCCGCCTGTCCTGTTATGTGCGGCGTTTGGAAAGTTATATAAAGCCGAAGCAATCCATTTTTATTTTTGTTATATCAGTGTCTTCGTAATTTTTAACCACTTTAGATCTCCCCGCCGGGGACACCGCTAATGTTAATCGTGTGCCTCCATTCGATAAGCTGTCTCGTACTAATCATTGCCGAACCTCGTTCGGGGGGAGAAGTTTAAAAGGGGCGCCTGCAAAGCATGCAAGGGCTTCATATAAGGCGGACTCGAGTGACCAAGCCGTACGGACTTTACGAGCGCAGACCCTGTGCAATAATAACCTGCGCCAGTTAGGAGATTGATCTTAGGGACGGTAGGCCGAACACTACTCGACTGCCTCCGTTACGCTACCTACCATGTAACTATTTGCTCCACCCCGAGGAACGTTCATGCTGAAAGCCACGATAACGAAAGCCATAAAAGTAATTTTCTTGAGCCTGTCAGTTTTAATGATGTGCGAGGTGAGTGCGTCTGACGACTTCATCTCTGGCGTCGTGCACTCCGGTGGCGGTGAACCGGAAGCCGGCGTTTGGGTAATCGCTGAAACGCAAACGCTCGGCACCCCGTATCGAAAGATCGTCACGACCGATGAGGCCGGTCGATTTACACTTCCTGAACTACCGGCGGCGGTCTTCGATGTCTGGGTGCGTGGGTACGGACTCATCGACTCTGCTCCGGTAAAAGCAAAACCCGGCGCGCCGTTAATGCTAAAGGCAGAGCGCGCACGTGATCCTGCGCAAGCTGCACTCGTGTACCCAGCAAGTTATTGGCTTTCCTTGTTCGAGCCACCGCCCTCGAGCGCATTCCGCGGGACAACGGCGGCTGTGGAAAGCGATGTATTCACCGGGGCTAAGGACGAGATGGCGGACGATCCATTCGATTCGTCTCGCGGCTGGGTTGCACAATTTAAACTCGACTGTGTGCTGTGCCACCAACTGGGTTCGGCTGTCACGCGCTTGCCGAATGCGGCGAGTTTTGATCATGGTTTTCTTAAGGCCGCGGCGATGAAGTATTTTGCCGATCGATTAGGCCAACCGCGCCTCACCGAATCGCTCGCCGCGTGGGGTGAGGCGATCCGCAGTGGGGAGTCTCCCGATGCGCCGCCACGACCGGTTGGCATAGAACGTAATATTGTGATCACGCAATGGGCCTGGGGCGATAACTATACCTACGCGCACGATGAGATCGTAACCGATAAGCGCGATCCAACAGTCAACGCGGGCGGGCCCGTGTATGGGATCGATCTAGCTAACGACTATCTCTTGATCGTCGATCCGAACAAGCACACCGCTACACGCTTGAAGGTTCCGACCCGCGATGGGTTTGCGACCGACTGGTGTGCGCAAACCTATAAATCCTTGGACGGGGTCGACGTCGTCCCATTCGGGTTCGGTACGCTCGGCTGCCCGTGGCCGGGCGGACTCACCGCACATGCGGATAGTTATAAAAATCCAGCGAACCCGCATAACCCCATGATGGATGCGCAAGGTCGCGTTTGGTTAACAACCCAAATCCGCCGCCAATGGGCCGCTGATGCGCCTGAGTTTTGTCAACAAGACCCGCTCATCGCAAATTATCGCCACCACCGTCAACTCGGATACTACGACCCCGCTAGTAGTCAGTTTGAACTCGTTGATACGTGTTACGGCACTCATCATTTGCAGTTCGACGATAAAGGCGTTTTGTGGACTAGCGGTGACGACTACCTCATTGGTTGGTTTGATCCCGCCAAGTACGATCCGAAGAATCCAGCGACCCTGGACGCCGCGCACGGCTACTCCGAAGTTCGCATCGATACAAATGGCGACCTCGAACCCGACGCACCGCTGGTCGGATTCCACTACGGCGTGATCCCGAACCCAATCGACCACAGTGTTTGGAGCGCTGTGACGCCAGGTATCACCAGTCCAGCAGGCGAGCCTGGCTATATATTGCGCTACGATCCGGAGAGCGACCGTCACGAAGCTTACGCACCACGCAGCCCAGGCATGGGGCCCCGCGGGATCGACGTCGATACACAAGGGAGAATTTGGACGGCGCTCGCCGGCAGCGGCCAGTTAGCTAAATTTGATCGCGACCAGTGCAAACAAACATGGGGAAGTGGTCAACAATGTGCGGAAGGCTGGACCTATTGGCGGATCCCCGCGCCCACATTCAAAGGCTACGATGCTGCCTTGGCCGAAGGATCGACCGACATGCACTATTACCTCTGGGTTGATCAATTCGATACCTTGGGTCTGGGTCGGGACGTAGTCGTTGTAAACGGCACCAACTCCGATTCGCTGATCGCGTTTTTGCCCACTACCGAGAAATTCGTCGTTATCCGTGTGCCCTACCCGCTTAACACCTACACGCGCGGACTCGATGGTCGGATCGACGATCCGAACACTGGCTGGAAGGGACGTGGAATATGGTTTACGAATGGACTCGATCCGATCATCCATTCGGAACAGCAACGTTCCTATGTTGCAAAAATCCAGATCCGCCCTGATCCGCTCGCACATTAACGTCCGGCGATTGGTCGAGGCACCCAGACCCCGATTCCTCTTTACCCAAGGATCAAACTTCGTGTGCGGGGTCGCGGTGTGCTCCCCCGCACTTCGGTCGGGGGAAATCACCCGCGATAGTGTCACTGGCTACGGCTACTTTATCGCCACCCGCCCAACGTTATTTACGCAACGCACTCGCTGGGTGTGGCCAGAAATCTCCAATCTGGGTTGCCAACCAATTTGCTAGCGCAGCATTCACCGCGCGCGGTTGTTCCTGCGCCATCCAATGTCCGCTTTCGACAATCACTTCGGTCAAGTTTTTACAGCGCTTGCGCATTGGCTCCGCGAGCCGCGACTCAACCGTTTCGCATACGTAATCGTAGCGACCATGCAAAAACAACGTAGGCAATTCAAGATTCTCTGGGGCATCGGCAACGAACGTCGAATTTGATACGGTATTCATATAATACGAATCCGGACCAAAGAAAGAGTTTTTCCTGAGGCTTCGGGCATAGATCTGCAGATCCGCTTCGCTAACCACATCGCTGTCCATGGGCATGTCGGGTGCCGCATCAAGTGGACCAAACCATCCGCCATTGCGCCGCACACTGGCCGTCATAGAGGGCGTTCCCGCTGCAGTCGGGTCGCCTTTGCGCAGTAGCAGCTTCATTGTGAGATACGGATCGGCGTCGAAAACCTTCGTGGCGCGCTCAAAATTTTCTTGGTAATAAACCATATAGTCCCACTGGCCGTAAGGATATTCAGCCTGCGGATAAATATCTCGATTAACCAAGGCCAACATCCCTTCAGGCCCCTCGTTGACGGAAAAATATGGCACGCACAGGCTCGCCACCCCGTGGCAGCGATCGGGGTGCAAGCGGGCGATGTTCCAGACCGTCGGACTGCCCCAGTCGTGACCCACCCACACGGCACGATCACGCCCAAAAGAATCGATCAATTCAAGCATGTCGGCAACGACCTCACGTTGCGCATAAGCGTCGTGGGTGTCGTAAACAGACGATTGGCCATAACCGCGCATGTCCGGCGCGATCGCACGAAAGCCGAGATCACCAAACACCGGCAGCTGATGACGCCAACTCAATGATAATTCCGGCCACCCATGCACGAAGATAATCAGGGGGCCGTCGGCCGGACCGGCCGCAAGATAATGAGTCGTGTGTCGAGACGTTGTCACTGAGCCGGTTTCGATTTTCGCGTTCGCCATGATGATGCTTCCAGTTCGTTACGAAGTGAGTTTGGGATTCATTGATAGTAGCGCAATTAATCGATCATCCAAATTCCGAATGATGCGCCGCACAGTCTGTTAGGAAGCTCTCGAACGCGCCGTGCGTTGATGCACGCCGGTATCCGAATCGATATTAATGTTTTCGACGGTTCGTGTCGTGGCAACCGAACACCGTCAAATACCGACCCTAACGACGAATTTTCCGCTTCAATCGTTAAAGATCGAAGGCGCTCTCAAAGTCGACGGGTTTGAGATTCTCGAATTCGTCGAAGCTACTCAGGGCCTGGCGCATGTCATCAGGGATAACAGCGGACGCCAAACTACCATCTTCGTTAATCCGCGCGTAAACGCGTGTGCCAAGCCCTTCACACACCGGTGCACCGCTAACAGCGTTCACGCAACGTGTCTTCCAGTGTAGGGTGCTCGCGCCCATTTTCTGTAGTTTGATAATGCTCAATACAGAATCGCCGTAAGCGGCCGGGCCGATAAAACGGAAGTGGACTTCGCCCATAACGAACGTCGTTCGATTGTTCGCGATCATGGCATCAATGGGATAACCAATGCGCCGAAACAACTCGTGCTCAGTATCGTTAAACCACGACAACATGCGTGGGTAATACACCAGGCCGAACGGGTCAGATTCGCCCCAGTTCACGGTTAATTCGCGCCAGTACATCATCATAACTATTAATACTCGAAAATTATTCGGGAATGATCGCGGTCGCCTCTATCTCAACCTTCGCGCGATCTTCAACGAGCGCGACGACTTGCACCAAAGCCATCACGGGGAAATGGTAGCCCATGACGGATCGATATGCCGCACCGATCGCTTTTGCGTTAGCCAAGTATTCCTTTTTGTCGGTGACATACCAGGTCAACCGTACAACGTGTTCTGGTCCGGCTTTCGCCTCTGCTAGGACCGCGACAATATTTTGCAAGGCTTGACGGGTTTGTTCGCCGAGTTCATCGCTTACGAACTCCTCCGCCTCGTTCCACCCAATCATGCCGCCGACAAAAACTTGTCGACCGGCGGCGACGATGCCATTGGAGTAACCTTTTGGTTGTACCCAACCAGCTGGTTGCAGAAATTGTAAATTCGAGGCTCTCGATGGTTTTACGGACGACATAGTTTTGATCTCTCATTTGATCGGATATTCAAGCATTGAACTAGCATCATTGCCTGCGTCAGCTTTATGAAATTTCTCGGTGTCGCGAGCAATGCCCGATTCGGCTCTCAGATCAACGCAGCTTCGATGCGAATTTATTTTAACTTGTATTGTTTCAAGATTAAAATATTTACACTACTATTATTTAAATCAAATATATTTTCGGAAGATCGTGATGAATGAAGATACAAACCCTGGCGCACCCGTGAGCGGCCGCCACGCCGTAGTAACCGGCGGTGCGCGCGGCATCGGCGCTGCCGTAGCAGAAAAGCTCAGCACCATGGGCGCGACCTTAACGCTCATGGGCCGTGACGAAGGTGCTTTGAAGGAGGCCGTCACGAGGCTGCCAGGTAGCGCCTACCAGCTAGTCGATGTGACAAACGCGGACTCGGTTAAAGCCGCATTCGCAGCAGCCGCGGACCAATTTGGACCCGTTGAGATTCTAATTAATAACGCGGGTGCAGCCGAGAGTGCGCCATTTGAGAAAACGACCGAGGCGCTTTGGGACCGCATGCTGGCAGTAAATTTGACCGGGCAATTTTTGTGTCAGCAACAGGTCCTGCCTCCCATGCGCTCTGCCCGCTGGGGGCGTATTGTGAACATCGTCAGCACGGCCGGGTTGATTGGCTATGCTTACGTCGCCGCCTATTGTGCTGCGAAGCACGGCGCAATCGGCCTCACCCGCGCGCTAGCCCTTGAAACAGCACGTTCCGGTATTACGGTGAACGCAATCTGTCCTGGATTTACCGAGACGGATCTACTCGAGGAATCGATTCAAAACATCATTACGACAACGGGTCGAACGCGCGAAGAAGCAGAAAAATCGCTCAAAGCGGTGAACCCGCAGCGCCGCTTCATCCAACCTTCGGAAATTGCCGCAACAGTAGATTGGTTGTGCTCGCCTGGAGCCGAAAGCGTGACGGGACAGTCGATCGCAATTGCTGGCGGGGAAGTCATGTGAGTGCGAAAAAAGTCGGCGGCATCAGGCAATCGCCAACCGGGCGCGGCAAACAATCATTGCGGTTGTGGCTACGACTGCTGGCCTGCGAAAACTTAGTGGAACAACACGTCCGCGCCCAACTACGGACACGTTTTGATATTACTTTGCCTCAGTTCGACGTGCTCGCGGAACTTGAAAACGCAGGCGAAGCACTGACGATGTCGCAGCTATCGGATAAGTTGATGGTATCCAACGGCAACGTTACCGGCGTTGTCGATCGACTAGAGCGCGACGGACACGTGCGTCGCGAACCCTCGGCCACTGATCGCCGCGTTCAATTTATCGCGCTAACCGATAGGGGCATCGAGTCGTTTAGAGAAATGGCCGACGCCCACGAGCACTGGATCACCAAGCTCTTCGGTCAACTAAAACCCACGGACATTAAATCCTTACTTGAGGGCCTAGAGCACGCGAAAATCTCCATTAGCGCGAATTTGTGAAGAGCGCATTGCCATTCTCCTTCGCGACCCACGCGGTCACCTAGCTAGTTAGCAGACGACGGCGCCACGGCGTTCGCACGGTTTTGCATCAGCACGCGAGTTCCTTGAAGTTGCTCACACAGCATCTTTGCTCCGTCGAGTAGGCGCGGCGTGTGCCGTTGCAATAAATCGGGCGGCACAAAATAAAGCTGCTCGTTGCGCACGGCGCGAAGCGTTGGCCAGGCTTTCCACATATCCAACCAATCCGGACGCGCCTCTGCCATCCCGCTTGCCACGATCGCGTCAGGATCGAGACGCAAGACGGATTCGACACTGATTCGAGGTGCGATCGGAATCGCATCTGCAAACACATTTCGACCGCCACATAATTCGATCACGGCAGAAATCAAGTGTTCTCCATTCATGGTGATTAGCGGTTGATTCCACACTTGATAGAACACCTTGACAGGTTCGCGATCGGCGAACGTACTAAGTAACTGCGTGTAGGTGTGCATAAACTCTTCGGCGGCCACATCACCCAGCTCGGCATGTCCGGACAAGAGCCCAAAATCTCGAAGGGTACGCGCAACATCCGGTAATTTTCGCGGTTCGTTCGCGTAAACAGTGAGTCCAAGTTCCCGCAGACGCGATATCAAATGAGCGCCGTTGCCGCTATGCCATGCCAACACGAGATCAGGCTTTAGCGCGATTAGCGCTTCGTGGCTCACCGATTTTGATGCACCGACTTGCTGAATCCGCAAGGCTGCTGCGGGATAGTCGCTATGCTCGACGACACCCACGACTTGGCCGCCGGCGCCGGCGGCAAATAGCAATTCGGTTAAATGAGGCGCTAGGCTTACGATCCGCTGCGCAGGTGCGCTGAGCGTAACCCGCGTGCCTCGATCATCGATAACGGAAAGATCCGCTAAGCTCAGCTGTGTCATCAACATCGTCAGAAATAAACCGATAATTCGAACGAGGTCACGCGCGGAAGTTCGGCGATGTCCTGCACCGATTCGAACGATTGTTGTCTCGCGACCTGGTTGCGCTGTAAGCGCTCGTGTTCGACTAATCACAGTAACGCTATGGGATTGCCCGTTCGCGGGTGATTAATAATCGCGACGTCGACATCAAACACTTGACTGATCACTGACGTTTTCATTACGTGCGCAGGGCAATCCGCTGCGGCGATCCGCCCGTCCTTCATTAATACCATGTCGTCGGCTAGCTGTGCTGCGAGATTGAGATCGTGCATAACGACTAGAATCCCGACACCGTCAGCCGCGAATCGACGTAAAATAGTTATCATCATTTGTTGATGTGCGAGATCGAACGATGCAGTCGGCTCATCAAGCAGTAAGTAGCGTGATTGTTGTGGCCGCGGGGCCCAAATTTGCGCCAGAATTCGCGCCAGTTGGACCCGCTGCTTCTCGCCGCCGGATAGTTCTGTATAAAGTCTTGACGCCAAATGCGCGGCATCGACCAAGCTCAAGGCCGCGCGCGTAATCTCAAGATCGATTTGCCGACCAGTGGCATGAGGGGTACGACCGAGGGCGACGACTTCGGCAGAGCTAAACGCGAAATTCAAAGTCGAATATTGCGGCATCACAGCGATGGTTCTTGCAAGTTCTTGGATCGAGTAAGCCGCGGTCGGTTGGCCATCTAGGTCTACTTGTCCGGCGTTCGGTGTCCATTGTCCGCAAAGGATCCGAAGGAGACTTGATTTACCTGCGCCGTTGGGACCCAGCACCGTGACGATTTTTCCGGGTTCGATATCAATGTCGACTTGCGAGAGAATCTCCGCACCTGCGAATTGTAGAGATACCTGACTTGCACTTAAGCTCACGACAAGGAACTCAGCCTGCGCTGCTGCCAAAGCAAAGAAAAGAAAACCGGTGCCCCGAGTAACGCGGTCAATATCCCGGTAGGTAGTTCTGCAGGTGCGACGATCACGCGCGCAAGACTGTCTGCAAGCAGCAGCAGAATCCCACCCGCTAATGCGGATCCGGGGATCACGTAACGGTGATCAGGTCCAACTAGTAAGCGTAAGACGTGCGGAATAACTAAGCCGACGAACGCGATCACCCCAGCCAGTGCGACTGCGCTGCCAACGCCGATGGCTGTTAGGACAATCAGTCGGCGCTTCAGGCGCTCGACGTCGATGCCTAGGTGGCGGGCCTCAGATTCTCCAAGCAATAACGCATTTAAGCCGGCGCTCCAACGCGGTAACACGGCTATGAGCACGCATGCGACAACGAATGCGATCGCGACTCTGTACCAATTCGCACCGTCGAGACTGCCCATTTGCCACAGACTTATGCGGCGCAGCATGTCGTTGTCCGCGAAGTAACTGAATAGATTATTCAGCGCACCAGCGACCGCACTGATAGCGATCCCGGCAAGCAACATGGTGGCGACCGCAGTGCCTGATGGCGACGTTGCGATTCGATAGACGATCACCACCGCAATTAAGCCACCGACGCTTGCGCCGAGTGCTACCAAAGGCAGCCCAGCGGCCGCAGATTCAAGCCACCCTCCGCCGAGCACGATGACGCAACTAGCCCCCGCCGAAGCGCCACTCGTTACACCGATAAGCGATGGATCTGCTAACGGATTTCGAAACAAGCCCTGCATCGCGGCTCCACAAACGGCTAGGTTTATGCCAATGAAACAACCAAGCAATAAACGGGGTAAGCGAATTGAAGACAAGATGAGAAAGTCTTGCTCGCGCAAACTTGAACCCGATCCGAAAACGATCGCCGGCAGATCGATCGGTGAGATAAACACCGGCCCACTCAGCAGCGCAATGAGTAATGCAAACGGCAATGCGATCCCGAGCCCGATAAAGAGGCTACGCGGTTGGCATCGACCGTGACCGACTAACACTGATTGTTAATCATAGGTTCGTACCTGCTGATGAATCAGGTTTTGCGGTTTGGTTCATCGCGGCAACTCAATTTCGGTAAGAGCCTATCTAATTCGAGGCACGATTCAATATCGTGCGCTATCCGTTCCAGGTCTCGTTCACGTCGCTCGTTCAAATCAAGCGAACTCGGATTGCTAACGCCAGCCCAACGAAGCACCGCGCCATTTGCGTCACCGTGATCAAGCACGCCGTGGAGATAGGTCCCGATGATCTGTCCGTCATCAGATACCGCTCCATCGCAGGTGCCATCGTCGAATGTTATCGCTGGCGAGCGCAATGCACCGCCACGGCTTTGACCACAATGAATTTCGTAACCCTCCACCTCTGGCGTCAACGGCAGACACGTAAGCCGGCCCTTTGAGCGCATCAAACGTTTCTCTAGATGAAGCTCGGTTTGCATATCAAGGAGACCGAAACCGACACTCTCGCCGGGTGCTCCTTCGATCCCATGAGGGTCTTCGATGTGAGTGCCCAACATTTGGAAGCCTCCGCAAATCCCGAGGACCCTTCCACCGTAACGCAGGTGGCGCTTGAGTGCCGCTTCCCATCCCTGCTGCCTAAGCCAATCCAAATCTGCACGGACGTTCTTACTCCCTGGCAGAATAATTAGATCGGCGGGCGAGATAGCCTGATCCGGACCAACGAAACGCACCTCGGCCTGCGGATGTCGACGCAAAGAGTCGACGTCCGTGTGATTACTGATGCGAGGCAGCACGGGAACGACAACTTTTATTACATTCGGCCCGCCAGCCAGCTCTTGGGCTTGATCGATCGCATCCTCTCCGTCCAAATACAGTCCATTCCAATAGGGCAGTACGCCAAAGACGGGTTTGCCGGTTTCGCGTTCTAACCAATCGATGCCGGGTCGCAACAAAGATTCATCGCCGCGAAATTTGTTGATGACAAAGCCGCTCACTCGCGCGCGCTCGCTTACCGATAAGCACGCCAGGGTACCGATCAAATGCGCGAATACCCCGCCCTTATCGATATCGGCGATTAAAACCACGGGGCAGTCGACTGCTTCCGCGAAACCCATGTTCGCAAGATCGCCCTCACGAAGGTTGATCTCGGCCGGACTCCCAGCGCCTTCGACCAGGATAAAATCGTAACGCTTGGCTAAATTTTCGTACGAGCGCAAGGCTTCCTGTAACGCCTGCGGCTTATATTCATGAAATGCGCGCGCGTTCATGTTGCCAATCGATCGACCGCGCACAATGACTTGTGCGCCGACGTCGCTGGTCGGCTTGAGTAAGATCGGATTCATGTCACTCAGAGGATCGGTTTGGCAAGCGATTGCTTGCAGCGCCTGAGCTCGCCCGATCTCACCGCCGTCTTTTGTCACGGCGCTATTGAGCGCCATATTTTGCGGCTTAAACGGCGCAACATTAATCCCACGTCTTGCGAGTACGCGGCCGAGGCCTGCGACCAAGGTCGTTTTGCCCGCATCTGACGTCGTTCCTTGAATCATCAGACAATCGGTCATTACCACTCCACGCGATCGATGGGTTAAGAACTATTTACGGGCGACGTCGCTTGGCCGAGAGCATTTACGACGGGTTTCATCATCTCTAATGGCGGATCAATAACTGGCGTGCAGGCTAACCTGCCCGGTTCGTCCGTACGTTCGGAATACGTCACGCGCCGTGGCGAGGTTCAAGGTGTAGTCCTCGTCGAAAATATTGTCGAGGCGCGCCGCAATACGAAACTTCTCATTGAAACGGTAATTGATGCCTGCGCCTAGAACAACGAAGCCATCGATCTCGGTACCCCTGCCGTCGTGACGACCGCTTTCCGCTTGCAAGTCCATCGACACGTCTAGCCGATTGAAACGTCGACTAGCATCTAAGTTGGTAGTGAATTCAGCGCGGTCGTCCAGGAATACATCGAGTCGATCGTCGCGTGCATTCAAGTAGTTCATATTCGCCCCGAAAAACCAATCAGCATAGGCATAGGACATTTCCGCTTCGACACCTTTTAAGGTTGCCTCTGAGGTGTTGTTCGCTGTAAATGTCGCGAAATCGAAACCAATCAGATCCTTAACATCCGTGTAGTAGCCGCTAAGTCGCCAGCGAACACCGACATGCTTGCCCTTTAGACTAACTTCTACAGTTTCCGATTCTTCCGGTCGGACATTAACGTTACCGAACCCCGGGAAAAATAAATCGTTAAAGCTCGGTGCGCGAAACGCTGTGCCGTAACTCACCACGGCAGCCAGATTCTCGAACAGATCGTACTTCAGCGCGACGCTACCATTCGTTTGCTCGCCGTAGGCTTCGTTGTCGTCGTAACGCACGCTGCCGAGGGCCGATATTTTCCCGTAAGCGCCCTGCCACTGCAGGAATCCGCCGATGTTGTCGCGCGAGGTTTCGACGAAATTGTCCAAGGTATCGACCTTATCGTCGTAGTATTCCACGCCAACAGTGATTGAATGATCGTCGTGGACTTGATAATCGGACTGCAGATTATAAGCCGTCCGACGAGTCGTGATGTCGGAGAAAAACGCAGGCGTCACGGACTCATCAACGAAATGACTTGCACCAAAACTCACGCGTAGTTTTTCACTCGGTGTATAGGTGATCTTCAAAGCGTTGTTCTCGACCTGCGTATCGGAATCAAAACCCGTGCCGTCGCCGAACAAGTTATCGAATTCGCTATACGCATCCGTGCGCAGGAAATTAACTTGAGCGTTGAGCTCCTCGATGATTCGATAGCTTGCAGACACGTTCAGTGCAAATTCATCGAAACCATCGCGATCGGCGTTGCCGCCCGTCTTTATCGACGTGTGGTCGATGCCTTGAGAGTTCTCAAAAGCGAAGGTCGCGTGAAAGTTGCCACGCGCGTTACCCGCACCCACTTCAACCGAATATTCTTGCGTGTCATCGGTGCGATAACTCGCATGAATCTGAGGGGTGAGGCGTTGCTGCTTGCCTTGCTTGGTGAATATCTGGATGACGCCGCCAATCGCATCCGCGCCATACAAGCCAGATAAGGGTCCTTTTACGAGCTCGATGCGCTCGATTGACTCTAGCGGAATGCCTTCTAGAGCAGTGGCACCGACGGTGGCGCTACTGGTTCGAACGCCATCAATTAGAATGATTGATTGCGACGTCGACGCGCCGCGAATAAACACGCCACTAACCGAGCCGCGTCCACCCGAGGCGCGGTAACTCACGCCGCTCATGCGTCCGAGCAGGCTCGGGAGGTCTTTTGGTTGGAGACGTTGGATGTCTTCTTGCGTGAATACTTGCGAAGACGGCAACGCGTCTTTCAACGCCATTGGTTGGCGAGTCGCGGTGACGAGGATTTCATCTTCATACTCGACGGCCACAACCGGAGCGGATAGAACGGCGACGAGCGCCGACAATAGGACGGTTTTTATTAGCACAATGTTCCCCTTCGCCGCACACCCGCGGGCGATCAGTGGGTTCGATTCACAGGGGGAAGATCGCCAATACACAGGACGACCGGCAATTTCGCGCCCCGCGAATCATCGGAATAAAACAAATTGGCCGGTCTCCGGACTCGTGAGCGTTGGTCTATGCCAAATCGCCTTCCCATGCTTAGTGCACAGTGGCTGATTGATTTAGCGGCTCACTTACCGTTGCGGGGGCAGTGTCGGAATTGTTGCTAGCAACGTTTAGTTGCTTGGCGAACGCACCGACTTCCCGTTTAACCCTATTGTCGATAGACGCCAGGGAACCAACTCGTTAAACAGAGCGGCAAGTTAAGGAATCACGCGCTTAATGTCAACGCGCTATCCCGCGTCGTTCACTGGCACTGAATCAGTCTGGGATTTGTGATGACTCCAGCAAACTCCCCAACACAAAGTCACACACGCTCAGCAGTTTCAACACCGTGAATACGATTGGATATTATTAAGCACTGATCGGACATATACGACGCGAGGTCCGCGCGGTAATATCGCGCCTTGTCCAAATGTCCTAGCCCCGGCGTCGCCGGGGATCCAAAGAGGAGAATAAGATCGTGATTAAGCTATATGGGTTTCCCCTGAGTAATTACTACAACACTATTAAACTCAGCATGCTCGAAAAAGGCATCGAGTTTGAAGAAGTCGCCAATCCACCCTCACAAGAGGCCGGCTACCTTTCGAAAAGCCCGATGGGCAAAGTACCGTGCATAGAAACGAAGGACGGCTTCCTCGCCGAATCAAGCGCGATCATGGATTTTCTTGAAGAAACTCACC
The DNA here is from genome assembly GCA_047611805.1 of Gammaproteobacteria bacterium. GTDB lineage: Bacteria > Pseudomonadota > Gammaproteobacteria > UBA11873. The sequence continues at coordinate 66,617 of JBLFWX010000010.1, forward strand.
CGCAGAATCCGCTATTCCCCGCCGATCCGTATGCGCGCGCTAAAGTACGCGAAATGAACAAAGTGCTCGAGCTGTACATTGAACTGGCAGCACGACGCCACCTCGGCACGGTCTTTTTCGGTGCCCCGAGCAACGAAGCAGCCGTCACTGAAGTACGCCCGCTAATTGAACAAGGCTTACAGGCGCTGCAAGGTCTGGCTAGTTTCAACCCCCATTTCGCCGGTGACAAACTGACCTACGCGGACATTTTCGGTTACTACACATTTGGTCTAGCTAACATGCTCTGCCAAGCCACCTACCAATGGGATATCGTCGCCGAAGTCCCAGGGCTTGGTGCAAGTTTGGAAAAAGTTGCCTCGCGTGCGACGACGAAATCGGTTGATACCGCGATGCAAGCTGCAATGGCTGCATTCCAAGCGCAAAATAAATAACCAGCACAATTCGAACTCACAGGTGTCTGGCAAACCAGCCGGACACCTGTTTCCTTACTGCATTAATCTCACAATAGGCTGTCGGTCGGCTTCGACCCTAAAAGGTTCGGCCTCGCGTTGTGTGCTCGCGATACAGGAACGCATGTGCGTCGCAAGCTACGCATCATCGAAACGGCGTTCTAAGACTACGCATCATTAAAGAACCATCCTCGCGAACAAAGGATCACTCTGATAGAGGGTCTTCAACGAGCAGTTCCGCGTCAGTGATACAATGTTCGTAGCGAGCCCGAAGTTAGATTTTTCTGAAGCCCCCGAACGCGCTCGCCGAACCCCGCTAGACCGGCGAAACACGACCACCCCCACGCGTGCATGGACACGATCCATTTTCCCGGTTCTATGCCATACTCATAGTGACACTATTCTCATTAAGCACTCTTGCTGGGGAAATAGGAGTCACCTATGTCACAGCCAAATTATAAATACTTACCGAAACAGGTCGATGAGATCGTCATTCGCGCATTCGCGTTTGAATTCCCAGATGAGCTTGATCCGTTGTGGGTGCCGGATAACCCAGTTCGCTCGCACATGTTCAATGGATTGTCATTGACCATGCCCTACCTTGAACCGTATCTAATCAAGAGTATGCAGAAGGCGATGTCATTCATTGACGAACCTGAACTGTTGAGCGACATGCGTGGTTTCAATGGTCAAGAAGCGCGTCACTATCAATGTCACCGCCGACTCAATGAGCTATTAAAGTCGAACGGCTATCCGGAACTTGCCGACGTCGAAAACCGCATGGCAGCGTCCTTCGAGCGTTTATCGAACCGGAGTTTGCGCACTCAGCTTGCTTACAACGCCGGATTCGAAACCATGACGAACGGAATTACGAATTGGTTGATCAATAAACGGCACAAACTTTTTCATAATGCCTCGCCGCACATCACCTCTTTCTGGTTGATGCATATGGTCGAAGAAACGGAACATAAAACAGTCGCGTTCGATGCTTACATGGCTTACAGCGGGAAGTATTTGCCGCGAGCGATCGGCGTATTCCACGGATCTTTCCACTTGGTGGGGTGGGGATTAATCGGCATGTGGGCAGCCTTAAAAAAGGATCGCGCGTTGCGCAAACTTCGTAATGTCGTTGGACTCGTGCGCGAAATTTCCGCACTGCTGTTCAATGTGGGGCCCTATCTTTTGCGCGCCTTGCTTCCATGGCACAACCCGCGCTGCGAAGACGATCCGAAATGGATGCTCGATTGGGTCGCTGGTCATGCCGAGTGGCCGGTAGTCGAAGCGTTACCGCTGGTCGACACTAGCAGTCACGACATGCCCGTGCCGTTTACTACCAACGCCTAAATCTCTATCGCCAATTCAAACGCTCTTGGAGATATCGCGATGGAGAAACTACAACATCGTGATCCGCAACGGAATCCTCAGTTGTACTCGTCGTGATGCGGTTCGGCTACGGGCTGATACTTAATTTGATCTGTAATTTCGAAGTGTAACGGGAAAATTTCTGCGACCCGGAACTACGCTGCCAGCGATGGCGCAGTGCGAGCGCACACCGACGGCGCGCTGCACGGCGTGTTAGTTATTGCCGGATTCGCGATGCCGAAACTAAATTTAAGCGCGGCCGAGCCCCTTGGGCGAATCCGATATCATCGGTCTCTTTGACTTTCTACCAGCAGCGACGAGCATCATTTCGATGCTTGTTCTTTTGGTCGTGGCTACTATAGGAGTATTCTCTTTGTCGGACGTTTACGTCCACGGGTTCAAGGTTTTAGCGCGTAGCCAACGGCATTTCAAAATTATAAGCTCGCGCGCTGCGGCAACGCTTCTCATAAGGAGGCATCATGGGATCGGAGCAAGTTCACGAAGGCGGCTGCCTATGCGGCCAGGTAAGATATAAAACGACCGGCGAACCGAGTATCACCGGCGTCTGCCACTGCCGTTACTGCCAGATTCGCGCCGGTAGCGCATTCGGCGTACTCGCTTATTTCACCGAGCAGCAAATCACGATCACGTCCGGCGAATGTAAGGAGTACGCGTTTGCGAGCGAAAGTGATTTTACATGGCGAAACAGATTCTGCCCGAATTGTGGGACAACCGTCTTTATGCGCCTGGAGGTATTTAAAGATCGAGTCGGTATTGCCGGCGGCACATTCGACCCGCCGACGTTCTGGTACGATCTGAGTGGCGAAGTGTTCACGCGATCGAAAGCGCATTTTGTTGGCGACATCACCGCAAAAGATCATAGCGAAACGTTTTTTTGTTATGCACCGAAAACGCCGGACGACCCGCGTCTAGTCGGCGAGAAATAAACCCGGGCGCTAGCTGTTGTTAAGTAACTTCATTCATATTGGAAAATACCTTGTGCCGTTATTGCGTGCCTGCGCCAATATCGAGCGGCCAACAGGTTGCTCATTTAATGGCTGCTTGCACGATCCATCGCGATCATTGCTAATGAGTGTAGGACCGTCGAGGTCGAAGATTAACCAGAACTCAAATTCAAAATTTCCGCCCGCTCTATGAAAGATGAATTAAACAAATATAAACGTGCACGTCTCGTCGAGGTGGCGAGCGAGTTGTTCTACGAACGCGGTTTTGTCGGTACCACCTTGGATGCCGTCGCGGACAAGCTCGAGGTGAATAAACCCTTTATTTATCAGTTCTTCGCCAGCAAGCATGAAATTCTGGCCGCCGTTGTTGAACAAGAAATTCGGCGAACGATCGATCTCCTGGATCTCACTTATCAGCGTGAAACAAAGGCACCGGCACGCTTGCGTAGCTTCGTGAGTTCCTGGGTTCGAGAAAACATTGAGTTTCGAATGATCGCGATGATCTTCTGGCAAGAACAGCATCACTTCTCCCCAGAAACGCAAGAAGAGAACCGCAATCTGCAGAAGATTTTCAACCTTCGTCTGACCGGTCTAATCGAAAGCGGGGTTAAAAGCGGCGAGTTTAATGTCGATAATCCGCGCCTCGCAGCATTTGCTCTAATTGGGCTAGCCCAATGGATACCGCGTTGGTATCGGCCCGACGGCGAATTCGAAGTTGATGAGATCGCCGCTTACTTTTCCGAACAGGCGCTGCGTATTGTCGGTTATCAAACCGTCGCCGCGCTGAGTACCGCAAGGGCTCATCAATAAGCCAGCAGCCTACCGGGCTTAGGAAGAATCTATTGCGGCGGTGGGATTGCGGTGCAAATCACCGTTCATTTGCGGCGGATAGTCGTTCTATTTAATGACAATGCCTGGTGATTCGGCGTCGCCCTCCTGCTCGCCCCGTGACGATTCCCTACGTCCGACCGGCTGCTAAAGTCAGCTAGTGTTTTCTACGCGGAAACTTGAACCCATAGCCGTTGTGCGGAAAGCGGTCGCTGACGGCAAATTCTCGGCGAATCGCTCACGCTCGACTGCTCACGGAACGCGCGCCCAAAACGACGAACCGACGGCTTGCTTGGCCAGGGTTGTGTGCGATAATACCGGCCAGTAACAATTAATACCGAAAGGTACGAGGAGCGCCGAATGGCTGAATTCGACAAATTAATCAAAGGTGGCATGGTGATTGACGGTTCACGCACACCACGTTATCGCGGCGATATCGCCATAAAAGACGGCGTGATCGCGGAAATTGGCTACATCGATGCGAAACGCGCAGACGAAGTGCTGGATGCCGAAGGCATGATCGTAGCACCTGGTTTCGTCGATCTGCACACTCACTATGACGCCCAGCTCTTTTGGGATCCCTACTGCAGTATTTCAAGCTGGCACGGAATTACCACGGTCGTTATTGGCAATTGTGGCTTTGGTTTCGCGCCCGTCGCGCCGGAATCACGCGAACGCGCGATGCTCACCATGACTCGGGTCGAAGCCATTCCGTTGGCCTCGATGCAAGAAGGCATGCCCTGGGATTGGGAGAGTTTTCCAGAATTTCTCGATAGCGTCGACCGAACGCCAAAAGCGATGAATATCGTCCCCTACGTACCGATCAGCCCGTTGATGATTTCGGTGATGGGTTTAGACGATGCGAAAGCCGGTCGCCTACCTACCGAAGCAGAACACACCGAGATGTGTCGAGTGCTACATGAATCGATGGATGCAGGTGGTTGCGGATGGTCGATGCAGCGCCTGCCGCCTTCCGGCCCGGGGGCAGCCCAACTCGATTACGACGGCACGGCAATGCCAACGGACGTTATGCATAACGAAACTGCATTAGAGTTCGCCAAAGTATTGCGCGATCGCAATGCGGGTCACATGCAGTGCACGATGGTTACTGGCAATCCGAAAGCGGATCAATTGCATTTAGCCGAACTCGCGAAAGTGAGTGGTCGTCCGATGATCTTCAATGTTGTGCAAGCCCAGGATGGTTTGCCGCATGTGCACCGGAAAGTGTTGGACTGGCTAGATCGATGTCGTCAAGACGGGATCCGTGTATATGGCCAAGGGGTCACGACGGATGCGGGCTTCACGTTTACGTTTGAAGATTGGAATTTGTTCGATGAAATGCCAGCTTGGCGCGAAGCGACGATCGGCACGAAAGAAGAAAGACTCGCGAAACTCGCTGATCCGGAGCGCCGCAAAATGCTTCGCCAGCAAGTCCCGGCGTTTGTCGTCGGACCATTTGCCGAAATCGTGATCACGAAGCCGGCAACCCCAGGAACTGAAAAGTGGCTAGACCACACGGTTGGTCTCGTTGCTGAGAAGACCGGCAAACACGTAGTGGACGCGATGCTGGATATCGTGGTCGAGGACAATCTCGAAACCGAATTCTTCTCACTGCCACCGAACACGCGCATCGATTTGCTGAAAGAGATCGTCAATAACCCCTACGTCTTGTTCGGCGTCTCCGACGGCGGCGCGCATACAAAATTCCTAACCGCCGGCCGGTATCCCACCGAAGCCTTAATTAAATGCGTGCGCGAACACGAAATGCTGACCTTGGAAGATGCTCATTGGCGTTTGTCGGCCTTGCCAGCACAAGTCGCCGGTTGTCCCGATCGTGGTGTACTAAAAATCGGCGCGCCGGCCGACATCTTGGTTTACGACTTCGAAAACCTTGAAATCACGCCGCCAGAAGTCGTCTACGACATGCCTGGTGACGAATGGCGCAGAGTGCAAAAAGCCAAAGGCTACCGCTACATTATGATTAACGGCGAAGTCACCATCAAAGACGATGAGCAAACGAACGTCTACCCAGGTGAGCTGTTGCGCCATGGACGCGGTAAAGAGCGACCCAAGCAGAAAGCTGCCGCCTAAAACCGACCGGAATTAGGAATCGCCGGAAGTTAAAGGCGATTCCTAAGCTCCAATAAACAGAGCTCAGTGACGCAACTCTGATCGCCAATTCGGGGCCCCTCGCGTAGCGCGTGTCTTGCGGTAAATTAGGCGTTCGGGGAAAACCTGGACGAAATTCGCTAAATCGAACAGCCTCCGCTCGGCCGTATGAATCCGGGCGACTGCACCCCTATTGCAGCCACGGGAACCCTATTCAAGCTAGAATACGCGGCCGTGTGCGCTAAGCCTGGCACGCGAACTACCGATTGCGGATACGCCAACGCACGTACGAATCCCGACCTTTACTTACGAAATGGAGAGACACTGAGATGCCCAGCCAACCCGAGAATATGCCTGCAGATTTCGAAGCTGCATTCCAATACCTAAGCGGAGTAAGCGCGCCGACCATCAACGATTTCAAGTTGATGGCATACGTAGAAACTGGCGGCGAAGCATTCTACGCGGGCATAGCGAACGGCGCGCCGAATCAACAAATCAAAGACTTGCTCAACAAGAATGGACGTGAAGAACGCGCACACGCCCACCGCTTAAAAAAGGTCATTGAAAAATTAAGCGGCGACACATTCACCGTGCCCAGTCCTGCGGAAAACCCCTATTACATCCAACCGGAAGGAATCGTTGTAGATAAGGACTTTTTAACCTTCTTGATAGAGGCAGAAGTGAGCGGCGACAACCTTTACGAAACGTGGGCGAGCAGTGTGAGCGACGAAGAGTGCGCTGGCTGGTTACGACAAAACGGTAAAGAAGAAATCAATCATAGCGAACGCGCTAAAGAAGCGATGGGATATTTATAGATTCACGAAAATCCATGCGTCACGGTGGGCAAGATCGCCCCAGGTCTCAACGTTGTGACGCATCGGTTTTTTCGGTATCGAGGTAGGGAGTCATGTTTATTTAGCGCCGCTGGCAGGCGGCGTTAAAACACCAAAGAGGTCTTCGTTCATGTCCGAAATAAGTATCGGTATCGACGTGGGTGGTACGCACACCGACTTGATCGCTATTCAAGGCGAGCGAGCGGTTCGTGCTAAGGCATTCACCACGCACAACGATTACAGCGAAGGAATTTTTGTTGCCCTTGAAGGGGCCGCGGCCGAATTCGACATTAGTGTCGACGAATTGCTTTCAAACCAGGCTCGGACATTTGTCAACGGCAATACGATCGTCACGAACGCCGTCACTGAGCTCAAAGGCGCAAAAGTTGGCGTACTCGTGTCGGGCGGATTCGCCGATATCGTGCGCTTTGGGCGCGGCAATCGTTCGAATGAATTCGACGACCAACTGCAAGTTAACCTCCCGCAGATCGTGCCGAAAGAATGCATCCTTGAAATTGACGAACGCATCGATCGAGATGGCAATGTCGTCGTCCCGTTAGAACGCGATCAAGTCGAAGCAGCAGTCAAAAAACTGCTCGAACTCGGTGTCGATTCAATCGCCGTGTGCTTTCTATGGTGTACGCGCAACGATGTTCACGAGCGTGAAGCCGAGCGCATCATTCACGAACTCTCACCGGACACCTTTGTCACTTGTTCGATCTCGGCGGCTTCCGTGTTCCGAGAGTACGAACGCTGGATGACCGCAATTCTTAATTGCTTTGTGCAGCCGCCGGTAAATGCGTTCGTCACCAAGGTTTCCGAAGGATTGAGAGCTCGCGGTTACCGTCGTGCGGTTGAATTTTTTAATGGACTCGGTGGCGTACTCGGTGCCGAAGAAGTGCGAAAACTTCCGATCCTTCTTTACAGTTCTGGTCCAGCTGGTGGCGCGATCGGCGCAGCTGCGCTCGCACGTCGTTATGGCATTGAGAATTTGTTGTGCGGCGACATGGGCGGCACAAGCTTCGATACGACGCTCATTCACAAGATGAAGCCGCTCGTCGCGCAACGTTGCCGCATCGGCCCATTCGATACGGCGATCAGCTTACTCGATATCATTTCCATTGGAGCCGGCGGCGGTAGTTTAATTGGGCTCGATGCACGTGGTGTTCCGAAAGTCGGACCGCAAAGCGCCGGCTCAATGCCGGGGCCCGCGTGTTATGGCAATGGTGGCACGGTACCCGCGATGACTGATTGCATGGTCACTATGGGTTTTCTACGCCCCGATAATTATTTGGGCGGGCGGCATTCGCTTGATGTGGACGCGGCAAAAGCGGCGCTGCTGCTGCACGTTGGCAACGCAATGGGCTGGGATGCGGAGCAATCTTCAGCAGGTGCCTACAATCTCGCCGTCGCTAATATGGCGAATGCGCTGCGCGGCGTCTCGATTCGGCGTGGCTACGATCCACGTAAATGCACGTTTGTGGCGTACGGCGGCGCGCTGCCGATGTTCGCTGCGGCTATTTGTCGAGCGCTCAACATCACCGACATGATCGTGCCTAACCACAGCTCCGCATTTTCGGCTTACGGTTTGCTCGAAGCCGACTATATTCGACGCAAATCAGTGACCGTCGGATGGACAGTCGAAGACCGCGATAAACTACCGACGATGGTGGAGCTTAGAGACGCGCTCGAAGAAGAAGTTGCCGCCGAAATAGAACGCGCAGGATTCGCGCGCGACGCTATTCAACTCCTGCACGGGGCCGATTTTCGTTACGCAGGCCAACTTAACGAAATGTACATGGATCTCGACCCGGACGACATTCTGAGCGAAGGCCCGAATGGCATGCGCGATAAATTCGATCTGGCTTACGAGGCAGAATTTGGTCCAGACACCGCGTGGCGTAACTCAGGCTTAATGCTAGTGAACTACGTTATCACCGGCATCGCCAATCGCGAGAAGCCTCTGATAGAACCCGTCGCAGTCAAGCCGCAAGAGGCCACTTTTGCGCGAAGTGGCACACGCCCGGTCTTTCTACCTGACGTGCAAGAGCGGATCGACACGCCGATATATGATTCAGAAAAAATGACACCTGGTACGTGGTTCGAAGGACCCGGTATCATTGAAGTACGCGACACTACCATTTACGTACCGACGAACGCGCGAGTCGAGCGCGACGGGTACATGAACTTCAGGTTGACGCTATGAATAGACAAGCCCAATCCCCTGCAAACGCAGCCTACCTTGCCGCCGAACTCGATCCGATAACTGCCGAAGTCGTACGCTGCGCATTAGATAATATTGCGGACGAAATGGCGGTGGTGCTACTGCGCACCTCAGGCTCCCCCGTACTCACGGAAGCGAAAGATTTTTCGGCCGTGGTCTTCGATGCCGTCGGCCGCCAAGTCGGCAGCGCCGGTTACGTGCTTGGGCATTTGGCGAGTTCGCGCATTGCGATCCAAAAAATTATCGAAAAGCGCATGCCAGACGATCTCCATCCCGGAGATATTTTTATCTGCAACGATCCCTATACCGTCGGTGCGCTACATCAAGGCGATGTTGGTGTCGTGATGCCAATCCACCAAGACGACACCTTAATTGGTTGGACGTTCACCAACGCGCATTTAATTGATGTGGGTGGCGTATCGATAAGTGGCATTGCGCCGCAAGCGCACGACTGTTTCGAAGAAGCTATTCGATTTCCCGGCAGTCGTGCCGGACAAGACGGCGTATTGAACCAAGAATGGATCGGCTTCATTGAAGCGAATGTGCGCGTTCCAATATCGTTTATCAACGATGTTCGGAGCCTCATCGCTGCGTGTCATGCGGGCGCCATACGCATGCGCGCGCTGGTCGAAGAGTACAGCGTCGATACGCTCGATCGATATATTAACTACAACATCGGATTGTCTGAAAAGGCCTTTCGCGAACGCATCGCACAGTTGCCAGACGGCGTCGCGCATACCTACGACTGGGTTGAATACGATGGTCGAGGAACGGCGGATCTGTACGGGTTGTCTTGCCAAATGGCTATCGAGGGTGATCAACTGCGTTTCACTTTTGCAGGGGTCGATCAAATTGACGCGTTTATTAACGCGACGCCAAGTGCAGTGGCGGGGATCGGCGTGATCACACCGATTATTTGCCAAATTGCATTCGACATCCCGTTTAACGAAGGCATCTGGAATTGCATCGAAATTGACACTGGACGCGAAGGTACGATCGTCAATCCAAAAGTTCCTGCCCCAGTGACGAACGCGCACATGGAAACCGGCGCGCGGGTCGGACGCATGGTCAACGAAGCGCTGTCCATTGCCTGTAGTGTGAGCGACAACCCAATGCTACGCGGCAGAGCTGCAGGCCAAACAACCAACAGCGGCGCTGGCGCCGCCTGGTTCGGCGTAAAAGACGATGGATCTCTAGCGATAATTTTCCCGTTAGATAATCTCGTTGGCATCGGCGGCGGCGCCCAAACTACCGGCGACGGACAAGACCTATACGGATTCCAAACAACCTTGTCTGTATCGTTTCCGGACGTTGAAGTCCATGAATTAGTCGATCCGTTTTTTGTCCTGTGGCGTCGTTACAGCTTGAATTCCGGTGGCGCTGGTTTCCATCGCGGCGGCCTAGCTTTAGATCAGGCGTATATGCTGTGGAAGGCAGATAACTTTAGCGGTTCAGGATTTCTTGCGGCCGTTGAGTTGCCGCCGCGCGGTCATGCCGGCGGCTATCCTGGTGGTCTATCGAGGAGCGCCGTGATTCGAAATTCCGACGCGCCCGCAAGACTCAAGGCAGGCCAATCGGTTTCGTCGCCGGATAAAGTAAACGGTACCTTGGATGTACTCAATGCGAAAGTGAGTAACGTGCCGCTTCGCGAAGGCGACGTGTATTGGGCCAGCTCATCCGGTAGTGGCGGCCTCGGCGATCCGTTTCATAGACCACCAGAGCAAGTGGAACGAGATCTCAACGATGCGAAAATTTCGCGATCAAGTGCCGAAATACTCTATGGCGCTGTTGTCGGTGAAGCTCACGGAGGTTTTGCAATTAACAGCGAGGAGACATGGAATAATCGCGAGCAACTGCGTGCCGATCTCGTCTCAAGCAAAAGCCGTTCACTGAAAGACGCCGCGCAAGTTGATCCAACAAGTAGCGTCTCGATTGTTCGAGGTCACTGGAATTGCGCGCATTGCGCCGCCGATCTCGGCACACTGACTCAATCCTGGAAGGCCCTAATTGCACCCCATCGCCGATCACTCGGCGAATTGTTTGATCAGGTTCAAACCCGCGTGCGCACGCGCCACGAGCAAGCCGTTTTGCTGAGCGAACGATTTTGTCCACAATGCGCGAGCTGTCTCAGCGTTGATGTCGAATTAGACGGCGTCGAGAGCACACCAACGGGTTTCAACTTCCGAGCGGCTTGAACCGCGAGAGATCAAATCAAATGTCTGCTGACCCGCTCATTATTAAAGCTTGCCTTAACGGAATTCGCGGCCGAGAAGTTGCCAGCGGCGTACCATGGACCCCACGCGAGGTTGCCGACGAAGCGCGGCGGTGCGCGGACGCGGGTGCGTCTATGGTGCACTTTCATGCGCGAAGCGACGCTGGAGCTATTAGCTACGATCCCGCGTGGTACTCCGAAGCCGATCGGCTCATCCGCGAGGAAACCGATCTCATCGTAAATCACACCACCGTGCGTACTTCAGATGTACCAATCGCGACGGTCCTGCGCACACTGCGGGAAACGAACGAACCCGTGGACATGATCGCGCTGAATCCAGGGTACTTGGTTTTGCATTTGCCGCGCGCAGGCGAAAGTCGGGAGACCTTAGTGATCCCGAATAGTTATTCCGATATCCAAGCGATTATTAACGTTTGCACCGAACGTGGAATCGCTATCGAACCTACTGCACTCGATACGGGCTTCTTATCCAGCGTTGCGATGCTGGTTCAAGATGGCCTGTTAAGTTCACCGCGTTATCTGCTGCTCGAATTCGGAGGAGCCTTTGGTGATGGTTTTCAAATTATGCCGGGTAATGAGCGCAGCTATCGTTTCTTAACTGAATGCACACGCGAAGTCTTTCCGGATGCGATATGGATGGCGCACGGAATTGGCGACTCTGTTTTCGATATAGCGAAGTTCGCAATCGCCGACGGCGCACATGTTCGAGTTGGATTTGAAGACCGTGCCGTATTGGAAGACGGACGCGTGGCTTCGAGTAATGCCGAGTTTGTGCAATGGGCAGTTGAACAAGGTAGAGCGCATGGGCGCGAACCCGCATCAACAAGCGTCGCCCGTTCAAAATTACTACCTCAACCATAATCCGTTGAGTCTGCGCAATTCTCTGCGTTGGCCGAACGGCGACGACGGTCTGATCCCGAAGCTCGCGTTGCCGGCCTATCCAACTCGCAGCGTAATGAGCAATTCAGGAGTGCAATTTCCGTGCAGTAAAACAACGGTTATTGAATTGAAAGAGTGCCGATCCCACCTAAGCGGTGAGTTGCCGATTAGGTCTACTCCCCTAGCGCATTGATGACTCAACCGCATCCTCAACGTTGGCTCGTGCTGTTCGGAGTATGGGTGATCTATGCCGCCTTTGGTCTTATCGCGACCAGTCTCGCGCCATTGGTCGAGCGCATCGAACTCGATCTCGATATTGGCCATACAGCAATGGGCAGTATCATGGGGGCGTGGCAACTCGTGTTTATCGCGGCGGCCATTCCATGTGGTTTTCTACTCGATCGACTGGGTATGCGTTGGGCATTGTTGCTAGGCGCCTTGTCGATCGCGGCCTCGGCATGGGGACGGAGCATTGCCGACGACTATCTTGGCATGTTGTTTGCCGTCATGATCTTCGGTATCGGTGGGCCGATCATATCGGCCGGGGCGCCGAAGGTCATTGCGAATTGGTTCGAGGGCAGTTCGCGCGGTTTCGCGATGGGTATCTACGTCACCGGACCTTCGATTGGCGGCATCTGCTCGCTATCGCTAACCCATCCGTATTTTCTACCCTTGTTTAATAATGAGTGGCGTCCATTGTTCGTGCTATGGGCCGCTCTCGCGGTCGCCGCAGGGATCATCTGGTGGCTACTTGCCTCGCTTCCTTCCATTAGAGAACAAACCGACCGTATTCACGACGAAGCGCCGCTGCCTCATCGAAGGGTGATTGCGAGCTTACTCGCTGATCCCGCGGTGCGCGTCATCTTATGCATGAGCATCGGCGTGTTCATGATCAGTCACGGCTTGATGAACTGGCTGCCGCAGCTTTTGGTCGGCTACAACATGAGCGACGAATTGGCCGGTTACTGGGCGACAATCCCAACAATTGTTGGGATTGTCGCAGCACTCACGATTCCGCGTCTCGCGACCCCGAAGCGTCGATTTCTAATCTTAGCGGGCTTATGTTCAGCCTTGCTCCTGGCGACCGTAGCTTTGCAATTTGAAAGTAGAAGCGTCCTTTTCGCAGGACTGATGCTGCAAGGAACAGCGCGCGCGACGATCATGACGGTGCTCGTATTAACCTTGGTCGAATTACCCGGGGTTGGTGATCGTTATGCCGGAACGGCAGCCGGACTATTTTTCGCGGCCGCCGAATTTGGCGGCATGCTGGGACCATTGGCGATTGGCATGCTTTATGACTTCACTGGCGGATTTACGGCCGGACTCGCTATCTGCACTTCCATCACCGCCGGCTTGTTGTTTGGAGCCCGGCGCTTGAGCGCAATGACCCAGCATGTAAGTTGATTGAACTAAAGCCGAGTCGCTGCTTACTCCTGTTCAAGTTAATAATGGCCGATCCGGTCTGACCGGATTATTGCGCACCGGACATCGATCGCGACATATAAATACCATCCATCAACCTATAGCGGAGCTGCGCATCGGCCGGTCGTTCTACATGACCAATGTGCGAATGGCATGCGGTTGGGCTAAATCCGTGGTCCGAAAAGAACGCAGCATAGTCCGCTAGGCTATCGCATAAAAATATGGCGTACACGGGCGTATGATGAATGACTTCTCCAACTTCCAGTAATTCCACTGTGTGAGCCGCCTCGTCGTTTCTTTCTAGCAACGATTCCAATTCGGCGAATAAGTCCCGACCTCGTACGCGCTCAAACCAGGTTAATACGATCACGTGCGAACGTCCATGGAAACGCGCGAATATCCGCTCATATTGCCGCGTAATGACGAGACGATTAGCAACTATCGAGCGCACCTCGATATGACTAACGCCGATGGAATCCGCATCAATCGCATCAAAAGAACGTCTCAGTGATTCGTCGTCGATGCAAGAAACGCGGAAAAAGTAATCGTACTCACCGTAAATTTTCGCCGCAGCAAATAAAGTCAACTCACTATCTAGGCGGTTACCGTCGGCACCGTCGCGCAGCTTTTCTATAACGTGTCCAATGTAGTTTTCATTCACGCTTTGGGCTAACGAAATGCTTGCCAAGATCACGGCGTGGCGATTTTGGCGCACTTTGATCGTCAGTCGTTGTCGTTCATCTCGTGCGATCAGACTATTCGGCGACTCGAACGCTAATGCGAACACGCGGCCAGCACCTTTGATGCCTTTTAGGCGGGCTATTTCGCGCGCATCTGTGACCCAATAAGATCGAGTCCCGATCTGAAAAGCGTGCGCGATACCTCGCAGCGGTTCCACCGTAAGCGCATCGGAATGCCTCGCCTGATGCGCCTCATCGAGTAGCGCTTGGGTGTCGTGACTCAAGTAAGTTGCTGAGGTCGAGCGCGTTAGGAGCTCAGCCATAAACGCATCGGTGACTAATACCTGCAGACGCCACGAAACTGGCGCGAGTCTAAAGGCGAGATCAATATCCACACCCACTAATTCTTCGGCAAGCTCCGAGTCTTCACCGCGGCGTCCGTAACGGTACGCATCGTAACTTTGGAGTAAGAGTTTCGTGCGCAGCCTGAATTCGCCGCCGGTAGTTGTCGGGATCGACGGCAGACGTTCAAATGCATTAATGATTGCGGCCGCCGCGCTCATGCAGCTCCTCAGTGCTTCGCTTGGATCTGCGCTTAACGTCGGAAATTTCGCCACCACCGCATCACCGAGCGAATTTAATACAAGTCCCCCAACCGGGCTCGCGGAACGACAATGTGCCATTACAATACGATTGTGCTCACGCAAGGCGTTGAAAGCGTCTTGTTCGCTCAACACAAACTTGCTCAAAGTCGAGCTTTCCATGTCCGCTATCATGAGAAATCCGCGCTCACGCTCTGGAGTGGACTGCTTTGGGTAGTTACTGGTCATAGCGGAAAAATCTTCTATCGAGAATATCAATGAGGCCGGCAAGCCTTAACCGTCCCTGCGACAATAGTGGCTCGCGATCGGTGCGGCTAGACGTGCCCAATCAACGCTTTGGCTGTTTTCTCTATTACATCGAAACGTGGATCGAAATTTGGCAGCATCATAATTTGATCTAGGCCTGCGGCGTTAAGCTCACCTAGTCGCTCAATTAACTGGTCGCGCGTACCGATCATCGAACTGGCTTTTAACACGGCTTCCGTTAAGAACTTTTCTTCTTCCGGCAGAACCCAGCAGCTGTGGCCCGCATGAATTCGCTGGTGGCGCTTCCCTGCGGGGAATTGGTCCAATAACGCGCAGTATTCGCCCCACACATCGCGCGCCCAATTCGGCGGCGCTTTGCCGAAATTGCGAAACTGGTCGTAGGCGTAATGTAAGGCAGATATTCCCATCGCCCCACATTCGTGTTTGACCCGCGAAGAATTAATCTTTTCACCCGGTTCGAGGATCACGATCGCTGTTAACGCGGTCATGTAGAACTTATTTCGCTCGATTTCTCGACCTACGGAGTTCGCTCCGGCTTCGATCATCGACCAGATATTCTCCAAGACGCCAGGATTGCGCAACGTCGCAAGAACCGCGCCGTCTCCATGTTTTCCTGCAAGACCTAACGAGCGTGGTGCGAATCCGGAAATATAAAGTGGAATTGGGTCGGAAAAATTGACGAAGCCGTCGTCCGGCATGATATGTCGGATCGGTTGACCCTCAAATTCAGCTTCCCCCCCGCGCAATAACGGGCCTAATGTCTCGAGATATTCATCAAAGTGCTTAATGCGATGGGGTGCTTGGCCCATCACCCGCATGGCAGTGTTGCCTGTGCCAACGCCGAAGAATGTTCGCCCAGGCGCCAACTCATTAATCGTCGCGATGCTCGCCGCATTGACCGGCGCCGATCGGGTGCCAGAAACGGCGACCCCGGTACCTAAGTTTATTGTCGAAGTCCGCACCGCCGCCAAGGCGAGCGCCGCATAACAATCCGACCAGATCATTTGCGAATCTGCCAACCAGGCGTGGCTGTAACCGAGTTGCTCGGCGCGCACAATGTAGTCGATGTCGGTGACCCGTGAGGCCACGCATATTCCAAAATCCATCTCTCGCTTCCCCTAGTAATCTAGCCGCACGAACGATTCTGCCAACTACGGCATAGGTGCTTCTTCGTTTCCGCTAGCCTCTGAGACTGTCGGATTTAGGCGTTCGTCATGAGGAAAAGTCTGGTTAGAGTCATTTTCAGCATACTTTTGCGGCGAATAGTCCGTCTATTTAACGAGAAAGTACGCTGAAAATGACCAGACCTGGCTTTTCCACAGTAGAGCGTCCGAGGTCCGACAGGCTTCGAGGTTGTCCCATACCGTTGCCCGGTTTAATAATTTACCATGTCCAAGAACCTGGGAGGGACAATCATGGCCGATATAGATGTCGATGACACACTGCGGGAATTGGACAAAGGTGCGCTACCTCGTTGGATAGCCGATCACCTAGATGATTATCAAGCTTCGAACGGGCGACAGGGGCACCTGTGGGATGCAACCGGGGTTGGCGGCTCGCGAGCGCAACCTTGCTTGTTGATAACGACTCGTGGCCAACGAACGGGGAAGTCATATACGCATCCGCTGCTCTACGGTGTAGACGGTGACAACTACTTAATCGTCGGATCTAAAGGTGGCGCCGACACTCATCCGAGCTGGTACTTCAATCTCCTCGTCGATCCAAAGGTCGTTGTGCAAGTCGGAACGGATACATTCGAGGCCCGTGCGACGCTCGCCGAAGGCACGGAACACACCAGACTATGGGCGACAATGGTGGACGTGTTCCCACCTTACACCGCCTACCAGGCCAAGACGTCGAGACAGATCCCTATCTTCATCATCGAACGTCAGAAATAAACCGGAATCGGTTCTGCCCGATCATTAGTTACTGGACGGTAACGGTAACCGAACCCGTCTCACCATCGACCGTGATCATCGCGCCCTCGGTAATGAGATTCATGGCATTGCGAAGTTGTACCGCAGGTAAACCGTATTCGCGCGAGAGGCACGAACCGTGAGCAAGCATGCCGCCAGTTTCGAGCACCAGGCCTGCGATGACGAGAAATACGGGAGTCCATCCTGGATCAGTCGCCTGACAAACCAATATGTCGCCTTGCTTAATGCGACCAATTTCCTCCAGGCTCTTAATAATCCGCGCGGGTCCGGTAATCGTTCCGCGACTGGTACCAAGCCCGCGCAACACACCGTCGGCCTCGGCGGGAGCATCGCTTTGTTGTTCTAGATTGATACTCTCACCGCTTTTCAAGAAGGCCGGTGGGATCACGAGTTTCTTATCGAAACGTTCAAAGTTGATTCGGCGCCCAGCTATTTTGGCGCGCGTGAGCCGTTCATCACGACGGCCATTCAGTAGTTCATAGAGCTCGTCTTTACTCAAGAAAAAGTAATCGTCAATCGCGTCCAACGCACCTCGGTCGATCAGTCGGCGATTGATTTCGATTAAGGCTTTTTTCTTGGACCAGGTGATCCGATCGATATAGTGGCGTTCATCGTCGCGCACTTGCAAGAAACGATAAACGTGATGGAGAACGAGTTTGAAAATCTTTAGTTTCGCGAAGCCAAATAAGTGGCCACGCAGGTTGTCGAGAATCTCCTCGATTGCCGACTCCCGCACGATCCGGGTCAACTCTTCTGCGGCTGCCGGACTCGTCGTAGAGGGTGAGCTTAAGATAACTTTGAACGCGTTGTAATCGCCTTCTGGATTCTCGATCCGACGCGGAAACCAAAAATCGCGATCGGCTTGACCACGATGGCCATGCTCACCCATAAACGCCGCGTATGCGTTCGTAAATGCTTGCCCATCAGCGTGACTCGCGGCAACTCTAAAGAACGATGCGCCGCCATGTTCGTCGAAAAGCTTTTGTAAGCTAGCCGATTCGCGGATAGTTTGCGCTAAGTGCCACAACTGCTCGTTTTCCATCAACGTAACCGTTTGCTGCGGCAATCCAGTCAGCAGATCGGCGTAGGCATGTTGATTCGATCCGGTGTACCAACGGCTAAGTAAATCGCCTAAGAACAGCAACAAGCCTGGCGCGAAAATAAAAAAGCCGGCCCATTGCCGACGATTGAATTCGATGAAATAGTGAATCCGGGAATCGAGATACTGTTCTAGCGCCGCATCATCAAGTTCGCCAATCGCCTCGAAGCTAAGGCCGTCCGCGTCTGCCGTTCTGTTCCGGAGATCATCGTACACCGTATCGATCCATTTCGACGGCCCCATGCCGTGGGCGATTAAGCGTCGAACAAGATTCGCGTAGCCCAACCCGGAAAACGGTGCCTTAATCGTGTCTTCCCACCAAGCCGGCGGTACGCGGCCTAGTGCTGCCGGCGAGCGCAGAAAACGCGGAATAAATTGCTGAGCTTCGCGGCGCTCTAATGATGCGTTCCAGTACACCTCGGCCTGGTGATATTTAAAAATTCGCTGCCCCGCCTCAGCGTTCAAACCCATCACTTTTAACGCGCTCTCATGGCACCCGGTTTGCCCTTGCGCACGGACGGAATAAAACAGTGGGGTGACGGCACCAGTCCACCATTCATCCGCGAAAGCACGCGACCAGACTGTCTGTTCCTCGTCCGGCAAGTTCTGCCAACCGTCTACCTCTTCGTCCCACCCAAATGTCGTTCCAGTAACGTCGCGCGACTGGAGAACGTAGAACTTCGCATCTGCGTAAGCCCATTCGATGTCTTGCGGCAAGCCGTCGTAATGAGACATGACTTGCTTGCCGATCGCACCAAGGCGCTGTAACTGCACGGCTTCGAGACACGGCGTATCGCGACGTGCAGCCGCGACCTCACGCAAAATTGTCCCCGAGTTCGAATTCGGGTCGCGGACGATTTCATTGTGTTTATTACCTAGCGAGTGTCGACGAAGGCCGAGATTCGTATTCGAAAGAATGAACTCATCCGGTGTAACCACACCGGACACCACGGATTCCCCCAGTCCCCAACTCGCATTGATTACGGTCTCCTCAGTCGCTCCAGTTAATGGGTTTGCCGTGAACATCACGCCAGCGACCTGCGCCTCGATCATGGTTTGCACGACAACCGCGAGTTCTGCGCTTCGATGATCAAATCCCATTGTGTGCCGGTAAGCGGTTGCGCGCGCGGTCCACAGCGATGCCCAGCAGTGTCTTATTGCATGGATCAATTCGGCCTCGCCGCGGATGTCGAGATAGGTATCGTGCAATCCAGCAAACGACGCCTGCGCAGTATCTTCAGCTGTTCCCGACGATCGCACGGCGACATACGTATCCGCCCCGCCTAATTCTGCGTAGGCTTCTAAAACGGCTAACTCGACCCCGACCGGAACCCCGACGTCCAGGAAGTGTGCGCGTAATTCGGCCGTATCGTGTTCCAGCTTCGCTACGTCTTCGTAATCGAATGCGCTCACCGTGGAATCGATGAGTTTTGCCAGACCGTGCGCCTCAACATATTCTCGATAGCAGTCGGTCGGAACGACAAACGCTGGCGGGACTGGCAGCCCTACCGCCAGCATCCGGGCTAGGTTTGCACCTTTGCCACCGACATTCTCACGATACTGCGCTCTTTCATCATTGAGCCAAACAACGTCACTCAAGTTCATACTCCTTCGCCGATATTAGAACGTGAAAGATGCAGCCCGGACACTACCGCACAACGTCTCTTTCTGCGAACTTCGCTGTCGCCACACGCGCAACCCTGCCTGCGTTTCGCATCATAATTCGTCCACTCGTCGGCTGTTGCCGAACTCAACGATCTCGACTGGCCGTTAGTCGGTTGCCCGACACATGCCGGATACCGTTGACAATGAAGCACGCGCCGATCACATATTGTGCATTGAGACACTGAATACGCCAAAATTGAGGAACTGAAAATACGAATAATCGTTCGAGTATAGGGAACGTAACTTCATGGAATCGCAGTTGAGCTTGTTAGACATGCGCGAATTCAACGGGGCGCTCGCGAGCACGCATTATCCGGACAATGTCGATAGCGCAATCGTAAGTGAAAGACTGCGTAAGTATGTGCTACGCTTCGGTCACAGTTCGAACACGCGAAAAATCTCGCTTCGACATGATAAAACCGTAGCCGTTGAAGATTTCGCGTACAGCTTGTGGACCTACGAAGCAGAAAACACAACACATTTCGCCTTCGCCGTATCCAACGGCGACAACGAATATTTCAGTTGCTACTCGAATTACGATTTCAGCGCCTACCTTGGCGACGACGGATTGAGCATTGATCAGTTCGCCCAATGGGATCGTTTACGCTTCACCGAACGTGCATCTATCTTGTCATCGTATCGTGATCTGGTCGATGTAAACACAAGAAAATCTAGTGACCGTTTCGCGGTCGCATTAATGATTTGGTATCTCCATCGAATGCTATACCCCGGCCCGTTGGAAGAAGTCGTCGCGACATTGACTGCCTCACAGGCTATTGCCCCAAAGGATATCGATTCATGGGGTCTGCTCGGCATCGTGCAGTACCGACTCGGTAATCTGGACGCAGCGAACGAAGCAATCCAGCGCGCGATGTCACTTAGCGATGAGGATCCAAGCTTCATCTACTACGCGGCGCAAATTGCGCTAGAGCGAGGCGATGACAGAACTTGGGAGTCGCTCGAAAAAAAATCAATCCTGCGATCGAAGCTCGCCGATCGACCATTCACGATCTCTAGTAACCCGGCATCGCGATACGAAGATAAATTGTTGCGCAAAGCGGAACGCATGCATAAAAAGATCGAGTCATTCGAGTCTTCGTCGGAAGAACAAATAGCGCGTCAATCCCGCGACGCAATCGGCATCGATCCGAAACGTGTACCCGAAGAACTACATCCGCTCATTCCCTTAGCGCTGCAGTGGGGGATCGGGGACGATTCCGCGCGTCACTATTTCGTGGAGCGCGCTAGCGCAAAAGACAAGCGCGCGTTGAAGAACGCGCTAGCCCCGCTCGCGACTGCGACGAACGCCTGGCTAGATACGTTTGCCGACGGGAACCTCAATGACGAGGCGGCCGCATTTTTCTACCTGCTCGAAGCTGCCGAAGAACTGCAAAATTAGCAAAGCTACCAGCAATGCTCTGCGCTAAAACGGCGCTCTGATAAAGTATTTCATGTGTCACCGGTTACGAGTCGCGCGCGATTTAAAGCCCCATTCGACGAATGCCGGTTTTATGGGTCTCGGGCGATTTGATTCGTTCCGCCGGATAGTTCGATGCGGACGATTTTAGGTTCGGCATCCGGCATCGAGGACAGCGTTGTCCACACGTCGCCGTTGTTCGGATCGATCGCAATGTGCCGAGGGTAGCCCGGTTCGGTGGGGAACGGGAATACATCTTTTTGGCCTGTTTTCGGATCCAAACGCAACATCGCGCTACCGAGGGACGCTGCAGCCCAGACGTGACCGGATTTTTGATCGACCGCGACGTCGTAGAGCCCTAAGGTTGATAGACCCAGTTCGTGGCGCTCGAACGTCTCCGAACGCGGATCAAAACGAGTCACAGTTCCGGTATTGAACTCGGCGATCCACACCGAACCGTCGGGCGCGATGCCCGGTCGGCGTGGTCCCGAATTTGGGCTTGGCATATCGAATAGCCGGGCCGTTTTGTCTTTGCTATCGAAGCTAAATAGTTTATTCGCTGCCAGCATCGTCCCCCAAACAACGTCGTCCCGGCCGATCTGCAAACCGTATAGCAACGGCAGGCCTTGTGCTTGCGTGAGTCCCGCGCTCGGCATATCGAATAGCTCAAGTTTGCCGTTAACCGGATCGATGCTACCGATCCGCTCTTGCTTCGAGATATAGTCGTTAAACCAAAGTTTGCCCGTCGAATCTACTTCGATACTGTGCGGGTACATTCCGACGGCAAACGTCTCGATCGCGCCATCTTTAGGATTGAGTCGTACCACCGATTGCGTACCGCCAAGTAAAACCCACAGCATCCCTTCGCGGTCGAAACTCAACGCGCGCACCTGTCCCATCACTGCTGGATTCTCGTTCACGGGATACGACGTGGTCTTACCTGTGGCCGGATCGAGCGCCCAAACAACATTGTTATAAAACGCGGTGATCCACACGCGACCATCCGATCCAATCACTAGATCGTGCGGCAGTGAAGGGGTCTTCGGGACAGGGTATTCAGTGATGCGCGCGTTCAACACCGCGCCAGACGGCAACGCTGCGGGTACCAATCGCGCAATAGCTTTCGCATCGAGATGTTCCGCGAGCCACTCGGCATAGTGCGCATCGTCAAAATCCGGTGGCGTTAAACCATACACATCGATCGAACGCATGAGTGCAATGGCTTGTGCCCAGTCGCTGCTGGTTCGCGGTGCGTTATTACGCATGATCCGATCATGAGAGACTTCATGACAGCTGCCGCAATTGAGCAAGAACTCACGTTTCATGTCACCCTCAGGCAGTAACTCCAACCAACGCGCGCTGCTTATCTCCGTAATGAATGTCGAATCTATCTGCAATTCAATGTCGAAATGCTCGACTTTCTCGCGGCTCAATATGTGAGTCTTGGGCACCGTTTTCTGTCCTGGCGCTTTAGCAGAAACGTTGTAGCTTCCCGATCCTAAATGTTCAATTCGATAGGTTCCGTCCGGTGCGCTGAAGACGGTTACTGCGATATCACTGCTCACCGCGAGTGCCGTGATCATTGCGCCCGCGATAGGCTGCCCTTGGGCGGTGGTCTTACCGCCTATTCCGCCGGCCACTGACCACACAGAGGTGCTTAGCAATAACAAACCCAAAAACGCAAACCCGATCCAGTTGCAGCCTATTCGCACCATTTAAGTCGACCTCTAAGATTTCGCCACTGTCATATTGTGGCGCATTTTAAAAATAATCTGGGAATAGTTCGCCGGTCTGAGCACAACACGCGAGCCCTCGCCATGTCGAGAAGCATACGAGCGCAGGAATGACGGGCCGCCCCATCGCCATTTCACGGGAAGATTATCTTCCCGCACAGCGTTATCATAATGGCGCGCATCTAGCATTGAACTGTTGAGGATAGATAGATGAGTTGTATTTTCGTGCAGCTATGCTGCCAGCCCGGGAAAGCCTATCAGGTAGCCAATACCCTGTATGAGCGAGAAATCGTCTCTGAACTGTACTCGACTAGCGGAGAGTTCGATTTGTTGATGAAACTCTATATTCCGGAAACGGAAGATATCGGAAAGTTCATCAATGATAGGATTTTAGATATTGAGGGCATTTCCCGCTCGCAAACGACGCTAACGTTTAAAGCATTTTAGTGAACTATCGATCCTCGCCTCGGTCGGAGCGTCGATCTCGTTTAGATGCTGCGTACCGCAACCGTCGATAAAGCGCCTAATGCCTAAAGGTTCGACAACCATGAATCCAATATTTCACTCTCTCGTGACATGAACGAAGCAATCCTCGCCTCCGAATGTTTAGTGTGTAACACCGCGTTCACTGGACCGATCGGTGTCCTCTCACGGCTTGGCGGTGTCTCCGAGGGTCTGGCAACCCCAATCTCTGCAACCGTTGTAATGCTCACGTCGAAGACGGAAAAATCGTCTAGCTCGCTGTCTTCTTCGCCGATCTAAGCGGCTACACCGCGATGACAGAGACCTTAGGACCCGATCGAGTCCACGAATTACTGGATAAATTTTTACGCAGCGCACGCAACGAAATCGTTAATGCAGCTGGCTACGTCAGCCAATTTGTCGGTGACGAAGTGATGGCCTTCTTTAATGCACCGTTACGTCGATCGAATTTTGCGTCACTCGCAGTCGAGGCTGCAACCTCCCTGCAACGCACGATGGTGCAACTCAGTGCTGAAAAAGATCACCCACTGCAAGTCACCATAGGGATCGCCCAAGGATTCGCAAGGGTCGGTCAAGTCGGATCCGAACAGATCGCGCACTACTCAGCGATCGGCGATGTCGTTAATCGCGCCGCCCGATTAGTCTCAAGAGTGTCCCCCGGCGGGATACTCGTCGATGAGCAAGTCTACGCCGCCGTAAGTACGACGTTTCCCGACGCGATCCTTGAAACCGTCGAACTCAAAGGATTTGCGGCACCAGTGACCGTCGCGCTTATTGAGGGCGCGGCAGTTCACGACAATAGCGACGCAACAGCTACCCGTCGTTCTAAGTCTGCGCGCTTCGCAACAATCTTGGCGGCGATTCTAAGCGCACCGTGCGCCGGATTTCTCGCCTTAAATTCGGCTGGCTTGGCATTTGGTTTCGGTGCGCTTTCGATGGGTGCCATCGCTAAGTTCTTTGATCAATCGCTGGTGCGACTCCCGCTGCTAGCGTTCGCAACTATTGGCGCGCTAGTGGTCTTGTGGATTATTCTCTTCGGCCACGGGCAGAAAGATAGCGACGAAGGCGCGCAACGCGCCCAGCAACCAACTCGCTTCGAACGTCAGCGAAATCTCAGCGGTATCGTGATCGCTTGCGCAACTTTGGCAATCGTGGCGGCCGAAGTCTATGCCCATCAAATTATGATGGCGGGCATGCCCTAAAAGCGTACACGGATAATTCGCGACCGCTTGCAGCGGGTCCAATGTAGGATCAATACCCGACCGACCAATCAACCGTATTCTCCAGCGTCTCGTTATCTAGATAGCGACGTAAGTTCGCGCAAAACAATTCGGTTGAACGACGGCGGCTCGCATCCGTGTGACCAGAAGTATGCGGGGTGATAACGACCTGCGGATGGCTCCATAAAACCGGCGGTGGTGGCGACTCGAACTCACCGACGTAGACATCGAGTAGCGCGCCGCGAACGTGACCCGAATTCAATGCGCGCAGTAAAGCCGCCTCATCGATGATTTCACCCCTGGCTACGTTGACGATAACCGCCTGTTTCTTCATCGCGGCAAAAGCATCATCATCTAGCAAATTTGTCGTGCCGTCAGTCCACTGGCAACTAACCACCACGTAATCACTCTCAGCAAGACAAGCATTCAATTGTTCTGGACCGTCGATACGATCAAAATCGGCATCATTAGAAACGCCATGACTTGATGAACGGATACCAAGTGTTCGCATGCCCAGTGCCTTGCTCAAGCGCGCGACTTCCCGGCCAATCCCGCCAGCCCCAACAACGCAGAGCGTCTTGCGCTCGATCGAGAAAACCGAGTATTTCGAATAGTCGAATGCCCCGCTCCCCTGATCTAGATAAGCATGATCGAAGCCCTTCGCAAAATGGAAAATGCCGGCCAGCGCGTATTCGGCGATGGCTGTTGTTTCGCCATATCCGCGCGACGTCGTAACCGTTACATCACTGCCCCAGATGTCACCGCAACGTAGATTGCTAGCGCCGGCGGGTGTTTGATGTAACCACTTTAAGCGCGGCGATCGCGCACGCAAATCGAGCGGAAACGGGAAACCTCCAATGATTATTTCGGCTTGCGCCAGCGCCACGTCGCGTTCGATCTGAGTACCGCGCCCGTCCCCTCTTACGTAACGCGCAACAGTCTTAGCGGGCCACGATTCTCGGAACTCACCGTCAAACCAGCCGCCGTAATGATTCAGAGAAATCGAGTCATCAACTGCGCGGATTGCGGCCTCTTCGTGCGTACTTAATCGGACTAAACTAGCAATGTTCGGCATAACGTTCTCGGCTCATCATTTTGGCGAAAATTAGATCGTGTAATTGCGCACCACAAGTTCGAATTCGACTACAAATTGCACGGCCCGGCTCACGCGGATGCGGTTATTCGGTATTCTTACGTTGAAGGACATCCACACCGCAGGTATGTTCTTAAGATCGTCGAGGAGACTACGTAAGAAAATGCATCGAGCAACCTGACCTTTGCAAACATTGCGGCAACAGTAAATATGGCTAATCGAGAATTGCGTCCTATCGTGGTCTACGACGGCATCTGTCACTTGTGCAACGGATCGCTTAGTTTCGTCATACGTCATCAACGCAGCCCGCACACGTTCTATTTCGTTCCATTCCAGAGCGACGACGGGCAGTTCATCTGCGAACACTATTCGATCGCACGCGATGCGATGTCCACGTTCTTATACATTGAACGTGGGCAACTCAAAACAGAATCCAGAGCCTGGGTGCAAATAATGGTTCAGTTGTCCAGTGGGTGGCACATGGTTGGCCAACTAATAGGCTTGGTCCCTGCTGCAGTGCGCGACTTCGGGTATCGCCTAGTCGGTCGGCGTCGCTATCAATGGTTTGGAAAATCTGAAGTCTGCTTAATTCCACGCGGCCAGGATCTCGATGACGTTCCGGATCGGGAAACCATTGAATTGATCCTGAAACTCCCTGTCGAAAGCTGATTCCAAAATTGGCGCTATTGCCGACACCCGGCAGCAGAATAGAGATCCGAGTTCAATTAGAATAGTTCCAACGAACTCCGCTCTGTGCAGATAGCAGGCAGCACTTCTTCGAAGAAAAGTTGCGAAATTTTTTTGCAAGTTTCACCGTTAACCCATATTGCCGACGGGACGCGGATTTTGGGATCCCTCAGGCAACGCTATTATGCTCTGTTGAGCGGAAACTGATGCGACAATCTGCGTCCGTATTGCGCAAGCACCTTTATCGCTTCATCTCGTTAGACTAGTGATTCAAGTAACGTGCGCGCCCGCACCCGATTCAAGCCGCATTGGCGGCGTCCATAGTTCAAACCGTTTGATTAACTCTTCCGCCTCCGCTGCAGGCACTGGTTTCGCAAACAGGAAGCCCTGGCCGTAATCACAACCGAAATTCTTTAGGGTTGTGAGCTCATGAGAATTTTCGATCCCCTCACTCACGCACGTGAGGCCTAAATCGCGTGCGAGGCGCGTGATCGTGCGCACAACCGTCATACTCTCCTTGCTTTTCAACATGGACATGACAAAAGACCGATCGATTTTCAATGTATCGAGCGGGAATCTGTGGAGATAACTTAGGCTTGAATAGCCGGTGCCAAAATCATCTAGCGCCATTTTGGCGCCGAGTGCTTTCAAGCGATTAAACGCGATAATCGCAGCCTCGGGATCGTCAAGCAACAAGCCTTCCGTTATTTCAATTTTCAACGCACTAGGATCGATCCCAGTGCGGCGAATAGTAGAAATTATCGTATCGACGTTGTCCGAGTTGCCGAGTTGTCGAGCCGAGACGTTAGCGGACATGAACAACGGATCTTCCTCAGGGTAGTAGCGATCGCGGACTGCCTGAAACCGAGTTAGCATGTGGCAAGCGTGTTCTAATACCCATAAACCGATTGGGACGATTAAGCCCGATTCTTCTGCCACACCAATAAAATCATTGGGTCCGACAACGCCACGTTCTGGTGATATCCAACGGATCAATGCCTCAAACCCGGCGAGACGATAATCACTCAAGCGAACAATGGGTTGGTAATACAAATCAAGTTCTCGGCGCGCGAACGCGTCGCGCAATTCAATTTCCTGCTTAATGTGAGTGATCACTTTGCCACGAATTGCCTCGATCGATTTAAGACTGGCATCGCGATCCAATATTTTTAAGCCGCCGTTGCGAACTTCAGCGTGCGGAGCTGCTTTGCGTAAGCGTTCGATTAGGACTCGCAATAGCAATTGAATAAGGGGATCGGTTTTAGAAATAATTTCCTCAAGTTGTAGGCGAGAAATCGGTATCACCTCAGTTTCTGTGATAGCAGTGGCGGTCGCCGAACGACTCTGATTGTCAATTGGCGACATTTCGCCGAACAGCTCACCGGGTCCAAGAATCGCTAGCACTTTCTGTTCGTCACCTTCTTGTTGGGTGATTTCCACTTGCCCGCGTTCGATCAGATACGCAGGGCCACTCACTTCATGCTCGCGGAATATCGCCGAACCGGACCGATATATTACCGGCGTCGAACTTTCGGTTAGCGTCGCGGCCAAATCATCAAAAGAGACTTCTTGAGTTAAGCCAAATTGATTCGTTAATTCCATCTAAGCGAACTCCGTAGTGTCGATTTCGTCTACCCGAGACACGCGATTTCGACCTGAATTTTTGGAACAATAGAGCGCCTGATCTGCAGCGTCGATCAGTTTTGCCGTTTCGAACGGGCTGTGTTCAGTAGAAGAAATGCCAAAACTCGAGGTAACTATGCGCTCCATCCCTGTGCCAATCGCATTGCGTGCCTCACTTTCTATCTTGAGTCGAAGTCGTTCGGCTACCACGACAGCTTGGCCAATATCTAAGCCAGGTAACAAGATGCAAAACTCCTCTCCCCCATAGCGACCGATAATGTCGATGCTACGCAGCCCACTGCGTGCCGAATTCACGACATGCTTAATGACTTGATCGCCAACACCGTGACCGTAGGTATCATTCACCGATTTGAAGTGATCTATATCCATCATGATGCACGACAATGGTTTTCCATCTGCTTTGGCACTTTCAATCTCGCGCGCACATTCTTCGTTGAATGCGCGTCGATTTAAGCACGACGTTAACGGATCACGCGTCGCCAAGATCTGCAGTTTCTCGTTTTGTTGACCTATTTTCTCCTGGGATTCTCGTAAGGTATCTAACATCACGTTGAGCTCCTCGTTCTTCTTCTCTAATTCCGTGATATCGTCAAACGTCACCATCGCGCCGCGCGCGGCGCCTTTATCGTCGAGAATCGGACTGCCGTTCACCATAAAAGTCCGTGTCTCCCCGTCAGTCAGCGCTAAACTCAACGGTACGCCTAACGCGCTTTTCGCCGTCTCAAGCGCATAAGTCCAAGGCAGATCTTTCGCGCGTCGTTTGTTATCCAGATCCTTCCACTTCATTCCCGAGAGGTTCTTTCCCAATAAGGCGCCATCCGCATCATTCAATATTCGGGAAAATGCGTTATTTGCAAGCACGATTTCCGCCTGCTCGTTGACGAGCACGACGCCTTCCGCAAGCACGTCTAGCGCGGTTTTGACACGGTCGGGAATCACCGCAACGGGATCGAGATGCTTTAAGGTTTGCTTCATAAACATCGCATAACCGATGAAACCCATAAACGCGACGAACGCGATAAGACGAAAGAATGGATCCTTCAGGGTGTTGGCGAGACCGCTGTTCTCAAGTGGGCTGAAGCGTACTTCGATTGTGCCCCACCGCTCGGAACCGTTAAAAATCGGGACGTGAGCTTGTGTTGGCGTAGATTTATCATTCGCTAGTTGTTGCCAATACCGGTCGTGCACCCCGGCTTCTACCAGAATATCTCCGTCACTCGCGCGAAGGGCGGCAGACATTACGTCATCGCTTCGACGAACGATCATGGTGAGCGTGTC
>JBLFWX010000011.1:0-94532 GCA_047611805.1 Gammaproteobacteria bacterium
AGCCAAAGCCACTTTTGCTTTCAACGCTGAGGAATGATTACGTCGTTTTCTTCGGGTCATCTTCTGCTCCTTCTCTTACGAGAATATTAAGTCAGAAGATTTCACTTATCAGGAATCATTTTCTGTCCAAACGTTGGGGTCCAGCTCTGCTGCCGCCAATGCGATTTGTTTCAGTTCGTCTGTATTCATGTCTGTTTATCCTACCTGCTAGTCGCTTGTGGGTAGACAGTTACACAGATTTATTTACAGTCTCAAATTGACTTTTAATGGAAATACGCGACCGCGACAAGATCCTTTCTCCAACGAAACTATTTCTGTCCTTGCGTTAACAATTCTTGCTGATCAGCCTACAAGGCCGTCGAGACAGCTCCGAGACGTAACACTCTAGGTTGAAGCCGCAACGGCTTGATTTCTATTTGCGAGCGCGCGACTTTCGCCAAACCAAACTGCATCTCGGAATTTACAGACATCGCGTTGCTTTTTGTGCCGCAGAATTTTTGAGATGTCGCGACATGGATATAACTAACGTTCGCCGTAGCTTCGTACTTAGGCAGTGCGCGTTTCTAATGCTCCGCCGCGTTCGTCTAGATTCACGATCAAAAAGCGAATCAGACCGAAAATGAAACACTCTATCTTGGATGCCCGTGCATAGGAGAGATCACACCATGGACTTTTCACAACGATGGTAGACCTGGGTATTGCCCTTCTAATGACCTCCCCCCCCCCCCAAAAAAAAGCAGGGGCTCCCAAAGCTCAAATTGGTGAGTGAACCAAACCGTTCACCGAAACCCAAGCCCACGATGAAACGTGGAGATCTTTCCATTTGCTGGTGACCCGTAATCCAGATTTGCCAAACGATCGCCCCCATTCATCGAGCGTCCTGACAACTTCTTCCGCGTCCTTCTGATTCGTACCGTAATAAAGCTTCAATTTTCGGATGAAAAAATCGGTATTCGGTACCAAATTACGAATAGGGCGTCACGTTTTGATACTCTTCCCGTCTCTTTTAGTGCAATGACTGGAACCACAAAGTATTCGAGAGAACCAAGACACGTCACGAAACCAAAGCTTTCGTTGTCGAACGGTAAGACTTCCGCAGCTTGAGAAAGGAATTCACCCTTCGGTATGTGTGTCTCGCATTTATCGATGCCTCGTTGTGATGGATCGATCCCGTAAACATTCGCGCCAGGTTGACACATAGGGAAACCTACAACAATTAGCTTTTCGTGACGTAGCGTATTTTGAATTTCCACGGCTTTGCCTCGATTCGACAATCAGCTGAATTCGAACGATTGCTAACTAAACATTTCTTTTTTCGAGGATCCAAATATAAGTTGGGCATGCCCAATACAAATATCTACAGAGAAATTTGGCTGCTGCCTGTTTCATCGAACCCTGTTTGATCATGTATTCTGCTTTATAGCGTTGCGGATTCGACACGATTTCCCGTGTATAGTCCTTGTGCTTGTATCGATGAACCAGCGCCTTTAGTCCCCAATAAGTTCGATGCTTTTCGTGGTAGTAGCCGCCCTTACCCACAATTTTTAAATACATATGTGCAAATGCGTGAGGAATAACGGACAACAAAGGTAAATGGTAGTGCGGCTCCATTAAACGCAGGCGGTTTCCTGCGGTAAAAAAGCAAATGCCGTCTTCGGTCAGTACCCTGAAAATTTCGTCCATCAACTGGGTATCATCGACGACATGCTCATAGACATGATTACAGATGACAATTTCAAAACACTCATCTTGATAACTCAAACGTAGTGCGTCACTTTCTTTAAATTCCAAGTTGTCTTTCTTGAAGTTCTTTTTGGCAAACTGAACCGCTTTTTGGTCAATATCCAAACCTTCAACATACCCCGCATGATCAGCGAGCACATTATCAATAAAGCCCGTTGACGCGCCGACGTCTAAGATTCTTGAAGTTTTCAATTTCTCGCCTAGAAAATCGTCGAGAATCGACACGATTGTGAAGGCTTTTCGCTCGCGATTATTTTTTTCGTAGTAAACGTCACCATGCAAATCTGAATAGTCGAGCTGCGCTGAGCGTTTCATTTGACGTGAATTCCCTTAGGTCGATCGGCAAACCGTGATCTTACGATTCGTTTGCAAGGGAAAATTCCCGGCAGCTAAATCGGCGTATAATTCCGGCCTTGCAAGGCCTCGCTGTTTCTACGGGATACTTACGTTGCGCAGGCGGTCAATATCTAGAGTGAATATAGTCGCACATTTAATTCAAATCAATTGAGTTATATGGGTCATAGCCATCGAGCGTTACGTCATGTACGTGCAGATCCTTGGTTAGCACCGGCAAGCGAAGCAAGTACGCTGTAATCAATTATCGATACACGTTAAATTGCGAGAACCGTCCATCGCGCCCTAGTTCGCAATAGCAAATTCTGATGCTGCAATTGATTTCCCCGAGTGATGTGTAGATGACCAGCAATTAGTAATTGGAGTAGGCAATGCCGAATTTAGATATCGTGATTCCGAGCTTTAATTCTGGAGCGGTTCTTCGACAAACGCTTGAAAGCGTTATTCGGCAAGAATTCTGTGATGGTTGGATTGTCAATGTAGTGATCGTCGATGATGCTTCTACCGACGATAGTATCTCTTCTCTGCCTGCGAGCATTAAGGATAAGGTCCAAATTTCTCGCTTGCATATTAACCAAGGTCGAGCAGCTGCCCGAAACCATGGAGCTAACATCGGAAATAGCGAATATATTTTGTTCATGGATAGTGACTGTACGGTTGCGTCGCACAACAGTTTTCAATTGCTTGCTAACTTACTCGGGAGCGATTGCGACCTAGCTTATGGCCGCGTCATGTCGCGAGGCACAGGTTTCTGGGTTCGCTATTTCAATGCGGTTTCAAACAAGCGCGATCAACTTGGACGGAATCAGGATCTGAGTGGCTTTTCAAGCCCATACTTTGGGGTATCCAGACAGATGTTTAATCGGTCTGGAGGCTTTAATAAGGATTATTTGAAATACGGTTTTGAAGATCGAGATCTAATACTAAGAATTAATTCCGCCGGCGGAATCATTAGGTACGTGTCCGATAGCGTCGTCTACCATGACGAGATCGATAGTTTTAATACTATCGCCCTCAAATTCGAGGAGGCAGGACAATACTCCTCAGTTGTTTTCGAACAGTCGCACCCTGATGTATACAGAAAAATGCTTTACGGCCGAATTGATAGTCGACTGCATCCTTACTTACTTAAGCCGATCGCAGCGGTAAGCTATCCAGCAAAAAATTACATCTACCAGTTTTGCGATGCGATGATTAACGCTAATCATGTTCCGTTCTCTGCAAAATCGTATTTAGTAAAGGCGGCTTCTGCTCTCGCTTACTGTATTGGGACGAGTAGGATGGACGAATAGAAGAAACAGATTACTTCTCCACTGATTCTAATCTAATTACAAATCTGAATGTTTTCATTTATCTTTGCCAAGAGCGATCTGGATGCAATTGTTCAATTTCAGCGAATAATTTTCCCAAGAGAATTGCTTCGCGTACTCGGACGCTTGATCCCGCGGTTGCTCTTTAATAACTCGCATAACTCGATTATCGAATTCAGCGTAATCACCAGGTGTAACAAGATAACCATTCCCCCCTTGCTCTACTGCATCGCTAACGCCGCCGCAATCGAATGCAACTGTCGGTGTTCCGTATGCGGCTGCTTCGATCGCAACCATGCCAAATCCTTCGACGTCGCCTGGGGTATCGATTAGAGGAAAAATAAAAACATCGGCCGCGGCATATAATTGTTGAAGCTTTACATCATCAACCCGGCCAAGAAGTTTAATTCGGGACTCGAGTCGGTATAGGCGGACAACCTTGTTAATCGACTCCACAACAGAGCCGTGGTGTTTGTTCAAAGCGCTTTGCGGTTCACCTCCAGCTATCCACAGCTCAAGGTTTGGGTTCTTTGAGGCCATTTCAACGAACGAATTGGTAATGAACTCAGCAATCCCTTTGCGCGGGATCAGGCGCCCTACGGACAACAGCATTGTCTTGTCATGTAGGCCTAATAGTTCGCGCGCCTGGGTTTGCGACAGAGGGCTATCGGGGATCTCAACTCCGGGGCAAATTATCTCTATGCGATCAGCGCGCACGCCGCTTTGGATGGCTAATTCGGCAGTATTCTTGCTGTTGCAAATAACTAAGTCGGCACGCCGTAGAAAAGGAACAAACAGAAACTGGTAGAGACGGGACTCAACGACGATATCTAGCCCGTGCACCAAAAGCATCGATTTGGCACTAAATAACCGAGCGAGTAGCACCACAACCGGACCGACAAGCCCACTGCCTCCAACGACGACATCAGGCCTCCCTGCGATCGATAACCGATAGATACTTTTTACGAAACTGAAAAGCAAAAACAGCGGTGTCGGCGAAACCGAGGTCTCAGAGATTACGTCGTCACGATCAGCGAAATCTCGGCACCCATTTGGCCCAACCAGATCACAATCGTGATGGTCTTTCAACCCTATATAAACTTGTCGCAGTAGCCTTTCCATGCCGCCCGTTAACGGCGGGAAATTGCGAGTAACGAGTGTGATCTTAGCCATCCAGAAATTCTATTACAAAAGGATCGAAGCAATTACCGAACGAGTCCGATTCACGACAGGAATGTGCTTTGGCTGTACACGCTCTCCTGAGTTCCACTACTGCGAACGCCACAGGAAGTCCGCAGGACTTCCAAATCCAGGTATCCGTCGCGCCAGTTCACGATAGTACTAAAATCTTCAAACTCAAAATTCATAGATCTAAGATTGATGTTGTTTGAAGACGTGTAATATTTTTCTATATGCAATGTACAGATGCCAATATATAGGATAGAGCGCCCCTAGAGCGAAATTCGGACAATTCTTTGACTGGGCATTGCGTTCGTCCATAAACCTCTGTTCAAGACCCGCCCAGTCTTTCCGAGAACTGATACCTGTTTGCCCCATCCCGGAAATTACCAAGTCGACGGACCGTGACTTAATCCCCTGTCGCAATACGCGCAACACGAATTCATAGTCCATCCCTATCCTGAACGAGCAATCGTAGCCGCTGTACTGTTCGAATAATTTCCTCGCTATCACGTGCCCTTGATGGCACGACCTCATTTTAAAATTTGTAGCGAAACTAAAATCATTATTCGGCAAAAATCCTGTTTTGTTGTCAGGGTAAACCGCGAGTACCTTGAAAATATAGTAATCAAGCTTGTCCTGAACTGATTCGAAGACTTTTTGCAATACGTTGTCATCGATCAAATAATCGTCGGAATTGATGAACAAAACGTAATCGCCTGTCGCGCGAGAGATCCCCTTATTCATCGCATCTGCTATTCCGCTATCCGGTTCGGAAACCCAAATTGAAAGTTGCTCATCATATTTTCGAATAATATCTACAGTTCCGTCGACGGATCCGCCATCAATAACTATATGTTCTTTGTTCGGGTAATTTTGGTTTGCCACGCTCGTGATCGTTTTCTCGATTTCATTTTCCGAGTTTAGCGAGACCGTGATAACTGAGAATTTAATGTCAGACACGGATGAATCGACTCCGTTTGAAGCTATTTGTGGCGCTTTTAGCGAAAATCGACCGGGTTCGAGACTTAATCACGACACGACTGTTAATTTTCAGAAATATCTGCTCGAACGCGCAACGAACTCCACGGGTGTCGTTAATCATGATTCTCTATTTTTATTCAGCACAATGAACAAGTGGTCCGCGCTAACACCGTTTCCGAGCACTCTGTCTTCAGTATCGCGAGAGAGTATCTTCTTTACCGTTTTGCTGATGCGCAGATAAGCGACGGGAAAGAAACCATACCAAGACATAAATAGCGCGTGGACAATTAGACGGAAAGCGCCGAAGCCTCTGTGGCGAAATCGATAACATTCGGCGACATGGCATTCACATTGATTACTTAAATAACTCAGCCACGGTTCGGAGAGAAACGCGATGTGCTCTGGATTCGCGCAGTACCACCAATTGGCACCGAAACGATTCCAGAAATAGTTTTCCGCATCACCTGTCGTCACTATCAAAATGCCGGACTCGCTCAATAGACTCATAAGTCGCTCAATAAGTTCTTTTGGGTTCCGCATGTGCTCGACGACGTCGATCGCAACGACGACATCAAATCGAAGATCGTCTGGTATCTCGTCCAAGTTCGACCAAATTTTCGCATGATGCTGCTCTGATGCAATTTGGGCCGCGACGCCATTAATCTCCACGCCGAAGCGGCAATAGTCGGGGTGTAATCGTGAAAGCAACTCGCCTGTATGACAACCGAAATCAAGGACCGATCGCCCGGTAACGCCGGATCGATTAATTTGCTCAATCACCAGATCCCAGTCTGGTCGGGAGGCGGCGCCAGTCCAAATCTTGTTGTCACCCGTTGCATACAACTGGTCATATTGTGCGGCATCGAGCAACGGATAACGAAATTTCAGCCGGCAATTACGACATCGATACAGATTGCCGCCAAGAAGTTCGGCAGCTAGGCGTTCTCCCGCGAAACGGTCCATGTCCGGCAAGTTACCCAGCCACTCTGTATCCTCTTCATTGCAACACGGACAGGGAATGTTTGAAGCCATACTCATTGCAAAGACTCGCCCTTGCGTGACGACAATAAGCCTTGATTTTCGACTAAGTTGCCATCATTACGAATATACCGAATCAATGGGACAATTAACGCTAACGTGAGAACTGCGTAGATGCCGCGACCGGCAGGGGCTCCAATCAAGCCGATATTTGAGATCGTGATATACATCGCACCGATGCCCGCACCCCCGGCAGCGAGAACCGTGATCCCCACGAAACGCACTCTCCCGTAACCGAGCAAGATGTAATAGGGCACAACATTGAGTGCTAGAAGCCAGTAGGCAGCAACAAGCCAAGGCAGAACAACGGATGTCGGACCGGCGGCTTGCACTCCGATCCACAAGATCAATATTTGCGGACCGAATACCAGCAACACAATCGCAAGCACCGTACTGAATAACAAATTGCCCGCCATGGTTAATTTCGTCACACGCCATAGCGAAAAGGCATCGTTCTCTTCAAGTTCGCGGCTAACTTTTGGGAAAATTACGCTAAGCCCCGCTGCCGCCACTGCATGTATCTGCATCGCGAGTTGCGACGCGATCGAATAGTAAGTAAGGCTTTCGGCGCCAAGCAAGGAGCCGACCAACATCCGGTCAGCAACTCCAAACAAGACAACACCTACCCCTTGCAGCCATCCCCATTTCGCGAAACCCAGTATATTCTTAGCTCCGGAAAACGATGGTCGTAATTTGATTTCCCCAAAAATTCGTCGCACCACCGATATCTTTGCGAACAGCCGTACGGTCGCCACAACAACTAAAGCTAGATATAGAGTTGACAAATCCTGTGATACCCACACGACGCATGCGGCCAAGATCACTTGTACAGTCTTACTTAACATCTCTATTCGCGCGGCTTCTCCAAACTGCTCGGCTCCTTTCATAGCTGAACTCAACACGTTATCGAGTTGCTCAATCCAGATCAGGATCGCGGCAGCAATCCCGGTTTGCCGCAGCAGCGCAGTAGAGTCCATTTGCCCAAGCAGTGCTGAGCCAAAGAACCAGTACATGGAAAACACCAGCAGTCCAAGCACGCCTCCACCCACGATTGCAATCGCAACTGAGGCGCGAACCGCAGATTCCACCCCCGCTGTGTTTTGAGTTCGGCCCAACTCTGAAGAAACTGCTTTGATCGTCGCCGCGCCAGTGCCGGTATTCAGCACACTGCCAAACCCCGTCGTTGCAGCGAGCAACATCCAATAACCGTATTGATTCGTTCCGAGTTGACTTAGAAACCATGGCGTCGAAATGAGTAGCAATAACGGATACCAACCGTATTCCGACATCGCCCAGATGGACCCCCCGAATTTATTTAGCATTTCAAACGACTGCAGTCATCGGATCAGCTAGGCGCAATCGCAACAAAGCTCGTTTGACGATCAATGTAATCGCGAACCCAAGGATCTTCATCTCCAGAATAGGGCAAAAGCACCGCGTCCACGCCAGAGGCTGAATTGCGGTCTGCGAGTGAGGCTCTTCAGACACGTTTAGACCCTTTAACTAATTATCGCTCTGGTCATTTGGAATCAAATTGCGGCGTCAAGGTGATCCACTGTTCAATACGTCTTTTGCATAGTACGCAGCTTTCACATTTCCACCTCGTATGCTTCGTTCGAGTCGATTCCTTACTTTATCCTGGCGGCCTAACGAACGATCAAATTCGACCAGGTAGTATTCTATGTGCCATGCCTGCGTAGTCGTAAGTATCTGCTTGCTCAGGCTGGATTCGACCAGTTCAGAGACACGATTCATCACCCGATCGAAATCTAAATTTGGGCAGGCATTTTTGTCGCGAGTTTCGAGCAGTAGATCTAAGGCCGTCGCCCGTGCGAGTTCATTTCCTCGCGCCAATAGTCCGTCAAGCGGGCCATACTCAAGTTCATCGACCGATTTTCCGCTCGCGCAATAGAGATAGAACCGTTGCAATTTTATATTTACGTTCATCTTTGGGTTGTGGAGCGCAGTCAGGTCATTCACGGTAAGAGCGGCATCAATATTATTCGAATCCACCAGCAACGATGCCATTTCTAATCCTGCTCGAGCAGACGTTGGATGATGTTCATATTGATTAGTAACGACCGTAGTCCACGATGACCAGGCCTGCGCTTTGTGATAACTGACAAACGAGAACCACAACAATGGAATGACCGACAAGGATATCGCCAAAGTTCGCGCGTTATGTCGCCCGGAAATACCTGCGTAAGCTGCCAAGACCAACGATAAATATAACCCCGCGGAGGGTAAATAATTCCTGTGTTCAAAATACATTTCCAACGGAATTGCAGTGCTTTCGATAGAGTGAGCACCGAAATAAAACAGTATCCCGCAGAAAATTCTTCGAAGCGACGACTGCTCGCTCGCGAGGAGTCCGAACATAATTAGAATAGCGATCAATGAAGAAGCGCTGATCGTGGCAAAATTCAGGGGAGCTTTATAGACCGGGAAGTCATCATTATACAGACCGATATCGGTGCTAAGCGGGATAAGCAGATCGCGGATGTAGTGAACAATAACAACTGGTTGCGTTGATAGTCGCTCGATTAAGGAAAAACCACGGTCCGTGTAACGCAATAGTTCGTGCGTCTGAAACACGTAAATGCTGGCCACTCCGCCGATTAGCAGGCCAATCAGTACAACGCGTACACTTTGAAATGTCCGTCCGACTGAATAAAAGCCAAATTCGACGATCAATATTAAAAACGGGAGCAAAATGCCGTTTTCTTTGGACAAAACGGCTAACGGCCAGCTCACGGCGCAAATGAGTAAATAGTAATGCCGCGAAATCACAGTTGTCGCGTTTGATCCTCGCCATCGCACGTAACTCAATATGCCAATGAACGTAAAGAAACAAGCCAGCAAGGCCATGCGCTGTATCGTATAAAGTACCGCGCTGACGTTTATTGGATTCAAAAGCCATAGTGCGGCAACGAGAACGGCGATCCATTGAGTTTGCGCTCGCCCACCAGCACATCCGAGAAAATTCAACACGATGCAATAGAGCAACAAGCCATTGGCAATGTGAAGCGTGAGATTAGTCAATTTCAGATCGAAATTGTCGAATTCACCGCGAAAGAAGTGATTCGTCGCGAACGTCATCATTGAGACGCTCCGACCAAAGACGCCGGATTCGTTTGAAAAAATAAACTTACCGTAATTCGGTGGATTCTCGAAGCCAATCGCTCGGAGATTTGGCAAATCGTCGAATACAAATGGACCCGACAGTCCGGGCCAGCAGATCACCAAAAGAGTGATGACGACCGCGATCAGGGCGAGGTTAGGAATTATTGGTTTATTCATTGGGGATCGCGAGAATTTACGGCGCAGCTCGGCCGCGCACCCATTAGTCTAAAGACAAAGGACACTGCTGCGCGTGACTCAAATGGAATATAAACATTGCCCACAGCAACTTGCGAGTCTTTCGCCTACGCACTTGATGAGGAGCGAGTCATCGTTACGAATACGCAATTTCGAGTGGTTCACGGTCTAAGGAGTTCGAGTGCCGTTGCGTCGACTACCGCGCGTTCGAGCGCAGAAATCTCATTAATCGGAGAATTTATCAGATCTCTCCACACCGAAACGGACCGCATGTATTCCGTTTCCTCAGTTACTTCGCTATACCTTTCTGCCATTAAGTAGATTTGTGCGCGAATTTTTCGAAAGTTAAACTCTGTAGGGAATGCCAAGACGACATCGTCGAGCAAATTCATTGCTGGTTCTAATTCGTAAGATTCATTAACATACAAGACGGCGAGATCGACCATCAGTTGCGCTCTTGAATATTTCGGTACCGAGCTATTTCGCAACGCCGCTTGGTAAAGCTGCTGCACATCCCTTGCCGGAAACGCGCAGATCGTTTCGTAGTGGCATTGAACTAAACGATATAAATCGTCTGTTTCTGAAGGATGAAAAAGTGTGTTCTCGTAACGATCTAATGCCTCTAAGATCCATTCGGGCCTCGGCGTGTGGCCACTTTCGTACTCCATTCGCAGAAGCCCAATCAGCGGTCGTGTTGCACTCGGATCGATTAGGACCGAGCGCTCTAAGTTCTCAATCCCTTTTTCGTAGAACTCTTGACGCCCCGTGAGTTGATGTAAGCCGAATTGAACCCTACCGA
Organism: Gammaproteobacteria bacterium; assembly: GCA_047611805.1. Lineage (GTDB taxonomy): Bacteria > Pseudomonadota > Gammaproteobacteria > UBA11873. The sequence goes on from JBLFWX010000011.1 coordinate 10,726, forward strand.
GATCGTAAACAGCCCGTAGCGAATTCGGATGTCGTTGCGCCTCGACGAAGGCAAGGGTCGCCGGATCACTCCAATCCCCGGCACGGAGATAGGTCAGTAAAGTGCATAAAACAATAACCGTCGCGATGGAAATTTTCTGCAACCGAGCATACGAAGCCGATGCGAAAAAGCACGCCGCGCCATAGCACAAAGCGAACACGACACCCATACCCGGCATGTAGTTTCTATGCTCATGAACTAGTTCGAGTGCAATCACGCTCGACTCTATGATGTGCCCGGCGACGAACCAACCTACGGCGAACGAGAAAACCGGATATTTTTTAGTGCCGAAAATGGCTGTTACCACAACCAATGCGAGACCAGCAATCGCGGGAAGAGTCGCAATGGGATCAACAATCGACGTCGATAGCACGTAGTCGTCGTGGTAAAGCCCGAACTGGCTCAACTTTGGGACTAAAAGTAACGCCAAGTAGAACCACAAGACTCGTGCTTCCGTTAGCAGGCGCTCAGTCAGTGAAAACGGCCGAGTTTTATATCCACCAAGAATAAAATTCGGATGTGAAAAAAGATAGAGACTTGCGAGAACACTGGGAACGAGAACCGTAACGACGAAGAATCCGATCAACAACGAGCGATCGCGCGAATTTGCGGTCCGCAGGCGAAAAAAGCAAATTTCGATTAAGGCGATAAGCGGAAATGTTATCGCTGCGTTTTCTTTGCACAAAATAGCAAGGACGATCAACGAAGGGGAACACGCAGCCATCAGCCACCATCCATATTCGCGCCCGCCCTCGAGCCTTTGGCGACCAGCGCAGTAACAAATAAGTCCCATCAGCGCAAACATCGCGGAAAGACTATTCATCCGTTGCACAACGTATAGCACTGAGGTGAGATTCAGCGGATGTAGCAACCATATTGAAGCTGCAACGGCTGCGATCATCGCGTGGTTCAATTTTTCGGAACCGCTTTGGTTGCCAGTGGAAAGCATTAGCATCCGTAGAAATATGAACATCAAAATGCCATTGGCAAGATGAACAAGGAGATTCGTAATTTTGAAGGCGGCAATGAAATCGCCGGTCGTGCTGAAATTGATAGCGAAACTCATCATGGCCAACGGGCGTTTGAGCGGCCCCGCAACACCAGACCATCCTGCCTGAAATAAGTTCGCGAGATTGAAGTTTTCGAATTTCAGATCTTTGTTGAACAGGATATTGTTGTAATCGTCAAAAACGAATCCGCCGCCAATACCTGGTAAGTAAGCAAGCGAGGTTAACAATAACGCGCCGAGTAAAAATGTTCGCGCCGTTAATCTCCGGTCGGGTCTTGTTCGGATTGATGATGCAGGCATGAGCGGATAGGTCCAGGTCTTGCTGAGAAGGATCGGCACGACGAGTGCTTGCATTACTCAGGCATTCCTAGCCTGAAAAAAAAACGCCTAGGAGGGAGCCTAGGCGTTTTGTCTCGGTCTTAATCTAGACGAGCATTATGCTACGTCGTGTCGCGCTACTAGCTGCGGCATGAAGAGGGGCGATACCGACCATCTAAAGTGCCGCCTGAAGTACAGTTCCATCTCACTCGGCCACCTGTTGTGTCTGGGGACAGCAACACGGTCGCACCGCTCAAAACACCATTTCCAGAGTAAGTGATTGTTAGAACGCCCGCGGTGCCAACAGCAACCGACGAGACATTATTGCCTGAGATGCTCGTCGAAGTTGCCATACCCGCTGACACATTTGACGTCGGCAACTCACCGTTAGTCGCGAAAAACTCCGAAACAGACGTCTTACCTGCACTTGCAAGACCCAAACCTTCAGTTACCTTGGCGCGGATCGTGTAATCCTGATAGGCCGGGATGGCAACTGCGGCCAAGATACCGATGATCGCGACCACGATCATGAGTTCGATTAGTGTAAAACCTTTTTGGACTTTTTTCATTTTCTCATTCTCCTGAGAGTTACAAATAATTTGCTAGGAAGTTTAAAATTTTTCTAGCGTCAGCCAGCTTCTGTTAAGCGCTTTTGAAGACTTACGGCAGCGCGTTGATTTTCTATTTGCACATCCCGTGCCAAGAAATGAAATTCGCTTGGATGCTAGCAATGGCGCCACTTCCAGCCGAGCTTGCGTTCTCGACAGGCCCACTTTGGTAAGACCAAACCGATCCTTTCGGCAACTGCTAGGGGCAAAAAGTGACGCGCAACGTCACTCTATCTGGTTCTAAACCTACAAGGACCCGCGGAATAACGGTGAATGACGCCGTTGCGGAAGGAAGGCGGGACTAGGCGGTTTCAAATCGATCAGTCCTTGTCTAAGCCCAGTTTTTCCAGTCTATAGCGCAATGCGCGAAAGCTTATTCCCAGTAGTTTCGCCGCTTTCGTTTTATTCCATCGAGTTTGCTCGAGCGCTTGGAGAATCCGTTCTCGCTCGACGTCATCTAAATATCCTTGCAGTTCGCCAGCATCATCACTTGGGGTTTCGCGGGGCGGTGCCAGCGGCACTGCCGCTGCGGCCGGCAGGTTAAGGTCGTCCACATCGATCTGATCAGATTCGCAGAGTGTCATTGCGCGTTCTAAGATGTTTTCGAGTTCGCGAACATTCCCCGGAAACGCATACTGCCTAAGTGCATCGCGGGCCGCGGCCGATAGCTTCGGTGGCGTCAATCCTAGCCCGGCGCTCTGCAGTTTCAAAAAATGATCGACCAAAAGATTTACATCGTCGGTTCTTTCTCTGAGCGCCGGCACCTTCACTTCAATCACGTTAATTCGATAGAACAAATCCTGACGAAACGTTCCAGCCTCAACCAACTCGGCCAAATTTCTATGCGTCGCAGATAAAATACGGCAATCCACCGCGATCTCTTGGGGCGCGCCAACAGGGCGAATTCGCTTCTCCTGGATGGCGCGCAGCAATTTTACTTGCATTTGGAGCGGTAACTCAGACACTTCATCTAGGAATAACGTACCCAAATTGGCCGTTTGGAAAAGCCCCGGTTTATCGGCATTCGCGCCTGTGAAGCTACCCTTCAGATGCCCGAACAGTTCGCTTTCGCCCAGTTCAGTGGGAATAGCGCCGCAATTAACTGGGACAAATTCGTGTTCATTGCGCGGGCCTTGCTCGTGAATTAATCGGGCCACCAATTCCTTGCCTGTACCTGACTCACCACTGATATAGACCGGCGCCTGACTGCGCGCAAGCTTCGTAATCGTTTCTCGAAGCTGCTTTATATTGTCAGAATGTCCGATCAATGCCTTGCCGGTTGCTTCGCTCCCCTCGACTACTTTTATGGCTTGAGCGACGAGGTTTCGAAGATCGTTTATATCGAACGGTTTGTTCACGAAATCGAAAGCACCGGATTTCAACGCTTGGATTGCAGATTCCATATTGCCGTGCGCCGTAATCACCGCGACCGGTAGCTGCGGATGCTGTTGCTGGATGTAGCTGACCAAATCCAAGCCATTTCCGTCCGGCAACTTCATGTCAGTCAGGCAAATGTCGAATGTCTGTTCGCTTAATCGCATTTTCGCCTCGGCGAGATCGGCCGCCGCGATGCAATCTATATCCATGCGTGCAAGCGTAATGGCGAGCAGTTCGCGAATATCCGGCTCGTCATCCACAATGAGGGCGCAATGTTTAGGCATGTTATTCCGTTAGTTGTTGTCTATCAGGGTGTGCGAAATTTATGCGGAATCGGCATCCACCATGGCCGTGCGCCGTCAATACGAGAGAGGCTTGATTCGACTCGCACAACTCCCGAGCAATGTAGAGACCGAGACCTGTCCCCGAGGTTTCCCCAGTATAAAACGGTTCAAATATTTGCTCCGTAACTTTATCGCTCATCCCGGGACCGGTATCTGCAACTTCGATAAAGGGCCGCGCAGAGCCACTTGAGCGACCGCATGTAAAAGCCAACAACGGAGCCGTTGAACTGTAGCGGAGCGCGTTCTCACACAAATTCCATAAGACTTGATTCAGTTGGCTCGTGTCCATACGGACAACCAGGTCGTTTTCTAACCAATCACAGCGCAAATCGGATCCCTGCAATTTTTTCCGTTCTTGTAACTCGTCCAGGAACGATTCAAACCATGGCCGCAAAGAAAAACTCTCAGCAATCGCCAATTTGCGACGGCCAATCGTCATCACGTTCTCGATGATGTTGTTCATTCGTTGCGAATGCTGCTCGATAATCTCAGTTAAGCGGCGGTCTTGCTCATCGAGTTTCGGCGACTCATTCAGCAACTGCCCCGCGGCACGGATCGCGCCTAGCGGATTGCGGATTTCGTGCGCTATGCTACCTGTTAAACGCCCCAGCGAGGCGAGATTGAGTTGTTGAGCGCGTTGCCGGATTTCGGCAGCATCTTCGAGGAAGATTAGCGTCCCTCCCGTGTGGCCTTGGCCCAATGGGGTGAATGACACGATAACTTCGCTGCCGTGGCTATCTAATTCAATGGGAGTTTTGCTGTTGATATCATCGACAAGCCAACGTTGGTAGGCGTTCGTTAGAGACTCCGGCATCGCAATTTTCAAGATATCGCTACTCTCAGCCCCTCCCGATAACATCGAGGCGGCGGCTTCGTTGTTCAACACTGAGGAATGTTTATCGTCGAGGACGATAATGCCTGAACGCATTCGCTGCACGATATAATCGTTCAACCGAGACAGATTTTCGATATCCACCGCTTGGGCAGCCGCAAGTGCCTCGCTGCGTCGCGCTTGGTCGGCCAAAATCGAGGCGAGAAAAGCGGTCGCGAACAATCCCGCACCAAGCAGCCCGGCCTGCGCGTAGTCGGCGCTAGGATAGTCCAAATATAGGATGCCGAGGATTGTCTCAGCGAATGCTGCCAGGCTGGCGAGCGCGGCAAAAAATACTGCCACTTTTGGTTGAACGAATAGACAGGCGCCCGCGATCGCCACGATCATGAGCATTCCGAAACCGCCTTCTATGCCGCCACTGGCGCGAATGAAGATCGTTACGAATACGATGTCTGTCATTACGTGGGCGTAAACTAAAAACCGAATCGGCGCCCATCGGCGCTCCACGCCGATTTGCGCAGCGATGGCGAGCCCGAGGTAAGCACACGCGATCAGCGTGAAATGCTGAAGATTAAAATTCGAAAAATTCGACGGTAATTTTTCGACTAGCGCGAGAACGGCAAATAACCCGGATATGACGATGCGATATAAACTAAAATATCGCAATGCCTGCCAGCCACGTTCGTCAGAAACGGTGAGACCACTTACCGGCCCATCTGGGTCGTTTCGAGGATCGAGCCGGGTGGTGCGTAAAAGTGACGACCCGCTCATGAATATCGTTGCGACGATTCGATGTTAGTTAGTGCATCTTGCATTTAAATTTCCCATCGCCTAGGGCCTTCGCGTCACTTTCAGGCAGATACACACGGCACACGACGCAATTGACCATCTTTCCGCCGTCACGTAGCCGGATATCGCGCGATTTCGCGGAACTTATCAAACGCTTCACAATTCGGAACGTGAACCAAAGAACCACGGCGATAATTGCTAGGCGTATGATGACCATCCGCGAATTCCTCGCTTCCTTTTAAACACAGAATTTTCGAATCGCTAAGTACAAAATCATTTCGACCTACAGTTTTCCTTCGTCATTTGAACCTACCTTGGTCAACTAAAGGTTGGAAGCGATTTCGTCAACCAGGCCTGAAACTCACCGGTTGACGCATATGCATGCCCAGACATAGGCGCAATTTGATGCGAATTTAGCGCAATTATTTCCTACCAGCTCATCGTTGGAGATCTTTTTTGCTGCACGCTTTGTCGGGGTCCAGCCTGCTCTGGTGCAAGTTGCGCGGGCACTGCCGGCGCAAAATCATTGCCATTTCTTCCACCGCGGTTCGGAAAAAATGCACGCGGTCGACGAAATTCTCATCTAGATGTCCGACTTGGTTTGCATTACGCGTCTACGCCGTCCCTTCGTCTTTCGCCGTCGTTTTTCGAATTTCGTTGTCGCATCGAAATCCGCTAAATACGCTTGTCGGACTCAGCGCGTCAGCGAAATGTAACAATTCATAGGACTCTTGTTGTTTCATTGGGGTCGTACAATGTAGCAAAGGAAGGCAAAACAACTTTCGCGCCATCATCACGGGCGCTTGACACTAAAGTTCGATTTTCGCGCTCGCCGGCCTTGAACTCGCGATAAGTGTTGCGAGTGCAAGTGTAAAACAAACTCCGATTATAGGTAGGGATTAGCAAACTCGGTCGGTCATTGTGTCGCTACGGGCTAGGGTGAAAGCCGATGCCGTCGGGCGGCGTCGGTAAGTCTTGCCTAGCACGTGTCAGACCGTTGTTTGGGTGGTGGATAATGACGCCGTCCGAGTCGAACGGCATGAGGCGAAGCACCTGATTGACAATCCTTTTCACCGTGTCGAAACTTGCTATCCCGGTATTAATTACCGTTACCGTTTTATCCGGAAGATTGTGTTGGACGAGTTCGTCCAAGCACCGAGACCAATGATCCTAAGGGATCCACAACAAACTCTCGGTCGTCGAAACGCCAACAGTCGTAATAGAAATCTCTTTTTTTGCTTTGATTCATAGCTCGAGCATCCGTCAAGGAAGAACCCCGTTTTGATCGGCCAAGTTTCTCGCCACTTCGGCCTGGCGACGCCGAGCTCCTTGCACGAATTGGTGCCCCTTAAACATCAACCTTATAAACGGATGTAACAGGTAGACGTCGGTAATAGCCGGGTCCGTGGCATCCCGTTTGTGTCATTCCAATGCAAACCCTCCGCCTTGAAACACTGAACCGAGCGAGCGGCTAGTTCGATCATGCCGGGAAACCCTGCCCATGTCAGCACAGGGCCTGCAATGAAGTAGTCCGGGGTTCGAGCTACGCTTAGCGCCTACATTTCAACGATTCAAAGTCAAAATTGCGTCGTTCTCATAGCAAGTCGTCCAGTTTCACCGTAATCGATGAATCTAATGCCTGATCACCGTTCAATAACACCGGGTAATTCGCTATAGTCTCACCGCTTGAACATTACGTCGACGTGGCGCCTCATTGGAAATTTCGAAAAGGCGCCAGCTGCCCGGTGAAACGCGTGGCTCTCGCTCGCGATAAAGAGAGCTAACCGCGAGCCGTGTGGCCACTGTGTAGCAACCAAAATTACAACCATCAACCTCCGCATGACGGGTTTTAGGTGAACAAATGAATCTCCATGAATACCAAGCGAAATCGCTTTTTCAGGACTATGGCATCGCAATATTGCCCGGTAAACCAGCTAGCACCCCGGAAGAAGCCGCGGCGAACGCGAAAGCCTTGGGCGGCAATGGGTGGTTGGTTAAGGCACAAGTACACGCCGGCGGACGCGGCAAGGCAGGCGGCGTAAAATTCACGAAGACCTTCGACGAAGTAGAAGCGGCCGCGCGCGCGCTGCTGGGCACCCAACTAATTACGCAGCAGTCTGCGCCCGACGGACAACCCGTGAATATTGTCTTAGTGGACTGTGCAGCAGATATCGCTCACGAGCTATACCTAGGCGCAGTCGTTGATCGCGGATCACGCCGGGTGACGTTTATGGCTTCCCGGGCTGGCGGTATGGATATTGAGGAAGTCGCGGCAACCACGCCCGAAAAGATCATTACGATCGGGATCGACCCGGTGCTCGGCATTCAGGACTACCAATGTCGACTCGTTGGCTTTGCGCTAGAACTCAACTCTGATCAGCGCAAACAGCTAACCTCATTTTTAAAAGGCCTCTATCGACTATTCATCGACAAGGATATAAGTCTCGTCGAGATTAACCCGCTAGCGATACTAAAAGATGGCAGCCTTGCGGCACTCGACGGGAAGATTAATGTCGACGACAGCGCGCTCTACCGGCAAAAGAGCATTGCCGAATGGCGCGACCCTAGTCAAGAAGACGAAAAGGAACGCAAGGCGCAGGAATTTGACCTGAACTACGTGACCTTAGACGGCAATATCGCCTGTATGGTGAATGGCGCGGGACTAGCGATGGCTACCATGGACATTATTAAGTTGAGCGGCGGAGAACCCGCTAACTTCTTGGACGTCGGCGGTGGCGCAACGGCGCAGCGGGTTGCAGAAGCGTTTAAAATTATTGTTTCCGACCCGAAAGTAGAAGCCATTTTAGTCAATATTTTCGGTGGCATCGTCCGCTGCGACCTAATCGCTGAAGGTATTATTCAAGCCGTAAAAGAAGTCGGGGTAAGCGTGCCCGTTGTAGTTCGTCTGGAAGGTACTAACGTCGACGAGGGGAAAAAATTGCTAGCGCAAAGTGATCTGGCAATTACAAGCGCCGAGAATCTCGCCGATGCGGCCGTAAAAGTCGTTGCTGCAGTTGGAGGAAAATAACCATGTCTATACTCGTTGATAAAACGACCCGCGTGCTGGTGCAAGGTTTTACTGGCAAACAAGGAACCTTTCACGCCGAGCAGGGACTTGCCTATGGCACCAAAGTCGTCGGCGGCGTGACACCAGGACGTAGCGGAGAGTTGCATCTCGGATTGCCGGTCTTCGATACCGTCCACGCAGCGGTCGCGGCGACTGGCGCGACTGCCACGATGATTTTCGTGCCGCCCCCGTTTGCTGCGGATGCGATCGTTGAAGCAGCTGATGCGGGCATCGAAGTTATTGCTTGCATCACAGAGGGCATACCTGTGCTCGATATGGTGCGCGTCAAGGCGAGCTTAATGAATCGCCCGAACATTTATCTAATTGGCCCCAACTGCCCTGGGGTTATCACACCCGGCGAATGCAAGATGGGAATTATGCCTGGCGCAATCCACCTGCCAGGCAAGATTGGAATCGTCTCACGCTCGGGAACACTGACCTACGAAGCCGTTCATCAGACAACCCTGGCAGGTCTCGGACAGACGACGTGCGTTGGGATTGGCGGCGATCCTATCCAAGGAATGAATTTCATCGATTGCCTCAGGCTATTTCAAGCCGATGACGAAACTAAAGGGATCATCATGGTGGGAGAAATCGGCGGGTCTGCAGAAGAAGAAGCGGCCGAATTCATCTCGTCAAATGTGACTAAACCCGTCGTTGGGTATATCGCCGGTGTCACTGCCCCGGCCGGCAAACGGATGGGGCATGCAGGCGCGATTATCTCGGGTGGCAAGGGCACGGCAGACGACAAGTTTGCCGCGCTCGAGGCAGCCGGTGTACATACGGTACGCTCGCCTGCCGAACTCGGATCAGCGATGAAGACCGCGCTGCAATCGTAATTTATTGGCGGCAATAGCTAATGTTGCCGCCAACTACTTTGATCCTGAAACAAGGCCATGAGCGAACGTCTTAGGCTGGGTCTGGCCCAGCTGAATTTCTGCGTGGGCGATATCGACGGTAACACGTCGAAGATAATCGATACGATCGCCGACGCGCGCGATCGTCTACAAATTGATCTACTCGCATTTCCTGAGCTCACGGTCACGGGTTACCCGCCAGAAGATCTGTTGTTTCGCCCTGGTCTGCATCGACGAGTCGAGCACGCCATCGAAGTTATTTCCCGCGCGACGAACGGAATAACAGTGGCACTCGGCCATCCCGAACAAGTTGGTAAAGACCTATTTAATAGCTGCTCGGTTATCCGCGACGGGGCGCTAATAGCTAGATACCAAAAGCATCAGCTCCCAAACTACGCAGTTTTCGACGAGAAGCGTTATTTCGCAGTCGGAACCGAAACATGCGTTATTGAAATCGCTGGCGTTCGCCTGTCGATTAGTATTTGCGAAGATATTTGGGAACCTCAAACCGCAGCAGCCGCACTTTCAGCCGGCGCCGAGTTAATCCTCAACATCAACGCATCGCCCTACCGAATCGAGAAACGTAGTGCAAGATTGAAGGCTTTGCGGGACGCCGTGGCAGTATCACGGCTGCCAATCGCTTACGTTAATTTAGTTGGGGGCCAGGACGAGCTCGTATTCGACGGCGGATCACTAGTGATAGACGCATCCGGTGACGTCGTCGTGAACGTGAAAGAATTTGAAGAAACGGTCGCGGTGATTGATATCACACGGGCGAACAATCAGCTCGTGTTTGACGGTCCCGATGATCGCAATACCGATCGTCTTGAAAACGTCTACGCAGCGTTAGTGCTAGGCGTCAGAGACTACATTGCGAAAAACAATTTCCCAGGCGCCGTGCTGGGATTGTCCGGCGGTATCGATTCGGCCTTAACGTTAGCCATCGCGGTCGACGCGATCGGCGCAGAACGAGTCCGCGCGGTTTCGATGCCTTCGCGTTATACCGCCCAGATGAGTATCGATGACGCCTTAGAACAGGCGCAACGTCAGGGCTGTGAGTGCCACGTGATTCCGATCGAAAAACCATTCGGGGCATTCAACGATGTACTCCACGAACTGTTTAGCGACAGCGAAGCCGATGTCACGGAAGAAAATATGCAGGCGCGATGCCGTGGCGTAATACTTATGGCTATTTCAAACAAGTTCGGACAAATGGTCTTGGCGACGGGCAACAAAAGCGAGATGTCGGTTGGTTATGCGACCCTATACGGCGATATGGCCGGCGGGTTTGCGCCACTGAAGGACGTTCCGAAAACCTTAGTCTACGAACTATCGAAGTGGCGCAATAGTCAATCATTGGTTATTCCGGAACGGGTGATAGAACGGCCACCGACTGCTGAACTAGCGCCGGACCAAGCTGATACCGACAGCCTGCCGCCGTACGATATTCTTGATCCGATCCTGGAAGACTATATTGAAAACGACTTAACTCCGTTCGAGATATCGGAAAAAGGCTTCGACCTCGAAACCGTTCGGCGAGTCACAAAAATGGTCGACCGCAACGAGTATAAAAGGCGCCAAGCTGCGCCGGGGGTGAGATTATCGGAGCGCGCGTTTGGGCGTGACCGACGCTTTCCAATAACCTCTCGCTATAGCGAGCAAGTGGCTACCCCAGCTTCTTCAGTTGACGACTAAGACGCTTCGAAAATCAGCGAACTGCCGTTTTATTAACTTCCGTGATGCCGGGATGGTTTGGATAATTAAGTTCAAGAACTCTTAGCGCGTCGTTAGACAGATCGTTCAACTCAAGAACCTTGTAGGATTTCGCCAGCAGCACCAAGGCTTCTGGCATGGCTGGAGTCTGCTGGAAATTTTCGACGACATTGCGCGCTCGATTTGCCGCTGCCACGAAGGCCCCCCGACGCATGTAGAAATTCGCCACGTTAACTTCGTGCTGCGCCAGGATATTGCGCAAATGTCGCATCCGTAGCTCGGAATCTTCTACGTAGCGGCTCTTAGGGAACTCCTGAATCAAACCAGAAAAATCTTTAAACGAACGCAATGCTGCGCCAGGATCACGCTGCGACGGATCGCGGGCGATAATTCGAGATGTTAGACCCCTGCCTATATTGAAATTGATAAGTCCGCGCAGGTAAAAGGCGTAATCCATATGTGGATGAGTCGGATTGAGCTGCAGAAAGCGATCGATCTGTCCCAACGCGTCGGCCGGGTTCTCCGACTTATAGTGACAATAAGCAAGCTCGAGCATCGCTTGCGACGCGTACGGGCCGAATGGATAACGCGACTGCAACCGTTGGTAATTTTCGATTGCGCCGCCGCACTGTCCAGTATCGAGCGAATCCTTCGCTGCAAGATAAAGCTTCTGCTCTGGCCAATTATCGGGGGAGTCATCCTCTGATTTATCGCCGAACAGGCTACAACCAAGCGTGCTTAGCAATGCCGCAATTAAGCAACTCATTAACAGAGGGCGCACTATTCTCGCGGTAGTATTTGGTCGCAACTTAATGTGAGGAGATAATTCGTTCATAAGGTCTCGGTGATGCATTTCGCGCTATTGTATGACTAAGTATTTATCCGCACCACACAACGCTGCCCAAGCCAGTTAGAGCGAATCCTATGAGCGAAGTTCGACATCATAACGCCGAATTCAGTGCGGCAGAGGCCGGCATGCGGCTTGATCAGGCGCTGGCGAAAGTTTTTTCCGAATATTCACGCTCGTCAATTAAGGTCTGGATCGAATCAGGCCAGGTCACAGTGAATGCTCAGATTTGTCGCCCACGCTATGCAGTGCGGACCGGGGACGTGGTCCAATTAACGGCGATCCTTGAAGCCAGTAAAGACTTGCAGCCGGACGTTGTGGATTTCGAGGTCGTCCACGCCGATGAGGACTGTATCGTCGTCAACAAGCCTGCGGGTTGCGTTGTCCACCCGGGCGCAGGAAATGCCCGGAACACACTGGCAAACGGACTTATTCAGATATTTCCGGAACTCGGCGCGTTACCGCGTGCTGGCCTCATTCATCGTCTCGATAAGGATACGTCCGGTCTACTGATTGTGGCCCGAAACAGCAAAGCCTATCAGTTGCTCGTCAAGCAAATGGCGGCACGCGCAATAAAAAGAATCTACGATACGGTTGTCAACGGTAAGTTCATATCAGGTGGGGCCGTTGACGCGCCCATTGGGCGGGACCCTGCTAATAGAACGCGCATGACGGTCCGTGAGGGTGGGCGCAGCGCCGTGACGCATTATCGAATAGCCTCTAAATTTCGGATGCACACTCACCTAGAAGTTGAATTAGAAACGGGCCGAACGCATCAGATCCGGGTCCATTTGGCGCATATCGGTCATCCGGTCGTAGGAGACGGTCGCTATGGCGGTCGATTGCTTCTACCCCCACAACCCCAATTCGAACTCGAAAACCATCTTCGACATTTCCCGCGCCAGGCGCTCCACGCACGACGGCTAGAATTCGAACATCCGAGAGGTTCGGATTGGCTCTCCCTTGAAAGCCAGATGCCTGACGATATGCGTGAGCTGCTTGGCGCATTGGCGACCGATCGTGCCTCGACAAGCGATTGATTCATGAGAATAATTTCGCCTCGCCTTGCGTTCCCAACAACGGTCCGAGCGTTTACCACGACGCGCATCGCAGGCACCAGCCGGGGCGAATTCCGCGGCCTTAACCTTGCGTTGCACGTGGGCGACGAGGTTGCCTCAGTTAGCGAAAATCGCCGCATCGTCGAGGACGCTCAGAACCTCCCGGGCACGCCACGTTGGTTGAACCAAGTTCACGGGACCCGGATAGTGAACGCTCACGAGATTGACGAGCCCGACATCCCGGCCGCGGACGGCTACTACACAGATAGGGTTGGCGTCGTCTGTGCGGTCATGAGCGCGGACTGCTTGCCCATCATCATCTCAGACGATCTCGGGCAGGAAATTGCAAACATCCATGCAGGTTGGAAAGGCCTGATGGAAGGTATCGTGCCGTCAGCGATCGAGCGCTTTCGCGCACCAGCCGCGCGCCTAATTGCTTGGATCGGCCCTGGTATCAGCGTCGACGCCTACGTCGTTGATAGTGATTTTCGCGATCAGTTTGTGCGCAAAAACGAGGCCTTTGAACAGGCTTTCTGGCACGATCTCGGCGGCTGGCACGCCGATTTATACTTACTAGCGGAATATCAACTGCGTGAAATGGGCGTCGCGACGGTGAGTCGCTATCAGGGCTGTACATACGGCGACCCGACACAATTTTACTCTTATCGGCGGGACGGTGTGACAGGGCGCATGGCGACTCTGGCGTGGATCCAAGCTGCCTAGTAACACGACACGGAAGTACAAAATCTGTAGCTTTAAAAGCACCACATCGGCATCGTGCTGACACGTTGATGTTCGTAGCTCGGCTTGCGCAACAGTTTATGCCGCCAAACCCGCTAGAAGTTTAAGAGCGAGTCGTGAAGATTCCCAATTAGAGTGCAAAACGTTTAATGGAGAATGCGGATGTCGATAGAGCGACAATGGTCTTTTAGTGAAAGCGTTGGACACATGGCAGAACGCGCTTTCGACGCAGTCGGACTCGATGCAGGTGTCGCAAACGCCATAAAATCTTGCGACGCCGTCTTGCAAGTTAGATTCCCTTTTTAGGTCCTTGGAAAGATCGAGACATTTACCGGTTGGCGAGCCGTCCATTCCACTCATCGGCTCCCTTCGAAAGGCGGCATCCGATTTGCGCCATTCGTCAATCAAGACGAAGTCGAGGCGCTCGCTGCTTTAATGACCTACAAGTGCGCGATCGTCGACGTGCCATTTGGTGGCTCCAAAGGTGCGTTACTAATCGATCCGCGCGCCTATGATCGCGACGAAATGCAGCTCATCACCCGACGATTTACCCGCGAACTCGTCCGTAAAGGATTGATGAGCCCGGCAACGAATGTTCCTGCGCCCGACAGGGGCACTGGAGAGCCGGAAATGGCCTGGATGATGGACACTTACCGGACGCTCAATCCAGAAGATATCAATCACGCGGCCTGCGTCACTGGTAAGCCAATTGCACATGGCGGCATCCGTGGAAGAGTGGAGGCGACCGGTAGAGGCGTCACCTATGCACTCCGAGAATTCTTTCGGCATCCATTGGATGCGTCGACGGTCGGATTGTCCGGCGGCTTGGACGGCAAACGCATCATTGTTCAAGGCATCGGTAACGTTGGTTGCTATGCGTCAAAAATTCTTGAGGAAGAAGATGGATCGAAAATAATCGCAATCATTGAGCGCGACGGCGCGGTGATCGACACGAATGGCTTGTCGGTCGAATCGGTGCGTGAGCATGTCGTGGAAACCGGTGGGGTAACCGGGTATGCGAATGCAAGGTACCAATCCGACGGTCTTGCCGCACTCGAGATCGAGTGCGACATCCTCATTCCGGCCGCATTAGCAGGGCAGATTTCAGCGAGCAATGCTGCGAATATTAAAGCCTCGTTAATATGCGAAGCGGCCAACGGTCCAATCACTTTTGAGGCAGATCAAATTTTCAACCAGCGCGGTATCGTCGTGTTGCCAGATGCTTTCGTCAATGCTGGGGGGGGGGTACCGTTTCCTCTTCCGAATGGATGCGGAATCTAGCCCATATCCGATTCGGCCGTATGGAGCGTCGTTACGACGAGCTACGTGGTAAACATATGGCCGAGGCACTTGAATCCATGACCGGTAGTAAGTTGCCAGACGTCGGCGCAACGAGATGGTTCGCGGGGCTGACGAACTAGATTTAGTTCGTTCCGGGCTTGATGACACAATGCGGCTCGCCTACCAACAAATCAGCGAGGAGTTACATAGTAACGAACGCATAAGCGATTTTCGAACCGCCGCATACGCTGTTGCAATCAACAAAATCGCACGTTCATATCTCGACATTGGAGTTTACTAGTTCGGGCATATCGCTAATTTTGCTCGAAGCAGTCTCACTTACGGTGCCCGCCCGCTCACACGAGCACTACCGAACCTATTGGAAAATCGATTCCCGTTGCGTCCGAGACTCCGGGGACAAATGAGCGGAGCGGCGAATTCTCGTTTACTACTGCCGTGATGGATGCCGCGTAAGCACCGGTTTCCGCGTGCCGAGGCCGGAACGAACGTGTTCGATCAGCTGCTAATTTTCGCTCGCTCTCGAGCACCGAGAACGCGGGAGCGGGCGATATCTGATTAACGCCAACTAGCGCTCAATTTGTACCGTATTAGGCCGTGCGAAAAGTCTCAAATTGCACGGGAATTTGTTGGCGCAGTAGCTATTTACCGGCATTTCATCTACCATTTTCGTTCGTATGGCCAACTAAAACAAAGGGCACGTAGAGCATGGCAGTATCCACCAACCGGGTACCATTAAGTGGCCTCGCCAGAAAACTCGTAGCAGATGGTCTGCTAGATGAGACGTCCGCCCAAGATGCGTTCCGCAAAGCGCTGGACAAAAAAGTCCCATTCGTTAAATTCCTCGTCGACAACAACATCAGCAGCTCGAAAATTATTGCTGAAGCTGCGTCGCAGGAATTCGGCGTCCCGCTACTCGATATCGAGGCGATGGATCTCGATCGTGAAGTCCTCAAGCTAGTCAGCGAAGAATTAATCCGGAAACACCACGCCGTCCCATTATTTAAGCGTGGCAACCGGGTCTACATCGGAGTGTCTGATCCGACGAACTTACAGGCACTCGATGAAATTAAATTTCATATCGGTGCAAATACTGAAGCTGTTGTCATCGAAGAAGATAAACTTGCGAAAGCCATAGACCGGGCCGTTGAAGCGGCCGACAGCGGGCTTGGCGACATGGATGATGCAGATTTCGACAACCTCGAAGTCGGCGGTGATACGCAAGAACAAGAAGAAGACTCAGAAATTGATGATGCGCCGGTGGTTCGCTTTGTGAATAAAGTTCTGCTCGATGCGATCAAAAAAGGGGCCTCAGACTTACATTTCGAACCATACGAAAAATTTTACAGAGTAAGACTTCGTATCGATGGTGTGCTCGAGGAAGTTGCCAAACCCCCGTTAGCCTTAGCGAGCAAAATCGCGGCGCGCATTAAGGTGATGTCGCGCCTTGACGTCTCCGAGCGACGTGTCCCTCAGGATGGTCGCATCAAACTTAAGTTATCGAAGACGAAATCAATTGATTTTCGCGTGAGTACTTGCCCGACTTTATTTGGCGAGAAAACCGTCATGCGTATCCTCGATTCGGATGCAGCAAAATTGCAAATTGATCAATTAGGTTACGAAGATTTTCAGAAAGACTTATTCCTGAAGAATTTACATAAACCCTACGGTATGTTTCTGGTGACGGGCCCGACTGGTAGCGGCAAAACCGTTTCGCTTTACACCGGGATAAATATCCTTAATCAAGTGGATATCAATATATCGACGGCCGAAGATCCAGTTGAAATTAATCTTGCAGGCGTGAATCAGGTGCAGGTTGACGAGCGTACTGGAATGACCTTCCCAAAAGCCCTGAAAGCCTTTCTACGCCAGGACCCGGATATTATCTTGGTTGGTGAGATCCGAGATATAGAAACGGCATCCATAGGCGTTAAGGCGGCGCAGACGGGTCACATGGTGATGTCGACATTGCACACAAACGACGGACCGCAGACCCTCACACGTCTCCAGGATATGGGCATTCAACCTTTTGCTGTCGCAACGACGATAAATCTAATCACCGGCCAACGTCTCGCGCGACGCTTGCATCCTGATTACCGAGTACCGCTCGATATACCGCCAGAAGCATTACTCGACGAAGGTTTCACCCAAGAAGAAATCGACGCTGGCGTGAAGCTGTTCGCGCCAGGAGACGGCGGGGCTGACTGCCCTAGCGGTTACAAAGGCCGCTGCGGCATTTACCAAGTGATGCCGATTTCCGAGGCGATGAAACGCCTGATTATTGAAGGGGCGAATGCGGTACATCTCGCCGACCAGGCAGCCATAGAAGGGATTTGGGATATTCGAAAATCGGGTCTCGCGAAGGCAAGAGCGGCTATTACGAGCCTCGCGGAAATCAACCGCGTAACAGTGGAGTAGATCATGGCGGAAGCAGTAGTAAAATCGGACATGTTTGTCTGGGAAGGCGTCGATCGTCATGGTAAGCGTGTCAAAGGTGAGATGTCCGGTCGCAGCGATGCATTGATTAAAGCGACGCTTCGCCGGCAAGGCGTCAACCCACTAAAAGTAAAGAAAAAACCAAAATCACTGTTCGCGGCCGGGGGCAAAATCACGACCAAGGACATCACGGTGTTCTCACGCCAGTTAGCAACAATGATGTCGTCCGGGGTGCCGCTCGTTCAGTCATTCGAGATCGTTGGCCGCGGCCATGAAAACAAGGCCATGCAAGACCTTATTTTAGCGATTAAAGGGGACGTTGAATCGGGCACCCAACTGGCCGAAGCACTGGGTAAGCACCCGCTGCAATTCGACGAGCTATATGTAAATCTCGTAACCGCAGGCGAACACGCCGGCATCTTAGAAGAAATCCTCCATAAACTAGCGACATATATGGAGAAGACTGAGGCCCTAAAATCCAAGATCAAAGGCGCGTTATTCTATCCCATCGCGGTTGTCGTAGTGGCCTTTGTCATTACGTGTATTTTGATGATTTTCGTGATCCCACAATTCCAAGAATTATTTTCTGGCTTCGGAGCCGATCTCCCTGCGCTAACACAGGTTGTGATCAACATGTCGAAATGGTTCCAAGAATTCTGGTGGCTATTAATCGGCGGAATCATCGGTACCGTAGTTGGATTAATAAAGTTAAAACAGCGATCAATGAAATTCGCACATTTCATGGACCGTATTTCATTAAAACTTCCTGTCATTGGCGAAATTTTAGAGAAATCAGCCATTGCACGGTTCGCGCGTACTTTGGCGACTATGTTCGCTGCTGGAACGCCACTGGTAGAAGCGATGACCTCCGTTGCGGGAGCCTGTGGCAATATCGTGTTCTATGAGGGCACCATGAAGATGCGTGACGAGATAGCGACTGGAACGCAACTCCAAGTGAGCATGCGGGACATCAATCTTTTCCCCAACATGGTCGTGCAAATGGTGGCGATTGGTGAAGAATCGGGCGCGCTCGACGCGATGCTCAGTAAGGTCGCCGACTGGTACGAGCAAGAAGTCGACGACGCCGTCGATGCGCTAACGAGTCTTTTAGAACCCATCATCATGTCAGTTCTGGGCGTTATTATCGGTGGACTCGTAATTGCTATGTACTTACCAATTTTCAAGATGGGTCAGGTCGTTTAGTTCGATTCGCGAAGAATGCTAGCAGTGAACCCGATTGGCCATCGGAAGGTTCGCCGAAGTCCGATGGGCAACACAAGCTAGCTGCAACAGCTAACGTTTCTTTAACCTGCGATAGAAAATCGCACGATTGATGAAACTCGCTACTGTCGCTCCGTGTGCGAACTTTGCGATGTAGGCCTAATCGCAAACCAAGGCAGACTAACTTTATTCACTGCGAGATTTGTGGCCCATAATTGTGATCGAACTCCTTCAGCTAAATCCGAATTTATACATCATTGTTGCAGGCACACTAGGCCTACTGATCGGAAGCTTCCTCAATGTGGTGATTCATCGCTTACCATTAATGATGGAACGGGAGTGGCGTGGGGAATGCGAGTCCTTACTAAATAGCGATTCGACATCAGGCGAATTGGAACCTTTCAATTTAATGACACCACGTTCACGTTGCCCCTCGTGCAATCATGAAATTACCGCCTTGGAGAATATTCCGGTCATCAGCTACGTCGTGCTAGGCGGAAAATGTAAGGGCTGCAAAGCGTCAATTTCGATCCGCTATCCAGTCATAGAAGTGACGAGTGCAATAGCCGCGATCGCCGTATCAATCCACTTCGGATTCAGCGCTGCTGGTATCAGTGCATTAGCGTTGTCGTGGGGTCTTATTTCGCTCGCTGCAATTGACATCGATACGCAACTGTTACCCGACGCGATTACGCTACCGCTGCTGTGGGCGGGGATTATCGTAAATTACTTCGATGTGTTTGTAAGCCTTGAGGAATCCGTACTCGGGGCCATCTTCGGGTACCTGTCGTTATGGACGGTGTTTTGGGGATTCAAGCTAGTGACCGGCAAGGATGGAATGGGATATGGGGATTTCAAGCTGCTAGCTGTGCTTGGTGCCTGGTTAGGGTGGCAAGTTCTCCCAGTTGTCATTATTGTTTCCTCGGTTGTCGGTGCATGTGTCGGCATATCGATGATGCTATTCGCCGCCCACGATAAATCAAAACCCATCCCCTTCGGCCCTTATCTTGCGATAGCCGGGTGGATCGCACTTGTCTGGGGAGATGAGATCACGCAACGCTATCTGGATGGGACCGGTGCTCTATGAGTGAAGCGCTCGTTGTTGGCCTGACTGGCGGAATTGGCTCGGGCAAGTCGGCGGTATGCCGGGAGTTCGAGCGTCTCGGTGTCCCAATTGTCGACGCCGATATTGCGTCACGTGAAGTTGTCGCGCCCGGGACTGCAGGATTGCGAGCCGTTGTTCGGGCCTTCGGTTCCGAGGTTTTGAACGACGAAGGCACGATCGATCGTACGAACATGCGGCAATTGATCTTCGAAGACGAAAGCAAGCGGAAAACTCTAGAGACGATCCTTCATCCTCTGATCCGCGAGCGCATAAGTACCCAACTCAGTGAAGTTCGATCTCCTTATTGCATCTTGTGTGTACCACTGCTCGTTGAAAAACGCGGCTATGAGAATCTTGACCGGATACTAGTTATCGATTGCCCTATTGAAATTCAGATAGCTCGCGTTATGGCTCGAGATAGTTTGTCTCGAGCACAGGTAGAGGCGATTATGCAGACCCAAGCGTCGCGTGCACAACGGTTGCACTTAGCTGACGACATCGTCGAAAATGCAGCAGGACTTGATTCGCTCCGCGACCCGGTTACAGCCTTACACGCGAAATACCTCCTGATCGCGGAACAACAAATGCTAGAGCGCAAAACAAATGAGCACCGAAATCGGAGCCCAAAGCACACTGTTCCCGGCGGCTGACATCGTCACCGTGTTCGAGCAACCGCTGAACGAGCGGATACGAAACTGCTTGCGGCTTGAGCATCTTTTTGCCGGGATCCGCGACGGGCTAGATGGTGAAACTGAATGGCACGCGAGAGCCGCCATTGTAAGCACGCTCGAAGTATGTGATTTACTCTCTCGCACTGACATAAAGGGCGAGTTAATTAAAGAGTTGGAACGTCACGTCTCTAAGATTTCTGGATTACGGAATAATCCCGACGTCGACCAGGAAGCACTTGAGGGGGTTCTTGCGGAAGTTGTCCCTTTGGTTCGTGACTTAAAATCAACTGCTTGCCACCCGGGAACGACCATGCGCGCCGACGAATTGATCACCCAGGTAAAGCAACGTGTATCAATTCCTGGGGGCACCTGTAATTTCGATCTGCCTGCGTTTCATCACTGGCTCTGTAAGCCGTTGGCCGTGCGCTCTGCGCACCTTAAGAATTGGCTCTCCGATTTAGTGATCATTGAAAGAGCCGTCTCTAAAGTGCTTCAAATGCTGCGCGAGAGCGCGTCCGGTCGTTCGTTATCGGTTGAAGATGGTCTGTATCAGCAACAGCTCGATCCAGCCTTACAGTGTCAGCTGATTCGATTGACAATCGATAATACGCTAGACGTTTTCCCGGAAATTAGCGGTGGTAAGCATCGATTCGTGGTGCGGTTCTTTCGTCAGCCCGACACCAAAGGCCGGCCAGCTCAAGTGCGGGAAGTCGTCAAGTTCAGTCTGCAGTGCTGTGCGATCTAAGTGAATCAGGTTATTTGCCGTCTTAGCATGCGACTGTCTAATTAGTTGAATCACGAACTTCAGAAAGTTTCATTTCATGCGCAATCATTGCCAAGTCGGTCGGGAGAAAGCTTCTGTTCAGTGCGATCCCTTGGTATCCTGCATTAATCGCACGCGCTAGATCTTGTTCACCGAAGTCGCCTTCGATATAAATTGGTAAGTTGCTTCGTCGAACTAACTCTGCGAGCGCAATCCACTCGACAGCGGGAAGAACGGCTTGTCGATTCTCGGGAATTCGAGCTCGAAAAATAGCGAAATCAGCTCCATTGAGCTCCGCGCGCTCGAGATCATTGGGTTCGTCACAAACGACTCCGACTAAAATATCGCGGTGCTGATCATCAAGCCCGTTGGAACTTAATGCGAGCGCTTTTGAGAAAAAGGCTCGGTCGCTAGCCTCATCATCGATAATCAGAAGCTTGGCACCAACCTGTTGGCAAAATTCGACAAGTTCACTTATTCGAGCGTCGTCCAAACTGGCTGGAACGCTAGGCAGAAATTGCAAGGTGCTACCTAGCCCTGCTGTAATTCCAGATTTAAATTGTTCGATAGAAAATCTGGCGTTCGAAACTGATTGAGCAACTGTGAATAAGAACCGCGGCAAAGATGCGGCCCGAATTATCGGCTCGTTCGCAGCAGGGAAACTATAGTTACCCAATTCCGAAGGTGCGACCCAAGCGATCTGCTGACCTTCACAACCACGTTCTGTCCCATCCCACCGTGTTACTTCCCATACATCGAGGTCGATTGTCTTTGTTGGATACGCGTATCGCAGCTGCAATAGTGGCGTCGCTCGACAAATGCTTATCCCTAACTCTTCGTGAAGTTCTCGTTTGAGCGCCGCGAAGCGACTTTCGTTTGGCTCCAGTTTCCCTCCTGGAAATTCCCAAAGCCCTCCTTGATGTGCGTGCTTGTGTCGGAGTGCCAATAGAATTTTTCTGTCGGCGCGGCGGATAACACCCGCAACGACTTCAATTATCGGATTTGAGATGATTGCCACGCGATGAAGCCAATTTTGCGCACGCGCAGGTGCATTTGGCGCGGTGGCCAACTCGCAAGTGGAGTGCAAGATTCGTGTCTGGAAACTTTCGAATTCGGTGCCACTAGAATCACGCTCGTGTGCAGGCTTACTTCGGTGCTCGAATGGCCGGTTTCTCGCTCTTCCCGTTTAGCATTTTTGACCCATCACCACCTGAATATTCGCTTCGGAGCGATCTTAGGAGGACCGTCGGACTGACCAATTCAGATACCGACACGCCGGCGCATCGTCCTAGACGGATAATTTACCTAGCGCCAAAACGTAACCA
This sequence comes from Gammaproteobacteria bacterium, assembly GCA_047611805.1. Classification (GTDB taxonomy): domain Bacteria; phylum Pseudomonadota; class Gammaproteobacteria; genus UBA11873. The sequence continues at coordinate 33,145 of JBLFWX010000011.1, forward strand.
CCCGGCGCGATCTCAGCTGCTAAACGAGCTTTCCGTGGCACTGTTTGTATTTCTTCCCGGAGCCACAAGGACACGGGTCGTTTCGCCCAACCTTTCGTCCTCTACGGACGAACGGTGAATTATCCGGCGTTTCCGCATTACCGACGCCCGCATTCATAGCAAGCGCATTCTCTGGTGTTCTGTGTTGAAACTCCATCTCGGCTGCTTTTTGTCGACGTTGTTCTTCGACGGCGGCAACGTCTTCTCGCTCCTTTACCTCAACCTTCGATAGAACAGAAATCACTTGGTGCATGATCTCCCCGAGCATCCGCGAAAACATTTCAAACGCCTCACGTTTATATTCCTGCTTCGGATTCTTTTGCGCAAAGCCGCGTAGATGAATTCCTTGGCGGAGGTAATCCATTGCTGCCAGATGATCTTTCCAATGGCTGTCCAATATCTGCAGCATGATCCCTTTTTCGAATTGACGCATCACTTCTGGCCCAACGAGCTCGTCCTTGGCATTGTAAGTACTCTCGATACTGTCGAGTATTCGTGCGCGCAAGCCCGCTTCGTCCAGTTCTTCGTCTGATTCCAACCACGCCGCGAGCTCGCAACGTTGGGCGAATTCCGACTCTAAGCCGCTGGTGAGACCCGCGACGTCCCACGAATCATCGAAGCTTTTCGGCGGGATGAATCGATCGATGAACTCGCTAACGACGTCGTGTCGAATACCCTTGATATTCTCCGAAACGTCGTCTGCTTCCATCAGTTCGCGACGTTGTTCGTAGACGTGCTTGCGCTGATCATTCGCGACATCATCAAATTCAAGCAATTGCTTTCGGATATCGAAATTTCGACCTTCAACTTTTCTTTGTGCGTTCTCTATCGCCTTTGTAACCCAGGGATGTTCGATCGCCTCGCCCTCTTCCATGCCTAGTTTCTGCATCAAGCCGGCAACCCGTTCTGAAGCAAATATCCGCATCAGATTGTCTTCGAGTGATAAATAGAAACGACTGGAACCGGAATCACCTTGGCGACCGGAACGACCACGCAATTGATTGTCGATCCGGCGCGATTCGTGCCGCTCGGTTCCAATGATATGCAGCCCGCCTGACGCCAAGACTCTATCGTGCCGTTGTTGCCAATCCAGTTTTAAAGCGGCGACATCCGCTTCGCTAGGATCCGTCAGTTTCGTTAACTCTGATTCAAGCCCGCCGCCAAGAACGATATCCGTTCCGCGCCCAGCCATGTTTGTTGCCACAGTAACCGTTCCGGGGCGCCCCGCATCAGCGATAATCTGTGCTTCGCGCTCATGAAATTTCGCGTTAAGCACTTGATGCTTTATTTGTTCTTTATCTAGTAATGCAGATAGATACTCAGAACTGTCGATCGATGCAGTGCCGACTAACACGGGTTGGTCGGTCTCTATGCACTCTCGGATATCTTCAATAATCGCTGAATATTTTTCTTTTGTCGTTAGAAAAATAACGTCGCCAAGGTCGTCACGAACCATGTCCCTGTGGGTTGGAACAACCACAACCTCGAGGCCGTAGATTTGCTGAAACTCGTAAGCTTCCGTATCCGCGGTGCCCGTCATTCCGGAAAGCTTGTCATATAAGCGAAAATAATTCTGATACGTTATCGATGCTAATGTCTGGTTTTCTTGTTGTATCGGAACATCTTCTTTCGCCTCCACCGCCTGGTGTAGTCCCTCCGACCACCGTCTCCCGGCCATCGTCCGACCTGTGAATTCATCAACAATCACAATTTCCCCATTCTGGACGACATAGTCGACGTCGCGCTTAAACAGGACATGCGCACGTAAGGCCGCGTTAACATGCGCCATTAGAGAAATATTCACAGCGCTGTATAAACTTTCGCCATCTGCGAGCAGGCCGTTCTCTGCTAACAGGGTTTCCACCCTTTCGTGGCCTTGTTCCGTCAGCGTGACTTGACGTGCTTTTTCATCGACCGAATAATCCCCATCGCCTTCTTCGCCTTCCTCTACCTCTCCTTGCTGACGCGCAAGTTTGGGAACAATTTGATTAATCTTGGCGTAGATATCGCTCCGGTCATCCGTCGGACCGGAGATTATGAGCGGGGTCCGAGCTTCATCAATTAAAATAGAATCAACTTCATCGACAACCGCGTAGACCAATTCGCGTTGCACGCGCTGCTCGACCGAAAAGGCCATATTGTCGCGGAGGTAATCGAATCCAAATTCGTTGTTCGTACCGTAGGTAATGTCAGCCTCGTAGGCGGCTTTTCGGTCGTTCGGATCCATGCCAGATAGTACGATACCAACACTCATGCCTAAGAACGAATGGATCCGGCCCATCCATTCGGCATCCCGTTTCGCCAAATAATCGTTGACAGTGATAACGTGAACTCCGCGACCATCCAACGCATTAAGGTAGGTTGCCAAAGTTGCGACAAGAGTCTTACCTTCGCCGGTCCGCATTTCGGCGATTTTCCCTTGATGCAAAACTATCGATCCCAGCAGCTGCACATCGAAATGGCGCATGTCTAGGACTCTCTTTGCCGCTTCTCGAACGAGCGCAAATGCCTCCGGCAAAATGTCGTCGAGGGTTTTCCCGTCTGCTAATAAGGCCTTGAACTCTGCGGTTTTGTCCCCGAGTTGCTCATCGCTGAGGGCCTCAAACTGTCCTTCAAGCGAGTTAATTACTGCGATAGGTTTGTTCAGTTTTTTCAGATATCGATCGTTGCGACTACCAAATACTGACCGAATTAGTTTTTGCGGCAATTTGAGAGGATTTACGCTCATACGGGTCTCGATCTGGTTTTCATTTGCGTGAGTCGCGCGTGCGTCTCAATATGGAAGGCTGAATCAAGTGATTTATCGTCGCTTAACGGCGTGATTGTTGTTCAGGTCAGACGCTGCATCGATCCTATCAGTGCGCGTTTATTGCTAGCGATCGACGTTACGGGCCCCCACGCTAAGTACGTGAGCATTGTAGCAAAGTACTGCCGCGTCCATGCAGGGATCTTGATGAAATTAATTAGCCGCAGCTTGCTTTATGAAGTTCCTCGGATTGACGACTTTTCCATTGTGTAAAACTTCGAAATGTACGTGCGGGCCGGTCGCCGTACCGGTCGACCCAACTAGCGCGATCCGCGCATCTTTCGCTACCGTGTCACCTATTTTTACCAGGTTCCTCTTATTATGCGCGTAACGGGTGAGGTAGCCGTTACCGTGATTAATCTCGACTAAGTTGCCATATCCCCAACGTTCGCCGGACCAAGTCACGATGCCTGCTCCGACTGAAAGCACATCCGAGCCCGGTCTGCCGGCGAAATCGATTCCGTCGTGGAACACGCGCGATCCGCTAACGGGATGGGTTCTGTAACCGAATTGCGATGAAATCCAACCGTCTTCTAACGGTCGTCCCGTGGGATGCATGTCGTCTTGCAAGCGGCGATCGAAAATGAGTGCTTCTAATGCGTCCAATCTGTCTTCTCTAAGCGTGAGATCGGTACTTAGCGAGTCTAAATTCGCCAGCAGAGATCCCCATTTTGGCGCGGACGAACGCTCTGGTTCGGGGCCTCCAAAACCTGGCGCGTCCCCAAACCCAAATTCTGTCGGGTCTAAGTTCGCGACCGACACGAGACGTTCGGCAAGTGCATCTAGCCGTGTTACGTGGGCTTGTAAAGTACCCGTTCGAGCAGCCAGTGTGGTTAACTCGGATTGCGAATCGATGCGCATGTCTTGTAGCAATTGGCGCTGGGCAAGCAATTCTTCTTGCCAAATTGTCCTAGCTAACGCCGGGTCAGTACGGATGGCGTTGACCACGGAATGCTCGCCTCGCTTAAATCCGCCGTAACTAATGCCGAATAACAAGGCGGTTGTGATCAACATTGCGATCATTGAGCGCCAAATTCCGAGGCGGACGCGCCCGAACGCGCCCTTCGAATTTGAAATTAGTACGAGTTCCATTGATTTTTGATTTCGGCAAGCAGGCCGCCAGGTTAGACTAGGTGCCTGATGGATCGAAAGTTGCCTACGATGTCGTCCCCCAAAAAGCTAGGTGGTATTGTCGCCCGAAACTCAATCCTACGGCAATTAGTACAGCAAGCCGCGCAATACGCTGAAATTGAACTCCGATTCCTGCGGTTGATCGATGAGCCATTACGGGGCCATATTCATGCTGCACTGTGGCGCGACGGGAAACTCACGCTCGTTGTTGAGTCGGCAGCCTGGGCCGCGAAACTTCGATATAAGGTCCCGGAGCTGCATAGTCTATGTAAATCCGACCCGGATTGCCCGGAGGTTGATTCAATTCGTGTAAAAATTGACGCGCGTGAGGGTTCAGGGCCGGAGCAAAAGCCGCGTAGGATGCCCGCTCTGAGCGCGTCCGACGCGGCCAGCTTAGAATCCTGCGCAGGCCAGGTGTCTGATCCCGCGCTAAAGGGGATCTTGAGGCGCCTCAAGCGTCACCATCTGTAGAATCAAAGCAACGCGCGCGGGGAAAGATTCTTGACGAGACCGCCAGCAACAGCTCAAGCAAGCGATATTTTTAACTCACTGGCATCGGTTGCATGAACGAGATAGGCGCGACTTCCTCGTTTTTAAATGTGACAAGCTCCCACGCTTTCTTGTTTGCTAGCAATTCTCGTAGTAATCGGTTGTTTAACTCGTGCCCCGACTTATGGCCATGGAATGAACCAATGAGACTATGCCCCAACAAGTATAAATCGCCTATCGCGTCGAGAATTTTATGCTTCACGAACTCGTCTTCGTAGCGCAGTCCGTCCTCGTTTAGTACTCGATAGTCATCAACAACAACGGCGTTGTCGAGGCTTCCGCCGAGCGCAAGATTTCTCTCGCGTAATAATTCCACATCTCGCATAAATCCGAATGTACGTGCCCGGCTCACTTCTTTAACGAATGAAGTCGTGGAAAAATCAATTTCTGAATGTTTGCTGCTCTGTTGGAAGAACGGGTGGTCGAATTCGATCGCAAATGAGACCTTAAATCCGTCAAACGGTTCGAATCGAGCACGTTTGTCGCCGTCTTCAACTTCAAGCACTTGTTTTATCCGAATAAATTTCTTCGCGGCACATTGTTCTTCGAATCCGGCAGATTGAATCAAAAATACGAACGGACCCGCGCTACCGTCCATTATCGGGACTTCGGAGGAACTAACGTCGACACAGGCGTTGTCTATACCGAGCCCGGCAAACGCAGAAAGAAGATGCTCGACCGTCGCAATGCGCTTCCCATCACGGCTGAGGCTAGTTGATAGGCTCGTATCCCCAACAAATTCTGCCCGCGCGGGGATTTCCAGCGGCGGGTCCAGGTCTGTTCTTCGAAATGTGATTCCGCTATCTGGCGGCGCCGGGCGTAAGGTTAGATAGACCTTTTTCCCCGTATGCAAACCAACGCCGGTCGCACGAATGACGTTTTTCAACGTTCGTTGTTTGATCATAATTCCCCACTGCCCATTAACCAGGGCATGTTGTCGGCAATGCTACCACACCTTCACACGCGCCGAGAAACCCTCGGACCTTAATTTGTTTCACTTTTCAGCCAGCTTTTACCGCTCACGGCTACGTCGTTCGACGAAAAGATTTCGTCGAACATAAGCCCAGCCAACTAATCCGCTTGGCGCCGCAAAAATGCCGGAATGTCGAGATAGTTGGGATCGACCATTTTCTCTTCCCCTGTCTCGACGCTCTCCGGATGCTTACGAATTACAGTGGGGCGCTCGAGCGCCTTGTAGTCGAGATCCGGGTCCTCAACTATCGCGTTTAGCTTTGGTACTTCTTCCTTCATGCGAGTATCGGAGCTGCTTCCGATCCCAGTCGCAACAACCGTGACTCGGATTTTATCTTCCATGTTTTGGTCAATCACCGTCCCTACGACGACTGTTGCGTTGTCTGAGGCAAATGCTTTGACCGTGTTGCCAACTTCTTCGAACTCACCCATGGTTAAATCCAAGCCTGAAGTAATGTTGACCAAGATTCCTTTAGCGCCGGCGAGATTGATGTCCTCCAACAGCGGACTCGATATCGCTGCTTCGGCTGCATCCCGAGCGCGATCGGCTCCGCGGCCGGTTCCAGAACCCATCATCGCCATTCCCATTTCTGACATGACGGTTCGCACATCCGCAAAATCAACGTTGATTAGTCCAGGGCAGGTAATCAGCTCGGCAATACCCTGTACGGCACCCAGGAGCACGTCATTAGCGGCTTTAAAGGCGTCGAGTAGACTAATGTCTCGCCCGAGCACACTCAGCAACTTTTCGTTAGGAATGGTGATTAACGAATCGACAAATTGACTCAATTCTCGGATCCCGTCATTGGCCGTTTCCGTCCGTTTCCGCCCCTCGAACGGAAAGGGCTTTGTCACCACCGCAACAGTTAATATGCCCATTTCCTTTGCGATCTGAGCGACCACCGGCGCTGCACCTGTCCCGGTGCCACCGCCCATACCGGCCGTAATGAAGACCATGTCGGAACCTTCTAGGACGTCGCTAATCCGATCGCGATCTTCTAATGCCGCCTGTCGACCAATTTCCGGATTTGCGCCCGCTCCTAGTCCTTTTGTTATGTCGCTACCAAGTTGCAGTGCGGTTTTTGCCGACGAATTTTTGAGCGCCTGAGCGTCAGTATTCGCGCAGACAAAATCCACACCCTCGATGGCAGCGCCAAGCATATGTTGCACGGCATTCCCACCGCCCCCACCGACACCAATTACCTTAATTACAGCGTTCTGACTGTAGGCATCTACAAGTTCAAACATATAAGCCCCTCCGCGTTAGCCTGCTAGGCATTATCTGCGCATTAAGAAATGCGTAGTATTTAAATTATTCCAGCTACAATTTCGTCGGATCGGCAAGACATTCTATCTTCTTGTGATCTCGACACTCTTTTTTTACTTCTAATCTGGCACACATATTCCTATAGAATTTTCTGTGCTTTTATTTCCGAGCATTTAAAAATTCCCATGAAACCAATTCTTCATACGTTCCAATAGGCCTCCTTGAGTCTCGAATCGCGCGCTTTGCGCAGCAGAATCGACCGCTTGATTCCCGAACAACAGTAAGCCCACTCCGGTCGAATAAATAGGGTTCCGCACGACATCCACAAGTCCTGATACGTACTGTGGAGAACCGAGACGCACGGGCATGTGGAAAACTTCCTCTGCGAGGTCGATTGCTCCTTCCATTTTCGAGCCCCCGCCGGTTAGCACAACACCAGCGACGACCATTTCTTCGAAACCACTGCGCTTCAACTCGTTTAGTACCAACCCGAAGAGTTCTTCGTAACGCGGCTCCACTACCTCGGCCAAGGTTTGACGTTCGAGCCTTCGCGGTGCGCGGTCTCCGACGCTGGGCACTTCAATCGTTTCTTGCTTATTTGCAAGCTGCGTGAGCGCGCAGGCGTACTTAATCTTGATATCCTCCGCGTGATGGGTTGGCGTGCGCAAAGCTATCGCGATGTCATTCGTTACCTGATCACCGGCGATGGGTATCACTGCGGAGTGATGAATCGCTCCGTTCACGAAAATTGCGATATCGGTTGTGCCGCCACCGATGTCACATAAACACACCCCAAGGTCTTTCTCGTCGTCGGTGAGTACTGAATAAGATGAGGCAAGCTGTTGCAAAATCACGTCATCGACTTCCAGCCCACATCGGCGCACGCACTTTACAATATTTTGCGTGGCACTTACGGCCCCCGTTACCATGTGAACGCGAGACTCCAGACGCACACCCGACATGCCGATCGGTTCGCGGATCCCTTCCTGGCCATCGATGATGAATTCTTGCGGAAGTATATGCAGGATTCTTTGATCCGAAGGTATCGCAACCGCGCGGGCCGCGTCGATGACCCGCTCAACGTCGGATGGATTAACCTCGCCGTCGCGAATTGCGACAATTCCATGGGAATTCAGACTGCGAATATGGCTCCCTGCAATTCCTGCATAGACCGAATGAATTTCGCAGCCTGCCATTAACTCAGCTTCTTCAACCGCGCGTTGAATGGATTGCACCGTAGATTCGATGTTGACTACAACTCCTTTCTTTAACCCCCGCGACGCGTGCGAACCAATACCGACCACTTCTATTTCGCCAGTCGTCGAAATTTCGCCCACAATAGCCACGACTTTCGACGTGCCGATGTCTAATCCAACAATAAGATTTTTGTCTGACTTTCTCATCGGTTTACGAAACTCCGGTTCGCCACTCTTTGGAGCAAATGAACTGCTTTAACCATTACCTGGATCTAACTTTTTCTCACGAATCGCAAAGCCGTTCGTGTAGCGGAGATCGATCGACTCAACCTTGGTCCAATTGTCCTTGAGCACTCGTTCGAACGCCCGCCCAAATCGATCTAGACGACTATCCAACGAGTTACGCCCAACAACCAGGGTCGCGCCGTGCGATATCTTCAATACCCATGCGCGCCTATCCGACAACGCCATGTGCGAGATTGTTAAGCCGACCCTCGCGAGACGCTTTTGCGCCGAGTTGTATCGTTCTAACAATTCCGCTTCTGTGCCTATAGGGCCATCGAGAACAACTAAATCGGACGGCAGTGAGTCAGCGTTAGGAACAAATATATCCGCGTGCCTGTTTAACAATCCGTACTCGCCCCAGCGCGCAATGGCGACTTGTTCATGAATACTCACTCGGATCGTGTCCGGCCAAACTCTGCGTACTGACGCATCGAATATCCACGGGTCATCCAATATATGGGTCCGGATGCGTGCGACGTCAACGTCGAAAAAGCCGCCGTGGATGGCCTTCGAGACAAGCGTCTGAAGGTGCTCAGGGGCGATTTGTTGAAATTCGCCGTCAACTGCAATCTTTCGGATCGGAAACGCGTCAGGGTCGAATATCTTTTGTGTCAGGTAGCCGCCATACGCAAACATAAGGAAAGCGAAGATGCTCACGGCATAAAACAGTGGTGGCCGGCGGTGCGGTTCGTCGGATGTTACCGTACGTTTTGCTTGGGCCTTGTTCTGCGCGTTAAAGATCATTCGACGTCACCGAAACTGGTACCGAGAATCTTCACAACGAGTTCGTCAAAGTCTATTCCGTGCGCCTGCGCCGCCATCGGAACTAACGAGTGATCGGTCATGCCAGGAACCGTGTTTAATTCGATAAGCCAGGGTTGTGATTGGGCGTCGAGCATAAAATCGACCCTTCCCCAACCCCTCGCCCCAAGTGCCGCGAATGCGCGTAAACCCAAGGCTGAACATTGCGCCAGCACATCCTCCGGCAGTCCGCAGGGGCACAAATAACGAGTTGTGTCGGCCACGTACTTGGCATCGAAATCATAAAATTCATTAGGGGTTTCGAGCTTAATTATCGGTAATGCGACACCCGCGACGATCGCCAACGTGTACTCACAACCGCTTACCCAGTTTTCTACAAGTACAACATCGTCATAACGTAATGCCTCTTCGAGCGCCGGCGCTAATTCGGAACTCGAGTCGACCTTCGAAATCCCTAAACTGGAACCTTCACGCGCCGGCTTCACCATCGCCGGATAGGTTACAACCTCGGCGTGCTGCTGAATCTGCTCACCCCGACAATGAACAACAAAATTTGGGGTCGGGATACCGGCGTCGCGCCAGACTTGCTTTGCCCGGACTTTGTCCATGCACAACGCGCTGCCCAGTACGTCGCTACCTGTATAGGGAATTTGCATTACTTCGAGCAGTCCTTGCACGCCTCCGTCCTCACCGCCGCGCCCGTGAAGTGCTATGAACGCGCGATCAGGCGCGCATTCGATCAGTTGTTCAACCAAGTCTGCGTCCCACACGATCTCGCGGGCATCAATACCAACCCGCAACAGTGCCTCCGCAACAGCCCGTCCGCTCTGCAAAGAAATTTCGCGCTCAGCCGACGGTCCACCCATTACTACAGCGACCCTGCCTGCCGCTGCAACGATCTCTTCATTCCTAAGTGGCCGTCCCAATATCATTGACTAACCCCCGGAACATCCATGGCTACGCGGTCGGCCAACGATTCTGACTTCGGGTTCCAATTTCACGCCGAACATTTTGGCGACCTTTCGTTGCACGTTTAGGATCAGCGATTCAAGATCTGAAGCAGTTGCGTGTCGGTCGTTAATGATAAAGTTCGCGTGCTTGTCCGATACGAAACACCCGCCGATCCGAAAACCCTTCAATCCGGCACTTTCAATCAACCGTCCAGCAAAATCTCCTGGTGGGTTCTTAAATACCGAACCACAGCTCGCCTGTCCGGTCGGTTGAGAGGCACTCCGTTTAGCTAGTAGCGTCGGTATTTCGTTGTCGGCGTCGCGACTCTGGTCGTCCGTGAAATGCAATACCGCGCTGACGAACCAATGCCCTGCTGGCACGTCGACGTGCCGATAAGAAGTAGAAAATTCAGATCCACCGCATTGATGGATCGCCCCGTCGCGCCGCAGTAACTCGACGCTTTCGACCAGCATCCAGATTTCGCGGCCAAAAGCCCCCGCATTCATCGCGAGTGCGCCTCCGACTGTGCCAGGAATTCCGGCAAGGAAACCACCACCACCGAGAGACATCTTTAGAGCCTCTTTGGCGACTTTGGCGCACGGAGTGCCACATTCCACATAAAGCCGATTCGCGTTAATCCACTCATAACCGCTTAAGGTCTTTGACGTCGAGATAACCGTACCGGTTAATCCTCCATCTCGCACCAATAGGTTGCTGCCGAGTCCGATCCAGGTGAACGACTCATCGTCATGCGCTTGCTGTAGATACGCGATTAGATCGTCACGATCAGCGGGTTCAAAATAGCGTTCAGCTCGACCTCCGGTACGCCACGAGCAATGTCGGGACATTGGCTCGTCAGCCATCAATTTCCCGCGCACGCTAGCTTGCATTGCTATGACCAACGTCGGCGCTCACGGATGAGGGATCAAATTTTAAATACTCGGTTGTGCGACCAACGCTCCCTGCTCCGAGCAACAACAGGATGTCTCCGGACTCGGCGATTCCGTCCAAAGCTTCGATAAGCTGCTCAGGGTCTTGCACGAAGACCGGGTCGACTTTACCCCGTGCCCGCACTGCCCGACAAAGAGCCCGGCCATCGGCACCACTAATTGCGTCCTCCCCTGCGGCGTAGACTTCCATAATGACAAGCTTGTCGGTGCCGCTCAAAACGTCCGCGAAATCTTCGAATAAATCTCTTGTCCGGGTGAAACGATGCGGTTGGAATGCGACCAGCAACCGCCGGCCAGGCCAGCCGTCACGCACGGCTTTTATCGTGACGCGAATCTCGCTCGGATGATGACCGTAATCATCAATTACCGATATGCGCGCGGCTCCAATTTGCGTGTCACCCATCCATTGGCAGCGCCGCCCAATGCCTTGGAATGATTGTAAGGCCGTGGTGATCGCGTCATTCCTGACTCGCAGTTCGCTCGCTATCGCAATGGCCGCAAGCGAGTTCAACATATTGTGCTCGCCTGGCATATTCAAAGTCACCGACAAAATTTCGCTCGAATTCGGGAGTGCAACTTTGAATTGCGAACGCGCCCCATTTTGATGGAAATCAAATCCTCGTACATCAGCCTGAGCAGAAGTCCCGTAGGTAACAACCTTCGTACGCAATTCGGGCAAAATGGTATTTACTTCAGGATCATCAATACAAACGACGGCGATACCATAAAAAGGCAAGCGTTTAAAAAATTCGATAAAACTCATGCGTAACTTCGAAAAATCGCCGTCATAAGTTCCCATGTGATCAGCGTCGATATTCGTCAGCACAGCTATCAACGGATTAAGCAGCAAAAATGAGGCGTCGCTTTCGTCCGCTTCTGCAACTAAGTAGTCACCTGTTCCGAGACGAGCGTGGGAATCTATCGCGTTAACTAAACCGCCGATTACGTACGTAGGATCTAAGCCGGCTTCGGCCAATATTGCGGCAATCAAACTTGTTGTCGTTGTCTTTCCGTGCGTCCCTGCTACTGCGATGCCGCGACGAAATCGCATTAATTCCGCGAGCATCTCGGCCCGCGGAACCGTCGGAATTCGCTGCTCTCGGGCGGCGCAGAGTTCGACGTTGGAATTTGGGATCGCGCTTGAGTACACCACGACGTTCGCCCCACTTATATTCGTGGCGTCGTGATTATCGAACACCGAAACCCCGATTGACTGCAGATGCCTCGTCATCCGATTCGCGCTGCGATCTGAACCAGATACCTCGTAGCCCAAGTTATTCAATACCTCTGCAATGCCGCTCATTCCAGCGCCACCGATGCCGACGAAGTGGATCCGTCTAACGTGATGCATAGGAAGGTCGACGGACTCATGCATCCAACAACTCCCGGCAATGCGCCGCGACAGCGCTCGCCGCGTCGAGCGTTGCGAGCTCGCCCGCGCGTTCAGCAAGCAGAGTGATTTGAGCACGCTCCTGATATAGTTTGGAGATTGAATCTGCCAGGCGTTGCTCGAAATTCACTCCTTCCGTCACCATTAACGCAGCATTCGCATCCAACAAAAATTTAGCGTTCGCTGTTTGGTGATCGTCAACCGCATGTGGATATGGCACCAGGATCGCCGCGACTCCAGCAGCCGCTAGCTCCGCGATCGTCAGCGCGCCGGCACGACAGACGACGATGGTGGCCCAGCGGTAGGCTGCGCCCACATCGTCAATGAATTCTGTGACCGTGGCGACGCCATCGAAGTTCTCGTAGTCTTGTTCGGTTTGTGCGCGGTTACCGCGACCACATTGATGTAGGACTTCTACGTTTTCGATCTTGAATTTCGCTAGCGCGCTTGGAATCCCCTCGTTCAAGGCCCGCGCGCCGCGACTGCCGCCTACAATCAGAATTTTAAACGCACCGGCTTCGAGTTCGCGTTCACGCGGTGTTGTCGTCGCAGCGATCGACTTACGGGTCGGGTTACCAACGGTAATCGGCCGTCTACGCGCCGGAAACGAGCCGGGAAAGCCCTGGAGTACCTTGGTAGCAAGTCGACTTAATAGTAAGTTCGTTAGTCCTGGTATCGAGTTTTGCTCATGAATGATGAGCGGTCGACGACAAATCCAAGCTGCTAGCCCACCGGGTCCGCTCGCAAAGCCACCCATACCGAGCACGACATTCGGACGTACCCGAAGTACCGCCAAGATTGCCTGCGCAACCGCAATCGTTAAGGTCAACGGAGCCAAAAGCCAACGCCAGGGACCGCTACCCCGCAATCCAGATACTGCGATTTGGACCAATCGAAGCCCCGCTTCCGGTACGATTCGCGTTTCTAACCCGCGCTTTGATCCAAGCCACACCGCGCGTACGTCGTGCTCTTTGAGACATTCGGCAACTGCGAGTCCGGGGAATATATGTCCGCCTGTCCCGCCGGCAACAATCAGTATTGTTCGAGTTAGACGTTTCATGAGCTCGACTCTCGCGCTACCGCGCGAGTTTCTTTCACAACCCTGCACACCAATGCCAACATGACGCAAACAGTGACTACGCTATTACTCCCGTAACTCATTAATGGAAGCGTTAAGCCCTTGGTCGGAAGTAGTCCCATGTTTACGCCGATGTTGATGAACGCTTCCATCCCGATAATTAATGCGATGCCATACGACAGATAAGCTGCGAACTCCAGACCGCGATGATGCGCGAGACTGCCAATGAACATAATCCGCCAAACAAGAAACATAAAAAGTGCGATCACGAATAGCGTGCCGATCATGCCGAGTTCTTCGGCAACGACCGCAAACAAGAAGTCAGTGTGTACCTCTGGTAGGTAAAACAATTTTTGGACGCTGTTGCCGAGACCGACGCCGAGCCATTCGCCGCGCCCGAATGCGATCAAGGCTTGGGTCAGTTGAAAACCCGAGTCATACGGATCTGACCAAGGGTCCATAAATGTCATCAAGCGTTTCATTCGGTATGGCGCAAGCATCGCAAGTGATGCGAGCGTAGCAAGCGCGACCAGACCCCAGGAACAAAAGCGCACAAACGGGACACGGCCAAGGAACAACATCCCTAACGTTGTCGCGAAGATGACGACCGTCGCGCCGAAGTCCGGTTCAAGCAACAGCAAGCCGGCGACCACCGTCATCACACCAATCGGTTTAATGAAACCAATAAAATCCGTTTGAACATGCAATTTATGCCGCACGAGATATGACGACACATAAACGATAACCACGACTTTCATTGGTTCGGACGCCTGGACTGTCAACGGGCCGACTCTGAGCCATCGCAGACTACCGTTGACTTCGTGACCGACCCCGGGTACGAGAATAAGGGTCAACAGCGCGATACCGGCAAGAAGAAACACGGAACTTAGCCGATATAGAACCGTTAACGGCAGGTACACGAGGATGGAACCAATCCCTACTCCTAGGCAGAGTGCGGCTACTTGACGCCAAAAATAATAAAGATCGATGAAGCCATTCTTGCTCGCCAGCGGAATCGACGCAGAGGCGACCATAACCAAACCCAAACCCAGTATTACGCCAGCGGCGCCTAGGAACCACAGATCGTAGTCGCCATCGTCGTGGCTAATACGCGGTTCCGTTTCGTTGTATGGGATGGCCTGACTCATGTTAAATCTAAGCGTTCAACAGCGCTCGCGAATGCGTCGCCACGCGCTTCGAAATTTGCAAACATGTCGAAGCTTGCACAGGCTGGCGATAGTAGAACAGCGTCGCCAGATACCGCTAAGGTTGCGGCGACGGATACAGCCGCATCCATATCAAGCGCAAAATGAACTTCGACGCTGGCATCCAATGCCTCGGCAATTAAGTTCGCGTCCTCGCCGATGAGCACCACGGTACGAACACGTTGCTTAATAATCGCGGCAAGCCCCGAAAATTCTGCGTCCTTGCCCTGCCCTCCCGCGATGAGAATTCCGTTGCGCTCAGCGAACACGCCGGCAATCGCTGCGCAACTCGCGCCAACGTTCGTACCTTTCGAATCATTGATCCAATCGACACCTTCTCTAATTGCGATCGTTTGGCAGCGGTGTGCGAGCCCGTGAAATTCAGACAAGAGCTGTTTTTGCACGTCGCGTGCGACGCCTAGCCGATCCGTTATAGCAACGGCAGCGAGTGCATTTAAGTAATTATGCTCGCCCTGAACGCCGAGTTCAGACACAGGGATTAGAGGCTGCTTATCCGTAACCAACCAGGACACGCCGTTCATCTCAGCGCTGCAGTAGAACTCTGATCCAGACGCCGAGATGCCGAAGTGACGCGTTGTACAATCTGGTTTGAGTATCGCGAGCTCTGGACTGTCTGCGTTAAGCACAGCGAATTTTGCACGCCGCAGGATACGCGTTTTTGCTTCTACATAGCTAGAAAAGTTGGCGTAGCGATCCATGTGATCAGGTGACACATTTAGAATGCAAGCGACCTCGGGCGCTAACGAATAGGTAGATTCAAGTTGAAAGCTCGATAACTCGAGAACGAAGTAGTCGACCGAGCTTGCGTCTTGCAACAATTCGAGCGCCGGCGTTCCGATATTACCACCACACCGAACCATGAACCCCGCCGCAGCTAGTATATCCGAGACCATCGTGACGACCGTACTCTTCCCGTTCGATCCAGTGACCGCAATAACCGGCGCGTTGGCGTTGCGTGCGAATAATTCAATATCGCCAATCACCTCGAGGCCACATTCCAGCGCCCAACCAACAAAAGGATGTGCGCGCGATACACCAGGACTCAAGATAATCTGCTTGCAGCTTCCTAAAAGATCCGCCGAAAGTTCACTTGTGATCAGTCTAATATGAGGGTGCGAATGACGCAGCGCGTCGCGACCTGGAGGATCCTCGCGCGTATCAACAACAGTGCATGCGATACCTCGCTCACTTAAAAACTTGGCGCAGGATAATCCCGTCTTACCTAGACCGAAAACAACGCATTCAGTGTCTATCGGTTGCTCGCTCATAAAATTGCCGACTGAAGTTGCGCTAGCTAAGCCCATGTTATCGAATCTTCAATGTCGCTAGCGCGATTAAGACTAAGATGACCGTGATGATCCAAAACCGCACGATGACTCTCGGCTCGGGCCATCCTTTCAGTTCGTAGTGATGGTGCAACGGAGCCATGCGGAAAATCCGCTTGCCGGTTAGCTTGAAAGACAAAACTTGAAGGATCACAGATACCGTCTCAATCACGAAGACGCCACCCATTATGAACAGCACGAGTTCTTGACGGATAATTACTGCGACGATGCCAAGAGCCGCGCCGAGTGCCAAGGCGCCGATGTCTCCCATGAATACTTGTGCAGGGTAGGTATTGAACCAAAGAAAACCGAGGCCGGCGCCGACAATGGATCCGCAAAATACGCAGACTTCGCCAACCCCCGCGATGTAAGGCACGCCGAGATAGCCAGAAAAATTGACGTTGCCACTGACATAAGCGAACACGATCAGCGCGCCAGCAACTAATACCGCCGGCAGAATCGCGAGACCATCTAAGCCGTCCGTCAAGTTAACCGCGTTACTCGTTCCGACGATCACGAAGTAGGTAAGCACGACGTAAAACCATCCGAGACTTAGTGCGACATTCTTAAAAAACGGAACGATGAGTTCAGTCTCGACTGGCGTTTTCGCCGTGAAGAATAGAAATAACGCGGCTACTAACGCGGCGAGTGATTGCCAACCGTATTTCTTGCGCGCGCTAAGACCCTTTGAATTACGCTGGGTCAACTTTAGATAGTCGTCGACCCATCCGATAACGCCGAACGCCGCCGTCGTAATAAGCACAACCCATATGAATCGGTTGCTCAAGTCAGCCCACAACAAGGTGCTCGCTGCGATTGAAACTAATATTAACAGACCACCCATGGTCGGTGTGCCAGCCTTTGATAAGTGGCTTTGTGGTCCGTCACTACGAACCGTCTGGCCGATTTGCAAAAAGCTCAGACGCCGGATCATGACGGGCCCGATCAGAAGTGCGATGAAGAGCGCAGTAAGGACACCGAGAATAGTACGCAAGGTAAGGTACTGGAAGACGTTGAATCCGGAATGAAAGGTCGAGAAATATTCAGCCAGGTACATCAGCATGGCGAATCAACTCCAGTCAACGCGCGCACCACCCGTTCCATTTGCATGGCTCGCGAACCTTTGACAAGAATCGTCGCGTCATGTTCGGTCCCGGAAATCAGATCCTTAATTAAAGCATCGATTCCATCATAATGTTTTGCCTTGCATCCGAAACTAACGCCTGCCTCGGCAGCGAGATTGCCAAACGTATACAGGCGATCGATACCCGCGACGCGTACCATTGTTCCGGCATCGCGGTGCAATTGCACGGTATCGTGGCCGAGTTCGCCCATATCGCCGAGCACTAACCACCGTTCGCCGCGCTCGGCGGCCAATAGATCAACTGCTGCAGCGAGTGACGCAGGATTTGCGTTGTAAGTGTCATCAATAATGCGCTCTCCGTGCTTCCCATCAAGTACGCATAATCGCCCGGCGACCTTACTCGCTGTTTCTAAACCCGCCTTAATCGAATCAATGGGAATATTCAGCGCGAATGCGACGGCCGCCGCCGCCAAGGCGTTCGACACGTTGTGCAACCCGTCGAATGGAAGCTCGATTTCGCATTGGCCGCTCGGCAAGGCAAGAGAGAATTGAACACCCTTAGCGATACCGCGAATAGCGATATTTCGAGCCGTGACGTCGGCAGGGTGTGTAACACCGAACCGTAGTACGCGACGCTCACCTGCTACACCTTGCCAGTATTGTGCGAACTTATCATCGGCGTTAATTACAGCTGTGCCAGTAGCGCTCAGGCCGCTGTAAATCTCGCCTTTTGCTCGGGCTACCTGTTCAATCGATCCGAAACCCTCAAGGTGAGCTGGAGCGCATAACGTAACGACGGCAATCTGTGGACGCGCAAGATCACTCAAATACTCAATGTCGCCGAGGTGACTCGCACCCATTTCGATAACCGCATAATCATGGGTCTCGTTAAGTAGAAAGAGCGTCTGCGGAACACCTATTTCGTTATTCAAATTGCCCTGTGTTGCAAGTACCGCGTGGTTAACTCGCAAAATCGAGGTGATCATTTCCCTAACCGTCGTCTTACCGTTACTGCCGGTAACGCCAACGAGAGGAACATTGAATTTGCGCCGCCAAGCGCTAGCGAGTCGGCCGAGCGCTAGTTTCGTATTGACGACGGTCATAGTCGTAAGGTTTGCATTAATTGCCTGTTCGACTAACGCGCCAGCAGCGCCATTTCGTTGCGCATCCCCGCAATAATCGTGTCCGTTAAACGTTGGTCCGCGCAACGCACAATAGAGCTCGTCGCTTCTAATTGACCGAGAATCTGTCGATACACCTTCGAACCATCGATCTCGGCCGGACAATGCGGTCCCGAGTTCGCGCGCCGCATCACTGAGTGACATGCGTATCACGTTCGTCTCGCTCGAAGTGCTTGGCTTGCGACACAAACATCGGAGAAGGGATAAAGAGCGCCGCGAATTTCCTGAAATGACTCGTGTCCTTTGCCGGCGATCAAAACCGTGTCCGCGACTCCAGCAAGTTCAATGGCACGTTCGATAGCGGCGCTACGATCGTGAATCACTTCGATTGCGCCTGGGCTACACATTCCTGAAAGGATGGCAGCAGCAATATCGTCGTTGCTCTCGCTGCGCGGGTTGTCGCTCGTGACAATGACTCGGTCTGCACCTTCCTCCGCCGAGCGTCCCATCGGGGCCCGTTTTGTCGGATCGCGGTCTCCGCCACAACCGAACACGCAGAACAGTTCTCCGGCGGTCTTTTCTCGCAAAACATTCAGCACGCGGGCCAGCCCTTCGGGGGTGTGCGCGTAGTCGATGACGATCATTGGACTATGATCGTCGCTTGTATCCAGACATTGCATCCTGCCAATTACACCAGGTAATTCTGTCAATCCTGAGGCAGCATCGTGCGCATTTATGCCGAGCGCCATCAGCGCGGCAAGGGCCGCTGTTATATTGAGGGCGTTAAAGTCACCGAATAGAGAAGTAACTATTTCGACGTCACCGTGTGGCGTCGCGATTACCAGTCGCTCATTACGCCCATCGGCGAGGCGACTCGTGACTTGAAGATGCCGCCCGACAGCACCGACGACGGCTTGCTCGGCTAAACCATACGTCCAATAGCTTATTTTCGGATGCCCGCGACTGAGTAATTCTCGGCCAACAGGATCATCAATATTGAGGACCGCGTGCTGGATACCCGGATACTCAAACAGCGATTTCTTTGCCTCGGCGTACGCGGCAAGGCCGCCGTGGTAGTCGAGATGATCGTGGCCTAGGTTCGAAAATACTGCGACTTTTATCACCGTCCCAACGACTCGTGATTGGACGATAGCGTGTGACGAGACCTCGACCGCGACGCTGGTGCAAGCTTGATCGCGTAGTTGTCGGAAAAATCGCTGCAGCGTTATAGGATCCGGCGTCGTATTTTTTGTGCTCTGCAAAGCATCGATAAAACCATAACCCAAGGTTCCGACGTAGCCCGCATCCCCACGGATCCGTTTAAGCGCCTGCGCGCATAATTGAGCGATTGTCGTCTTTCCGTTCGTTCCGGTCACAGCAACGACGTCGAGATATTGCGAAGGATCGCCGAAGAAACGGCTCGCTATTGTTCCGAACACACGACGTAACTGCGGCACGCACACAACGGGCACGGGTGTTGCGATTGAAATTTCATTTTCTTCAACCAGTACTGCCGCCGCCCCTGCAGCTATCGCTGCGCGCGCGAAACTCGCGCCGTTCGACTTCGCGCCGTTGAGGCCGACAAAGCAATCTCCTTCGACCACGGTTCTGCTATCTAGACTTAGGCCAAGAATCTTTCGGTCGGCGAAGCCCGTCGAATCTACAATCCCCCTAAGTAAGTCCGAGAGCATAAAACAGTGTGAGGAACTGGCCGTCATCGTTGCGCCGTCCCTGTCACAACTGTGTGACCTGCTGCGCCCGCTAAGCGGTAGCGATCGTTGTCAACGTCGTCTTGAATGTCTGGGGTCAGTCCGAGAATTCGCGCAGCTTCACTCATTACTTTGGCGAAAATGGGTGCTGCAACGCGACCACCGAAATGTTCGCCACTTTTTGGTTCATCTATGACTACGACGGCAACTAATTCAGGACGGGTAGCCGGCAACATCCCGGCGAATATAGACAAATATCGATCTTCCGCGTATCCATGGGCAACGGATTTATGTACGGTCCCGGTTTTTCCGGCGACATGATACCCAGCGATGGCAGCAGCCTTGCCCGTTCCCTCGGTCGTGACGGTCTCCATCATTCGTTTGATCTTTCTGGACGTAGCGACGCTGATAATCCGTTCACCACCGTTCACACTGTCCAGCTTGATTATTGAGAGTGGTCGTAGAATCCCGTCGCTTGCAAGCACGCTATAGGCGCGCGCCAACTGCATTGCGTTTACCGAGATTCCGTAGCCAAATGCAATAGTCGCGCGCTCGATATCTCCCCAATTTCTCGCATCACCAAGGTGACCCGTTGCCTCGCCCGGGAGCCCAATGCCGCTCGACGTTCCGAATCCAACACCGTGGAGAATCTTCCATAGCAATTCCGGTTCAAGTGACAATGAAATTTTACTCGCCCCGACGTTGCTTGATTTCGTGATAACGCCGCCTACGTCCAACAGACCAAAGTTCTTCGCATCAGTGACCAAATGCTTTCCAACTCGAAAATACCCTGGAGCAGTACTGATCGGTGTTTCGGACTCGTACTGTCCGGATTCGAGCGCCGCGGCAATCGTCATTGGCTTCATCGTGGACCCGGGCTCGAAAGTATCCGTCACCGCGCGATTGCGATAATTCTCCCCGATCAGATCGCCGCGATTATTTGGGTTGAAGGATGGCTGATTCACCAACGCCAGAACCTCGCCGGTATTTGGGTCGATGATGACCATCGAACCTGCCTCAGCTTGGTGCGCCTTGACGGCGGCTTTTAACTCGCGATACGCAATGTATTGGATTCGCTTGTCGATACTCAAAGTTACATCGCGACCGGCCACGGTCGGTTGGATCTGCTCCACGTATTCGATCACTCGACCCAGACGATCTTTGATCACTTTCCGCAAGCCTTGCTCGCCTCTAAGCGTGTCGTCGAACGCAAGCTCAATCCCTTCTTGGCCCTCGTCGTCGACATTCGTAAATCCAACCGTGTGCGCGGTGACTTCCGCCATTGGATAATATCGGCGTTGTTCTTCTAACAAACGTACGCCGGGAAAATCGGCTGCTCTTAGGCTTTCGGCGGTCTCCGGCGAGACATGTCGTTTTAAGTAAACAAACTCTCGCTTAGAGCGCGGCGCGATCAAAGCTTCAAGGTGTTCAACCGTTGTACCGAGCAGCCCGGCAATTTCTGGCCATTGGTCGGTATTACCCAACATGATTCGCGGCTGCCCCGTCGCGGAATAGATTGGTGTACTTATCGCTAGCGGTTCGCCGTTTCGATCGGTGACCATTCCACGATGCGGCGGCGTCTTGATTGTCCTCAGATAACGGGCGTCGCCTCGGTCCTGCAAAAATTCCTTGTTTTTGAGTTGCAGGTCCATCGCTCGCCATCCGAGAATGCTGGCGAAAATGCCAAACGCGGCGAGGACAATCCCGCGCCGATATCGAGTATTTATTGTGAACCGGGTTTTCAAGAGCGCACCCTGAAAATTTCGCTTACTTCGGGAACGGTCATGTTCAATTGGTTTCGAGCAATATCTTCTATCCGGCCATGAGTTCCCCAGGTACCTTGCTCCAATAGCAACTGGCCCCACTCTCGTTCGAGATCGTTTTGCTGAGCTTGTAGCTCTTGCAAGGCGAGGAATAGTTGCCGATTGGCGTGCCGATGCAATACCACTTGCAGAGCGCTAGCGAACACCGAAAAAATCAATAGTGAAAAGGCGATTCGTTTCAGCACTCCACCCGCTCCAACACCCTTAAACGCGCGCTTCTAGCGCGCGGGTTTCGCTCGATTTCTTCGCTACTCGGTATAATCGATTTTCTCACCGGCAATCGAAATCTGGCGGTAGTTTCAACGGGCGCGAATGAATCCGGAACACGTGCTAAGTCGCGAAAATATCGTTTCACGATCCGGTCTTCGAGCGAATGAAACGAGAGAACGACAAGTCGTCCACCGATGCGAAGATTCTCCGCTGCCTGTTGCAGACCTCCGCGCAGTTCGTCTAACTCTGAGTTCACCTTGAGTCTGATCGCTTGGAACGTGCGCGTGGCCGGGTGGATGCGCGAACGTCCGCCTGGTGCTGCTTGTTTGACGAGTTCCACCAACTCCGTGGTCGTAGTGATTGGCGAACGCGCTCGTCCCTCGATGATCTTTCTTGCGATGCGACGTCCAAATCGCTCCTCACCTAACTCCCACAGTACTTCGCGCAATTCCGTCTCGGTTACGCTCGCCAACCATTGCGCTGCAGACACGCCAACAGAAGGATCCATACGCATGTCGAGTGGCCCAGTAAAACGAAAACTGAAGCCACGCTGTGCGTCATCAAGTTGTGGTGAAGAAACGCCTAAGTCCATCATAATTCCATCGACATTCCCGCGCAGGTGCCGATCTTGCAAAATTTGCTCCAATCTCGAAAACCGTTCGTGTACGAGTTCCAATCGGGTATCCCCACGGAATTCGCTCCCGGCTTCGATAGCGTCTAGATCGCGATCAATTGCTAGTACCCGCCCCCGATGATCAAGCGCGTGTAACACTTCTCTCGTATGACCGCCGCGTCCAAATGTACAGTCGACATAGATGCCGTCGGCCCTAATGCATAGGAGCTCGATCGTTTCTCTGAGTAGTACCGAGTCATGCACGTTCCGGACGAGCCGCTAAAGAGACAAGGTATTCAGGACAGCCGACCCGGAACTATCGCGGTCGTTGACGCCGTCTAGCCATTCGTCGCGCTGTGCATTCCATGTGTCGTCATCCCAGATCTCAAATTTGTTGCCTTGTCCAAGGAACGCGACCCGCTTTTCCAGCCGTCCGAATTTTCGTAATTCGGGAGGTAATAGCACTCTACCTTGGCTATCTAATGCGCAGTCAGTCGCGTACCCACGGATGATTTGCTTCGTTCGACGAGCTTCTCGATCGAAATCGGAAAGACCTTGTAATTTGGCTTCGATGAGGTCCCATTCAGAGCTCGGGTAAAGCCACAAGCATCGATCCCAGGGGTTCAAAGTGAGGACTAAAGCGTTCGAATCATCGTTGGATAGTTGATCACGATGGCGAGCAGGTATTGCCAGTCGCCCTTTGGCATCGATGCTAATTGTGCTAAATCCTTTAAACATCGCATCTTTAGGACCACTCGTCGGGTAGAATCCCCAACCGGCTAGGCAACACAATGTTGGCTACGGCCGATGGGTAAATCATTACCTTTGGTCCACTTTTCCCCACTTTTCCCCACCTGCGAATCATACGTACGCGACGGGAAAGCTGTCAAGGAATGTAAGT
The DNA here is from genome assembly GCA_047611805.1 of Gammaproteobacteria bacterium. Taxonomy (GTDB): domain Bacteria; phylum Pseudomonadota; class Gammaproteobacteria; genus UBA11873. The sequence continues at coordinate 56,533 of JBLFWX010000011.1, forward strand.
CGATATCAAGATGATTTCTTGCTTATCGAACAATCACTTAGCGCATAGGGCGCTGAGTTCCTCATCCGCAAATTGCATTCCGGAATCAGATAATATTAGTTATCAAATGGATACCGTCTAAAGCTAATAATCTAGATTAAACAATTAGACGGTGTCGGCACTAGCCAGGTGATGAACTAAGAGAGTTGTGAGTCGACCGATAAGCCGGGTTTTGTTCTCAGCAAACGCCGAGCGACGATCATTCATCTGCGACACATGTCGCCATATGCCTGTAGCAACCTACCCGGAAGTGAGCGCGGACAACGCTTTATTGCAGTGCAATGTACTTCCCTATTTGGTCTTGCTCCGAGTGGGGTTTACCCTGCCACCGGCGTTAGCCGGCGCGGTGCGCTCTTACCGCACCATTTCACCCTTACCAAATTGCCATTAATCATCGAAAATCAATGAGAACTGTCAACCTGGCGGTATATTTTCTGTGGCACTTTCCGTAGGCTCGCGCCCCCCAGGCGTTACCTGGCACCCCGTCCTGTGGAGCCCGGACTTTCCTCCATGCGTCGGATCTCTCCGAGACACAGCGACCGCCCAGTCGACTCACAGTAGACAGTTTGCGGGCTAGCCCATTTCAATTCAACTAGTGATCAATTTTGTCGGTGGCATGCACCAAACGATACAATCGGTTTCGTTTAACGCCGCAAATTTCGGCGGCAACTTTAACTGAGTCCGCCATCGGTAGATATTTCGTCAAAACACTCAGCATATTCAAGGCTTGAGTTTCCTGCGCTACCGAGTCGATGTTGGTCGCCCCGCCTAGGACGATCACGATTTCACCGCGCGCCGCATTGGGATCGTTACGCATTGCAGCGCAAACTGAAGCCAAAGGCCCACGGTAGAGCGTTTCGTGCAACTTCGTTAGCTCGCGCGCCACGCTAACCTCGCGCGTGGGTCCGAAGACCTCGCAAAAATCTTCCATTGTCGCGATCACGCGATGCGGTGCTTCGTAGAAAATCAAGGTCCGCGGGTCGCTTTCTAAAGCTCGCAGTCGCGTTTTGCGCGCGCTAGAACGCGGCGGGAGAAATCCTTCGAAAACGAAGCGATCAGAAGGAATTCCGGCAATAGATAGCGCGGCAATTGCCGCGCACGAACCGGGCGCGGTAAAAACTCGTAGTCCGCGCTCATGGGCAGCGCGGACTAGTCGAAACCCAGGATCGGCAATGAGCGGCGTGCCCGCATCTGAGACAAGCGCCGCGGATAGTTTTTCATCAACTAATCGCGACAAGATCGCGCTAACGGCTCGATCTTCGTTATGTTCATGTAGCGCAAAGAGACGGCCCCTGATCGAATATTGATCCAATAACCGCTTTGTCACACGTGTATCTTCGACGAGTATGATGTCCACCTGCCTCAATAGCTCGACGGCTCGATACGAAATATCCGCCAAATTTCCGATCGGTGTCGCCACTACATATAGCGCGGGCCGCTCAATTGACAGGGTTAGTGGGTGGCTCGATACTGTGGCCATCATGATTTTTTGTCCACGTTTCAGTGCCGCGGCTAGTCGCTGCGGACTACTATTGGGATCACTCCTGCTCGCTGCGTGCGTTTCCGCGCCGCCGACGATAATCAGCCCACCCGTTCCACTACCAGAGGCGGTCGCGGAGTCGTATCTACGGCGCGGTGATTTTCTCGCCGCGGCCGATGAGTACGCGCGCCGCGCGAGCACCGATACTACCTCGAAGGCCAGTCGATGGCGCGCGCAGGCAGCGCTAGCCTACCTCGATTCGGGGCATCGCGAACTTGCGCTCGAGATACTACCGACAGATCCTATAGATGTCTCGAGTCGTGATCCTCTCATCGTGCTCGCCCGCGCCGCATTGAGGGAGCCGGGTTCCGATGCGGGGAGCGAATCTATCGATTTAGCTGGTGTCGATCCGCAAGCGCTGAAATCATACGAACGTAGCGTCTACTATCGCGAACTAGGGCAACTAGCAATGTTGCAAAGGGACTACTCAGCGGCTGCCAAATCGTTCCTGTTGGCCGACGATTACGTGCTCCCGGCACCGGTCCGGGCCGATTTACACGGGAATTTGTGGCGGGCGCTGTCCCACCTGGATAGCGCCGCAATTAATCTAGCGTACGCCCAGCCTACGGCTTCGCAACGCGGTTGGCTGGATCTGGCTCTCGCTACGCGAACTAATTTGGTTCAGCACGCGGCTCTCACGGCTGCGATTGAAGCATGGCGCAGTAGTTACCAAAATCATCCCGCTGACATTACGATAGTGAATCAGCTACTCGAAGTTTCCGAAGGCCTGTCCGCGCAAACCCGACACGTGGCGTTGTTACTTCCGTTTGAGGGACCCTATCGTAACGCTGCACGAGCAATTCGGGATGGGTTTATCAGCGCATGGTATGGCTCACGATCGAGCAGTCGACCCACTATATCGATTTATGCGCTCGATGATAAATCTGTAAATTCAGTTTACGACTTAGCGGTCTCAAACGGCGCCGACTTCGTTGTTGGCCCGCTGGAAAAATCGAACGTAGATGCGCTCGCCTCAAGAGCCGAATTACCCGTCAGAACGCTCACCTTGAACGTCGCAGACAGATCGACTGCCACCGCACAAGGTGACGGGTCGGCAGCTAAGGCAATGCTTTTTCAATTCGGTCTCACCCCGGAGAATGAAGCCGAAGAGGCCGCAAAGAAGATCAGTTCTGACGGTCACATCCGAGCGATCGTGCTCGGGCCCACCACCCCTTGGGGTGATCGGATCATTGGGCGCTTCAACGACCGATGGAAAGAATTGGGCGGAATATTGTTAGACCAGGTTCGATACGATGGCGGAGTTAATTCTTATGCCCAGTCGGTAAAATCCGCATTGGGTATCGATTTAAGTGATGCTCGAGCAAAGGAATTGCGCCGGGTACTTAATCGCCCTATCCAATACAATCCGCGCCGACGTTCAGATATCGATGCCATTTTTCTCGCTGGCTTTCCCGTTAGTGCCCGACAAATAATGCCACAACTGCGCTACTTTCGGGCCGAGTCCGTTCCAGTTTACTCAACCTCTCATGCCTTTTCCGGGAACGTAAACCGTGCCGCCGATCAGGATATAGATGGCCTGATATTCGGAGACATGCCGTGGCTTTTTGGTGCGGCCGATCCAGAAACGGCGGCGCTGTATAAGAGTAATTGGTCAGGTCAAGCCCCTCAATCGAAGCGTTTGTTCGCTTTTGGGCTTGACGCATATCGAATACTCCCGTATCTAGCCAGAATGAGATACAACCCCGATTTGAGTGTGCCGGGAAGTACAGGGGCACTTAGCATGGATAGTAAAGGTCGAGTGACGCGGCATTTGACGTGGGTGCGTATAGCGGCCGGCGCGCCGAATATACTCAACCGATGATCGCGACGAAAATTTTACGCGGCATGCTTTCATCCGACATCGGGAAAAGCTACGAAGCACGCGCGGAAAGCTGGCTTGTCAGCAACGGGTTGGAGACAATCGCACGCAATTACCGATGTCGATTAGGAGAAATCGACTTGATCATGCGTGATGCTGAAATTTTAGTTTTTGTAGAAGTAAGGTTCCGCAGCAACGATAGTTTCGGGGGGCCGTTCGAATCCATTACGGCTCGCAAACAGAAACGAATTATTCTTGCCGCAAACCATTTCCTTTCGAGCCATTCGGAATTCCACGCCTACGCCTGCCGCTTCGACGCAATGGGGATCACCTCCGTCGATGCACGGAATAGATACGACTGGATCAGAAACGCATTTTCAGCTTAGCGAATTCGCTTTGATAATCGAAGATTAAAAACACCCCGGGCCTCAATCAAATTCCATGGAACGCATCGACCGAGTAAGAACAATATTCAGTGACAGCATTGCCGTTAAATCCGAGGCATCGATTAGCCTGAGCCCGAGTATTGTCGAAGCGGCGGAGTCCATCCTCGCGTGCCTAATGGACAACGGCAAAGTCATGACTTGCGGGAATGGTGGCTCTGCTGCCGACGCTCAGCACTTTTCGTCTGAAATGCTAAACAGATTTGAGCGCGAACGACCTGGCCTCGCTGCATTCGCGCTGACCACTGACGCATCCACAATCACTTCAGTCGCAAACGATTATCAGTTTGCTGATATATTTTCCAAGCAGATACGTGCGCTCGGTCGACCTAACGACGTACTATTAGCGTTTACTACGAGCGGGAACTCTAGCAATATCGTCAACGCGATCGATGCAGCGCATGAGCAGGATGCGAGAGTCATACTCTTAAGCGGTCGTGACGGCGGAGAGGCCGCCAATTCGCTAAAGCGCGGCGACGTCGAAGTTAGGGTTTCGTCCAATTCGACGGCGCGAATTCAAGAAGTCCATTTGATGGTGATACATTGCATTTGCGACTTAGTCGACGACCATTTGCTGGGGCAAGCAGATTGAGGCATTCACATTTTCGCGTTTGCGGCATCCACTATGTCGACTTATTTCTAGCGATCCTCGCTGTCGCGTTACTGTCTGGCTGCGCCGGGATCTTAGTAGGTAGCGCTGCTACTAGCGCGGTCGTTGCACACCACGAGCGAACGACCGGCACGTTCGTCGAAGATCAGGCAATCGAATTCAAAACATTGGACGCGATTCGCACCAAAGCAGAAGTGAAGGAGAAGACTAACGTCAGCGTCACAAGCTATAACTAAGTTGTCCTTGTAACCGGTCAGGCGCTGACACCACGGTTAAAAGCGGCCGCAATTTCAACCATCGCGGATCTCGAAAAAATCCGCCCCACGTGCACGACGAGATCACCTTAGCGGTGCCTAGCTCGAGCATCTCTCGCAGCGGCGACAGCGTACTAACCGCAAAAGTAAAGGCTAAATTATTCACGTTAGGCCATTTGGATGCGACGAAAGTGAAAGTTGTCACCGAGAGTGGGATTGTCTACTTGATGGGAATCTTAACTAGAGAGAATTCGAACATCGCCGCGATAGGTACGAGCCAGGTAGGTGGCGTTCAAAAAGTTGTTAAGTTCTTCGAATATAAAAACTAACGACGGACACGTCCTGCCCAGCTCTGCGCGTCGCGGTAAATCATTTGATTACTTTTAGATTCGGCCCACTTGGGCGCGGCCTTTTGGTCGGCGGATCCTCCGGTTCGTCTTGCGCGCCAACATCATTCGGATCATCGGGAAGCACCATCCCAACACCGTTTTCCCTCGCGTAAATCGCTTTCACCGCATCAGTAGGTACGAAGATTTCTCTTGCTACACCAGAGAATCGCGCATTGAACGAAATAAAGTCGTCGCCTAGCGAAAGGTTCGACACCGCGCTATGGGCGATGTTTAAGATGATCTTGCCATCGTTAACAAATTCAGCTGGCACAGTAACGTCGCTCGCGGTCGCGTCGACAAGGAGATGGGGTGTAAAACTGTTGTCACAAGCCCATTCGTATATGGCTCGTATTAGGTAAGGTCTCGTTGACGTCATTTGTTGAGCCCGATGTGCGGTTCGCGATATGCAGTCGCAAAGCGATGGTGCCTTTATGCGTTTAAGGAAAGACCGTCAGCCGAATCGCGCGTGAATCCGTGCGGCGGTGGATATTTGCGACGCGGTTATTCGCCGATATCGCGCTCAAATGGAGACAGGCTCGCGCGGAAACCTTCGCGCTCGAAAATCTTTTCCGCGTACTTAACTAGGGGCTTCGCTTGGGCGGGCAACTTCACGCCATAGAACGGAAGCCTCCACAGTAACGGCGACAAACAACAGTCAACAAGTGAATACTCATCGGACATGAAATACGCGTGCTGGGAGAATATCGGTGCGATGGCGAGCAGGTTATCTCTGATCGTTTTTCGTGCGTTTGCCGCCGCAAATTCGTTTGCGCCGGAAAGGTCACTAAGCACACCATATAGGTCGCGGATAACCCGATAACGGAATTGTCGGTTAGTCGCTCGCGACACCGGATCGACTGGCATTAATGGTGGATGAGGGTACCTCTCGTCCACGTACTCCATCATGATCTGCGCCTCGTAGATCACTAGTTCGCGATCAATCAAGGTCAAAACTGAATCATAAGGATTAAGATCGTTTAAATCTTCCGGTCGATTTTCAGCGTCGACATAGTTCACCTCGACGTTGATATCTTTTTCTGCCAGCACAATGCGCACGCCGTGCCCGATCGGGTCGGTTGCATCGGAGTACAACGTCATAACCGATCGTCTATTTGCTAAGCCTGTCATTTCAGTGGACATCTTTCCAATATTCGCGCTTCATTAAGTAGGCCGGCACAAGTAGAACCAACAAGAATGTAATCACCCAAAAACCGATACGGTAACGTACGAGTTTTGCAGGCTCCCCAACGTAAACCAGAAATCCGACGATATCGCGGACTGCTAGTTTATAATCGCCTTCATTTAATTTTCCGGGTATTACCGTTTCGAATTGCGGAACCTCGGCAGCACCATGTCCGCTAGAGTCTTCGTCGTGACCGGCAGCGACCGGACGCTTCAAGCCCTGCAGTTCCCAAAGTACGTGCGGCATCGCAGTGTCTTTGAAAATTCGATTGTTTACGCCTGTCGGCTTCGATTCGTCGACGTAGAAGCCCAGGAGAAAATTATATAACCAGTCTGCACCACGAGAGCGCGCAATCACTGAAAGATCCGGTGGCGGAACCCCAAACCAGACTTCAGCGTCGGCAGGACTCATGGCAACTTCCATCGCGTCACCGATTTTGTCGGTCGTGAACATCAAATTTGTTTGCACTGCCTCCTCTGAGAGGTTCAGATCCTTCGCAATGCGGTTGTAGCGCATGAACGAGGCAGAGTGGCAACTTACGCAATAATTTACGAACAAGCGAGCGCCGCGCTGGAGCGACGTTTTGTTCGCTAAATCAATGTTGGCTGCTTCTAGCACAACCCCGTGTCCACCAGCGGCAACCGTGGCGCAAGACCATAGCATTGCAACTAAGAAATAAATTGTTCGTCTCATTTGTCTGTCACCCTATCCGGCACTGGCTTCGTCGAGTCCATCTTGCTGTAGAACGGCATGAGGATGAAAAAGCCAAAATAGATAACCGAAAAACCACGTGCCATCCAAGTCATTAGAACAGTCGGGTTTTGCGTCCCTAGGTAGCCGAGCGACACAAAGCTTATGACAAATAACGTTAACGCCGTTTTAAATATCGGGCCACGATAGCGAATCGACTTTACCGGACTGCGATCAAGCCAGGGCAACAAAAATAAAATATTCGTTGCGGCACCCATTAGTAGAACGCCAATTAGCTTATCTGGGACCGCACGCAGGATCGCGTAGAACGGCGTGAAGTACCACACAGGGACGATGTGCTCTGGCGTTACCAACGAGTTCGCTGGAACGAAATTATTCGCCTCTAAAAACCAGCCGCCAAATTCCGGCGCGAAGAATACGACACCCGCGAAGAAGATTAGAAAGACGATAACTCCAACAGAATCTTTCACTGTGTAGTAGGGATGAAAAGGGATCCCGTCTAAAGGTATTCCGTCTGCGCCCTTCTTCTTCTTGATTTCGACTCCGTCTGGATTATTCGATCCGACTTCGTGCAAGGCGATGATGTGCAGGAATACCAATCCAACGATAGCCAAAGGCACGGCAATCACGTGCAAAGAGAAAAAACGATTCAAGGTGATATCTGATACGACGAAGTCCCCGCGTATCCATAGCGACAAAGTCTCACCAATGAACGGGATAGCGCCGAAAAGAGAGATGATGACTTGTGCGCCCCAAAACGACATTTGTCCCCACGGCAGCAAGTAACCGAGAAATGCTTCGGCCATGAGCGCGAGGTAGGTGAACATCCCGAGTACCCATAACAGTTCTCGCGGCTTTTGATACGACCCGTACAGTAGCGCACGAAACATGTGCAGGTAGATGACGATGAAAAATGCAGACGCGCCGGTTGAATGCATGTAGCGGATCAACCAGCCCCATTCCACATCGCGCATAATGTATTCAACGGACGCAAACGCTAATTCGGCATCCGGTTTGTAGTTCATCGTCAGCCAGATACCAGTGACGATTTGAATGGCGAGGACGACCACCGATAGGACGCCGAAGTAATACCAGAAATTGAAATTTTTCGGCGCGTAGTACCGACCCATATGGTCGTTCCACAGCTGCACTAGCGGGAAGCGGTCGTCAACCCAATCTCTCAATCCAGTCAGTTGTTTGACGACTGCGTTCACGAAGCACCTCCTTCGTTTTCTCCTATGATGACCAGGCTATCTGTTTCGAATCGATGCGGCGGAACGATCAGATTCTTCGGTGCCGGGACGCCTTTGAATACGCGACCCGCTAGATCAAACTTCGAGCCGTGACAGGGACAGAAAAAACCGCCAACCCAACTGTCGCCCAACGTCTCGCCACCAGGTTCTGGTACGAAACTCGGAGAACAACCGAGATGTGTGCATAACCCGACCAAAATCAGATATTCCTTCTTCGACGAGCGCCACGCGTTTGCGGCAAACGTTGGCTGCTCCGAATCTTGTGAAGAAGGATCACGCAGCTCGCCGTCATTTGCAGCCTTCAGCGCATCCAGCATTCCTGGTGTCCGTCGGACGATCCAGACAGGTTGTCCGCGCCACTTCGCCGTGATCCGTTGGCCTAGTTCTAACTTGCTAATATCCACTTCTACCGGCGCGCCAATAGCTTTCGCCCTTGCGCTCGGTTGGAATGAAGCGATAAAAGGTACGGATGCCGTTGCAGCGCCTAATCCGCCAATAACGGCGGTAGTACCTGTAAGAAACCTACGTCTTCCGACGTCGACGGCGTTGTCACTCATGTCGTTGCCATACTCCGGTCATTCAAACGGCAGCTGGCGCTTGAGAGAATTCCCAAATGCAACAGAGCCGCTGTGTTAATGCTTAATTTTGCTAGTTGACCCCACCAACTAGCACTCGGTACCGTACTGCAGTGTATCGACACTAGTACGAAAGCCTGGAGATTATACCACTAAATTTGCGCTAACTATGGACCGCCGATGGGTGCGTAGTAGATGCGAGATTTGCTGCAAATATGTCGAGCGCGGCACCTAGAGAATGCGAAATGAGAATCCGTAACAAATGGAATAACGAAAAGAGTCCTTTTTATCATCGAATTTACCCTAGTAGGGCTTGGTGTCGCCTGGCTCGTATTGGAGTTCGGACCAAACGGTTGGGCTTTACCTGCAGAACAACCAGCAGCGGTGTCATATGCGCGCGCCGTTGAACGAGCAGCACCGACTGTCGTCAGCGTCCATTCTGCGACCACCGTAGCAAAGGTTCGGAACCCGCTATTGAACGACCCATTGTTCCGCGATTTCTTCCCAATACCGGATGCCCCGATTGAACAAAGACTCGAAACAAGCCTCGGTAGTGGGGTAATTGTTGAACCCTCCGGTCTGGTGCTAACGAATTACCACGTCATTCGTGATGCTGACAGGATCCAAGTTACGCTATCAGACGGCAGGGTCGCGGACGCCCTCATCGTCGGTAGCGATCCAGAAACTGATATCGCGGTACTCCGAATTAAGTACACCAAACCTACCCAGCATCGAGATCGGTGATTCGGTGCTGGCGAAGGTTGGCGACGTTGTACTCGCGATTGGCAACCCGCTCGGCGTCGGGCAGACCGTAACTCAAGGAATTATCAGCGCAACGGGACGCAACCGCGTCGGAATCAACGCCGTCGAAAATTTCATTCAAACCGACGCCGCGATCAACCCCGGCAATTCTGGGGGCGCATTGATCAATACCCGTGGCGAATTGATCGCAATTAACTCCGCAATTCTGAGGACGCCGTTAAAACGATATCGAAGTTACGCCCTGGAACTACCGCGGAGTTAACGGGTACTCGGCTTGGGCATTCATTTATGTATGCGATCAAGGTCGCAAAGCGACCGGCTTCGAATGAACGCTAGTTCGCCACCGCGCTTATGCCCGTCAGTCAAAGTTTAACGATAATTCACTACAACATCCCGTAAATCTTCAAGTATTGCGACGATAGGCTGCCGAGAGGCCGTGCGCTGTGAGCCCTTCGCCGTTCGCTAAGGTCGTTGCCGTATCGGCGAGTCGCGCCGCGCCCGCAGGGCTGCACTCGATAATCGACGAACGTTTCTGGAAGTCGTAGACACCGAGTGGAGAAAAGAAACGCGCGGTTCCAGATGTGGGCAGAACGTGGTTTGGCCCTGCGCAATAATCACCGAGTGCTTCGGCGGTGTAGCGGCCGAGGAAGATAGCACCGGCATGGCGAATTGCGGGCAAGTATTCACGCGGGTTCTCGACGGAAAGTTCGAGATGTTCCGGCGCTATACGATTGACCAAATCGATTGCTTCATCGAGATCGAGAACCTTTATAAATGCCCCCCGACTACTTAATGATTGGGCAATAATCTCCCGCCGCTCTAGGGTCGGAAGCAGTCGATCGATGCTTTTTTGGACAGCGTCCAGGAAATCAACGTCGGGACAGATCAAAATCGCTTGCGCCGCTTCATCATGCTCGGCTTGTGAGAATAGATCCATGGCAACCCAGTCGGGATTCGTTAGACCGTCGCATACAATGAGTATCTCAGAGGGGCCCGCGATCATATCGATCCCTACGGTTCCGAATAGCAAGGATTTAGCAGTCGCGACGTAAATATTGCCCGGCCCGACGATTTTATCTACCGGGGAAAGTGTTTGGGTGCCGTACGCAAGCGCCGCGATTGCCTGCGCCCCGCCGATCGAGTAGATCGTATCCACCCCCGCGATTTCCGCGGCAGCAAGAACGACCGGTTCCAGACGACCGTGCGGTGCAGGAACAGTCATCACAATGCGCTCAACTCCGGCAACTTTTGCCGGAATTACGTTCATTAAGACAGATGATGGATAAGCAGCTTTACCGCCAGGTACGTAAACACCAACAGAATCCAACGGGCGAACTACTTGCCCAAGTACCGTACCGTCTGGTTCTTGGAAGCTCCAAGATTCCTGAATTTGTCGCTCATGAAACGTTCTGATCCGTTGCGCGGCGTCTTCCAAGGCCTGCGCAAGCATCGGGTCGATTTGTTCTCGGCCGCTCGCGATATTCTCGATCCTAAGCTCCGCCGCACACGAGACGCTCCGTTCGTCAAACTTATTCGTAAACTCAAGTAATGCAGCATCTCCACGCTCGCGCACCGCGCGGATAATGTCGCGGACCGTCGATTCCACGGACAGATCTTTCGATGCTTCCCATCGCGTTAACTTGTCCAAGCGAGCGAAAAAATCGGGTGCTTGTGTGTCGAGCCGCCTGACGGGTACTTGACCGATAACCATCACGCGGATCTACGCAACCACGCCAGCTAAACTGCCAATTAATCCGGTAATTTGGGCGTGTTTAATTTTCATCGACGCCTTATTGACGATGAGTCGCGAGGTCACGTCGCACACGTGCTCCATGGCGACCAAACCATTGGCCTTTAATGTATTGCCCGTATCGACTAGGTCGACGATGTAGTCGGCAAGGCCAACCAGCGGCGCCAGTTCCATCGAGCCGTACAATTTAACTATCTCTATTTGCACCCCTTTTTCCGCGAAATATCGCCGCGTCGTAGCCGCATATTTCGTCGCAACGCGCAGCCGTCGCGAGCTGTTATCGACCGGCCCCCGCCCTGCCAACATCAGCCGACATGCAGCAATTTTGAGGTCGAGCGGCTCGTAGTACCCGTTCCCCTCATACTCCAACAAGACGTCCTTGCCAGCAATGCCGACGTCAGCGGCGCCGTACTCGACAAAGGTGGGCACATCGGCGGCGCGTATGATCACGAGCTTAATGTTTGGCTTAGTTGTTTCGAGAATCAGCTTTCGCGATACATCAGGGTCCTCGAGCGGCTCGATGCCGGCAGCGGCCAGCAGCGGCAACGCCTCGTGCAGAATTCGCCCTTTTGAAACGGCAATCACCAAACCATCTGACTCAACGAAAGTACTAGCCACGGGATACCCTGAATCTACGACGGCACGCGCCGAATACTCGCGCCTAAGTTTGTGAGCTTTTCTTCTATCGTTTCGTACCCGCGATCGATGTGGTAAATCCGGTCCACTACCGTTTCGCCGACAGCGACTAATCCCGCCAACACCAGCGATGCCGACGCACGCAAATCGGTTGCCATTAATGGGGCACTCGTTAGTTGCTTCACGCCGGTCGTGATTGCGGTGTTGCCTTCTAACTTCACCTGCGCACCCATCCGCTGCAGCTCCAGGACGTGCATAAACCGATTTTCAAAGACAGCTTCAGTGATGATGCCCGTGCCCTCGGCGACGCAGTTCATCGCCGTAAACTGGGCTTGCATGTCAGTCGGAAAACCAGGATACGGCGAAGTATGAATATCAACGGCACGCAGTGTTCTCCCAACCATATCGATTTCGATCCAATCTTGGCCCGTTGTGATCTGGGCACCGGCTTCGGTAAGCTTTGCCAGCACCGATTCCAGCAAATCTGGTCTGGTATCTTTCAGTTTAACGCGGCCACCTGTCATCGCGGCGGCCACCAAATAAGTACCCGTCTCGATTCTATCCGGCAAAATAGGATAATTCGTGCCGCTCAAGCACCGGACGCCTTCGATCGTGATGGTATCGGTCCCTGCACCCGTGATCACTGCGCCCATGCTAATCAAGCAATCTGCCAAATCAACAACTTCAGGTTCCCGCGCGGCATTACGGATTATTGTCACGCCCTCGGCCATCGTTGCGGCCATCATCAGATTTTCGGTTCCTGTTACCGTGACTAAGTCCATCACCAGCTCGACCCCTTTGAGTCGGTTTGCGGTCGCACGGATATAACCGCCTTCAACGCTGATCTCAGCGCCCATTGCAGCTAAGCCCTGCAAGTGCAGGTTCACCGGTCGCGATCCGATTGCACAACCGCCAGGCAACGAGACATCCGCACGCCCGAACCGCGTCAGCAAAGGACCTAAAACTAATATCGAGGCGCGCATGGTTTTGACGAGATCGTAGGGCGCGAAAAACTCGCTGATCGTCGAACTATCGACTTCGATATTCATTTTTTCGTCGACGGTAAGCTGCAGTCCCATCCCACCCAGGAGTTCCATGGTGGTCGTGATGTCGTGCAAGTGCGGGACGTTGCGCACAGTAACAGGGGTGTCTGCGAGTAAGGTCGCTGCAAGTATCGGCAAAGCGGCGTTTTTCGCGCCCGATATGCGGATTTCTCCAGACAGCTGCGCGCCGCCAGTAATGATTAATTTGTCCACTAATTTCTGCGCCGCTACCGTGGCTGTTGGTTGCGAACTTTCTCCCATTGTGCGGCCGTGTAAGTTTGAATTGACAAGGCATGGATGGCGCTTTCCATGCTGTCACCAAGCGCTGCGTAAACCATTTTATGTTGCTTAATCATCGGACAATCCGCAAAGCTGTCGCTGATCACTTGGGCCGCAAAGTGCACGCCGTCGTCGCCGTCAACGTGTGCAATTGAGTCAGGAATTCCGGCTTCAATCATCGATTTTATTTCGTTCGGGGTCATTAATATCTCCGAGCCGCGCTAGCCGACGCGAAACCTTTCCCATGGCCTCGGGCTAACCGTGATTTGTCGGAATAACACAACGCCCGAGGGGAAAGTTCGGGCATTAAGGGAACCGGGTGGCGGCCTTCATCCGGCGTCTAGAACGGCCGAAAAGATCTGTTCGTTGATATTCGCTATTGGCTAATTTCTTTGTTTTTTGCGTCAAGAGTCTCGATAAGACTCGCCAGCCCGCTGGCGTTAATCATGGATGAAAACGACGCGCGATAGGTCTTCACCAGGCTGACACCATCAACGGATACGTCGATAACTTTCCACTCACCGCTGGCATCATGCAGTCGGTAGCCTAACTCGATCGGGGTGCTACCGGCCTGCTCTATCTCTTGGCGTACAACTGCAGTGCGACCTTTTATCGTTGCTTCTTTATTCGGATAGGTGATCGCCTCGTCAGAAAATTCCAACAACGCAGTCGCGTATGTGCGCACCAACAGCTTGCGGAATTGGTCGATAAATAATTGACGCGACGGCTCATCAGCGCCCTTCCAGTGCGTTCCAAGAACCCATTGTCCCATGATCGGGAAGTCGAACCGAGGAAAGATAAGTTCCGAAACCAAGGCAAACATTTTGGCCGGATCCTGGCGTAATTCGTCGCGGTCGTTTTGGATCCGGGTAATCACTTGATCTGTGGTATTTCGAACAATATCCGTCGGCGCCTCGGCAGCAATTACAACGCTCACGGGAAGCACAAGCGCCAATGGTATCAATACCCACAACCAGACCTTTTTCATACTGCCGACCTCCACCACGATACGTTTATTTAAGAGTTAGCCAACACCGCACAATCGCAGCGACTAGGTACGTTCGCGACCCCGCATTACTGACTCAACAATGTCTGAATCCCGCCGCCGTAATCTAGCACACTCGTACACTATTGTCCGGCAAGTACCGGACGATTTTTAGTGCCGATCGGCTAACAATTCGACCTTGTAACCATCAGGGTCTTCCACGAAAGCAAGAACCGTATTCCCGCCTTTCATTGGTCCAGCGTCACGAACGACATTGCCGCCCATGGCGCGAATGCGCGTGCATGCTGCGTAAACATCATCAACGCTGATGGCAATATGGCCGTAAGCGTTGCCATGCTCATATTCTGTGACTTCCCAGTTGTACGTTAGTTCGAGGACTGTTGAATCTTTCTCGTCGGCGAAGCCAACAAAGGCTAGCGTAAATTTCCCTTCAGGGAAGTCATGTTTACGCAGCAATTTCATGCCGAGAATTTCGCAGTAAAAATGAATCGACGATTCAAGATCACGAACACGGATCATGGTGTGCAGCATCCTCATGTGTTTTTTTACTCCTCGTTGTGTTTAGCGCGCAAATTGCGCAATTTAGTTAATTCACTTCAATGGTTATTTTTGCCGCGCACGTTCTTCCCATTTGTCGAGCCGCAGATACGGAGTCCGCACGCGCTAACATAACGCCGAGCCGACGATGACCACTGACCTCGGGTTTGCCGAATATGCGCACTTCAGTGCCAAGTTCCTGTAGCGCATCGGCTACGCCGAGATAACTTATCTGACTTCCCGTCCCAGTCCCTATTAGGGCGATTGAAGCACTTGGCACGGTAGGAATCACGTTAGGGATGGGAAAACCAAGAATCGCGCGAACATGCAGCGCGAATTCTGAAAGTTCCTGAGATATTAACGTGACCATCCCAGTATCATGAGGGCGAGGTGACACTTCGTTGAAATAGACCGAATCGCCTCTAACAAATAGCTCGACACCAAATACGCCATGCCCACCTAGCGATGCCGTTATCGCACCCGCGATATCTTGCGCCTTTGCCAAGGCAGCCATTGGCATTGCTTGAGGTTGCCATGACTCGCGATAATCTCCATCGACTTGCAGGTGCCCGATAGGTGCGCAGAAAGTCGTACCGGCGCTATGGCGTACCGTCAGCAACGTGATCTCGTAATCGAAATCGATGAACCCCTCGACGATGACGGCCGCAGATGAGCCACGTCCGCCGGCGATTGCGTGTCCCCATGCATCCTCTGCCTGACCTGCTTCTTTCACGACAACCTGGCCTTTACCAGACGAACTCATGACCGGCTTAACAACACAAGGTATGCCAATCGCCTCGATCGCGGCCCAGCACTCTCGCTCGCTAAACGCGAATTTATACGGCGTCGTGGGAAGCTGCAATTCCTCTGCCGCTAGTCGCCGGATGCCCTCGCGGTCCATGGTCAATCTTGCGGCCCGCGCCGTTGGCACAACGTGGTAGCCGCGGCCCTCGAGTTCCAGCAGCGTTGCGGTGGCAATTGCCTCAACTTCAGGGACGATGAAATCGGGTTGGATTCTTTCGACGAGTGTCTCAAGCGCATCACCGTCTAGCATGTCGATTACTTCAGCATGCTGTGCGACCTGCATGGCAGGCGCGTTCGGGTAGCGATCGATTGCGAAAACCTCGAGGCCATAACGTAACGCCTCGATTGCCACTTCTTTACCCAATTCACCCGAACCCAAGAGCATGACTCTCAATGCCCCCGGCGTTCCTGGCGTACCGATCGGTTTACTTGTCATTCTACGATCCTAAGTGTGTGATATTGAATCCGAGCGCACGAAGAACATTCGCACTATCCGGTCGCAAAGAAGCGCTGGCAATCGAGTACGCAGAAAACTCACGTCGCCCGACAGCTCGGCGCCGCAATTCGTCGAATGCGACGCCGCGTTGCAAAACCGGTAATCCGATAGTCCGACGGAGATCATCGGTTGACGTAGTCGGATCGCAGCAATGTAGGACCGCTTCGCCGATGACTGCGAGAGGCAGTATTTCGTCATTAACATTCAATTCGAAGGGCCTGGCAACAGGTGCAGACCACTGCCGCGCAACACCAAGTTTGGTGGCCAGTTTTTCAACGAGCACGCTCGTCGCCCGCAGCCGCGCCTCGGCCGTGTAACCAGCAATATGCGGCGAGGCAAAATTCGCCAAGCGCAGTAGTTCTAGATCGATTCGCGGCTCGCCCCGCCAGCAATCAATAGCAATGGCGGCGTTTTTGTTCCGCATCTTCCACTTCATTAGGGCAGCTTCATCCACTACGCCGCCGCGCGCTGCGTTGATGAGTAGCGCATCGGACTTCAATTCCGCTAGTTCCTCAATGCCGAGTAATTTGCGGGTCGGACGCGGGCCCGTTTCAGTGTAGGGAACATGAAGCGTTACAACATCGCTTGCCAAAACTTCGCCGAGACTAACCAGCACCGGCTCAGTTGCGTCGTTAGCGAGTAGCGGGTCGTTCGCGACACACCGGATGCCCAGCACGCTCAGCAAGCCATAGACCATTTTACCAACGTGACCAAATCCGACGATGCCAACTTGAAGCTGCTCGAAACCGCGAGACAAGTTCCGATCGTGCAAAATTAGACACGCTAGAACGTATTCGGCAACCGCCCGCGCGTTGCATCCTGCGGCGTCAAATTGTTGGATACCGCGGTCGAGCAGATACTGCTCGTCTAGATGATCCGTACCGGACGTTGCGGTTCCCACCAGCCGGACGTTGGACCCATCAAGGAGTCCTGCATTAATTTTGGTAACGGAACGAACGACTAGAACGTCGGCGTCGCCAAGCTGTTCGCGGGTTAGATCCCGTCCGACGACCAACTTAACGTCGCCGAACTGGGCGAACGCCGCAGCGGCTTCCGGGATTTCTCGATCGGCGACGATTTGCACCGCTAAGCCTCTAACTCGAAAGGTTCATTCGGACACGTAGTGAGCGCGTCGGCGGCGCGTCGGTAGTCGTGGCGGATTATCGGATCCAATTTGTCCATTGTGCGTATCCGACCCATGCGCGATTTTCAGTATCGTGCGATCGGAAGAGTCTGGATGAATCCTTATTTCGGGTGCGTGCTTTAGGTCTAAGGACCCGTCTCGGCTTCCGCCCCTTCTCGCGCAACAGGCATCAAGTCGGCTTTCTCGACCCCCAAGGTCAAAGCCGTCGTGCTTGCAACATAAATTGATGAATAGGTTCCCACAAGAACTCCGACAATTAGCGCCGTTGCAAATGCATGAATCAATTCTCCCCCGAGGAAGAATAATGCAACGAGCACGAGCAAGGTCGTTAACGATGTGACCAACGTCCGCGATAGTGTTTGGTTCAACGAGGTGTTGAAAATCTCTATCGAAGCCTTCTTGCGCATTTTCTGGAAATTTTCTCGGATTCTATCGAACACGACGATTGTGTCATTCAGAGAATAACCAATGACGGCGAGAATGGCGGCCATAACTGGTAGATCAAATTCGAGTCCGCTGAGGGCAAAAAACCCGACCACAACGGCTACGTCGTGTACAAGAGCGACGATCGCGCCTGCCGCGAATTTCCAGGTGAAGCGGATCATCACGTAAACCAGAATTCCACCTAACGCGTAGAGCATGGCAAGGGCGCCATCCTCGGTAAGTTCCTCGCCGACCTGCGGCCCGACAAATTCGATACGTCGTACCTCCGCTCCCGGCAAGACGCTCAAGACTCGTGTGCTGACGTCGGCGTCGCCTGCCGCTTCGGTCTGCGGTAAGCGGATTAAGACGTCGCGAGGCGTCCCAAAGCTTTGCACGACGGCCTCACCGAATTCGGAGCTGGCTAGAGCAGCGCGAATAGTATCGAGGTCGGCGGGCTCGGAATAACCGATTTCGACAAGTGTCCCCCCGGTGAAATCAATACCTAGATTTAGACCTTTGGTAATTATTCCAAACGCGGCGGCCGCCAAAAGACACGCAGAAAAAACGTAAGCGATGTGTCGGCGCCCTAGAAAATCGATTCTGTCGGTTGTGTTTGCCATTAATTTCTAACCCGAAGTCCTGTCGAAAATCAGATCGTCAGTTTTGCTAAGCGACGATTCCCGTATATCAAATTCACCAATGCGCGTGTGCCAATTATCGCCGTGAACATGGATGTGATGATGCCAAGCGATAGCGTAACGGCAAAGCCCTTGATAGGACCGGTACCGAAATTGAATAACACAATCGCCGCGATTAGTGTGGTGATGTTAGCGTCCGCGATAGTCGAGAGCGCTTTTTCGTAGCCTGCTTGGATACTCGCTTGCGGTGAATTCCCGTTTCGGAGTTCTTCGCGAATACGTTCAAAAATTAGTACGTTGGCGTCTACCGCCATCCCAACGGTGAGCACAATGCCCGCGATCCCTGGCAAGGTTAAGGTCGCTTGCAGCATCGACAGCAATGCGACGATTAAAACGATATTTAACGCGAGCGCAACGTCGGCAATGAGCCCGAAAACTTTGTAGTACACCGCCATAAACACGAGGACCAACGCGAGCCCGATGAGAACAGACTGCAGGCCACGATCGATATTTTCTTGTCCCAAGCTTGGACCAACTGTGCGCTCCTCGACTATTTCGATAGGAACGGCCAATGCGCCTGCTCTAAGCAAGAGTGCCAGAGTGCGCGCTTCTTCGGTGGAATCTAGGCCCGTAATTTGAAATCGTTTGCCCAGTTCGTCTTGGATCGTCGCGACACTAATCACTTCTGCGACTGGACGACCATCTTGCTGTTCTATGTAGACAACCGCCATCGGCTTGCCGATCTGCTCGCGGGTCGCCCGGCTAAATATTTTTGCACCTTTGCCGTCCAAAGTAATAAATACGGCCGGCGATCCAGAGTTGGCTTCAATACCTGACGCCGCATCAATAATGTACTCGCCAGTGAGCATCACCCGCTTGCTGAGCAGTACAGGTTGCCCGTTTCGCTCAAAATACACCTTGGAGCTCACCGGGACTCGTCCCGCAACGGCAGCGTCGACATCACCTGTCGTGTCGACCAATCGAAATTCCAACGTAGCCGTCGCGCCGAGCAGCTTTTTAGCCTCTACCGGATCCTCTACACCCGGTAATTGAACGACGATGCGGCTCTGACCTTGTTGTTGAATTACCGGCTCCGCAACCCCGAGTTCGTTCACCCGATTGCGCAAAGTCGTCAAGTTTTGCTTCAACGCGGTTTTACGCGCTTCCGAAAGATATTCCTCGCTCGGTTTTAGGAGGACGACAAAATCATTCGCGGTACTTTGATCCGTGATGATCAAGTCTGGAAATTCATCACGCACGAAACTGACTGCTGAGTTTTTAACATCCTCACTAAGAAAGGTTGTTGTGACACCGCCTGTTGCTGTGGCCGAGATGCTCCGGTATCGCAGTTTCTCTTCGCGCAGCGCCGAGCGTAGCTCCGACTCAAAGCGTTCGTCGCTTTGCTTACTTACCGCATCGACGTCAACTTGCATCAAGAAATGAACGCCACCGCGCAGATCAAGCCCCATGTACATAGGCTTACCACCGAGTGTCAACAACCAACTTGGCGTGCGCGGGGCCAATTTCAACGCCGCGACGTATTGTTTCGTGTCGAGCTGAGCCGCAAGAATCTCGGTAGCCTTTGTCCGATCGGCATCGCTGGCGAAACGCAGTAACACACGATTCCCGGTCAATTCAGTGCGCGCCGCACTTACCCCACCGGCATCTAGCGAAGCGACGACGTTGGTGAGCAACTCCTCGTCAATAGGCGCCGAACGCCGCGCAGAAATCTGCAACGAAGGATCGGTACCGAATAAATTCGGCGCGGCATAGATTGCGCCAATGCCGATGACCATGGCGATCATGATGTAACGCCAAAGGGGATACTGATTCATAAATGAATTTCCGAGCCGTCGCCTAAGCGACTAAGATTCTTTAATGGTTCCTTTCGGCATTACGGTCGCGATCGCTTGCCGTTGAACTTTAACTTCAATGCTCTTGGCAATTTCCAGTTTCACAAAACTATCGCCGACTTCCGTGATGCGTCCTAAGATCCCACCTGTGGTTACGGCTTCGTCACCTTTTGCCAAGGCTCCGACCATTTTTGTGTGCTCTTTTTGGCGTTTCATCTGCGGACGTATCATTAAAAACCATAGAACGACTATGGGAATGAGCATGATCAGAAATCCGGACATACCAGGTTCTTGACCCGCCGAAGCGCCTTGGGCGTATGCATCTGCGATAAAAAAGTTCATGTTCTGTCCTGTGGAATTCGCCGCGCATTATGACACAGCAACGGGTGAATCGGGGCTGGAATTCGTGTATCTGCGCTGCCGATTAGGTGCTTCGCCTCGAACGCCTCGCAAACGAGCGTACTCGAGGGTCCAAAACATCAGCCAACCACGACATAGTCGCGATCAATCGGCGTCGCGAGTGGCGTAGAAGGCCGCGACAAACTCCCCGAAGCGGTTTTCGACGATTGCCGTTCGGGCTTGGCCCATCAAGTTGGTATAGAAGGATAAATTGTGGACGGTGTTGAGACGCGCACCGAGTATTTCATTGGTTCTCGCGAGATGGTGCAGATAGGCTCGAGTGTAATGTCGACACGTATAGCAATCACACCTCGGGTCTAGGGGCTCAATCGCCTCGCGATGGATGCCGTTACGGATTTTTACCACTCCAGCTGAGGTAAATAAGTGCCCGTTACGCGCATTTCGAGTTGGCAAGACGCAGTCGAACATATCGATACCGCGCCCCACCGCTTCGAGTAGATCTTCCGGCGTCCCGACGCCCATCAGGTAGCGCGGCTTATCTTCCGGCAATTGCCCGGCAATCTCTGCGCAGACGCGATACATTTCGTCCTTTGGTTCGCCGACGGATAGGCCACCGATTGCGTAGCCGTCGAATCCGATCTCAATTAATCCATTGAGCGAGCGACGCCGCAGATCGGCGAACATTCCTCCTTGGACGATGCCAAACAGTGCGCTCGGATTGCCGATATGGGCAGCTTTACTGCGCGCGGCCCAGCGCAGCGACAGTTCCATCGATACGCGCGCTTCATCGTGGGTTGCCGGGAACGGTGTGCACTCGTCGAAAATCATCACGATATCCGAACCTAGCGCAGCCTGAACCGACATGGATATTTCCGGTGATAAAAAGATCTTGTCGCCATTGTGGGGCGAGCGGAAAGTGACTCCCTCTTCCGAGATCGTACGCAATTCCCCCAGGCTAAATACCTGAAACCCGCCCGAATCCGTGAGGATCGGACGGTCCCAGTGCATAAATTGATGCAAGCCACCGTGCCGCTCGATGACCTGGGTGCCAGGGCGCATCATCAAATGATAGGTGTTGCCGAGCACGACTTCGGCACCCAGTTCGACCAATTCTTCCGGCGACATCGCTTTGACCGTGCCATAAGTACCGACGGGCATAAAGACGGGGGTCTGTATGCGCCCGCGTTCAAAACTCAACACGCCGGCTCGCGCCGGGCCATCGCGATTGTGACACTCAAATTGCATGCGCAGATTCTTCTCTTTGATATTACCTTAGCCATCGACGCTTGAGGTAGCCAGTAGTGGCTAAACCAAGCGTGTATTGCGCGTGATCCACATCGCATCGCCATAGCTAAAAAAGCGGTAGCGCTCACGAATGGCGTGTTCGTAGGCACGCATCACATTTTCGCGCCCAGCAAATGCTGAGATCAATACTAACAATGTCGATTCGGGTAGATGAAAATTGGTTAGCATCGCATCAACAATCTGAAATTCGTAGCCAGGATAAATAAAAATATCCGTCTCGCCGAGTTGCGCACGCACACCGTCCGGTGTGGCAGCAGATTCCAGTGCGCGCACGCACGTGGTGCCCACCGCGATCACACGCTTGCCCGCCGCTTTCGTAGATTGCACCTGATCGCAAAGCGTCTCCGAGACCTCAAACCTTTCGCTGTGCATCTGGTGTTGTTCAATTGATTCGCTGCGCAGCGGCTGAAACGTGCCGGCGCCGACATGCAACGTGACGAAGCCAATGCCCATTCCATGTTGCTCGAGTTGCGCCAGCATGGCTTGATCAAAATGCAATCCAGCGGTTGGTGCAGCAACCGCGCCCGGTCGTTTAGCGTAGACCGTCTGGTAGCGTTCCGCATCGAGATCACTGTCTTGGCGCTGGATATACGGCGGCAAGGGAATATGGCCGACGTCTGCCAATATTGCTGACACGGATTGCGCCGACTCGTTGGCGAGCCGATAAAATTCACGCTCGCGACCCATGACGCGAAATTGATACCCCCCATCGACGTTCAGTAGCGAACCCGTTTTGGGCGTTTTACTGGCTTTAACGTGGGCCAAGACTTCGCGTTCACTGACTATCCGTTCGACGAGTATCTCTATGTGACCACCGGTTTGTTTCGAGCCAAACAAACGCGCGGGGATGACACGCGTGTCGTTGAAGACGAGTAGATCACCTGGCTCGGCCAAGCTTAGAACATCCGTAAATTGACCGTCCCGAACGATCCCGGAATTACCCTCTAGAGTCAGCAGACGAGAATCGCGACGGTTCGCTGGCGCCGCTTGCGCGATAAGTTCGGGGGGTAAGTGAAAATTAAATAGGTCGCGCTGCACGCGCGCATGGTAACAAAATGGGACTCACTTGCGGGTGCTCAGTAGCACCGAATTTCGCCAGTTATTTCGGTTGGTAGTTTTTCGCCGAAACGTTATCTATACTTGCGGCGCATTAACGCTGCTCGCTCACTTCTTGGACATTCAATCCATCGGGCCAACACAGCAAAGAACCGCTGCCGGGGTGGCGGAACTGGTAGACGCGCCAGACTCAAAATCTGGTATGGGTAACCATGTGCGAGTTCGATTCTCGCTCCCGGCACCATTTCTTTCGGTGTTCTTCTGTTCAACTCAATTGTTCAACGGCTACACGCGTAAGGCTTGGCGCGGTCGACCTTACGACTGAGATCAAGCGCTTCAATGATTTCGGGGCGAATTTTGAATTCATCTACGGTTCGGTTCGTTTCCAGCTGACCGGGCCGCCGTCGGCTCAGGAAAATCGACCGTTAGGTACGGATCTTCGGAGAGCCTCTGGCGAGCGCTCATCATCCGATCGTTGCCGCCCTCTATAGTAATGCGCGAGGCAAAGTCGTGACGATGCTAGGCACGCAAGCAAACAACACGATGGCGAGAACAAACAGAGCGACAAAGGGCCACGCTGCCCGAAAAAGCTCCGTTAATGGGATGTTCTGTGCCGCGCCTTTTAGGGCGAAAATCGTGTAACCGAATGGTGGTGTCATGCCGCCGACTGTGACGTTGATCAAAAACAAAAGCCAAAACCATAGTGGGTCAAAACCCAGCTGCGTAATGATCGGTCGATAGATTGGAATGATCACCATCATCAACGCGATCTGATCAATAAACATGCAGAGCACGAACGGTAGTGCCAGCATTAAAACCAGCATCGAGGCCGGCGGGAGTCCTAGCCCCGCAATTGCTTGGGTTATCTCAGCAGTCGCGCCTGTGAATGCGAGCAGTTGGCTGAAAATTTTCGATGCGACCATGATGACCAGAATCATGGCGGACGTGTAGGCGGCCGAATGAAACGAGTCGCGCAGCATTTGCACGCTGAGTCCACGGTATAGCGCAACAGTGATAATTGAGCCGACGACACCGGTGGCTGCTGCTTCGGACGGCGTCGCGATGCCGAGCACAATTAGCCCCATGATTGACAAGATGACGATGCCGACTGGCAATACACGAATGAATGCACCAACAACGCTGGTCGATTTCGTTTCCGAATCTGAGGGTTGTATGTCGGTTGGCGCCAATGTCGGATTAAGATGGACGCGAATCAAAATGTAACCGAGAAACAGCGACGCCAGAACCAACCCGGGCAAGATGCCGGCGACCATCAAATTCGAAATGGACACACCTGCTAAGGTTCCGATAACGATCACCAGAACACTGGGAGGAATGATCGGTGCAAGGCTCGCACCAGCCATAATCGCCCCGCTCGACAAGCGCAGATCGTAACGGCGGCTTAGCATTCCAGGCAAAACAGATCGCCCCAGCATTGCAGCAACGCCCATCGCCGTACCAGACAAAGCCCCGAAGATTGTGGCAAGCACGATCGTGAGCACATATTGCCGACCGCGAATCTTGCCAATAATGGTGTCAACGGAACTGAACATCACTTCAATGGCGGAGCCTCGGGATAGAATCTCCCCGACTAAAAGGAACAACGGAATAGTGACTAGGGCCGCCGTCGTGCCGGTATTAAACATGCTGTTGGCGAACATGCCGACTCCGGCACTGCCCGTGATAAGAAAAAGCCCTGTCAAGTCGCAGAGCAAAAACGCAATGAGCACGGGCACGCCTAAGGCGAACAGGCAGAGCAGCACGACGATCGACACGACAATCAGAGCGACGCCGCTCAACTGAATCCTCCGGCCGAGCGTTGCAGAGCGCTCGGGGGGCTGAGAGCCTCTAATAAAAAGTGCATGGCCGAGAGCCCAAATCCATAAGTCATCGCCGAGGACAAGATCCATTTCGGTAACGGATAAACCGATACGGTCGTAATGCTGTCGACGAACTGCCGAACATTTTCTAATCCGCTAATTACCGCCACGGCGACGCAAACGATGAAACTAATCAGCGCGAGGAGTCTACGCAGCTGAGCGGCACGTGCACCAGAAAGCCTTTCTTCGAGTAACGGAATTTTCACGTGGCCGTGAGTTTGACTGACACAAGGCAGGATTAAGAAAGTCGACAAGCAGAGCAAAAACGCAACAGCATCACTCGCCCATAACGTGGGTCGGTCGAAGAAATATCGCGAAATGACTTCGTAAATATAGGCGAATACGATCAACCCCAAGGCACTGCCGGACACTATCACTCCCCACTGCGTCAACGTATTCGTCATTCTTTGAAACCAGGCTAGCGGAGCATTCGGCGAAGACATATCGATTGTCTACTGTGCAAGACCGGCGATTCTAGCCAGCGCTCTTAATCGTTCTGCGGCATCGTGGTTCTTGTTCAGTGCTAAATTCCAAACGCCGTCCGCCCACGAACGCGCGAGTTGCTGAAGCGGTTCGTCACAGAGTCGCGTGCGAACTAATCCATGACGCTCGAATTCTGAAGATTCGATCGTAACAAGCTCGTCGAAGCGTTCGAGAACATCTCTTTCTAGGCGCTCCCCTTCCGCTAGTAACGCGTGTCGATGCGCTGAATCCAGGCGATCGAAACGCTTTAGGTTCATTAACATTAGATGCGTGGTGGTGCCAAACGTCGGCCGCAAATAATACTTGCTCACTTCATACCACTTGAACGGTAGTGAGCCGGCCGCGGGCCACGCCGTGCCGTCGATGACGTGCTTCTCCAATGCCGCATACACTTCGCCAGCAGGTAGTACGACTAAGGTTCCGGCCAAGGATCGAATCACGCCCTGGTAGACTGGGGATCCCCGGATCTTGCGGCCGTCCAAATCGCATTGTGCCGTTATCGGATCATTGAGCAGCATGTGATAGCCGCGCGCTGACGTCGGCAAGGCAAGTAATTTCAAACCATAGTTGCGGTAGTGCTCGTCGACCATCGTCCACAAGCCGCTGCTGCGCCGAATAGCCGTATCGGCTGCGACGCCGTCAAGCGCAACGCCAATACCCGTTTCCCCAACATGGTAGGCACCGTGAGTGAACAATAAATCCACCAGGCCAGCAGCCGCGGGTTGTAGTTGTTCGAACGGGGGAATGGCTTCAGGCCCAATGATTCGGATCGTGATGTCGACGTCCTCGCGGCGTTCCAGTTGGCTTACGAAGCGCTTCGCGATCTCGGCGTGACCCACATACGCCGGAGACCAGCTGGACAAAAGCCGGAACTCCTCGGCCTCGGCCGCTTCAGCATAGACCCAGAACAAACATACTAGCGAAATTAATGTGGCTCGAAAGCCTGAGGGTCGCGAGCTACCTCGACCGGACGTTTGCGCTAAGATCCAAACAAACATTCGGTGAAACCGGCTATCAATGAAAATAGGTCATCGCTCATCACAAATGACCGAGTGCAACATGGCTTAATTTGACATCACTATCTCTGGCTACTGTGCCTTGGCGCTGCGACTCGCAGCCTTCGCTACCGAAGAAGGTACGGCAACTCGCGCAACTTCGCGATGCCTGAGATTAGTACGAATTTTCTCCAACGTAGCGCGCAGACGCTCAATCTCAGCGGATGAAATATTCTCCAACGCAGCATCGTTTACTTCGCGCGCGTAAGGAATGAGTTTCCGACGCAACGCGCGCGCCTTTTTCGTCAAGTGGATATGCGTCTTACGGCGATCATCGCTAGAACGGCATCGCTCGATCAGGCCTTCGGCTTCCATCTTCCGGAGTTGTTGCACCGTCGTTGGTTCGCTAACGCCGATAGCCCGGCTCAACTCCCGTTGCGTTAAGCCGTCGTGTTCCCACAATGCGCGAAGGAAATACCACATCCCGACATTGACGAGGTGCTTATGTAAATGGGCCTGCAGGTCATCGGCGAATCCTCTGTGGGTAAATCGTATGAGAGCGCCGATGCTATCTTGCAGTGGGAAATCGTGCGCATCGTCGGCGAGCTCCGTGCCCCGACGAACGGCAGATTTCTCATCCGGGACCATTCTAAACGGGGTAGACAATTGAGTTTGGCACTAGCACCGAATCGAACACACAGAGTTTCTCGCTGAATAACCATTCACCTGCGGGTTCACGGGCGAGTCGATCGAGGTAACGTCCCGTCATAAGAATGCGCGGCAACTCGTCGGGCAATACTTCCACGACTGAAAAATTAGCTTTAACGACGGCGGTCGACTCAGTCGCTTCGCAAATGCGCAAATCCGTCGTGTGATGCCGCAAATAACGCGGTTCAAACATCATCGTTTCGTTGACCGCGCTAACGCGGTCTTCAATCATTGCGCGACTTTCACAGCGCATAATTGCGATTGGGAGATGACGATCGAAATTGTCTCGTGGAATAATTTGGTACATGCATTGATCAGTAAAGAACGTCGGCCACAATTCCAGCGGGCCGTCGTCGAGAGCCTCCGCGTAACGCGCGTATAAGTTGTGGAATTCGTAGAACAGCTGAGCAGCTTCGAGACTGACTGACATACTAAAGACCCATCACCTCACGATAGTGTTTATAGAAGCCCCGGATCGCCGTTTCAGTAACCATGTGCTCGGTATCCGCGCTATCGCGACCGCCCATCTCAAGCAGCGCATGTTCATTAATAGCACCTGCGATGCCGTCCTGGGCGAGTTTGATGACTTCACTATCATCGCAGGACACGAGACCAGAGGCGCTCATCAAATTCGCTTGGCGTAGGCGTCGCGTAATCATCTCCTCATCGTCGTCCGCGTACGCAAAGAATGTCCAATCGAGAATAAAGGAAGATGGATTACGCGGTTGAATCTGGCGCATCGCGATCGTGTTTGATTGCTGCTGAATGATCAGATTTGGCCACAGCGTTTGCATAACAACGGTTGCTGTGTCCTTGAACTCCTTTACCGGATCGAGCAATCGGGGATCTTTGAGCTTAAAATCTTCGCGGAGGTTTGCTATGTCTTTGGTCGCTTCGGTGGCCTGTTGCGCGCCTTTGCGTGAGATCAATAAGCCATGTCGGCCGGTGTCATCCATTTTGACTTGAGCTTCTTGATCCGCACGAAACAGCCCGAATGTCACTAAGAAAACATGTAATAACGAGGCGTGATAGGGATCTTTAATATTCTCAAA
The DNA here is from genome assembly GCA_047611805.1 of Gammaproteobacteria bacterium. Lineage (GTDB taxonomy): Bacteria > Pseudomonadota > Gammaproteobacteria > UBA11873. The sequence goes on from JBLFWX010000011.1 coordinate 84,559, forward strand.
CATCAGCTTCCAGTTACCCTGAATAAGCTGCCGCGAATGACCCAGTAAGCGTAGCTCGCGGCCATCGAAAACCCTTTCAAAGTAGTGAAGATTCGAGTCGCCTAAATAACTCGCGAAATCCGGCGTATCGGCGTGAAAAGATGCGAAAATTACGCCGTTGTGCTCGATGACGTGAAGGCGTTCCAAACCGTGATCGTCGAGCGAAAAATCATCCGGCATTCCACCGTTGCCATTCACTCCGGCCATGAAAGGCACACCTTTCAGGTCGCCGTTCAGATCATAAGTCCACTGATGATAAGGACATGTAAATCGATTCGTCTTGCCGGTTTTTTGGCGGCACAACTTGACACCTCGATGGGCACAGCGATTTACAAAGCCGCGAAGTTCACCATCGCGGTTACGGCAAATCACCACAGACTGATTTCCAATGAAAGTTGTTAAGTAAGCACCTGACTCAGGTAGCTCAACAGCCAGACCCACATAAGCCCAACCTTGACCACAGAATATCCGCTCCATTTCCTTGTCGAATATTTCTTGATCCGTATAAATCCAATACGGAATGCGGCCCAGATCATCCCGCGGCCACGATCGATTCGAGGTTTGCGCAATGTCATTCATCTACAAATACGTGCGAAATTTGGTGTTTCCATGCGTGTCGAGCATATGGTATTTTACTTAGGAAGCAAAGTATTTTTAGCCCTTGAGGAAGTCTCAATGGGGCCACAAGTGGAAGGATCGCGCTGGCAAAAAGGACGCTAGACGTTCGCGTAAACAAGACGGCGATTCGCTAAGGCAGACGGAACGGCAACGATACCGGAGAAACTAGATCATGGCGGAAACGACGGCACTTGTTATCGATCAAAGTGGCAGCAAAGGCACGGCTCCCGAGCTCACAAACCCTGCGCTTGAGTGGCCACCTGTGCTCATCACGCGAGAAACGATCGACAGCGAAATAGAGCGGCTAGCAGACCTTCCGCGACCTGATAACGGACGGCGGCAAGTGCAGTTCGTGCACCCCAGCGCAAACCCGCAAACACCAGGCCTGAATCCCGGGGTTCGTTTAACCATGGAAGTATTGCTTGCGGGCGAAGAGACGGTGCCTATTCGGCACAATTCGACCCAAGTAAATTTTTGCATTCGCGGGCAAGGGATGACGATCGTGGAAGGCAAACAAATCCCGTTTAGCCAATACGATGTGTGGAATCATCCGTCTTACCTACCTTATCGCCACGTTAATAACAGCGACGCACTGCACGTCCGATTTACTTATTCCAACGCGCCACTGTTAGAAATGTTGAAAGTTCATTTAGTCGAGCACAATCCGCCCGTGTCCGCCAACGTTAACTTGGTCGATTCGTCTGAGGCGCCACCGAACCGCGGCGCGAGCCCTTACGGAACGTTTCCGATCGACGACGAGGGCGCGCTATTGATGCCGTACGAAACATTGATTTCGCCGCCCTCAGTCGAATCGAAAGCCTTACATTGGCCGTGGAAAACGGTGCAGGCAAATCTCGATAAGCTCTCGGCGCTTGGAAAGGACTACGTGGGCCGACGACTTTATCTTATGTACAACCCCATGACGGGCCGTTCAAATGGCACAACGCCGAGTTTTTTCGCAACCATCACCATCCGCCCGCCCAACATCATTGATCGGCCGCATCGACACGTCTCAGCCGCTATCAATTACTACTTCCGCGGCGCTGGCTATAGCATCGTAGCGGGTGAACGATACGAGTGGCGAGCCGGGGATTTAATGGTTTCGGCACCAGGTTGGGCGGTTCACAATCACGCGTCTTATGATGAGCCCGTGTACGAATTGACCGTCCAGGATCAACCGTTGCACATCATGATGGAGTCGCTATTGTGGCAAGAAAGCATGAAGAAGCCTGCTGCAATTCTCGGATCGTCTGTTGGGTTTGCGACTAATCGTGAAACCGGTTGACGAGTAGTTGAGCATAGCAAAGAAGTAATCCAGGCACGGGCAGACTGCCGTCAAATTACACGCAATTTAATGCCCGCCGAGAGGATTTTCGGGACAATTCGCAGGCGTTCGGCGCGCTGCGGAAGTTGCTCAGGCTACTGCAATTTCGCCCGATAGCGATAATTCGCGCCGCCCAACTGTCGCGTTAACCATTTCATCGAAAGCTCGGCATGGGGCGCTGATCTTTTCCTCCGCACCAGTCGCTTCCATCTGGCTAGTAGCTCGTCGTCTGCGAGACGAAAGATCGTAATTATTTAGTTAATGATCGCGCCGCGATGACGAATAGTCGGCTCGGCATATACCGCGAACTCATCGCGACTGAAACACCTAGGCCTCCCGTCCTAAACGGTTCTAAGCGACGCGCTTAGCGCAATAGTGTCGCAAAACAAGCCATTCAAGACCCCTATTATGCGTCGCCGTGAATTTCGCGAAATTGAAACCATTTCGTCCATGATCCTAGCTACTGTGAATCACGCGCTTGAGCGCGATGCGCGAAAACCCTCTGAACAATTTCCTCTGCTTGCGCACGTTTTTTGGCCAAATCTGAGCTCGCGTTCAATTGGTTGCGCGCACGCGCGAGATTGTGATCGGTGCGGGTATCAAACCTCGTAGGGTCCCAGGCGAAGTAACTTTCACTCAGCGCATCGGCGCAAAATCTGGCCGCAAGCTCGGTATAGATCGTTCGCGTCGCCCCGACAATTGCGGCGGCGTCTTGCAGCTCGATCGGTACGGTTCGACCGGATACGTAGCCTTCGAGCGCGGCTTTGAACACATCTAAAGAGAATACCGATACTGGCGCGTCTTCGTCATGGGGATTGCACCAAGAGCGAAACGCGTCGCCAAGTTCCCAAACAATTGGCATCAGGCCGACGGTATCGAGATCGACCATGCACAGTCCTCGACCGTTCGGGTCGAAAAGAATATTCGAAATTTTTGGATCGCCGTGGACGATACAAGGCGCGCTTTCTCTAACACGAGGGAGCGACTCTGCGTTGCGCATAATCTCCTGCGCAAGCATCTGAATCTCGGCAAACCGAACGTGGCTTGCATGGTCCTTTAAAGCTTGATCCAGATTCTCCAAATGGCTCGTCAAGTTGTGGATCTGAGATGGTTCGAACTCTCTGACGTCCGGATAATCTAACAATGCGCAGTGGAAGCTCGCCAGTACCGATCCCGCCTCCCTCGCATAACGCAAATCGGGGACATTGCTGAAACTCTTACCTGCAACATAACTCAATAATCGCCAGACAAAACCGTCACAAACAACACAATCTTGCCCGGCATTATCCATAACGAGCATTGGCGTACAGAGATCTAAACTTGCCAAATGTTGCGTTACGCGATGAATCTTCATATTTACTTGCGGCCCAATAGCGCGATGCAGCCGTTGTAAAACAAAGCGCGACCCCAACCGCTTTTTGACAAACCACGTCTGGTTAATTAACCCATCCGTACTTCGTTCAACGGCCGTCGGATCCAAGCCGTAAGCGTCGAGAATGCTAGACGGAATAAGTTCGAGAGAAGCGCCCATATTGTGCCGTGTGCTTATACCTTGCAAATGACTTGGCCGTTATTGGCGGGTGCGATCGCTAACGTTCATGCGCTTTACAGTGGTCCATACCAAACTTGAAATCACGGTTAGCGTATCATTGCCCCGTCAATGCTGGATACTTGTCTGCTATGGCATACACCTCAGACGATTTTAAGACGCGGTCAATTATTGCTATGGGCCTTGCCGCCATGTCGATAATTAGCGGCTGCGCATTATCGTCGGTCAACCCGACGTCAAACACCTTAATCTCTGCTGACCCCGAAATTGCAGCGTGTTTTGCAACGTACGAGGAAGACGACGATTTAATTTCAGGAATGGGCACCCGCGACGCGCAAGATCATGTCATTGCGGGTTATCCGTTTCTACGCACTAGCCGATTTACCGCCGCCTTAGTTGACCGTCTGCATGGCGCGGAAGCTCGAGCAATGTGGATAGATCGACTCTCCGCCCTCGACGAAGATGCTCGAACTATTGAGCACCTTAATTTCCCTGACAGGGTGGAACCGCCGGTTGCATCCGCTGCCGAGTTGAGACGATGTCGATCCGCGATGAAGCGTTTCGTGCTTGCGAACGAGGCAGCGTTTCGCCAAGTCGTTGAACACGCAGTCGTCCCGGATCGGTATCGGTCCTGGGCACGTGGGCTAGGCGTCTATCCGTTGAGTTCGTGGTTTGTGTTGCAAGGCGTCAAACGTCTGCACGACCGAGATGGCGGTTCGTTCATGACGTCGCGCGAGCCGAATTGTTGTGATTCTGACCAGAAATACTCATTACAGCAAAGATCTATTAGTTCGCCTAGCCCGGAGGCTCGAACAGACTTCGCTCTGGACAGCCTCGGGATCCCCATCATCTCAGACTCATTACTCGCCGAGCTATTGATGCGCCACAGTCCAATTTGGTCAATCGATACGCGCTCCGACAATGACCAAATTGGCACGGTTATGCACGACGGTAATGAGCCATTCGTGTCCGTCGATCGACCGAGCATTTACAGTCAATTAACGCATACGACTTTTGGCGGCAAAGTCCTGGCGCAGTTGAATTACACGATATGGTTTGCACAACGCCAGCCGCAGGGGGTATTCGATATGCTCGGCGGACGCATCGATGGGCTCACCTGGCGCGTGACCTTAAACCATTTGGGAGAGCCGCTAATTGCCGATGCGATGCACAATTGCGGGTGCTATTACATGGCATTTCCGACTCCTAGATTACGGCTTCAGCCTCAGGTGTCGGGTGTAGAAGAACCACTGTGGATCCCAAAAATGCTTTCCGGACTCGACGGCGCTCGACTTCAGATCTCAGTGTCCAGCAACACGCACTACATCAAAGATATCGAATACGTAAGCGACCACACAATCTCTACCCAATTGTCTCAAGTTGCCTACAACCAGCTGAGAACCCTTTCTAGTACAGACGGGGAAAACGCGAGCATGTTCACGCAGCATGGATTGGTGAAGAACACTGAACGCGCCGAACGCTGGTTGTTGTGGCCCATGGGCGTTGTCTCTGCGGGCTCAATGCGCCAGCAAGGCCATCATGCAATCGCGTTTGTAGGTCGTCGTCATTTCGACGACCAGGATCTTCTCGACCGCAATTTCACCCGAAGGGCGGCGTCTGCGCCGTAGGTGGTGTGATTGAATTCGTACGCGCACGATTCGACAGTTGAGAGAATGCTGGAAAATACATCGCGGGCCCCGCATATCCGCAAACCGGGAGTATCCTCGTCGGGTCGGGGTTCTTCGGCCGGCATTCAATCCTTATATTTGAGCCAGATTAATCGTCTGCCTGGTATTCGATCGTCGACTCCGGCGCGACCCGGCCGCTGCGCTTTTCTAATTCGATTAGTTCATCCAAGTTCATCAACCCGTTGCCGGGCGCGCGAGTTAGCGGGGATGCGGCTAAGCGACGATTGTCCCGGGCGGTGTTGTCTTGGATTGTCCGTTCGAACAGCAACTTTTTTTCCTGCGCTGCGAGTGTGTCGAGCATCCGTGCGTGCTGGAAGGCGATGGAGTTGGGGTGATAGGAGCGCCGAATTTCACCGTCTGCGGTAAATCCGTGTGCGGGAATGTTGCTAATTTGACGTTGGCCGCCCGCGTCACGCCATACGGAAAATTCCGCGCTCGCCTGAGTACTAAATATCGATGAAGCGGATGCTGCCAACAACACCCATAAGTATGAAACGTGTAGTGATCTGCCCATGTTTAGTCGAAATCTGCTGAATCTAGTACCGCTTTGATTGTTGTCGGTTCGTGAGGTCAATTGAGCGAAGTGGGTCTCGCGCCGCTGTTTCAATATTTACCATCGAATTGCGCCTAGCCGTTTTTAGTTGTGGGCGCCGCGATATCGTCGGGCCGCTGTGCGGTAAAATTCGAATTATCGACCAAGAACTTGGTCCATTTCCCTCGCGACGGCTAGTTCTTAGCCGATCAGTCGGCCTTGAAACGATCGCGACCGAGCACACGGCGAATTCATGCGCGACGCGCGGTTCGTTTGCGACTGTTAGTAGCTCAGAGTTTAAATTTCGTTAATCCCAGCGCGTCTATTTCGTCCTCGTGATCATTATTCGTGATGACGCCTACTGCACCCGTTTCGGAACGCAAATAACGTTCCGCCACTTCCAGCACCCGGTTGAAAGTGGTTCCCAATACCGCGTCACGATGGGCCATTCGGAACTCTCTAGAACGTCCATCGATTTCGTTGTAGAAGGCGTGAATCGCAGCACCAGCTGGTGTTCGAGGCGTATCGAGGCTGCGGATGACGCCTAGAATCGATTCCTCGAGTCGCTGCGGATCCTCAGCACTGTGCAGCCAGCGCAATGATTGATCGAAGTCCTGCAATGTTTCACTTAAGCGGGGGTCGCGATACGAATAAAACCGGAAGGTGGCGCTTTCTGGATCGAATTGCGCGCCAGCACCGTAAGCCCCGCCTTTCTCTCTGATTTCTGGATGCAGGAACCCATCTTGCAAATAATGCGCTAAGACCGACAGAGCGGCCGCGTCGGCGTGGGCTTCGGGAACTGCCAGGTATGCCTTTGCACAAAAATTAACTTGCGTATTGGCGATCCACGTGCAGTTACCCGTCGGCATCGTCTCAGTTACGTCGAATCCGCTAGAGCGCTCAAGGTCCGTAAACCCGGAAGATAGGGTTTGGAGATGTGCGAGCGCCTTTGGCACAACATGTTCTTCCGCAACCACTAGGGTGCGCCAAGGGGCGCGTAGGATCGCGACCCGGATCCCATCAAACGATTCGGCTAGATCTTCTAGCGCCTCATTAGATCGAGCGCACAGCGTGTCGAGCTCTTGAATGAAACTAATGTTCGCCGGTCCATCCCACAAATTATCTAACAGCCCCGCGCGCGATAAGCCGCGTGACGCGCCGTGCATTGCCAGTTGGTGGCCTCTGTCAGTTATCGATGCATCACTGTCTGTTCGGCTTTGTGTGATCAGATCACGTAGCCTATTAAGCTCATCAAAGCGGACTTTCTGGATCACCTCGAACAGGTTATCGAACAGCTCATGTTGTTTGCGGGCCAAACCCTTTGCAGAAACAACTAGGCGACCATTGAGCACTTCAACATTCGTTAAACTCGTTTGGGCAGAGCCGTACACGCCGATATTACCAACTCGAGCACGACGCTCCTGAGTTTCGAGATAATTCTCAGACCCGGCACCCAACTCGGTTAAATACTCACACAATAGCGGCAAGTGTCTCAAAGCTTTCGATTCGAGATGCGGGAGATCCACAGCTAATTGGAGGTAACAAAGGCCGTTCGTTGCGGCGGAAAAATGATGCGTGACTGACCCGCCCGTAGCGGTCTTTGCGCCGAGAACGACGGGGAGCTTAGTGGGAACGTCCGCAAGGGTAACCTTGGGCAGAAGCTCGGTATCTTGCGGTTCGGCTTGGCGTGCTTGCAACCCCGAGGAGTCACTGTGCACGGCTCGACGAGCAGACTCCCCCATCGCACTCAACATAGCCGACAGACGAGTGTTTTCGGATTCGTTATCGCGTGACGACTTGTTTAGGTCCGGTTCCATAACCAGACGCACATGATGCGGGTTGGCGAGTAAATTCGCCTGGATCAAATTACCGAGGTAAGCAGGATCCTCAATACGCTCGCGTATTAGCAAGAGCACGTCATCAATATCGATGAGATCTACTGGGTGCGAATCGTGTATTGCCCCTGGCAATATTCGGCCCATTAGCTGCAGCCCATAGGGATATCCACCACCACCCAAATCACGTTGCCCAATTTCCATCTGGTCGACGACGCCGACTAGTGTTTCTTTTTCAATACCGTTGGTTGAGATCTGCTCGAGTAACTTGAAAATCTCACTATTGAGTTGCTCAACATGGACCGGATCCGTTCCTTCTACCCCGCAGCTTAAAATTAATTCCCGGGTCGAATCGTCGATGCCGCATAGTTCTGACGGGGCTTCTGCAAGATCGGTGGTTTCCAAATAGCGCCTTAACGGCGACGCGCCGTGGTCAAGAAGTACGCCAGCGAGAAAATGAGCTTCTAATAAGGCCGTGGGTTCCGCCGAAGGGCCGAGTAACCAAGCCCATACAACATGCGTGCCACTGGTCGTATCTTCAATGTCGTTCACCCCGTAGGTTTGTAATGTCTTTTTAGGTGCATTGAATCGGGGTTGCGGTGGAACACGCAGAATTTCTTCGCGCCGCGAGAATTCACGGAGCGCGTTTGATTCAAATTGGTCTTGATGCTCAGCGACAGGAAACGAACCGTAAGTCATGAATGTTGCATGGGTAGGGTGATAGTGTTTAGCGTGGAACGCCGTGAGTTCCTCGTAAGTAAGGTCGGGAATATTCGCTGGTTCACCGCCACTATTAAATTGGTAGATTGAGTCGCGGAAAATTGAAGTATGCAGATGCTGCCATAGCTGGGCAACTTCGGAACTCATCGCGCCTTTCATCTCGTTGTAGACGACCCCTTTGAAAACGAGTTTTGATTCGTCCTCTGGCGTTTTAAATTCTACTCGCCAACCTTCCTGAGCAAAGTCCAGCGGATCTAAGGTCGGGAAAAATACAGCATCTAGATAGACGCTCAAAAGATTGTCGAAATCTTTACGGTTCTGCGTTGCAAAGGGATAGGCGGTGCAGTCACCGCCCGTAAACGCATTCATATAGGTGTTGAGTGATCGCCGCAACATTAAGAAGAAGGGATCACGAACAGGGAATCGGCGGCTACCACACAAAGTCGTATGCTCGAGAATGTGTGCAACGCCGTTGGAATTGGTCGGGAATGTCGGGAACGCGACCATAAATGCGTTGTTCGTGTCATCGCACGCTAAATGGATATGCCGTGCTCCGGTTTCGCGATGTACGTAGGTCTGGAAATCGAGGTTAAGGGCATCGACCCGTCGAAGGTCGATTTGTTCGAATGCGGGGTGTGTCATGGATAGAAGGTGTGTCCTTAATTGATCTGCGACGGGCTAGTTACGATTGTCGCGTTCGTTACCAGATAGCTAGGAACAATGATTCTAACTGACAGATTAACCCGACGCCGGGAACGTGTCTCGGCGTCGGTTAGTTCCAAAAATATAAGCCCGGCTTTCTTGGACAAGTCAGGGTTGTTGATACCAGGGTATGAGTTATTTGGGCCCCGCGGTTTCGTTGCGATTTGTTCCACCTAACGCGGGGTAGTAATAACTAGGGCTATCAAAATTTAGACAAAAAAAACCCGGTCAAAAGACCGGGTTTTCCTCTGTTTGATGCCTGGCAATGACCTACTTTCACATGGGATCTCCCACACTATCATCGGCGCAAAGCAGTTTCACTTCTGAGTTCGAGATGGATTCAGGTGGTTCCCGCTCGCTATGATCGCCAGGCAAACTGGTTGGAGATTAAGGGGTTAGATCTATTTTTCCTCGTCAGGCAGCTTTTTACTCCCATTTGGAGTCAAGCGCTGAAGAAAAATGGATCTAACCCCTTTTCCCCGAATTCAGAAAGTCGAAAGACGTTTTGTACAGTATGTTTTTGAGACTGGCCAATACATTCAAACAAAACATTTGAGTGTTATATGGTCAAGCCTCACGGGCAATTAGTACTGGTTAGCTTCATCCATTACTGGACTTCCACACCCAGCCTATCAACCTTGTAGTCTACAAGGGCCCTTTAGGGGACTTAAAGTCCCAGGGAGACCTAATCTTAGGGGGGGCTTCCCGCTTAGATGCTTTCAGCGGTTATCCCTTCCGTACATAGCTACCCGGCAATGCCACTGGCGTGACAACCGGAACACCAGAGGTACGTCCACTCCGGTCCTCTCGTACTAGGAGCAGCTCCCTTCAAGTCTCCAGCGCCCACGGCAGATAGGGACCGAACTGTCTCACGACGTTCTAAACCCAGCTCGCGTACCACTTTAAATGGCGAACAGCCATACCCTTGGGACCGGCTACAGCCCCAGGATGTGATGAGCCGACATCG
>JBLFWX010000012.1:0-93984 GCA_047611805.1 Gammaproteobacteria bacterium
CATGCTCGATAAATCACACCATCATCTCGACCTAGAAATAGAGCCGTCAAAACCGACTAGCGTTCACTTGCGATGCACTCTGTCGGCCAAGCATTCGATAATCGATGTTTTTACACACCCTCGGCCACGAAGAGACGGTCGTGCAAGAGAATCGCACAAAGGCGGGCTCTCTCGTCACCAGCGTTTAAAGTGCGTTACTTTCCTATTCTGCTGTAACCGATACGTGCGATGGACGCTTCGCGGTTTGCGAGTTGGGTGACGTCCTTGGTCAGCCTTCTTCTTTCTCGGAATCCTCCAAAACCATCCATGGGTTGTGTTGGTCTAATGGAATCGCACGGGTCGCCAACTGCTCAATTGTTTCAATAAAGCGTTGGTTGAGGCCCAGCTTGTTGGCGCTCCACCACTGCGCAAAACCGCCCATAGCGAGACACGAGGCAACGTAGTGTTCGATTTGCGACGGCCGCTGTGAAGATCGTATGGCAAATGTAGTTTGCGCGGTTTGACAGAATGCACTGAGCCAAGACGAAGCTACCGTTTGGTCATTATTTGAGAGAGCCTTGAAGTCGTGCAATGCGCGTCGGAGAATGCGTGCGCGTTCCGGATCGCCCATCCATAGGAACAACTCATTCGTCTCGGTGGCGAGCCCTCGAAGAGACTCTGATTTCGAGATCTTGTTACTCTGCCGCACCTGTAAGCCCACGAAGACCAGCGACCCGATCACCGCGATCCCGCCTATCAGCTCCCCAATCGCTCCCAAAGCATCCCAATTCATGTTTCGCTCCTAGAATAAATCTGCCGACAACTTCTGCTTATCAAGTTTCATGTCGGTGCTTAGAATAGCAGCACGTAGCCACCCACAAGCCCAGAATCGGTAAACCCATTCTCGCCGTTCGGTTTAGATTGGAGTTTGCTAAAGTCTGCCTTGGGCACTTATGCGACGGTCGAGGCAGAATATTCTAGCTGATCGAACGACCGTTGCTAGCGCAAGCAGACTTTCGGGACCGCCAGTGTTGATTTGCAACACAAGGACTTTCACCCACCTTCCCTAGCGCAGTAACTAGGCGCGTAATTCCACTCGTTTCGGCGCGTTCATCGCTAAGACATCCACGGTCACGCGGCCCTGATCCGTTAAGCCGATAATCATCGGCCCTTCCATTCGGAAATGCGCTTCCCAATCCTGCAATCGCGGATGGAACAACGTGACCACGCCGAGTTTTACGTCAAACCCGCTTAGGTTTGGCCCTTTGTGAAGGTTGCACTTATGACAAGACAGCGCCAGATTTTCCGCTATCGATTGACCACCCTGTTTTCGCGCGATGATGTGTTCGATATGAAAAGGGATGTATGGGAACGATTCGCTATCGAGCCGACAATACTCGCAGCGATCACCCGCTCGCTCCCGCACAAACGCGCGTAACGAACTCGAAACCATCTAGCTGATCGAGTCTTCTTTTAAAACTCTTCTTGCTTTGGCTTGGATAGCACCCAAAATGTCCAAAGCATCGAGGTATGTTTCATACTCGACACGCTCGTCCTCGGTCAGTTCACCCTCGGTGCACTTATCAGCAAGTGTTTCAATCCGGGCTTGGACCTCATCGTCGGCACGCCAACTTGCGATCTCTTTCGCAAGATCCGGCGACAGGCCCTGTCAGACCGGTGCTAATAGGCGGGCTAACGGAGAGTCGTTTAATTCGGTAGTTTCTGAATTCATCGCAAGTACAAAGCAAATATAGTTGCCAAAAGTAAAGCGTTATTTTTTCGAAGCCCTCGATCCTGATCCCAAGTCATCTAACTTAGCGCCCCAGACTTCTTCAATTTCGGCCCCCGCTTTTTGATCTAAACTAAAAAGCAAGATGTCAGCAAGCTTCGCCCTATCGTCTTTCGATAACGCCCGCGCTGCTTCCGAAATTTGTGCAAAATCCATAGTTCACCCTGTCCTGCCCACAAATTCTTTCGTCGCTTCACGAAAACTATCCCTGGTTAGAACGATTGCGCCGTCACTCAAAACTTCGTGCCAGGGTCCTTCTCCAGTTTCAAATAAAGGCTCCATTAGAAATAATCTGCACTGCGCCTTATCGCCTCCCCTGCCTGCTGAATCGTTCCACTTTTCTCCGGCACTTCAACGATAATCCTCGCATCACTCATTAAGGCCATTATTCGGTTTCACTGCGGGAAATTCTTCGGGCGAACTTCGCGCACTTTGGGAAACTGAGTAACCACGGCGTATCCGCTAGAACTTTTCGTCAGTAACTCCAGATTACTTCTCGGATAAACTACCTCATGGGATGTCCCAAGCACCGCAATAGTTTTGCCGCCGAATTCCATCGCGCTCCGATCAGGTCCGTGGTGTGACCTTCAACCTATCTATCAGGAGCTCACTTGGATCTAGCCAACCGTCGCCCGATCCCAGAATTTATTTTCGAAAGTCTGAATCCAACAGGAACGGAGTTGGTTATCTTGGCCCAAACGCCCGAAAGGGTGCAGTTAAGCAAACCGCGTGAATTCCATTGCATCGGATCTAGCCGGTAACGGATGAGCATCATCAACGTGTTAGAAGCTGTCTTAACGGCTGCGCTGCAATTTCAACAGCTCGAGCCGACTTTGTCCGACGACACAGCGAGCACGCTAGTCCACAGAATGCTTCCCTTAAGTCTTTGAGCGTCTTGTACTTGCCACTCCACGAGTGCTATGCAGCTTTTGGGCGTATATAACCTATCACTGAATTATTTCGTCTCGTGTGCTCAACCACCGTATCCTCTAACGGAAGATTTAGTCGTCGAATCTGGATCTCGTCGGCGAATTGAGAATCGCGAGAAATTCTTCTCCATAGCGGTCTAGCTTAACCTCGCCGATCCCGTTAATACTCCTCATTGCACCTAGGCTTGACGGTCGCCATTCAATCATTTCGAATAAGGTTGCGTCGTGGAAGACAGCATAGGGCGGCACGCCTTGATCTTTCGCTAGTCGGCTACGGCACTCGCGCAAGGCCTGCCACAATTCTTCATCGGCATCGCTGACGGTGGCGCGCGGGCGCCGTTTGTTTTTTGTGCCCAAAACGGATTTCGGATCCTCACGCAATTTTAACGACACCTCGCCGCGCAACAACGGCCGACTTTCGCTCGTGAGGACAAGCGCGCCGAATCGTTCAGCATCTGCCGACACGAAACCGCCAACCACGAGTTGTCGCAAAATAGAGCGCCATTGTTCTGCGCTCGTGTCTGAGCCTAATCCGAACGTGCTCACCTCTGCGTGTCCGTGCTGTCTAACCTTATCGGTGGTTTTACCGAGCAGTACATCGATAACGTGCCCTGCCCCGAACCGCTGGCCGGTGCGGTAAATGCACGATAGTAATTGCTGGGCGGCTTTAGTTGCGTCCCAGGTAACTGGCGGAATCACGCAGATATCGCAATTTCCGCAATGCGCGGGAGATTCGTCGCCGAAATAAGCTAACAACGCGCGGCGTCGACATTCAGTTATTTCGCACCACCCTAAAAGCGCATCTAATTTTTGTCGTTCAAGTCGTTTGTGATTTTCATTTGCCTCAGAACTATCGAGCATTTGCCGAAGTCGAACGACATCTTGCAAACCGTAGACCATCCATGCATCGGCCGGGTTACCGTCTCGGCCTGCTCGCCCGGTCTCTTGATAGTAGGCTTCCATGCTTTTAGGTAAATCAAGGTGAGCCACAAAACGCACATCGGGTTTGTCGATTCCCATCCCAAACGCGATAGTCGCGACGATGACTGTGCCATCTTCGCGCAAAAAACGATCTTGGTTCTGTGCTCTAGTCTCGGCAGGTAAGCCAGCGTGATAGGGATACGCGCTGATGCCAATTTGATTAAGCCATTTAGCCGTGCTTTCGACTTTTGCTCGAGACAGGCAGTACACGATCCCGCACTCGGTCTTACGATTCTCGAGGAACGCGGTGAGCTGCTTTTTCGCGTCGGTCTTAATCTGCACGCCGTAATAAATATTCGGTCGATCGAAACCACTGACAAAGCGTCTCGGGCTCTCGAGCTTCAGATTCGTAACGATCTCTTCGCGCGTACGATTATCGGCGGTTGCCGTTAAGGCCATACGTGGAACACCCGGAAACCATTCGCGGAGCAAGCCGAGACCAAGATAATCTTGGCGAAAGTCATGTCCCCATTGCGACACACAATGAGCCTCATCGATCGCAATTAATCCAACCTTCACTGTGCTTAAGCGCTGTAACGTCCGTTCCTGGATTAAGCGCTCCGGAGCGACATATAGAAGATCAAGATTGCCGGCACCGAGCGCCTGCAATATATGGCTTTGCTCATCTGCAGAAATTGACGAATTTAGATAAGCGGCCCGTACGCCGAGCTGTTTTAGTGCCGCGACCTGATCGTGCATCAGTGCGATGAGCGGAGATACAACTAGCGCGACGCCAGGCAGCATCAACGCCGGAACTTGATAGCAAATAGATTTGCCACCGCCAGTCGGCATTAACACGAGACAATCTTGCCCCGTCGTTACGGCTTCAATGATTTCGAGCTGCTGGCCGCGGTATTCAGGATATCCGTATACCGTGCGCAGAATGTCGTGCGCTTTTTCGCTGATCTCTAGCGACCGAGCGTTCGCAACACTCATCGAAGAATAGTGGATTGAGGTGCCTCAGCCACAAGATCTTTTAGCGCGGCGAGCTTTTGTTGCAAGTAGTCCGGTAAGGCTTCTACAGGTTCCAACTCAAGTTCTTCGATATGGCGCATCGCAACGGCGTTTAATGCGGCGCGTTCTTCGCCGGTGAGGCCGTAACATAGCCCTTGCCAACAAGCGTGTTGCATGGCCTCTGAATCTTCAACGTCGTAGCCTTCCGGTGGGGCAAATTTTTGCGTCAAAATTAAGTCGAGAGCAATTTCCGCTAAATTTTCCATATATCCTCTGCTTTGTTCGTGATCGATTGTCGATAATCCTTAGACCGCTTTAGCAGGCCATCCCCCGACGTTGCTAGTGCCATTGCTCACTTGGTATTCAGATCCATTGTGCGAAGAAGCCGCGAAAATTGCCGCCGATTTTCACGCTTAACTGGGGCTCAATCCAGATGAATCCTCCAGGATGGAGGCGCGTTGTCGCCACCCCTGCCCCATCTGAACTGCCGAGTTGAACAACGCAGGAGTCTAAGCTGACTAGTAGACCATAACCATCGTAGATGATGCTTTCACTACTCTCATCAGCCGCAACTTTGTACACACGAAAGCGTTTGGACTCCCACAGTTCAGTGTGGCTGGGGTTAGAAATTGAAGCCACGTTTCCCACCGGCGGTCGCTTGAGTGCCTCGGCTCCAACCATATGCATGACACCGCCGCCAACATTCTTGACTTGGTGGATCAATGGTTCGTCGCGGTGTGCACGATCCAATGTCCCACCGCATGGCGCGACAGTGCGAATCGTCGCTTTATCGTGAAACGATTCTTCGACCTGCGCGTCGGCAATTACAAAATACACCGTGTCTTCGCAATGCCGGTGAAATTCCGTGATATTTTGTGTTGGAAGCTGAATGTCGTACGCATTCACATACGGATTACGTATATGAAACCGATGTCGAGGCTCATCGTAAACTTCGCAATATGTGCCTTTGGGTTGATTGGTATCCGTCATCGAAGGCACCTTCAAAGTTGCAGGAATTGATGAGGGTCGGCCGCAGCGACACCTGCTAAAACGACATCTGAGCGGCGAAAATACTCAAATCGACGCATTTCAGCTGCACTGTCTGCGGTACTTGCGAGATAGCAACCCAAGTCCGCACTACGCTGTAGCGCGGCGTTGCCGAATCGTACTCGGGACGCCTCCCATTCGACTAATGCGTTTCCGATATCTTCGCTTGCTCGACTGAAAATTCGAGCAAGCGTTGCGGCGTCTTCTGCTGCTTTGGATACCCCGAGTCCTATGTGAGGTCTTACGGTAAACGCAGCGTCGCCAACTAATATTGTGCGGTTGTAAATCATTTTTTCAGAGCCCAATTCTACAATGGGTTGTAGGAAGGGTTGCCGCGTGGATTCAACTACGGCACGAAACTGTGGCGGCAGCAGACGCTCGGCGTCGGCACGCATTGCAGCAAGGACGTCTGCCCGAATTAGCGGTGGAGGAATCCCTTCGACGTGATAGCGGCCGTTCGCATCAGTAAACACCGAGGCATAATCTTGCCCGCAAGCGAGGGGACGATACCAAACCCAGTTATACCACCGATGTCCGCGGATTAAGCTGTCGTTCGGCCCTGCGACCGTGTAACCGAGCATATGTTCGCCGGGCGGTAGGTAGAACGTCATACGGTCGTTAAGCTGATCCGCTATATCCTCGTGAAGCGCTGATTCTGGAAGCAAGCCTCGCCACGCGACATACCCGCTGTAGCGAAGCTGCGCATGTGGCGCGATGGAATTTCTGACGGACGATCGAGAACCGTCGGCACCGATTAACCAATCAAATGTGTGAGTTGAGCCATCGTTAAACGTCGCCAGAACAGTTGATTCGTTCGACTGTACAGACGTTAAATTGGCGCCGTTGTGATGTCTATCGTTGGGTAGGGCCTTGCGCAAGAATCGATACAGCAAACCCCAGGAGGTGAATAGTTGCGGGATTTCATTACGATCGGCAATGCGACCGTCGCTAGTTAGAAATAATCGGCCGCGCGAGGTTACCCCCATGGCCTGCCTAATCTCGATATCGGCCTGCTGGAACGCGTCGAATAAAGGCTGGTGCGGCGTTATGCCCGCTCCTCTCGTCGCCAATTCGGCCTCGCTGCGCTCGAATACGTTGACATCATAGCCATTTCGTCGAAGTACCAATGCCGCCATTAAGCCTGCGATTGATCCGCCGATGACACCGATCGATCCGCGAGAACTAACCACGATTTTTACACATCAGGCAAAGCAACTGGTGTGCCGTGGTTGACCCGCAGAGAATCGCAAGGCCAATCGCTAACTTGAAATCTTCGTTGTCGGCGTCATCCACATTTGCTGAATCGAACTTAGTCGAAGAAGTTGAGTTCAATCCTGAGCCCATCGGGATCCTTAACGAAGAGTTGTTGTAACTCAAAATCAGGCACTACTTTATGCGTGTAGCTAATATCGAGACTATCGAGCTTAGTCCGAAAGTTGTCGAAGTCGCCACAGCGAAACGCGATGTGGTCAAGCGCGCCGGTACCGCCGTCGATCGTTACTTTCGGTTTTTCTAAGTACTTCTCATAGTTGCCCGACCCATCATCACCAGCCAAATGAACTACCGCTCGACCTTCGAGATACAGCCAATACCCCGGGAATCCGAAAGGCGGTCGAACACCGAGTTCGAGCCCGAGCGTATCTACATAAAATTGCTTGGTTACTTCGAGATCAGAAGCATAGACTAGGAAGTGATCTAACGATTGCAGTGACATGGGTAGCCCTCCGTCGAATCAAGGAACAAGTTTGCGCAGCTGCGTTTGCTTCGTCGATGTCGTGAACGGACGGCTGCCATTTCCAATTTGCTATTGCTCGCCTATCTTACGGCGCTTCGTGAAACTAAACAGCAAATTTAAATAGTTTGAAGAAGTTATTGGTCGTGGCTACCGCGAGTTCATCGAGCGATAAACCACGTAATTCAGCCAGAAATTCGGCTGTGTGCTTGACGTACGCTGGTTCATTGGGCTTGCCGCGACGTGGCACGGGCGCTAGCCAGGGCGAGTCGGTTTCAATCAACAAACGATCAAGCGGCACTTTAGCCGCCACGTCGCGCAGCGCGGCGGCTGTTTTAAACGTGACGATGCCAGAAATTGAGATATAGAAACCCATGTCCATTGCCGCAGATGCGGTTTCCCAGTCATCGACAAAACAGTGCATGACGCCACCGACGTCTCGAGCATTTTCGGAACTTAAGATCGAGATAACGTCGGCCGAGGCGTCGCGTGTATGAATGATCAACGGTTTATCTAATTGCCGTGCGGCAACAATGTGGCGTCGAAACCGGTCGCGCTGCCACTCTAAATCGCCGTCGCTGCGAAAATAATCGAGTCCAGTCTCGCCGATGGCGACGATTAGAGGATCGGCTCCAAGCGCTAGCAGTTCATCGACTGATGGTTCATGGGCACTTTGTTCGGTGTTCGGATGGACCCCAACGGAAGCATAGACGTTAGCGTGTTTTAGCGCGGTTTCGCGCACGCCTGGAAATGACTCTATGTCCACACAGACACACAGCATGTGCGACACGCCATTTTGCTCAGCACTCGCCACGACGTCCGCAACGCTACGATCTGGCGAGGCCACCAATGGCAGGTGGCAGTGGGAGTCAACGAGCAGCATTTATATCACTTTAGGTGCGCTATCAGCGGGAGGTGGAACAATCACTAAGCCTAAAACGCTACATAGTGTGTGTTTGACGATCGGACTTAAGCGCACCGGCGAGCTGCGTTTCGATTTTGTTGCGTGTCGCACCATTGTCTAATTCACTGAACTGTACGCCGATGCCGGCATTACGATTGCCTTGTGCCCCAGCAGGGGTGATCCATACTACGCGGCCGGCGACGGGTAACTTTTCTTTACTGTCAGTTAGTGTCAGCAACATGAAGACTTCGTCGCCAATTTTGTAGCTTTTGTTAGTTGGAATGAACAAACCACCGTTCTTGATGAACGGCATGTAGGCCGCGTACAGCGAACTCTTGTCGCGGATAGTCAACGACAATATGCCTTGGCGCGCATTTTTGCCATTTACGGCCATGTCTGTCTCCTCATTCCGACGGGTTTTGCGCAGCCAGTGCAAGCCCCAACCAAAGCGTCTCAGCCAAGTCACCGTCTCGCAAACCGGATTGCCGCGCTGCGAGAGATTTAGATTCAACCATTAGGTCTAGAAACGCGTATAAGTACTTCAAGTTTAAATGATCTGAGAGGCCTTGCAAGCGACTATCTAAGGGCGCCGTCGTTTGTTCGTAAAACGAATGCAACCGGAATTTCGCGAAAATAATCCGCATCACCATGGACCCTAAATGGCGTTGAAGTTCCGCTAAAGCCAAGCCCTTAAATTTTTTCGCCTCGACTAAAGCGTGAGAATGTCGATGAACAATCTTCTCGAAGGACTCGCACAATTGCGCATCGATTTCAAACCCGTTATTAGCGGCCAGAGCAAGGGCGCTCAGCGGCGCACCACCACTTAGCCGTAATAAGGTGTTAAGCCCGCTTTGCGGTTGATCTGGCAGTTTCGCTGCGAGCCAATCCAGGGCTGCTTGTCGGTCAACCTGATCGCAGGGAACTCGTACGCAGCGGCTCCTAATGGTCATGGAAATATCGCTGTAGCGATGAGCGACCAACAGCAAAAGCGCGCCGGCTGGGGGTTCTTCAAGAATTTTCAAAATCGCGTTCGAGGCAGCGCGATTCATTGAATTGGCCGGGTGGATAAGGACAACTTTAGCGCGCGCATAATGGGACTTTAGGGCATAAAATTGCGCTATTCCGCGTACCTGATCGACCACGATCGCCTTACCCTTTTCCGGCGGGCGCAATAGTTTGAAATCCGGGTGAGATCCGGCAGCGAAGAGATTACAACTACGGCAAGCGCCGCACGGACGGTCGTCGCTCGCTTCACACAGTGCATGCTCGGAAAATGCGAGCGCTAGCTCGTCGACGCCGAGGCCGTCGCTTCCGCTAAATAGAAGTGCGTGGCCAAGCCGGTCATTTTCTGCGCTCGCGCGTAGCTGCTTCCATTGCTCAGACAGCCACGGGTAGGTCGTGTTCATAGGAGTCGTTTGCGCACGATGTCGCGAACCTCGAGGTGAACTTGTTGGATGCTTGCTGCGGCGTCGACGATAACGACTCGCTCCGGGAAATGCTCTGCACGCTGCAAATAGGCTTGCCGCACCTTTTCGAAAAAATCGCGTTTCTCGCGTTCGAAGCGATCGGCCTGTCCGCGACTCTCGATCCGGCCAAATGCGACGTCCACGTCAAGATCGAAAATGATGGTGAGATCCGGTCGCAACTCTTTTTGAACTACATTCTCCAGAATCGATACCGCGTCTGCCCCAAGTCCGCGCCCGCCACCTTGGTAGGCATAACTCGCATCCGTAAATCGGTCACATAAAACCCATTGACCCGCGTCTAGCGCAGGCCGGATCACCTTGCTCAGATGCTCCGCTCGCGCGGCAAACATCAGCAATACTTCGGTCATCGCGTCCATCGGGGGCAAGGTTGGGTCAAGTAGCATTGAACGGATAGATTCGCCCAGCGCGGTTCCACCTGGTTCACGCGTTACGCACAACGCTCGCCCGAATTCAGCTGATATTGCGTTCGCGAGCAACGCGCATTGTGTGGACTTGCCGACGCCTTCTGAACCCTCCAGGGTAATGAATTTTGCGGTGCTCATGGGGTTCTCCTGCGTGGCTCGAGCTGGTATCGACGCACGGCAGCGTTGTGGTCGGTTAGCTTGACCGAAAACTCGTGGCTCCCATCCCCTTTACCAACAAAGTACAAGGTTGAGCCGGTCGCTGGATGTAGCGCCGCTTTAATTGACGCAGCACCAGGCATCGCAATCGGGGACGGGGGTAGTCCGTGTCGCGTGTAGGTGTTATACGGGGTGTCAGTTCGCAAGTCTACGCGACGAAGGTTACCGTCAAAGGACTCACCTAGGCCGTAGATCACAGTGGGATCGGTTTGAAGTTTCATGCCGAGCTTTAAGCGCCGCGTGAAAACGCCGGATATTTCTGCGCGCTCTAGATCAGCCCCAGTCTCCTTTTCGATTATTGACGCCATTATCAGCGCCTCGTAACGTGTCGCATACGGTAAGTCTGGCGCGCGCTTTTGCCACTCGAATTCGAGTAGCTGCTGCAACCGCTTGTGGGCGCGTCTCAGCACATCGATGTCTTGTTCACCATGCGAAAAATAGTAGGTGGCGGGAAATATGTGTCCTTCGATATTCGTCATATCGGCTGATAGTTGTGCGGCGACCCAGAGATCGTCTTTAGCCGCTATGGTGGATTTAAGGTGCGTGTCGCTTGTTAAAACGACGCGAATATCGCGAAACGTCATTCCTTCGATAAAGGTAATCTGAAAGACTTTTACCTGTCCGCTAACGAATTGTTCAAGGAGTTGTCGGGGAGTAGCCCCATCAGCCACTTCGTATAATCCGGCTTGCAAGTCACCAGCAACTTTTCGCCGTCGAGCTTCTAAGCGCAAATAATGCTCGTTCGCCAACCAGCCTCTGTTGTGCATGTTTCGTGCGATCGTAGCTACAGAGTTGCCCCGTGTTATCTCGAATAGTTCGGAACCATCAAACAAGTTAATTTGCGTGTCTAAAACGCTTTGAGCGTCGCGCCAAACCCAAAAACCTGCACTAACAATCACAAGGATTAGTATGAGCGTGAATATAGAACCCCACACGAAGATTCGCTTCATTAGTGATCGCATCCGACGCGTAAAGCGATTAGGAGTCGGCGAGTGGTCTGGCCGTTCGAGAATTCTCGGCTCGTGCCATCTTGCAGCTCAATAACCGGCCTGGTGCCGATCGGCGCATGGCTCAACAAGAGTCCGTTTACGGCGCGGCCCTCGACAAAAGGAGTCGGCGGTGCATCGCTTTGGCGCTCTGGGTGTCGTCCAATCAGCTGTATGACGAGCCCTCGCACCATCCCTGAAATTGCGCACTGATTGGCCAGCGACTTTATGAGCGCGTTATTCGACATCAAAAATCAATGACAAGAGGTTGCCCGAACGACGTCCGTTGCAGTTGTTCATCGAACAGTTGCTGGGCCCGCAGTCTGCCGTTGCCAGTTCAGACTCTTCCCATTGGCCATGCCGGAGTTTTCCGGTGTGCGCTCGGAGTCCGCGCGCCTTCTGGCAGAGTTCGGCTGGTGGGGAGGAGGTGCTTCGCCGTTAACTAGGTTCATCTCGCCGCACCTTGAGAACAGGCAAACAAGCACGAGTGTGACTCGTGGCTAAGACTAGCTAGACTCTTGAAAACACCAAGGTTCCGTTCGTTCCACCGAATCCGAACGAATTAGAAATCGCCACATCGATCTTCATACTACGAGCGACCAGTGGCACGTAGTCAAGATCGCATTCCGGATCTGGGTTCGTGAGGTTAATTGTTGGCGGTGCGACTTGGTCACGGATCGAAAGTATTGTAAAGACGGCCTCAGCGCCCCCTGCCGCGCCGAGCATGTGGCCGACCATCGATTTTGTCGAGCTCATAGCGAGCTTATAGGCATAGTCACCAAAATAGCGTTTAACGGCATCGGTTTCCGCCTTATCTCCCGCTGGAGTCGATGTGCCGTGGGCATTGATGTACTGGACATCTTCGCGATTGATCCCCGCGTCTTGGAGTGCTAACTCCATGCAGTATGCAGCACCCTCGCCGTCGGGGCTGGGGGCCGTTATGTGAAATGCGTCGCTCGACATGCCGGCTCCGCTAAGTTCGGCGTAAATTTTAGCGCCGCGCCTTTTGGCGATTTCCATTTCTTCGAGAACGACGATTCCGGCTCCATCACTGAGGACAAAACCGTCTCGTTCAAGATCCCAGGGGCGGCTTGCGCGCTCAGGATCGTCGTTTCTTGTTGACAATGCCTTTGCCGAAGCGAAGCCACCAAGGCCGGTGTAGCTTGTAGCGTATTCCGCACCGCCTGCCACCATGACATCCACGTCGCCTCGTTCGATCATCCGCGCGGCGTTCGAAATACAGTGCGCTCCTGTTGAGCAGGCTGTCACCATTGCGTAATTGGGACCTTTCAACCCGTAACGGATCGAGAGATTTCCGGCAACCATATTAATGATGTTGCCGGGGACAAAGAACGGTGAAACTTTTCGTGCGCCACCGTCGAGATAAGATTGGTACGCCTTCTCGATACCCGGAAGGCCGCCTATTCCTGAACCGATACACGCACCAATGCGGCGCGCATTGGCATCCGTTATTTCTAGCCCAGAATCTTCAATTGCCTGGATCGACGCCGCCATCCCATAGTGAATAAACGGGTCCATGCGGCGCGCGTCTTTCTTAGGAACGTAGACCTCAACATCGAAATCTTTGATCCCCCCGCCAATTTTGGCGCTGAAATCAGAAACGTCCATGCTGGTAATAGGACCTATGCCGCTAACACCTGCCACGATGTTGCCCCAGGCCTGCTCGGTGGTATTTCCAACTGGACAGACAAGACCCAACCCGGTAACTGCAATACGACGGCGTGGCACTATCTCAATCCTCGTAATTAATTAATGCCCTATATGTAGGAAAGGCCGCGTTTTCTTCGAATTCGCGGCCTCCCACATCGGCGCTTTCTTATGATTAGTCCAGATTCGAAGTAATGTAATCTATCGCTTGCTGGACGGTGGTGATTTTCTCAGCTTCTTCGTCGGGTATTTCAGTTTTGAATTCTTCTTCCAAGGCCATCACCAGCTCAACGGTGTCGAGCGAATCAGCCCCAAGGTCGTCGACGAATGACGCCTCATCAGTGACCTCTTCTTCTTTAACGCCTAGTTGTTCTATGACGATCTTTTTTACACGTTCTTGAACGCTACTCATGCTTGACCTTCCTCCCAAGTCAACTGCAGCCGAGGCTGCGGCGGGTGATAGTTTAGTGGAAACCATCTATGTTGCAAGCAACGACCATCGCTGCTTGAATTTGCTCATAAAAAACAAGTGCTTAATTTATTTTTAGGATTCAATAGGTCCCCGAATGGCCATCATGCCGAGACGCCCGTCTGCGGCGTCTACGACATATACATGCCGCCGTTTACATGCAGGGTTTCTCCCGTGATGTAGCTCGCCGTATCTGACGCGAGAAAGACCACTGCCGCGGCGATTTCTTCCGGCAAACCGAGCCTCCCTACGGGTATCTGTGAAAGCATTTGCTCGCGATGCACAGGAGCCAGATCTTTCGTCATGTCGGTATCGATAAACCCTGGCGCTATCGCATTCACCGTAATTCCACGGCTTGCGATCTCGCGAGCCAATGACTTGGTATATCCGACCATGCCGGCCTTCGCGGCCGCATAATTCGTCTGACCCGCATTGCCGATCGAACCGACTACGGATCCGATATTGATAATCCGCCCAGCACGAGCCTTGATCATGATCCGAATTAGCCGTCTAGAAAGTTTGAATACTGACGTGAGATTCGCAGACAAGACCTCGTCCCACTCATCGTCTTTCATTCTCAGCACAAGATTGTCACGTGTGATGGCGGCATTGTTTACTAGTACATGCGGCTGATGCCCGGCATCTAGTAGCGTCGATATAAACTTATCTATTGAGACATCGCTTGTAACATCGAGCACCATCGCCGAGGAACGCGGATACTCAGAACACAACGCATCCTCTATGCTCTTAACGCCTGTGTCGCTCGTTGCCGTGCCAACCACGTCGTAACCGGCAGCGCACAATGCGGCAGCAATCGCCTTGCCAATACCCCGGCTTGCGCCTGTTACGACGGCGCATTTAGCGTCATCCATTATTACCACCTTCGATTGTCGATTGTAGGCCATCTATTGCGCTATCGATGGTCGCGCGGTCCGCGATTGGCCGTGTCTTGATGGCTTTGCTAGTTCGTTTCACGAGCGCAGACAATACCTTACCGGGGCCGCACTCGATGGTCGTGCCAATATCGTTTTCAGCGAAATACTCCACCGTCTCACGCCATCGTACCGGCGACGCCATCTGCGCAATCAGAGCCGAGCGAATACCATCGACGCTAGTTCGCGGCGTCGCATCGACATTGTGAATTATCGGTATGTCGGGCATCGCAATCTCGATATTCTGAATATGTTCTGCGAGTCGTTCAGCGGCTGGCAACATTAGCGCGCAATGTACCGGTGCGCTAACGGCCAACGGGATCACCTTTTTTGCACCTGATTCGAGTGCGAGCTTGCAAGCTCTTTCTACGGCGTCGCGGTCGCCGGTGATCACGATCTGCCCTGGCGCGTTGATGTTCGCGCACTGGACGACTTGACCCTGAGCGGCTGTCACACAAATAGGATCGAGCACATCTTCATCTAACCCCAACACGGCCCAAACGGCGCCGCGTTCTGCGGGTACAGCCTCTTGCATAAACCGTCCGCGCTCGGCGGCGAGGAACACGGCATCCTCAAAGCTGATGGAGTTCGCGCAAACCAGCGCCGAATATTCGCCGAAGCTATGTCCGGCCATATAATTTGGCATGGGCCCGCCGCTAGCACGCCACGCATCCCAAGTCGCGACACTGGCGATCAGCATCGCAGGCTGCGTCGTCGCGGTTTTATTTAGTTCCTCGATTGGGCCGTCGGACATTAGAGCGGCTATATCGTAACCAAGAATTTCGTTCGCCGCGGCAAATCGTGGCGAAATTTCTGGAAAATCGGCCAACAACCCAGCGCACATGCCAACGGCTTGCGAGCCCTGCCCAGGAAAAACGAACGCGAATTTTTCTGTCATCTTAGGTTCTGGCGAGGAGTTTTTCGATGTGCTCGGCAATGCGTTCAGGCACCTTGTTGTGCACTTCGGCAATGGCGACGTTAATTGCGTTCGCGAACGACTCAGAGTCCGCGCTGCCATGGCTTTTCACCACAATGCCCTTTAAGCCGAGCATACTCGCTCCGTTGTAGCGACCCGGGTCGGCGCGGTTTTGCACCGCGGATAAGGCCGGTTTTACAACTAAGGCGCCGAGTTTTGTGAAAAAATTTCGGCCGAATTCGTCACGCGCGAACTGGATGAGCATCCGCGCAACGCCTTCACTGGCCTTGAGCGCGACATTGCCCACAAAACCGTCGCAAACGACCACGTCGACGGTGCCTTTGAAAATGTCGTCACCTTCGACAAAACCGTAATAATTCAAATCGCTAGTTTCCAGCAATGCGGCGGTTTGCTTGACCCGGTCATTACCCTTGATTTCCTCTTCTCCGATATTCAGCAACGCAACCGTAGGATTAGGTTTGTTACCCACCGAACTTGCTAATACCGATCCCATCACTGCGAAACGGAATAATTCTTCTGAGCTGGAATCGACGTTGGCCCCAAGATCGAGCATGTGCGTGTCACCATTAGTCCCCGGCATCACGCCGCAAATAGCCGGCCGATCGATGCCAGGCAATGTTTTCAATACAAACCTTGCGATGGCCATCAAGGCGCCGGTATTTCCGGCACTAACAGCGGCGTCCGCGCGCGCCTCTTTGACTAAGTCTATGGCGTATCTCATCGACGAATCACGCTTGTTGCGCAGCGCCGACGACGGCTTGTCGTCCATTTCGACGGTCTGCGGTGCGTTCAACACCTGGCACCGCTCGCTTAAGCCTAGGGGTAGCGTCTTAAGTCGCGCGCCGATCTCGTGCTCGTCGCCCACTAGATAAAGCGACAGGTCCGCGTGTTCGATTAGCGCCCGTTGTGCCGCTGGAACCGTGACGTCCAAACCGTGGTCACCGCCCATGGCGTCCAGCGCTATGGTTATGGCCATCGAATGTCTATAACAAAAACAAATGGATCGGTGGGCGCGGACTTAACGTTCGATCAGCAGCTTATTCGGCGTCAGGGATAACTTGCTTGCCGCGGTAGTACCCATCCGCACTCACGTGGTGTCGACGGTGGATCTCGCCCGTTGTTGGGTCTTCTGATAGAGCCACTGATTTTAGTTTATCGTGTGAACGACGCATCCCTCTTACGGATGGGGTCACTTTGTTTTTCTGTACGGCCATTTCTCACATTCTCCAATTTCATTAGCAAATTAATTTACGACGGATCGTTATTCTCGCGCTTTTGAGCCTCTAAAAGCTCAGCAAGCCCTACGAATGCCTTCTTTGTTTGCGGCCGCGTCGCGACTTCTATGTGCTGCTCTGCGCGGCAATACTCCGTATCGTGGAGCGGGATCATCGGCAAACTCAGCATTATTTCATCTTCAACATATTGTTCTAAGTCGACCTGGTCGCGGACGAGAACCAACACGTCTGCCTCAGCGTCGTTTTTTTGCTCGTCACCCGTCTCTTTGACGATAACGGCGTCGAACGGTCGGTCTATTGCCACGGTCATCGGCTCTAAACAGCGCTGACACGTCGCGCCAACTTCGGTCCTTAGAACACCAGTTAGCCGCGGGCGTCGTGGATCGTCGTTGTCGAACGAGGCATCGATGAATACCTGCTCTTGAGGACGAAACGGTTCGGATATTCGCCTCAACCGGGCCGCCGAGATGCTCCCGCTCACCTTACTTCCCCGCTCTAAGTGGCGTCGTGCGTCAAAATATTTAGGCAACTCCTCGGTCATAGGCGGCGGTAGTATAGGGGATTCGCGCACGCGGTAAAATCACTGTGAAATCGGACCGTTATTTATGGCTGTTGAAACGAAAATTAGTACTGGATACGAGACCTCTGATGGTCTGGGAGGTTGGAGCCTCGCTTCGTCGTCCCCGTAGCGGCGTGAGCTCATGGCCGTCTTTCCTTGGATTTTGAACAGCGAGCGCCGAACATCGATGAGAACACAGTCGACGGAAAGGGTGCGCAGGCGGTAGTTCGGCGACTCGCCGTAGCGAAAGCTCGAGAGTTAGTCGGATACTACCCGTGGCACCTGATCATCAGTGGCGACCAAGTCGCGGTTCGAGATGATGAAATAGTCGGCAAACCGATCACGCACGAAGCCGCAACGCAACAGCTCTCTCTCGCTAGCGCAAAGGCGCTAACGTTCTACACCCCGGTTTGTGTTTTAGATTCACAAACGCATGTTGTGCGCAGCCAAGTGGAGCCCTGTCGAGTTCGATTTCGCGAACGGTTCGCGCTCTAGATACAATATTGCCTAAATAGAGAAAAGCCTTACGATTGCGCAGGCAGTTTCAATCACGAGAGTTTAGGCATTTCCCTTTTAGAGACGATCACGACGGACGATCCCACGGTACTGACGGGATTACCCTTGTTCACATTAGTCACCCTGCTAGGTAGTTTTGGTGTCGACGTGCTGAATGTGTGATTTCGACTTTAAAACCAGAACTGGCTGTGGCTTCTTGTGGGCCCGGTGAAAATGCCGCGAGGAGGTTCACCGCAAACTTAACTCACTACTAAATAATTTCTCTGACAGACTAGCACCGACTCGACGAGCGAATTGATCGAGCACCGTGCGACGAGGGGTGAAGTCGATAATTTCTTTCGCCCCGATAATTTCTCGCGCAACGTAACTCGAAGAACCCAACGCATCAACCAAGCCTAATTCTAAACTACGCTCTCCGCTCCAAACGTAACCAGAAAATAGTTCCGGCGATTCTTTTAGCCGTCCTTGCCGACCTTTTCGAACCGTATTGATAAATTGCTCGTGGATTTCGGCTAATAATCCACGCACATGTGCAACGTCGTTTTCTTTCACGGGTGTGAACGGATCGAGAAACCCCTTGTTCTCTCCAGCGGTTAGCAGGCGTCGTTCGATACCGAGTTTTTGCATCGATTCGACAAACCCAAATCCGTCCATACGAACACCAATGGAACCAACGATGCTCGCTTTGTCGGCGTAAATTTCGTCCGCGGCAACCGCAACGTAATAAGCCCCGGACGCGCCAATGTCCTGAATCACCGCGTAGACCGGAATCTCGGGATGCTTGGCTTTTAGTCGAACTATTTCATCGTTAATGTACCCCGATTGAACCGGGCTTCCCCCCGGACTATTAATTCGCACGATCACACCTGCCGTCTTAGGATCCTCGAACGCAGCGCGTAGACCCGTAACTATAATGTCGGCACTGGCATCAGAATCACTGGCGATCACGCCCTGGACCTCAATGAGCGCGGTGAATTTCTCGTCCCCGAAGAGTTCGCCAGGTTTTAAGTTCGGCCACGTAACGAGCAAGACCCCGGCCAAATACAAAAAAAACAGCCCTTTGAAAAAATTATTCCAGCGTCGCGCCCTGCGTTGCTCCCGTAGTGCCTCGATCGCAAATGCGCTAGCGAAATTGTCCGAGTTGTTTTCAGTCATTAATAGTCTCTCTATGAACGCGATCCATCGGCCTTATTAAGGGTCGTTAGTTCGTGTGTTAGGTGGTCGAAATGATTCAAGATGAAGGCGGGATTATAAGCCGCTAGACGACCAACCGGGTGTGCACCGTAAGTAACGGCCCCGTATCTGAGTGGCGCGGCGCGGGCCATCTCGAGATCGAAAGTCGTGTCGCCAATCATAATCGCCGATCGAGCGTCGACATTTAATTCTCCCAATATCTCATGGAGCATTAGCGGGGATGGCTTCGGCGCGCTTTGATCTGCCGCCCTGGTCGATGCGAATAAACCGAGCAACCCGGATTCATCGATAGCTCGCGCTAGACCGGCCTGACTTTTCCCTGTTGCTACGGCTAACTGGTAGCCGCTACCGTGAAGCTCAATCAACGTATTCCGGACACCAGGAAAAAGCGCTGGCGGTTCGACTTGAGAAGTAAAGTTCTTTCTATAGTTGGCAGCAATTTGTTCGATTTGGGTTGCGGACAGGTTCGGAGTCATGTCACGAATCGCATCATCCAAACTCAAGCCAATGATATCCCGTACTGATTCGTAACTAGGCGAACGAACGCCAAGTTGCTCGTATGCCATGCGCATCGCCGCGACGATGCACGACTCGGAATCCATCAAAGTTCCGTCCCAGTCGAAAACAATAAGTTCTATTATTGACATCGTAATGCACGTAGCAATTCTTCCAAGTCCGAAGATAGGGGCGCCTCTATGCGCACTGCCGGTTCATCAGTTGAGGTTTTGATTGTGAGCGATGACGCGTGGAGAAACATGCGGCGCAGGCCCAGGTCGCGTGCCATATCTTGTTGCGCGGCTGCAGCGTATTTTTTGTCACCTATCACCGGATTACCAATCGCTGCAGCATGCGCGCGAATTTGATGAGTCCGCCCGGTGGTGATCCGCGCTTGGGCCAGGGTCATTCCTGAAAATTTCTCAATCGTCGTAAAGCAAGTGTGGGCCTCTTTTCCGTCTGCCGCCGGGATGGTCTTTTTCTCGCCGCCAATACGAATGGTGGATAGCCTGAGATCGACATCAAGCGTTGGTTCAGAAAGTTCCCCGTGCAGTAAACTTAGATAGGTTTTTTCGCTGCTCGGATCGGCGATTTGATTTTGAAGATGCCGCAGCGCAGGGTAGTTCTTCGCCAGTAATAGACAACCCGAGGTGTCGCGATCAATTCGGTGGACGAGCTCGATTTCTGGATCGTTCGGACGTAGGCGCCGCACGATGTCGATAACGCCGAATAGTAGGCCACTGCCCGCATGAACGGCAAAGCCAGCGGGTTTGTTGATTACCAGCGTTGAGTCGTTCTCGAAAATTATCGACCGACTGATCTGCTCGAGCTTCTGAGCACCGATGACTTGGTCCCCTTGCTCCACGATTGTCATTGGCGGAATGCGAACACGATCGGCTGTGACGAGTTTCCTGTGGGGGCGCGAACGCGATCCATTCACGCGCACTTCCCCTCGCCGGATGATGCGATAAATAAATGATTTGGGTACGTTTTTTAAGAACCCTGTCAAGAAGTTGTCGAGTCGGCGCCCGTTTTCGTTAACGCCTATTTCGTGCGTTATCGCACCCGTTTTTGACATAATCTTATTCGTCTCTCGATAGACGTACATTGCCGCAGTTGGTGAACACTGTTATATTCGCTCGGCGTATTTGCAGAGCCTTCCTAAAGAAGAATAACGCAATTGCGCCAAGCAGTTAGCGAGATAAGCGACAATACTTTATCAAATTGTCGCCGACCGACGACCATTGGGCTTACATCAGCGGCAACGACGCACACGTCGCACCGCTCGCCGACGACGGTTCGCACGGACATCAGCACCGGTAAAATGCCGATGGGTCCTAAGCATAAACTGCTTGGCCTACGTATGTACGTAAGAAAGAAAGAGATGGATTCATATTTATTACGCGAAGGGTCTGCATTAATCAGATAAACCCGTCGCGTTCAGACGCTCCTTAGGCTCCGTCGCAGGAACGAACGCCGTCGTAAACGACCGAATTGCGGTGCGCGACGGAAGGTGAGCTGGGTGCCAAAGCTAGGAATTTTGCAATGAAAAGAATGCTGATAAACGCCACTCAGGCGGAAGAGTTGCGTGTTGCGCTCGTCAATGGCCAACGTCTCTACGACTTGGATATTGAGGCTACTGGCCACGAACAGAAGAAATCCAACATCTACAAGGCGCGAATTATGCGCATCGAGCCGAGCCTCGAGGCCGCGTTTGTGGATTATGGTGCAGAGCGCCACGGGTTCCTTCCACTCAAAGAGGTGTCGCGCTCGTTGTTTAAAGAGCAACCGAAAAGCGGTGGTCGCATAAACATCAAAGAGGTTCTCGACGAGGGACAAGAGATTGTCGTCCAAATCGAGAAGGAAGAGCGCGGCAATAAAGGCGCAGCCCTAACGACCTTTATTTCTCTCGCAGGTCGTTATCTCGTTGCGATGCCAGACAATCCGCGCGCCGGCGGCGTGTCGCGTCAGATTGAGGGCTCGGATCGAGACGAAGCTCGAGAGGCGATGGCTGCGCTGGAAATACCGGACGACCTCGGTCTGATTTTAAGAACGGCCGGCATCGGCAAATCATCTGAAGAACTTCAATGGGACTTGGATTACTTGTTGCAGTTGCGCGACGCAATTGATGCTGCCTCAGTTGATCGCAAAGCGCCCTACCTTATCTATCAAGACCAAAACGTCATTATTCGCGCGATCCGAGACTACTTGCGCAGCGACATCGTCGAAATACTCGTTGACGATCAGGCGTTATTCGACCAGGCGCATGACTTTATGCAACAAGTTATGCCGCACAATCTGGATAAACTGAAACGATACGACGACCCCGTGCCGTTGTTTACGCGCTACCAGATAGAGAGCCAAATCCAGACTGCATTTAGTCGCACCGTCCGACTCCCCAGCGGTGGTTCTATTGTGATTGAACCAACCGAGGCTCTAATTACGATTGATATCAACTCGTCGAAGGCGACTAAAGGGAGCGATATCGAAGACACAGCGTTTCAGACAAACCTTGAAGCGGCTGACGAAATTGCCACGCAACTCCGTCTGCGCGACTTAGGCGGCCTGATCGTGATCGACTATATCGACATGTTGGCGTCCAAGAACCAGAGATCCGTCGAAAATCGCCTTCGTGACGCGGTTAAAGTCGATCGAGCTCGGGTGCAAATCGGGAAAATTTCGCGTTTCGGATTACTCGAAATGTCCCGCCAAAGAATTAGGCCATCTCTTGCGGAATCGTCGCATGAATTATGCCCGCGCTGCGAAGGTGTCGGCACGATCCGCAACACACAGTCAACGGCTCTTGTCGTACTCCGTATTATTGAAGAAGAGTCGATGAAAGAATCGACTGAAAAAATCGTGGCACAAGTGCCGATCGACGTGGCAACTTATCTTACTAATGAGAAACGTCTCGACATTAGCGCGATCGAAGAACGGCTGAAAGTCGCGATCCTTATTATCCCAAACCAGAATCTAGAAACGCCTCACTACGACGTCGAGCGAATCCGCGAACAGGATGCTAAGAAGCTCAGTGATAGTGATAGCTACGCGCTGCTTAAGGACGTCGAAAGTCCCGTCAAGGACCATAGAAAACTTGAGACTCCGACGGCCGAGCAGCCCGTGGTTAAAGAGCTCAGTCGGAATGCCCCAAAACCTAAATCGCAGAAGGAAGCTACGGCCAGCAACGAAGGGCTGATGAGCCGTTTCTTAGGGTTATTTTCTGGTGGCGCACCCGCTGCTAGCGTTGCTGAATCAGCAAGTGCTAGAAGCAAGCCCGTTGAGCAAGACGGGAGCCGGCGCAACAGTAATGGTCGAGGCCGTCGAGGTTCGCGCAACGACGATCGGCCGCAATCAAACAACGCAAAACCGAAATCCGAATCCAGGACCTCTCAAACAAACAAAAATGGCAACAATCGGTCTCCTGAAGCTCGCGGCCGAGGGCGCGGACCGCGTAAAGAGAACCCGCAGTCCGACGGAAACAGCGAATCAGATACGGGTGTACGTAATTCCACCAGACGTTCAGCATCCGGACGCAGGGATCGCAACACCGACAACACAAGTAACGATCCAAATAACAATGCAACGAACGACGCGGCGGGCAACGCGAACGCCACACAGCCGCCGCAAAATGTAGTGTCGAAAAGCAACGACCAAGCTCGTCCGGCGGAGACGGAACGAATCAGCCCGAGCACCTCGATAAACGTCCCACAGGATGTGCGGCAATCTGGCAGTAGTTCATCTTCGACCGAACAGCCGGGCCAGGACCAAGGAAATAAAGCCGAACCAACTACCGGCACGTCGCACGATAGTGAAGTTTCGGGAAATCGGGCACCGCCGCCAGTGGTTACTGCTAAGACGTCAACGGCGCCTGAAGTTATTGCTACGGCCGTGACCGTCGGGGAATCCCAAACCGCAAAGTCACCGTCTGCACCCCAGACAGACGGGCCTATACAACCATCGATGTTTGATAACGAACACGACTTGGGTAATCGATAGACCTGGAAGACCTTACTTAATTCGCCTTCGCGAGCTGCGAGTTAGCGCTCAACTCGCGGGTTTTGTGAAACGAAATGTCAGGCCAACGTTCCTCGGTCAGCTGCAAGTTGACCATGCTCGGTGCCATGTAGGCGATAAAATCACCTCCATCCAACGCAACGTAGTCTGCCAGCTGACGCCGGAACTTCTCGAGCATCGCTCGCTCTTCACAAGAAACCCAGCGGGCCGTCTGATACGGCGCGGCCTCAAAGATGCAGTCGACGTTGTACTCGTGCTTTAGGCGCCAACTAACGACGTCAAACTGGAGAACCCCTATCGCTCCGATGACGAGTTCATTTCTTTGCGTCAGCCTGAAAACTTGCGCAGCCCCTTCTTCGCCGAGTTCCGTTAATCCCTTGAGTAATGCCTTACCACGTAATGGATCTCTGGAACGAACGCGCCTGAACAATTCGGGAGCGAAACTGGGGACGCCTTGAAACGTCATAGATTCGCCTACGGTAAAGGTATCCCCAATCTGAACTGTGCCGTGATTGTGGATACCGATAATGTCCCCGGCCCAGGCTTGTTGCGTGTGTTCGCGCCCGCGAGCCATAAACGTTAGGGCATTGGCAATCGGCATATCGCGCCGTGTTCGCACATGATGAAGTTTCATGCCTTGTTCGAACTGCCCCGAACAAATTCGTAGAAACGCAATCCTGTCCCGATGCTGCGGATCCATGTTGGCTTGAATTTTAAAGACGAAACCGCTGAAAGAACCGCAATCTGGATCGATGCGACCAGCATCAGTTAGTCGTGGCTGCGGGGGTGGCGCAATCGAAACAAAGAAATCCAATAATTCCTGGATCCCGAAACTCCGCAAGGCAGAGCCAAAAAATACTGGCGTTTGATTTCCCTCTCGATAGGCTGTGATATCGAAATCGTTTCCCGCACCGTCAATGAGTTCCATTTCTTCGGCCAATGTAGCTAGGCCGTCGTTCCCGAAGTGTGCAGCCGCTTCCGGATCATCGCGCCGATACCCAGCGTCTTTTGTCGACGCCTTAGATGACGAAGTTTCGCGGTGAAACGGAATAAGTCGATCGTCGACTCGATGATATATGCCGGCGAAATGTTGACCCGAACCCAGTGGCCAACTGATCGGCGCACATTGGATGTCGAGCACTTGTTCGATTTCGTCAATAAGCTCTAACGAGTCTCGCGCAAATCGATCCATTTTATTGATCAGGGTTATAACAGGCGTTTTTCTTAGGCGGCATATTTCCAGTAGCTTTATCGTGCGGTCTTCCACTCCTTTGGCGGCGTCGATGACCATCAGCGCGGAATCAACAGCCGTAAGTGTACGGTAGGTATCTTCTGAGAAGTCTTCGTGTCCTGGCGTATCCAGAAGATTGATGACGCAGTCCGCATACTCGAATTGCATCACCGATGAAGTCACTGAGATGCCGCGTTGTTGTTCTATCTCCATCCAATCTGAGGTCGCGTGGCGCTGACTTTTCCGCGCTTTGACAGCACCCGCAGTATTAATTGCGCCACCGAAGAGTAGTAGCTTCTCCGTAATCGTAGTTTTCCCCGCGTCCGGATGCGAGATGATCGCGAACGTTCGACGCTTCTCTATTTCCTTCGAAGTGCTCATTTCGGGTCGGACTGATACTCAAGAATCGCGTAGGCAACCGCATACTCGCGTTCATCCGCCATCGTAATGAAGCTCGCGCTGATATGCTCTTGCTCGGCGAGTTTCGCTACATGGTGAGAAAAAATCACAGACGGTTTTCCAGACGCTTGATGCACCACCTCTATTTGCCGTGGTGAAACGCCTTGCTTAAATCCCGTCCCGAATGCTTTTGAAACGGCTTCTTTAGCTGCGAATCGCATGGACAAAAACCGTACTGGATTGCGAGTTTTGGTGAAGTGTTGCAACTCCGTTACGCCGAGAATTTTATTAGCAAAGCGTTGACCCCAGCGCTCGTAGGCACGCTTTATGCGCACTACTTCGACAATATCTACACCGATCCCGTAGATCATGGCTGGCTGTCTGCCATGAGTCGCTTCATGTTTTGCACAGCACTAGTTAGTCCGTCGAAGAGCGCTTGTGCGACGATTGAGTGCCCGATATTCAGTTCGACGAGACTAGGGATCGCGGCGATCCGCGCGACGTTTTGATAATTGAGTCCGTGGCCGGCGTTTATTTTCAAATTCAATTGTCCTGCGGCTTCTGTCGCCGCGAGTAGTTTGCCAAATTCGAGGTCCTGCCTTGCTTCATCCGATGCTTGGGCATAAAGACCGGTGTGCAACTCAATGACCGGGACGCCAAGTCGTGCTGCCGCGGCGATCTGTCTTGGCTCTGGGTCGACAAAAAGCGAAACTTCGATATTGTTTGCAGCCAATTTTCTGCACAAAGGACCCAACGAGGCTTCAAGTGCACACACGTCGAGTCCGCCTTCGGTTGTTAGCTCCTCACGTTTTTCAGGCACGATGCAGCACTTATCCGGCCTTACCTGGAGGGCGAACTCGAGCATTTCTGGGGTCGCCGCCATTTCGAGGTTTAGTGGTACAGGAAGCGATGTGCGCAGCAAGCGTACGTCACGTTCCTGAATATGGCGCCGATCTTCGCGTAAGTGAACCGTAATTCCATCCGCCCCTGCCTCGACCGCGATAAGACTAGCGCGTATGGGATCTGGATAGTGGGTGTCTCGTGCCTGACGTATCGTGGCAATGTGGTCAACATTGACACCAAGCAGTATTGTTGAGTTCACTCCGTTTGAGCGCCTTTTGCCAGTTGTTGTCGGAGGGCGCGTAGTCTACCTGCAACGATGCGCTTGGGATAGCGACAAAAAACTTATCTGCGCTGGCGATCTATATCGTATCGGAATTCGATATCACGACGGGCTCTCGGCTCTCGACAGGCAACTGATGCTTGGTAGGCGTTTTTCTAAATAAGGTACGTGACGCGAGTGGCCTATCGCCAATGTAGTGCTGGAGGACATAGCGCATGAGTTTCTTTGCTTCATGCAATTCAGTGCTCTGGAACTCACCCATACGGGACAATGCAAGTAGCGTCTTCCCCGCAACCCTGACACCGTATTCGCCATCGCCGTTTAGCGTTGGACCTTGTTCGATGGCGTATTGATATGTTTTGTCAGGGTCAATAGCGGTCCCATTTTCACCTTCGCAGTGCAATTGCAAACCGTAACCACAAGCGTCAAGAAGCGATTTCTCGAAGCGGCGTAAGATCGGCTCTATCCCTTCCACGGTCGTTGCTAACGCGCTCAAGGTTCGCTCATAAATCGAGTAGAGTTCTGGATTTGGGTCTTGTCTAGTTGTCATACGCATGGTCAATTCATTGACGTAGAAACCGCTGAACAAGCGTTCGCCCGCAAGCTGAAGCGTCGGCCCAACAGACTCACATTTGACTAATGTCCGCAGTTCGGACCGGCCGGACCAAGAGACTTGATACTGTTGAAATGCCTGCAGTATTCCGCCGCCGCGCTTACGGCCGCGCGCGCCACCTCGCGCGATGACCCCGACGCGCCCGTACTCGGCGGACCACAACTCAAGAATTAGACTGGTTTCGCGATACGGTCTGCGATGGAGTACGTAGGAGGGATGCAGATTCGGACCCACGTCTAGTTCTAATCGTTCAGGTCCAATTCGCGCAAGGCATTAATGTCATCGGTCCATTTGCCTTTTATTTTTACCCAAGTCTGCAGATAAACACGACGATCTAGTAGGATTTCAATGTCTTTCCTGGCAGACGAGGCTATGGCTTTTAATCGGCTTCCTTTTGCGCCAATGACGATCCCTTTCTGCCCTTCGCGTTCAACCCAAATTTCGGCATCGATGTCTATATGAGACCCGGCGTCTGAAAATTTCCCGATGACCACTGAGACCGTGTAAGGGAGTTCTTCGCCGAGGCCGCGAATTAATTTTTCGCGAAGCAACTCACCCACAATGAAACGTTCTGTATGCGGAGTCACTTGGTCGCTTGGAAATCGGTGCGGCCCCGCCGGCAGCATGCCGCTGACGACTTGCACCAATGCGTCTACGTTGTCGCCAGTGAGGCTATTAGTAGGTAGGATTTCATCAAACGCTAGGCGCTGTTGGTATGTTCCTATCAACGGCAGCAAGTCTTTTTTGTTGGCAACTTGGTCGTGCTTGTTCAAAACTAGAATTTTTGGGCGCGCTAGATCCTCCAAAAGCGCAATCACGTTAGCATCGTCTTTATGCCAACCGCGCGCATCGGCGACCATCACGACAACATCGACATCGCTTAAAGCCGCATTAATCTGACGATTCATTACCCGGTTAATTTGCCGTTGTGGCCGATGTTGCCATCCTGGAGTGTCTACAAATATCATTTGCACGTCGCCAATCGTGCTGATCCCTAGAATTTGATACCACGTTGTCTGCGGCTTGCGTGAAGTGATGCTAATTTTTTGCCCGATGATGCGGTTAAGCAAGGTTGATTTGCCTACGTTCGGGCGGCCAACAATTGCAATAGAACCGCAACGCGATAATGGCTCGTTCATGTTATGTCGCGCTCGAGTTGCTCCAGCATTAGCGCGGCGGCTTTTTGTTCGGCAATTCGGCGACTCGTTCCAACTGCACTGACAACCCCAGCCTGAGATCCCGCATGGCACTGAATAGTAAATCGCTGATCGTGCGCCGGCCCTGTGACGTGCTCCGCGTTATACGTTGGTAGGGGATTGCCTCGCGCTTGAAGGTACTCCTGCAAGCGCGTTTTCGCGTCCTTTCGATTAGTACTCGGATCGATATCTCGTAGCACCCATGCGAACCAAGTTGAGATTTGTTCCGTACAGGCGCCGAGGCCACCGTCTAAATATATCGCGCCGATCAGCGCCTCCAAAGTGTTAGCGAGTATTGAATCTCGTCGCCAGCCCCCACTTTTCAATTCACCTTCGCCAAGTACGATCTGTTTTCCGAGGTCTATACTTCGGGCGATATCCGCTAATGTGTGTTTATTAACTAACGTCGCACGGATCCGCGTTAGCTGTCCTTCATCTGCATCCGGAAATTCGCGATATAGATAGTCGGCGATTACTTGCCCAAGTACCGCATCGCCGAGAAATTCGAGACGCTCGTTATTAACTCGGGCGCTACTGCGGTGAGTTAATGCAAGACGCTCGAGATCTGGTTGCACGAACGAGTAATTCGATACCGTATCCACGTTGGTCAATATTTCGACAAGGTGCCTTGTTAGTCCGATACTGGTTCGCCCAATTTCAGGGATTTAGTGTACATGAGCACGACATCTAGTTCGCCAAACAAAGGTCCTCGAATCTCGTAATCGAGGCTCATGATTTTGCCTTTCCCGTCTTTCATCTTTTTTACTTGGAGCAGCTTTATAAACTCGGCTTCTCTCCAACGCCGGACTTCGGATACCTCAAACTGTCGAATAATTAATTTCGCTAGCGCGGTTTTACTCTTTAGTGCTGATTCGGCTTGCCCGGCAACTTTTTCGAGCGCCAGATCGACTTTAAGCTTTTCGCTATATAGCGGGAATAATTTCATCGCGACGACCGCAAGCGTCCCTATAATTATACATATATATATAAGTCCGCTAACAGTTATGGCACCGCTTGAATGACGTCGCTTCATAGTCTTTCTCTCCCTCGCTATCGGCACATAAAGTTCATCGTTGAGTCTGGACACGCGGCGAGCGCCGGCTGGTATCAATGGTCGCCGTTCTACTTTACCGTATTTTAGAACCTATTCGTGCTAATTCAGGCCCGCGGTCCCAATTCATCCAAATCATAAATGCCCGGCCCACTAAATTTTCGTCCGGAACATACCCCCAATATCGAGAGTCGCGACTATTATCTCGATTGTCGCCCAGCACAAAATAGTTACCAGCAGGAACAACGCCTGAAAAAGAGGGATTACTGGCTCGAGGTGTCAATAATATTTGATGGGAGTAACCCAGCAGATCCTCGTCAGCGAGTTTCGCACCAGTATGTTGGGCCGACGATTTAAGACCAACGTAAGTGCTTATGTGCTCGGACAAAACTTCGTCGTCATTGATAAAAAGACGTCGATCGCGAAAATCGATCTTATCGCCCGGGATTCCGACGACTCGTTTAATGAAAGGCGTGCTGGGGTCTTGAGGGTATCTAAATACAACGACGTCACCCCGGCTTGGAACACCAAGGTCAATGATTTTCTTGTTTATCAGTGGCAGACGTATTCCGTAGTCGAATTTATTAACTAAGATGAAATCACCCACCAACAGCGTTGGGATCATTGATCCGGATGGGATGCGAAATGGTTCGACGATAAACGATCTTAGAATCAATACGACTAAAAAAATCGGAAAAAATGAACGCGCATAGTCGACAATGATGGGCAACCGAATTTCCGCGCCACTTTGTCCGGTTCCACTATCCTCAGTGGCGGATTGCCGACGCGGGGCTAGAAAAATTGAGTCAAATAGCCAAATCACGCCGCTTGCTGCCACTAGCAGTACCATAATCGCGGAAAAATCGAATATCACTTCTTTGTTCCTACGCTTAGCACAGCCATAAATGCTTCCTGTGGGATGTCAACCGACCCGACTCTTTTCATCCGTTTCTTGCCCTCTTTTTGCTTTTCCAATAGTTTTCTCTTGCGCGAGATATCCCCACCGTAACATTTGGCAGTCACGTTTTTTCTTAGCGCTTTCACATTCTCGCGAGCGATGAATTTCGCGCCGATCGCTGCCTGAATCGCGATATCGAACATTTGGCGCGGGATTATCTCGCGCATTTTACTCACTAAATCCCGTCCTTTCCGAATTGACTGATCTCGATGGACTATCACAGTAAGGGCATCGACTTTTTCACCATTAATTTGCAGGTCGACCTTCACCATATCGGCGACTTGATAGCGCAAGAAGGTGTAATCCATAGAGGCATACCCGCGAGTGGCGGATTTGAGTCGGTCGAAAAAATCCATCACCATTTCGCTCATCGGCAATTCGAAGCTCATAGCAGCTTGAGTCCCAACGAAATTCAACTTTGTCTGCACACCGCGCTTCTCGATGCAGAGATTCATGATCGCTCCGACATATTCTTGCGGCGCGAGAATGTCAGTGCGAATTATGGGCTCTCGGATCTCCGAAATTAAGTTCGGCATGGGGAGTCGCGCCGGGTTGTCTATATGTTGCGTTTGCCCGTCCGAGGTCACAACTTCGTAGATCACCGTTGGCGCGGTCGAAATTAAATCGATGCCATATTCTCGTTCGATTCGTTCTTGAATGATCTCCATATGGAGCATGCCGAGAAACCCGCAACGAAAACCGA
This sequence comes from Gammaproteobacteria bacterium, assembly GCA_047611805.1. GTDB lineage: Bacteria > Pseudomonadota > Gammaproteobacteria > UBA11873. The sequence continues at coordinate 30,702 of JBLFWX010000012.1, forward strand.
AACCAAGCGCTTCAGAAGTCTCCGGCTCGTAATGTAACGCTGAATCGTTCAGACGCAATTTTCCCAAAGCTTCTCGAAACGCCTCGTAATCTCCGGAATCGATGGGGTAAAGCCCGGCAAATACGTTCGGTTTGGATTGCTTAAATCCGGGTAATGGTTCCGTTGCCGAATTATTCGCCGTTGTGACAGTGTCTCCGACGGGTGCTCCATCAATTTCTTTCACGCCGCAAACGAGAAACCCGACCTCCCCTGCAAGCAAGCGATCTTTACGGACTCTTTTCGGGGTGAAGATTCCAACTTGGTCGACACTTACGACCCGCCCAATTGAAAACATCTTAATCCGAGCGCCCGTTTCAAGCATGCCGTCGACTATTCGCACCAACGAGACGACGCCAAGGTAATTATCAAACCAGGAATCGATAATTAGCGCCTTTAGTGGGCCGTCAGGATTGCCACTGGGCGGTGGAACTCGCGCGACAAGTTGCTCGAGTAATTCCGCGACGCCGACCCCTGTCTTAGCGCTAATGTGCAGCGCTTCAGAGGCGTCGATGCCGATAATGTTCTCGATTTCCTGGGCAACCCGGTCTGGATCCGCCGCGGGTAGGTCGATTTTATTCAATACAGGAATGACTTCCAATCCTTGATCGACGGCCGTATTACAATTAGCCACCGATTGGGCCTCTACCCCTTGCGACGCATCGACTACTAACAGCGCCCCATCGCAGGCAGCAAGCGATCGGGAAACTTCGTAACTGAAATCCACGTGACCCGGCGTGTCGATGAAATTCAGCTGATAGGTTTTGCCATCGGCCGCCTTGTGCTGGAGGCTGACACTTTGTGCCTTAATCGTGATCCCTCGTTCTCGCTCCAAGTCCATTGAATCTAAGACTTGTGCCGACATCTCGCGCTGTTCCAAGCCGCCACAAATTTGGATAAAACGATCAGCCAGGGTCGACTTACCGTGATCGATATGCGCGATGATGGAAAAATTTCTGATCTGTTGCATGGTGAATTAAGCGGCTCTCGGCCGTCCAGCGTAGTTACGCGACGACGGAGATCTGTTGAAGGACGCGCGATTCTATCCTACAGCGTCCATGCGTGACAGCGCACCGTTTTTAAATTATTGCATTGTCCGTGTGTAGACCAAGCATCGGCAAATTTCGTGCGGCCGCGGAGCTCGACAGTGCTAGGCAGGCGATATCTGGCACGCGACGCACAGAAATAAGGTCGGGACTAACCGCCGCGGAGGTAAGTCTCGATTAACGCTGGATCACAGTTACCCGAACAGACTTCCACATCGCCGTCGACGAGAACGGGCACTCGGCGGCCGTAGCGTTCGCATAAGTTGAGATCGAGGTCGACATCAAGTTTTTCGTATGTGAAGTTGTAACGCGGCTGCATTAGTTCCAACGCCAAAACCAGGTGGTCACATAGTCCACACGCGCGTCGGGTATAAACAGTTAAGAATTTCGCCGTTCGATCGTCAGCCACCAGCGGGCATCTTCATGGCCATGAACAAAGGGCTACCTTGACGCTGAATCAGAACGGGGATGTTTGCACTCGGTTTTAGGCCTTCAACGAGGATGTTCAGTTCCGCGACAGACCCGACAGTCTTCGAATTTATCTGCAATATGATGTCCCCTCGTTGTACTCCAGCATCCAAAGCGGGGCCGGGCTCGACCCCTTCGACTAAGACGCCGCCAGCTCCGCCAAGCTTCAATTGCTCTCGTTCCTTTGTCGTTAGGTCCCGTACCGTCGCATTCAATCGTTTATTCTGAGCTTCCGTCTTCGGCTGCCCTGGAGTCGCCAACTTCAACTCGTCGTCGTTTGGTAATTTTCCGATGACCACCTCGAGCTGTTTCGTTGCCCCTTCCCTGATGACCTCGACGGGTGACTTTTTGCCGATCGGGGCGGTGCCGACAATTGGCGGTAGCTCTGCCGAGGTATCTATCTCTCGTCCGTTGAATTTGACAATGACGTCGCCAGGTTTGAATCCGGCCGCGGCGGCGGGGCTATCAGGTAACACCTTCGAGACCAGCGCCCCGTGTGGCTTTTTCATTTTGAATGAGTCGGCGAGCTCGCGAGTCACGTCTTGAATCAACACGCCAAGCCAACCGCGAGTCACAGCACCGTTTTCGCGTAGCTGTGTGTAAACATTCATCACCACATCAATCGGTATCGCGAACGACAGTCCCATAAATCCGCCCGTGCGGCTATAAATTTGGGAATTAACGCCGACCACTTCGCCGTTCAGGTTAAACAGTGGGCCGCCGGAATTTCCCGGGTTTATAGCGACATCAGTTTGAATAAAGGGGACATAGTTCTCATTCGGCAAGCTCCGCCCTTTAGCGCTCACGATTCCGGCAGTCACTGAATGGTCGAATCCGAACGGTGAACCAATCGCAAGCACCCATTCTCCCACGCGCAAAGTGCTCGACTTGCCGAGTTTCAAGGTCGGGAGGGGTTTTTCGGCTTCGACTTTCAACACCGCAATGTCGCTACGTGGGTCCGTACCAACAACCTTCGCCACATATTCGCGGCGGTCGCTCAGGCGGACAATTATTTCGTCCGCGTCCTTAACGACATGAAAGTTCGATATAACGTAGCCGTCGTCGGAGATAATGAACCCCGAGCCTAGCGACGCGTGAGGTTCGCTGCGACCGTAACCACCAGGCGGTTCTTCGCCAAAAAACCGTCGGAAAAAATCCTGTAACGCGCTATCGTCGCCTGGGGTTCCTTCTGGGGCAGGCGATCCGTGTGGGCTCTCGTGCGGTTCAGTCGGCGGCTGTCGCTTGCTGGTCGTGCCGATATTGACCACCGCAGCCCGGTTGGCTTCAACCAATTGGGTGAAATCAGGAAGGCCCGACACGACGGGCGCCGCGAGCACTGTATGGGTCGTTAAAAGACCAACCGCAATAACGAGCACGGCTGTCCGCAGATATAGTTTTTCAAGCATTTGAGCGTAGGTCATAGCTATTTTTGTCGTCATTTAATGGTGTTCGACTGAGCTCGCGATTTGTCGCACCGTTGGCAAGGGCACCTCCCCTACTACGGTAATTTGATGATTATCGCTAACCCGGGAAAATGCGTTCACCGCACCCATCGACGAATATCCTTGTAATGGTTTGCTGTCTTCAACCAATTGTTCAACGAATACGGAAACCATAGCCAGTCCGTCTGAGTAAACCATGTGGCTAACCGGCATATCACTGTCTGATATCGTTTGTACTTTATGATTGCGCATGTGAAACCCCGAAGGCAGCCAATTTACCGCCCAGCCCGACGTTTCGACAACGCTAGCAGCACTGTTGTCGTCCTCGGAATTCGTATGCCAAGTAAATTCGGAACCTTCAATTTTCGTCTTCAGCAAATCGTCCGGAATCTCCTGATTAATCGTTATCTGTACGAATTGGACCTGCTCCAACAGTTCTCCGTTGAGATTTAGGATGACAGATTTGAGCAGCAGCTTGAATTCGTCGTCGATCCACAATTGATAAGCGTAGCGATTTGCCTCAAGTGGCTGAATACCCACTAAAACGGCGTTGCGGCCCGCAATGCGACCTCGCCCCGTCACCGTAAAAGTATAACTTTTTGTCAGTTGCTCAATGGGTTCGTTGACTCCAAGGGACAAAAAGTTACGCGGTTCGGTTTTTTCAACAATAACTTCTTGATCGTCTGCAAATAGGCAGGTCACCCGCGTGCCGTCCCTGACGACTTCTCGTTCCGGCCCCGATAACGAAATGAGTCGTTCTCGCTCGACGACTCCATCTGCCCTGTGGACGATGCGCATCGAATCGATCTGCGCCTCCCGTTGATAGATGAATATACCGTCGTAATTAAGTTTCTCGGTAGCGCTCGCCATGTTCCGCATGAGTTCTACGGCATCTTCATATTGTGCCAATACGGTAGGCGAAAGGAGCGCCGTAAGGACGATCGACCACGCTTGCACGCGCAGCACGGGAATGACGTTACTCCGTCTCAAAGCCAACGATGCGCACATACGGATTGACGCCGGGAACTCCAACGCTTGAGCGCTGTTCGTTGAATTTCACTAGATAGCCATTAAGTCGTCGCGGCGCATGAAGTACTTCCGCCGGCATCTCCGTGGGAGTGAGTGCGAGTTTTTCTTCGATGGGCGTGATCGGTTCGATACGAGGGACAGCTGGTTCCACGGGGCTAACGTTCGAAACTATTGGGATCGGCTCCGGCGACGAGGGTTTTTGCTGGACACCTACGATTGCGATGGCAGCGACTGATGCTGCAACGGCTAGTCCTGCGAGCGGTCGAATCCATGACTGAAGACGAATTCTCGGCGCTAGTACTGTCGGTTCCTGGGCAATTTTCCTGCCTAGATCGGTGGCGAAATTAGGCGGTGCCAATTCGCTCAGTTGGTCTCGCAAAACGTCGCCAATTAGGTGATATCGAGCCCAAGTGTCGGTATCGTCGCTATCGTCGGCAACGCGCCCCAATAAGGCTGCAGTTGAGGAACCCAGTTCGCCATCCATCGCAATCGACAAAGTTTCCTGATCAGTTTGCATAGCATGCACCTTAAGTTTAATGCTCCAACAACGGCTTTAGCCGGGTATCAATCGCTTCGCGAGCCCGGAATATCCTCGAACGCACGGTCCCAATCGGACAGTCCATCGCGTCCGCAATCTCTTCGTAGCTTAATCCATCCACCTCACGTAACGTTATGGCGACGCGCAGATCCTCCGGCAGTTCGTTCATAGCATCGACAATCGTTCGCTTTATCTCATCTGCGAGCAGGATGTTCTCTGGGGTCGCGACATCTTGCTGTAGATCTTCGATGAGCATCTGCTCTCCGTCCGAATTCTCGATCCGTGCCTCTGCCGGGCGGCGCGAAAGCGAGACCACGTAATTTTTAGCGGTGTTAATGGCGATCCGATAAAGCCACGTATAAAACGCGCTGTCGCCTCGAAAATTCGGCAATGCCCTGTACGCTTTGAGAAACGCCTCTTGCGCAATGTCCTGCGCATCGCTTTGATCCCGGACATAGCGAGACACAAGCTTGATGATCCTGTTTTGGTATTTAAGCACCAAAAGGTCAAACGATTTTTTATCACCGCGCTGTATCCGTTGGACAAGCTCTTTGTCGGTGTAGCTATCGCTCATCAGGGCCGTCTCCCTGTATTATGGCTGCAACACCGGAATGTAATCAGAGGCATAGACCGTCAAAGATACGAATAGTTTCGGGTTTGTTAAAGACTTATTGGTTTGCGCGCGGGATTGTACCAAGGAACGTTGCCCCGCGTCAGGCGGGCGCGGCGGCGAGCGAATGTTACGCCATGGATAGTAGCGTAAGTGACTGCCGTCACACCCAGCGTCAGTTGCTGGAACGCGAATAGATCCGTCGAACATTAAGCTACCATCGACGCAACAGTGCCATCATTTACCTACTAACGAATTAACTTTCGCAAGGTGTAATTCGGATTCATTGCCATATGAACAATCTCACAGAATTTGACACTTTAATAATAGGTAGCGGCGCGGCGGGGTTAACACTCGCGTTGTCACTGGCCGCCGAACTGAACGTCGCCGTCATCTCGAAAGCAGCGTTGCAGGAAAGCGCAACGTTGTACGCGCAAGGCGGCGTCTCAGCGGTTATCGATCAAGGCGATTCGATCGAATCACACGTGGCGGACACGATCGGCGCGGGCGGCGGACTGTGTAACGCGGATGTGGTCGAGTTCATTGTCAGGCAAGGCCGTGAGCGAATAGAGTGGTTAATCAAACAAGGCGTCCCGTTCACGACCGAACAGACTGATGATGGGAATATCAATTTTCATTTAACGAAAGAAGGTGGACATAGTCGCCGCCGAGTTGTGCATGCCGCGGATGCAACTGGCCGGGCGATAGAGACGGCGCTAATTGACCAGGTTCGCGCCCACCCGAATATATCGATATTCGAGCGGCACCTAGCCGTTGATCTAATTTCACTCGGCAAGCTTGGGGTAATGCCTGACCGATGTGTTGGGGCCTATGTGCTCGATCTGGATAGTAATACGGTCAAGTCTATTGGCGCAAAAACATGCGTACTTGCAACCGGGGGGGCAGGCAAGGTTTATCTATACACCAGTAATCCAGACGTGGCGACCGGCGACGGCATTGCGATGGCGTGGCGCGCGGGATGCTCGGTGGCTAACATGGAGTTCGTACAATTCCATCCGACCTGCCTTTACCACCCGAATGCGAAGTCGTTCCTGCTGACAGAGGCGCTTCGTGGCGAGGGCGGCCGTCTGCTGCTCACGTCCGGCGAACCGTTTATGCACAATTACGACGAACGCCAAGAACTCGCCCCGCGTGACATTGTTGCGCGCGCCATCGACCACGAAATGAAGCGCTCGGGTGCAGAACACATTTATCTCGACGTTTCACATAAACCGGCGCAATTCCTGCGCGAACATTTCCCAACGGTGCTGGCGAGATGTGCTGATTTTGGCATCGACATAACGACCCAGCCAATTCCAGCGGTTCCGGCCGCACATTACCTATGCGGCGGTGTAGTTACCGATATTTATGGACAAACATCATTGCCTGGGCTCTACGCTATCGGCGAGGTCGCGTGTACCGGCCTCCACGGAGCGAACCGGATGGCGAGTAATTCGTTGCTCGAATGCCTCGTTATCGCTGACGCATGTGCAAAGTCGATTTTGCAATCAGCCGACTCCGTTGGCCCTACGCCGGACATTCCGATCTGGGACGAGAGTCTCGTGACGGACTCGGATGAAGAGATCGTCGTCGCACACAATTGGGACGAATTACGCCGATTTATGTGGGATTACGTCGGCATCGTTCGAAGTAATAAAAGACTTGAACGCGCCCGCAATCGGGTCGATTTACTGCACCGAGAAATCAGCGAATTCTATGGTAACTTTCGAATTAGTGGTGACCTCATCGAATTGCGCAATCTCGTCCAAGTAGCGGAACTAATCATCCGCTCCGCCCTAAAGCGCAAGGAAAGCAGAGGTCTCCATTACACGCTTGATTATCCGGACACGGACGATAAAAATTACGCTCGCGCAACTATCCTGCGAGCGGGCGACTTCAGTTAGTGAGCGATTTTTCCTCAATCCAGGCACGCTTACTCGCCTACGAACCTCGACCGGGTCTTCTCAGTAACAAAGTGATCCTGATTACGGGAGCCAATCGAGGGATTGGACGTGCGCTCGCTATCGCAACCGCGTCCGTCGGCGCCCAGACGCTTCTATTGGCCCGCGATGTACGTCAGGTTGATGCGCTTGCCGACGAAATCGTACAGTTAGGTGGACCGGAACCCGGGGTAATCCCGATTGATCTGGAAGGCGCGTCCGTTACCGATTACGCGACCCTCGCCAGCCTCGTCTCCGAACGTTACGCACGCGTGGATGGTGTCGTGTTGAATGCGGGTATCCTTGGGGAGATGGCTCCTTTGGTCAGCTACGATCCAGTCAGTTGGGCGCGGGTTTTTCAAGTCAACGTCCACAGCCAGTTTCTACTCCTACAAGCGCTACTCCCGCTCATGGGTAAGGACGCAGCCGGCTCGATCGTTTTCACCTCATCTGGAGTAGGTCGAACGGCCCGTGCTTACTGGGGCGCCTACGCCGCATCGAAATTTGCTACCGAAGGACTGATGCAAACTTTGGCCGACGAGCTGTCAAGCCAAGGGCGAATTCGAGCGAACGCCATTAATCCAGGTCGAGTTCGCACACAAATGCGAGCCGCAGCCTACCCCGCAGAAGATCCGCTGCAACTCCCTGAACCGGATGAGATAACCAACGGCTACCTTTTTCTACTAGGTACTGATAGTCACGACGTCAACGGGTTGAGCTTGAACGCGCAGCCCCCTCGCTAGCGGGATGTCGTGGTTGAATGCGGCAACCGATTCCTCTGGGCGGCGGCTGTGTGCGTTGCGGAGCATAACGAACGGCAGCATATTGCCGCGTCGACAGGCAAATGTTTGTCAGTGGCGGGCTTAGGCGCCATTGTTTTGACGTCGTGAATCCGAGAACTTCTCCCCAATCGCGTTGTACGGAGCAAAAATCGAGCGGTTAATTGACGCTCGCAATAGCCGCCTACATCATTAAATGATTTATTAATCAATTAGTTACTTTTTTTCACGAGAATTCAACAGGGAAAATGCCCGACCTCTGGAGCACGTTGGCACGAATCTCGCGTACTAATTCTGTCAACGACAAACGGTAAGCAGAAAGATGATGTCTATTAGACCTAATATCACACTCGATTTCCCAATCGCGGGAACACCAATACCGACCTCCGCGAGAGTCCTGCCGATCATCAATGGTCAGACGAAGCCGCGGAAGTTGATTTCAGATTCGACCGTTCTTCAAGTGTCCACTGCACTACAGGCCAGTTTGCATGTTAAGGATGTGGTGCACGCGTTTGCGAACGAGATCAGACGAATAGTTCGAGTGGTGAGCGTTCGTTATCGCAATCGCGACCGCCAAATCGTCATTGAAGACGGTCAGAATCAGTTACATCGCTCAAGCTACGAATTAAACCTACTTGGTAACTCTCTCGGCGAAATCTCGTTTACAAGAAATCAGACTTTTTCTGAGACCGATCAGGAATTGCTCGAAGTATTACTGTGTGCGCTCGTCTATCCACTGCGCAACGCACTGCTCTACGAACAAGCGCTTACCCAGGCACTCAAAGACCCCCTCACCGGAGTGAACAACCGTGCGAGTATGGACGCCTATCTGAAGCATCAGATTTTAGTTACCGAACGACACAAAACGCCTTTGTCGTTGATCATGACTGATGTTGATTTGTTTAAGTCGGTGAATGATACGTTCGGACACGTCGTCGGCGATATTGTCTTGCGCGGCGTCGCCGATGCAATCGTGAAGTGCACTCGCGATAGTGATGTCGTATTTCGTTATGGCGGTGAGGAATTCGCGGTCATTTTGACCAACACGGAAGGCGCTGGCGCCGATTTCCTTGCGGAAAGGATACGACAGTCCGTCGCAGCTCTAGAAATTGAAGCGCTCGCCAATAACACGAAAGTTACAATCAGCGCCGGCGTAGCGGAATTTGTTACTGGTGATTGTGCGATGAATTTTCTAGCCCGGGCGGACGAGAGACTCTATAAAGCAAAAGTCTTAGGTCGCAATCGAGTGCAGGCTAGCTCCGATTGAAGCGCCGAGCGGCTTAGTCAGTCACCGAGCAGCTCGATAAAACTCGCCTCATCGATTATCTCTACCCCTAGCGCATTCGCCTTATCCGCCTTGCTGCCGGAATCCTCCCCGGCGACGACAAAATCGGTTTTTCGCGAAACACTGCCGCTGACCTTAGCGCCCCGCTCCACCAGCACCTTGCGCGCCACATCCCGTGACATTGAGCTTAGGGTTCCGGTCAACACGATAGTCTTGCCATTGAAAACAGAATCCACTATCGACGGTACTTCGATCGCAGGCCACTGCACACCAGACTCGATGAGTCGCTGGATCATTGCGTTATTGGCGTCTTGTTCGAAGTACTCTTTGATTGACGCCGCCACCACCGGGCCAACATCCTGTGTTTGGAGTAGATCATCTACCGACGCATCACGTATCGCATCGATCGATCCGTAGGCCGTAGCTATATTTGCGGCAGTAGTTTCGCCGACTTCTCTGATCCCGAGCGCGAATAAGAATCTTGCCAAGGTAGTTTCCCGGCTGGCGCGTATTGCAGCCACGATATTTTCTGCTGACTTCTCGGCCTGCCGTTCGAGACTTTGAATCTGTTCAGCGGTTAACGCGTACAGGTCACCTGGGTCGTTAACGACTTCGGCACTGCAGAGCTGTTCGATCACTTTGTTACCTAATCCGTCGATATCCATCGCGCGTCGCGAAGCAAAGTGAATGATCGCCAATGCGCGCTGCTGCAGCGCTTGCCGAGGCACTTCTTTCGGCATCACGAACTGCGTACTGTCAGCGGGCCGCAAACTCTCGATCACCCTGACAACTTCAGGAATAACATCGCCGGCGCGACGCACAACGACGGTATCCCCCACGCGAACGTCTTTACGTCGAATTTCGTCTTCGTTGTGCAGGGTTGCATTTGTTATCGTGACGCCACCAACAAAGACGGGTTCAAGTCGCGCTACGGGTGTCAGTTGCCCTGTGCGTCCTACTTGTACGTCAATGGCGTTGACAACGGTGGTGGCTTCTTCAGGCGGGAATTTGTAAGCGACCGCCCAGCGCGGTGCCTTAGCCACTTGTCCTAAGTTGTTCTGATCGACAAAATTATTGACCTTGAACACGGCCCCATCGATCTCGTAGTCGAGTTTGGCGCGCCGTCTTGCCAGGTCCGCGTGGTAACGAGTACAGGCCGCAACATCCGCACACAATACGGATTCCGGCGAAACGGGCATGCCAGATTCTTTAAGATAATCTAGTAACTCGAAATGAGATTCCGGCAAATTCGCCTCTTCGACATGGCCGACGGTGTAACAATAGATCGACAGCGGTCGAGTCGCCGTTATTTTCGGATCCAATTGGCGAAGGCTGCCGGCGGCCGCGTTCCGAGGATTCGCGAATACTTTTCCTCCACCGGCCAATTGTGCTTCGTTTAGCGCTGAGAAATCTTCCTTGCCGATAAAAATTTCGCCTCGGATCTCGATGATTAACGGTGGTTTGTGGCCAAGAAGTTGTAGCGGGATCTCCTCAATAGTGCGCACGTTGCTGGTTACATCCTCACCCGTTCGGCCGTCGCCGCGCGTTGCCGCCCTCGCGAGCCGCCCGCCTTCATACACCAAACTGATAGCTAAGCCATCTAATTTCGTCTCTGCCACGTATTCCAAATTGTCGCGTTCAAGCTTCTCGCGGGCGCGTCTATCGAAGTCTAGAAATTCGGCTTCGTTAAGCGCATTTGCCAACGACATCATTGGTTGCAAATGGACGACTTCGTCAAACGTAGAGCTGGCAGTGCCGCCCACTTTCTGCGTCGGTGACTGCTCGTTGTGGAGCTCAGGGTATTGAGACTCGAGTGCGGCAAGTTCGCGTAATAACGCGTCGAATTCGCTATCTAAAATACTTGGGTCGTCGAGTACGTAATAGCGGAAATTGTGTCGTTCGAGCAATTCGCGTAATTCTCGTACGCGGCGACGAACTTCTCTACTTACCATGCGCAAAAGGTAATGCAACGCGGCGCATTTGGTCGATCATTAATGCGTCCAGGAGCTTGTTCGGTTCTCCGTACAGCCCGCCCGACAAGGCCTCGGCAAGCCGCTGTCCCGTGTTTAGGAACAACTCGAACGTCACCGCGCCATCTAATGGACCAGGTAGGCGTAGAAACAAAGCTAATCCAGGCGTTGCGAAACGATCGATATCTGTCATATCGAAATTTCCTGGTTCAACCATATTGGCAACGCTAAAGAGTGGCTGCTCGGCACGCAAATCGCCAGCGCCGAAATGGTGAAAAATATCCATGTCTCCGAAGCGCAAGCCGACGTTGTTCATCGCTTCGACGATCGCCGATCCGCCGAATTGCTGCCCCGTGGCTGGACGAACGTAAAGCGCGATGATTGCGTCATCTTGCTGGACATCCTTACCAGGCGTGCTCGGCTGGATAATGCTCTGTTCGGCGGCTAGTTCTTCGAACGTCAGTTCGAGTTGTGTATCCGCCTTAGTGTTACGCGCGACGGGAACCGGGGTCTCGTCGCGTTCACGCGTTATTGTTGGTAGCTCGGTTATAACTGATTCAGTAACTAATAAAGGCTCGTCGTGAGTAACCACAGCGCTGATCTCCCAATCGTCTTCAGAGGGAGTGTCATTTGGCTCAATTTCTTCCGATCGATTTGCACCGCGCTTCGACGGTTCGAAGCGCGTTCGACGGGTTTGATATTTGATACGCGTATTCCGTTTACTTTTCGTTCGCCCCCAGGCGTAGACGCCGAATACGAATAGCACCCCAACGAGCAGCAATAGAAACCGCAGTGAGAACAGTGATTCAAGCATGACGAAGTTGAGTGACCCCGTTCAATAGAGAAGGCTGCTGGGTGATCGAATATTCATTTTATGAAACGAGACGATTAACTCGCAGCGACCATCTCCACCGCTTCCTCCATGTTGACTGATACGAGACGTGAAACCCCAGCCTCCTGCATCGTAACGCCGACTAATTGTTCAGATATTTCCATCGTAATTTTATTGTGAGTGACGCAAATAAACTGCACGGTCTGCGACATGGTCTTCAGCATTTTCGATAGTCGAACCACGTTCGCATCATCAAGCGGTGCATCAACTTCGTCGAGCAGGCAAAACGGCGCAGGATTTAGCTCAAATAAACTGAAGACAAAAGCCAGCGCGGTTAGTGCCTTTTCACCTCCGGAAAGCAGATGAATCGTGCTGTTGCGCTTGCCCGGCGGTCGCGCCATGACGGTCACACCCGTTTCCAACAAATCGTCGTCGGTGAGTTCCAGATAGGCATGTCCTCCGCCAAAAAGAGTCGGGAACATCACTTGCATTCCGGCATTTACTTTATCGAACGTCTCTTTGAATCGAGTTCTGGTTTCGCGATCTATCTTGCGTATCGCACCTTCCAAGGTTTCTAACGCCTCGGTCAAATCAGTGTTCTGGCTATCTAGATAGTCCTTGCGCACGGAGAGCTGCGAAAACTCGTCGATCGCAGCGAGATTGATCGGACCTAAGCGCTCAATACGTTTGCGCACGCGATCAAGTCGCTCTTGCCAAGTGGTGTCGGACGCGTCGTCACTCAACTCCTCGAGCAATGCGGCGATTGTGAATTCGGATTGAGTGATGCGTTCTTCCAATTCTTGCAGTCTTACTTGGATCGCACGTTCCTCAAGACGCACCTGATCGAGTTTACCGCGGAGTTCTTCTACTTCTTGTTCGGATTTCATGCGCATCTCATCGTTTTGACGGATGTCGAGTTCAAAAGTTTCCAAGTTCTTGCGTGCATCCGCGAGTCCGTTTTCGAGCGCGACCCGAGCGCCTAATGCTTCGTCTAACTGAACTCGGAGGTCCTTTTGCGGCTCCACCGCGGCCACCATGGCACTATCAAGATCGGCGCATCGAGCTGCGAGTTCACTGCGCTGGAGCGTATTTCGCGATAAGGCAACACTAAGCGACTCTTTATTGGCCCGTAAGCTCTCAAGTTTTAACGCGGTCGTATGGCGCGCCTCGCGAGCGTCACGCCACATGGTGCGCGCAGTGTCTAAGTGTTCCTGCATTTTAGAGCGCACCGTCAACAGTTCCTCTTTGTGCGAATCGAACTTGCTTAATTGTTCTCGGATCCTTTGCAGAGTTGCGAGCGCTGCGGCTGCCGCCGATTCACCGCCGACTGATTGTTGTTCCAATGCGTTAATTTCATCTGCTATATCTGAGGCGCGTTCGCGCTTGCGCTCCAGAGCCGCTTCTTCGTTAGCTAGGCTTGAGCGCAACTGCGCAATTGAGCCCAAGCATTGTTGCAATTGTTCGGCGATTTGCGCATCGCGTTGTTCATTTGTGTCGACATCGCGCTGCGCGTGATCGTAGGACTCTTGAGCGTTAGTTATTTCCTCTTTCAATTGGGCAGTACGTGTTCGTATTTCTTCCAATGAGCGCTCACGTTGTAAAATTCCGCCTTCTTCCTGAACATCTCCTCTAATTTGGATCCAGTTTGGCCCGATCCAGTAGCCATCTCGCGTGATGACAGATTCATGAGCAGCGAGCCCCGCCGACATCTCACGAGCTTGGGCAATGGAATCGGCCGTGAACACGCCAGCAAGCAGCGCGTCTACTGGCCAATCGGAACGGACCTTATCGATTAGTTTTGGCTTAAAAGAATCGGAAGATAACGAATGCGGACCAGCAGCCCGTTCGACGAATGTCGCGACCGCGGTCGGCAAGCATGACAGGTCTGCAGCCAAAATTCGGTCGATACTGTGATCCTGACAAATGGCACTCAACGGTATTTTCATCGCCGCTTCGACGGCGGTTTCCCAGCCGCGTTCAATCGATATCCGCTCTGCTAGCAAGCTCCCATCGTCCAGCCCAAATTGCTCCAACCAAGCGCCCAACTCGCCTTGATCCTGTCGTAATGCCGCGTGTTGCAAGGCGCTTAAAGATGCCTCTTTGCCGCTTAAGGTTTGCAATTCCGTGCGTAGTTCGTGAAGTTCATCGCCGCAACGGACTGTTCGAAGACGCGCATCTTGTAATTGTGTCTTGACGTTATCTCGCTGGAGTAGCAGTTCATCTTGGGCTTGTTCACCGATAAGAATTTCGGCGCGCGATTCATTAATCGTGGCTTCCAGCTCATCAGTGACCGTCTCTTGCCGCTCGGAGAAGAGGCCCTCGATTCTGAATTTCGCGCCACTAATACTCTCATGCAAATGCTCTAGTCTGATCTGCTCGGCGTGCTCGAGGCGAGCGGCCTCGGCCCGTTCACCGTTGAAATCGTCCCACTGTTGTTGCCACGATTCGGCACGTTCCTCGGACTCTTTTAGCGTCGCATTCGCTTGCTCCGCCGCGGTATTTTGGTCATCGACGTCCGGCTCAAGTGCCTGTAATTGTTCGTTTATCGATCCGATCGTATCGCTATCTGATTCAACCAAGGCATTCATTTCGTCTAGCCCAGCTCGGGCACGCTCGAGATCTTGCTCCAGTGATTGCTTGCGCTCTTCGGAGTGTTGCAGCGCCTGTTCGAGACGCGAAATTTCGGCACTTCGCCCGTAGAAGTCGCTCTGTACCTTATTGAACTCGTCGGTTGCCCGAGTGTGTCCGTCACGCTTGCTAACCTGGTCGGTCTCAATAGCACGTAAGTTCGCAATTGCCGCCTCAACGCTATTTTGAACTTCGCCAACTTGAGTCGCCTGGATCGCTCGCGTGCCCTCGATAGTCCGCCAACGCAGAGCCAGAAGCTGTGCTTCCGTTAATCGCTCTTCGTGCTTTAGCACTTGATAGCGTTCTGCGGCATTGGCTTGGCGCTGCAAGTGCGACAATTGTTTAGTAATTTCTTCGCGAATATCGTCAAGCCGCTCAATATTCTCGCGCGCATGCTTTATACGGTTTTCTGTCTCGCGCCGACGTTCTTTGTACTTCGATATTCCCGCCGCCTCTTCGAGGAATCCGCGAAGTTCCTCCGGTTTGGCCTCAACGACTCTGGATATCATCCCTTGCTCGATGACCGAATATCCCCCACGCACGCCGAGTCCTGTGCCGAGGAAAACGTCGGTGACATCTTTACGACGACAACGAGCGCCATTGAGCAGGTAGTTGGAATGGCCGTCGCGTGTAATCGTACGCTTGATGGATATCTCACCATACCCCGCATATTGGCCGCCCAAGGTGCCATCGGAATTGTCAAAAACCAGCTCGACCGAGGCTTGGCCAACAGGCTTTCTAGAGTTTGAACCGTTAAAGATAACGTCTGCCATAGAATCGCCGCGCATCTGTTTGGCCGACGACTCCCCCATAACCCACTGCAATGCATCGATGATATTCGACTTACCGCAGCCATTAGGACCGACGACTCCAGTGAGATTGCCGGGGAGGGTTAAGGTAGTTGGGTCGACGAACGATTTGAAGCCGGAAAGTTTGATTTTTGTAATGCGCATAGGGGCGGAAGCATACCCTATGCGAAATGCACCGCACAATAATATAAATGACATTAAATATTAAATATAAACTATTGTTTTATATATATATAATAGAATATGTAGGCGAATGCTCGACTTAAATTGTTAAATATTCTTGCGTCTTGCGGATCCTCAAATTGAACCGCTACCGAGGACCAGCCCTGGTTGCTGGAAGGCGTGCTTTCATACCGATTATGTGGATTTTGAAAATGGCAATTCCGGACGCTGCCGGAGCTAGGCTATGTTATCGTTGCCAGCGGAAAACTATACGACTTTTCAGACAACCGTGACCAGCATACCCAGCAGAACCTTAGATACCTTCCCCAATCCAAATCCGGAACGAGATTACACGATACGGATCGTATTGCCGGAATTCACCTGCCTGTGCCCCCTTACCGGCCAGCCTGATTTCGCCACCATTTTGCTTGAATACGTGCCTGATCAACGCTGCGTTGAACTTAAAGCACTGAAGCTTTATATCTGGTCTTTCCGCGACGACGGAGCATTTCACGAGGCGATAACAAACCAGATTCTGGACGATATTGTGAATGCTTGCTTACCGAGATTTGCACGAATAACAGCAAAATTTAACGTTCGGGGCGGGACCTACCCGACGATCACCGCCGAGCACCGCGCCGACAAATGGCAAGCTCCAGTGCCCGTGAACTTACCGTGAACACCGCGCTCGACTCAAACCGCCTACACCGCGGCGCAAGCTATGCGTGGCGCGGTTTTAAGATCATTCGTCAACCGGAAATTCGCGTTTTTGTCATCATTCCATTACTCATCAACATCGCCTTGTTTTCGCTCGGACTAGTGTGTGTAGCGATGGGTATTAGTTACGTTATAGATACGTTTCTGCCGAGTTGGCTGGATTGGCTAGCATTCATTCTTTGGCCCATTTTTGCGTTAGCCTCACTCGTCATAGTTTTTTATGGCTTCACCATCTTGGCAAATCTAATCGCGAGTCCATTCAATGGCTTACTTGCCGCCGCGGTCGAACGACACTTGACGGGGCAAACGATGGATGTCGAATTTAGTTGGCCGGCAATGGGCCGTGAAGTGCTCCGCTCGTTCGGCGCCGAACTGCGCAAGATCACCTATTTTCTCATCTGGGCGTTGCCCTGCCTGATCCTGTTCATCATTCCTGGGGTCAACATAGTTGCGGCACCGCTGTGGTTCCTATTTGGCGCGTGGATGATGGCCATCGAGTATATTGATTGTCCACTCGGCAATAACAGTTTGCCCTTTCCTTATGTGAAAAATGCGCTGCGCAAGCGTCGTTCGCTGGCACTTGGCTTCGGCGGCACGGTTATGTTTATGACGATGATCCCGATCGTGAATTTCATCGCGATGCCGGTCGGGGTAGCAGGCGCAACGGCACTGTATGTTGAACAGTTAGCGAACGACCCGACGGTCGTCTAGAACCGCGCGACGACGGGCGTCAACGATGACAAATTACGTCGGTCGTTTCGCCCCGTCTCCAAGCGGGCCTCTACACTTTGGCTCAGTTGTTACGGCGGTCGCGAGTTACCTAGAAGCACGGAGCCAGTCAGGCACGTGGCTTGTCAGGATCGAGGACATCGACCCGCCCCGCGAACAACCCGGCGCGAGTCGTGCAATTCTGAACACCTTAATGGCACTTGGACTCGAGTGGGACGGACAAGTGACCTATCAGAGCAGAAGATCCCGTGCCTATGACGACGCCTTGGAGCGCCTACACGAGGCATCGCTTACTTTTCCGTGCTCCTGCACCCGTAAGGAATTGGCCGGTGGTCCTTACCCTGGAACGTGCCGCGACGGCCGTGATTGTGCCAAGCCCGCCCGCACTTTAAGAGTTAGAATTGGCCATGGAAGCATCCTCTTCAACGATGTGATTCAAGGACGGTTTTCCTCGCATCGGCAGTCCATCGGAGATTTTGTGTTGCTTCGCGCGGACGGGCTCTATGCCTATCATTTAGCGGTCGTCGTGGACGACGCCGCAAGCGGTGTCACGGAAGTGGTTCGCGGTGTGGATTTGCTGGAATCAACGACGCAGCAGATTTTTCTACAAGGAGTGCTCGGTTACACAACCCCGGGTTACGCTCACATTCCCCTCGTATTGGACGAATCGGGGTCTAAACTGAGCAAGCAGACTTTTGCAGCCCCGATCGACGAAAGTCGACCATCGAGCGTATTGTTTAATGCGCTCGTTTTCCTCGGTCAAAGTCCACTGGCAGAATTAGTCGACGCAAACCCTCAAGAGGTACTGGATTGGGCTGTTCAGAACTGGCAAATTCGCTCAGTAGCTAAGCAGTCGAAAGCGTCGCAACCCATCCTGATTTAGTTACGGCGCGCCTGCGTTATGGGTAATAAAGCTCTCTTTTAACTCTAGGTAATTGAGCGCAACGCCGAATTCAGGGTGGTCTGCGATAACTTTGTCCGGTGGGCAAAACAACATCCCGAAATGCGCCTCCTGCAACATCGAAATATCGTTGTAGGAATCCCCCGCCGCTAACACTCTATAATTCAATGACTTAAACGCTTTCACGGAAGCGCGCTTAGGGTCTGGTTGCCTCAATCGATAGCCTGATACGCGATCTTCTGAATCGATTTCTAGGCGATGACATAACATGGTCGGATAACCAAGTTTGCGCACCAAAGGTCCTGCCAGCTCGTAGTAAGTATCAGATAATATGACAACCTGGAATTGCGTCCGTAACCAGCCCAAGAATTCTTCAGCGCCGTCAAGCGGTTCTAATTCGTTAGCGGCGTCTTGGATATCAGCGAAGCGCAGGTCATGTTTGCGCATCAGATCGAGACGGTACTTCATCAACTCATCGTAGTTTGGGATATCTCGCGTGGTCACCTTGAGCGCCTCAATTCCCGTTCTTTGTGCCAACCCGACCCAAATTTCCGGGACTAACACTCCTTCAAAATCCAAACATGCTATGTTCATAATGGCTCGCGTTTTAATTCGTTTAGTTAGCCCAAATCACCAAGTGACGTCTTTATACTATGCACAACCAAGCACTTAAGGCGCCTGCCGGGGCTGCGGAATTCTATCAGGCATCACCTTGATTAGGCACGCGAGCGTTATGCCCTTGATCCTCTCGCGTTTACTCCCGCGCGGATTCGTGTTGTTGATCTGCGGTATCTTCACTGCTGCGTTGAGTGCGCAAACACCCGTTCGAGTGGCGGCCGTTGCCCTGTTTAAAGACAAAGCCGCCCTCAGCATCAACGGCAAAAGGCGCATGCTTAAAATCGGCGAAACGAGTCCTGAAGGGGTTAGCTTAGTTACCGCGACCAGCGATTTGGCCGTCGTTGAGATCGCCGGCGAACGCTCGAACTTACTGCTCGACGGAAGAATCGTCGGCGCTTATACAACAGGCCTGGCAGCGAAGACGGTGCAGCTGTACCCAGGTCCGGGCGGCCATTATTTCGTCGATGGCTTAATCAACGGCAACCGGTACCGATTCTTGGTGGACACGGGTGCGACTGCCGTGGTCATAAACAAAGCAATGGCGAAGCGCATGGGATTACTCTACGACGTGGACGGCGAGCCGACCTTTGTTTCAACAGCGTCTGGCGTCGTTGCGGCTTTCAAAGTCGTGTTCGATGACATCGCAATCCGTCATTTGGCCTTAAAGCGCGTTGACGGCATCGTCATAGACGGAGATTTCCCTAGTGAGGCATTGCTCGGCCAATCGTTCCTCAATCGACTGAACATGCGTCGCGATGGAAAAGTCCTGGAATTACAGGAGCGCTAGCGCTCAGTATCTGTTGAACGCAAGCGCGAACGGTCCCACATGACCTCCTTGCCATCATCGTGGCGGGCCAAAGTCCGTGCCAGCACGAACAACAAATCGGATAGACGATTAACGTAGCGCACCAAGACATCGTTAACGGGTTCGGAGTCTGCGAGCTCAACGACGACCCGTTCTGCACGCCTACAAACGGCGCGCGCGAGGTGGCAATGAGCGGCCGCGCGACTGCCGCCTGGGAGTATAAATTCCTTTAGCGCCGGTAACTCGCTGTTCCAGCGATCAATCACGCCCTCAAGACGTTCGACTGCACTCGATGGGAGTAAACTTGAGCCTGGGATTGATATTTCGCCGCCCAAGTCGAATAGATCGTGCTGAACAGCCAGTAAGGTGTCGTCGATCTCACTCGGAATATCATCGGTCCGAAGCACCCCAAGCAGAGAGTTCAACTCGTCGATATCCCCCATTGATCGGACTCGAATCGCGTTTTTCGACGTTCGCCCGCCGTCGCCGAGCCCCGTAGTGCCGGCGTCCCCGGTGCGGGTGTAAATTTTTGAGAGTCGATTGCCCATGCGTGTTTTGTAACCTTCAGATGAAGTTAGAGGAGACTCTAATGGCCCGTTCCACACCTGTCAAAAGCCTATCGGGTGCAAAGGGTGAGTGTCATCGAATAGCTTGCTAGAATCCCGCGTTTGCAATTAACCGGTATCGAGCAGTGTGCTCGCATCCAGTTCTCCTAAATTCATGAGCAACTCTTCCGAAACTACGGCGCGGCCCCGCTACTCAATTGTGGTGCCTTGCTTTAATGAACAAGACTGCATCGGCCCGCTGGTCGATGAAATCGTTGATGCCATTGGCGATGACCCTAATTTCGAGCTGATCATTGTCGATGACGGGAGCAGCGATCAAACCGTAGCGCGACTCGTGGCTGCGCGTGAAAAGATGTCCGTAGAGTTTAAGCTGGTCGTGCACGGCGAAAACTCGGGGCAAAGTGCCGCAATGTGTACGGGAATTGACGTGGCACGGGGGCAATGGATCGCGACCTTAGATGGAGATGGTCAAAACGACCCACGTGACATACCAAAACTCATCGCCGAGTTAGATAAGTATTTAGTCGCGTACCCGAGCGTGGATACGGCGCCAATAATCTGCGGCCATCGAAAGCGCAGGAATGACTCATGGGTCAAACGTTGGTCGTCTAAATTTGCCAATGCGGTGCGCTCGAGATTACTTAGCGACGCGACGCCGGACACGGGCTGTGGTCTGAAACTCATGTCGAGGCAATCCTTTATGCGTCTACCGCGGTTCGATCATATGCATCGCTTCTTGCCCGCGCTAATGCAGCGCGAAGGCGCGAGCGCCATTTCGATCGAAGTGGGACATCGGGCGCGCGCCGCTGGATATTCGAAATACGGAATTAACAACCGGCTGTGGGTTGGAATAATCGATTTAATCGGTGTCATATGGTTACGTCGTCGACGCTTGCGTCTAACTAATTGGAAGGAAATGTAGATGAGTACCGAGCAAATATGGATCGGGGTCGGATTGTTTGGTCAGCTGTTATTCGGGTCGAGAATGCTCATCCAATGGATTGCCAGTGAACGCGAAGGTCGCAGCGTCGTACCGACGGTATTTTGGTATATCAGCATCGCCGGTGGGGCCGTTTTGCTGAGCTACGCGATTTATCGCGCAGACCCGGTGTTCATCCTCGGCCAAGCCGCCGGCAGCTTCGTCTATATTCGCAATATCTACTTCATTCGCCGCGAAAAACCGACACCTTGAACCCATGGCACATGAACCATGGGACACGCGCAACGTCAAACGTGAACGAATGCGAACCAACTTTAGCCACTGAACGCTTCCATCGCGCGCTATTGCTCGCGCTCAGTATTATCGTGCTATTTACCGATAGCGTAACCAAAGAACTCCATGGCACCGCCGTTTTCTACGCGAGCCTGGCGCGTGAATTGCTGGAAGCTGGCGACCTCATGCTGATTTACTCCGATGAGCGTGCTTATTTATTGAAGCCACCCCTGGTTGTTTGGCTAAGTACGCTCGGCTGTAAATTGTTCGGACTTGGCAATTTCGGTGTGACTTTCGTATCGCGCATCGCAGGTGTCGGTGTGGTCTTATTAACCTATGCCCTTTTGCGGCGTTGGTGGAATCACCCTATCGCTTGGTTGGGCGCCTTCACGGTGCTCACGAACAGTACATTTGTGCAATTTACGGCAACCTTGCGCATGGACTCAGCCTTGATGTGTGGCTTACTCCTGAGTGTGGTCGGTTGGGCCTACCGCGACCGCTCCTGGGGGGCGGCGGCGATGTATGGCGGGATCACAATCGCGGTTTTGAGCAAGGGGCCGTTAGGGTTTGCCGCGATCCCCTTGATCGCGTGTCACGCGATCTTATTACGCGAAAATCCGATCAATAGAAGCAACATCTGGTGGTCGCTATTGCTGCTGCCAATCGTAATTTGGTACGCAATTATTATAAATATTCACGGACTTACCCCTATTACAGAACTCGGGGCCGATGCATTGCGGGCAACCGCGACGCCTGGTCTAGATCGTTGGCAATCCGCTTATCAGGAATATGCGCTCAAACCATTACGCCGCTATTGGCCGTGGTTGCCGTTCATCGTGATCGGCACAATGCTCGCTATTCGGCGCGCATCGGTGCGGGATTTGCCCCGAAAGATGCGTCTAAACTATGCGTGGTTATTGCTGTGGCTCGCAGTTGTCGTCATCGGCGCGATCGGCAAGCCAGATCACGACATCCGTTATTTCTACCCTGCTTTGCCGGTCCTAGGACTATTCGCCGGCATTGGACTGATGGCATTGACGAGAAATAGATTCCCAAACTGGATGCCTGGACTCCTGCTCCTTGTGACCGCGGGCTTGGTCATGTTTCCTGGAAGCCCTTCCTGGCGCGCAGTTGACAGCGGTGAGACAGTGGCGGAGATTAATCGAGTAATCGCATCCGTTGAGCAACCATTAGCCATCGGCGGCTACCCGGTTCCAATGGGTCAAGCGCGACGCCAAAATACGCATCGCGACTGGATACATTTCTACACTGGAAAAACACCAACAGTGCTTTCTTGGGACCAAGTCGAGCGCGACCGCGTCAGAACTATGCCGGGGGTATTCCTGACTAAAAGCCGGGGTCACGAAGCGCGCCTCGAACAATTTGGGCTAGAAAAAGCCTTCACAACAAACGAGATGATTTTCGCGGTACCCCGATGATTTTGCAGCGGTATTTCGTTAGAGAGATATTACGTGCGTTCGGCATGATAATCGGGGCATTGTTGATGATTTATTTCAGCTCGCGCTTCGCTTCCTACCTCGCCCAAGCTGCAGACGGGAAAATTGCCGCAGACCACATCTTTAAGCTCATCTCGTTGAAGATGGTTGTGTCCCTAAAGGACTTGATTCCGATGAGCCTGTATCTCGGTGTATTCACGGCCGTTATACGGATGCAAAGAGATTCCGAGCTAACGGCTATCCGTGCAGCGGGCGGGGGGCCGACGCTACTCATTTCGGCCGCGTTGAAGCTGAGCGCGGTCGCAGCCGTTATCGTCGGCGTGGTGACGCTATACGCGGAACCGCGCGCCGAGCTCACGTTAGTCGATATCCGCAACCAAACGGAAAATGAGGCGACTATCGCTGGCGTAAAAGCGGGCCGGTTTAAGGAACTCAGCGGTGGTACACGGATCTTCTATGCGGAAACAGTGGCAGACGATGAACGCACCTTGCAAACGACATTCGTACAGGTTCAAAACTCGAAAAACATTGGTTTGATGCGCGCACACAGCGCGCATATCGAAACTGACGCGAAATCGAAAGATCGTTTCGCCGTATTTATGGACGGGATCAGCTATGCAGGCAATCCAGGGGCTCTCGACTATGTGATAACCCGATTCGATCGATATGCGTTGAGGGTCGTAGACAGCACCCCCCAGGATGTCACGAACAACGTGAATTACATTCGCACACTGGACTTGTTGAAGTTTCACGGACCGATATATTCTGCAGAGCTACAATGGCGCCTCTCAGCTGCCATAGCAACATTATTACTGCCAAGTTTAGCTATACTTATCGGCCTTGCGAGTCGCGGCTCGAATTGGTATTTAGGTCTAATTACAGCTATTTCAGTATATTTTGTGTACAACAATCTGCTCGGCGTCGGTAAATCACTGATCAAGAAAGGTGATCTCCCACCGAGTATCGGGCTATGGGTCTTCCATTTGGCCTTGATTGGGGTCGCCGCAGCCTTAATCGTTATCCAGCGCAAACCGAGCGGCCTTCGAAGACGCCCGAAACAAGAACTGCTAGGCGCACCTCGATTGCGATAACGCCATTAATAATTTTTCTTTGCTCAGGTAAATATGACAATAAAAACATCTAAAACAGATCGAATCGAATCCACCTTACGAGAGCGCATTATGGTGCTCGACGGCGCTATGGGCACTGTTATTCAGGGCCACCGTCTCGACGAAGCCGCGTACCGGGGTGAACGTTTCCGCGATCATCGTGTTGATTTAAAAGGTAACAACGACCTTCTAACTTTAACTCAACCGGCAATCATCGAAGGTATACATAAATCGTTCTTGGAAGCCGGCGCCGATATCATCGAAACAAACACGTTCAACTCGACGAGTATCGCCCAGAGCGACTATGACTTGGCGGATCTTGCCTACGAGTTGAATGAAGTTGGAGCGCAACTCGCTCGCGCAGTCGTGGAGCAGCATCAGGCGACAACGGGTCGCGAGTGCTACGTTTGCGGCGTAATCGGTCCGACGAACCGGACTGCCTCAGTTTCGCCAGACGTCAATGATCCGGGGTTTCGCAATACTGGATTTGACGAATTGCGCGTCGCTTATCGCGAAGCTGTTCGAGGATTGATGGCCGGTGGCGCGGATATTATTTTAGTCGAGACCATCTTCGATACCTTGAATGCGAAGGCCGCGCTATACGCGGTTGAGGAAGAATTCGAAGCCGCAGGTCACCGATTGCCAATCATGATTTCCGGCACCATCACAGATCGAAGCGGACGCACCCTGACAGGTCAAACGACGGAAGCTTTCTGGAATTCGGTACGCCATGCCAAACCCATCAGCATCGGCCTCAATTGCGCATTAGGTGCCGCGGACCTCCGTCCTTACGTGGAAGAATTGTCGCGCATCGCCGAGACGTTTGTCAGCGTTCATCCAAACGCCGGACTGCCAAACGAGTTCGGTGAGTATGACGAAACGCCGGAGTCAATGGCAGCCGTGTTGGGTGAGTTTGCTGCGGCCGGTTTTTTGAATCTGGTTGGTGGCTGCTGCGGTACGACGCCGGATCACATCCGAGCGATAAGCGATTGCGCGGCTAAATATTCTCCGCGGATTATCCCGACGCGCGATATCGTGTGCCGCCTGAGCGGACTTGAACCGCTGAATATCACGCCGGACCTCGGTTTTGTTAACGTTGGCGAACGGACGAACGTAACCGGTTCTCCAAATTTCGCGGCGCTCATCAAGGACAATAATCTCGAGCAAGCGCTGAAGGTCGCCCGCCAGCAAGTTGAAAATGGTGCCCAGATCATCGACATCAACATGGATGAAGGGATGCTCGATTCCGAAGCCTTAATGCGTGATTTCGTTAACCTCGTTGCGTCAGATCCGGACATTAGCCGGGTGCCGATCATGATCGATTCATCGAAATGGAGCGTCATCGAAGCGGGACTAAAATGCCTTCAAGGCAAAGGCATTGTCAATTCCATTAGTTTGAAAGAAGGCGAAGACGCCTTTCGTGAGCGCGCACGCCAAGCACGTCGCTACGGTGCGGCCGCGGTTGTGATGGCCTTTGATGAATTAGGACAGGCCGATTCCGCGGAGCGAAAATTTGAAATTTGCGAACGTTCGTATCGAATTTTAACGGAAGATATCGGCTTCCCGCCGGAAGACATCATCTTCGACCCGAACATTCTCACGATTGCGACCGGGCTTGAAGAACACAACGACTATGCAATCGCCTTCTTCGAAGCGACTCGCCAGATCAAGCAGAAGTTGCCGCACGCTCTAGTGAGCGGTGGCTTGAGCAACGTCTCGTTTTCGCTACGTGGTAACAATCCGGTGCGCGAAGCGATCCATGCCGTGTTTCTTTATCACGCATTTAGAACTGGTTTGGATATGGCTATCGTGAACGCGGGACAGCTCGGAATCTACGACGAAGTACCTCCGGAGTTGCTCGAACTAGTAGAAGACATCGTATTAAATCGTCGCCCGGACGCGACTGACCGACTTGTCGCATTTGCTGAAACAGTTAAGGACGGTCCGAAGAAGGAAGCCGAGGTCCAGGAATGGCGAAATGGCACTGCTAATGAGCGCCTCGGCTACGCGCTTGTAAAAGGGAATGCCGATTTTATCGTCGAAGATACTGAAGAAGCACGACTTCAATTTGAGCGTCCGATTCAGGTGATCGAAGGACCCTTGATGGACGCGATGAATATCGTCGGCGACTTGTTTGGTTCCGGGAAAATGTTCCTACCGCAAGTCGTCAAAAGCGCGCGGGTAATGAAGAAGGCTGTCGCCTACTTACTGCCGTTCATTGAGGCAGCAAAGGCCGAGGGTGATACTAGTAGTTCGTCTGGGAAGATCGTGCTGGCCACGGTTAAAGGTGACGTTCACGACATCGGAAAGAACATTGTTGGCGTTGTTCTCCAATGCAACAATTTCGAAGTTATCGACCTTGGCGTCATGGTTGCGTGCAATGACATCTTAGACGCTGCGGTGCGCGAGAAAGCCGATGTCATCGGCCTAAGTGGCCTTATCACGCCCTCGCTTGACGAGATGGCCTACGTTGCAAGTGAAATGCAACGCCGCGAGTTGAAATTTCCGCTGTTGATTGGCGGCGCGACAACATCACGGGCACACACGGCCGTTAAGATTGAACCCAACTATAGCGGCGGCGCCGTCGTGCATGTGAAAGACGCCTCACGGGCCGTCGGTGTCACTACGAATCTCTTAAGCGAAGAGTTGCGTGGCGGTTTCTCGAGTAAAATTCGCGATGAATACGCGACCGTTCGAGAGCGTCATAAACAAAGGCTAGCAGGAATTGAGTGGGTCGGGATCGCTGCCGCAAGAGAAAATAAATTCAACACTGATTGGCTGAAGTACACGCCCCCTGAGCCTAAACAACTCGGCATTCAGGTGTTCGACGATTTCCCGCTTGAAGATCTAGTCGAATATATCGACTGGACGCCATTCTTTATCGCGTGGGAACTGGCGGGCAAGTATCCCCGCATTTTGGACGACGAAATCGTCGGGGCTCAAGCTCGAGAACTACACGCGGATGCGCAAAAAATGCTCTCGGACATCATCTCCAACCGAAAACTCCAAGCCCGTGCAGTCATTGGTTTGTTTCCAGCAAATAGTGTCGGCGACGATATAGAGTTATACGGCGCCGCCGATGCGCGCAGTGGCATAGCGGTCGTGCACACGCTACGGCAACAAAGCGTTAAACCTTCCGGACAACCCAATTTTGCGTTGGCCGATTTCGTAGCCCCAAAAGAGTCCGGCATAAAAGATTATCTTGGCGCCTTCGCGGTTAATACCGGCTTCGGTTTGGAAGAAATGGTTGAGCGCTTTGAAGCCGACCACGACGACTACCATGCCATCATGGCGAAAGCGCTCGCGGACCGATTAGCCGAAGCCATGGCGGAGCGGATGCACGCAATTATTCGCCGCGAATATTGGGGATACACGCGCGACGACGGCTTGGATAACAACGCCTTGATCTCAGAAAAATACCAAGGCATCAGGCCGGCCCCAGGCTATCCTGCGTGCCCTGATCACACAGAAAAACCGATGTTGTGGGAACTTCTGCAAGTTGAAGAAAATGTCGGGATGCGGCTTACCGAGAGTTTCGCAATGGTGCCGACAGCGGCCGTATGTGGATGGTATTTTTCACACCCCGAGTCGCGCTATTTCGGCGTGGGCAAGATAAATCGCGATCAAGTTCAGGACTACGCGAAGCGTAAAGGTATGGATACGCGCGAAGCAGAGCGCTGGCTCGGTCCCAATCTCGGCTACGAAGCGGATTCCTAGTAGCGTATGTTTAAGGACCGCCAATCGGTTGCAAATTTGCTCGGCAGTGCGAGCACACAATCCGCAATTCAACTATGCGGTTGGGTGCGCACGCGACGGGATGCGAAGCTATTTTCGTTTTTTGAGATTAACGATGGATCCTGTCTCGCTAGTATTCAGGCGATCCTTGATACGGATGGCGAAACTCCCGCGGACATTAAAGCGATAAGTACCGGCGCCGCGGTCGCGGTTGAAGGCGATCTCGTTGAGTCGCCAGGTAAAGAACAAAAATGGGAAATTCGAGTCACTAAAATTCTGCTAGTTGGCGCGGCGCCAGCAGATTACCCAATGCAAAAGAAACGACACTCCGACGAGTTCTTGCGCACCATTGCCCATCTGCGTCCACGTACTAATAAATTTGGTGCGATGTTTCGTATCCGCTCTCGAATGTCCTTTGCGATCCATCAATTCTTTCAAGAGCGCGAATTCCACCATGTGCACACGCCGATAATTACTGGTTCCGACTGCGAAGGCGCAGGCGAAATGTTTCGCGTGACGACGTTCGATTTGGCCTCTATTCCGAAGCTCGATGGGGCCGTCGATTTTGGCGCAGATTTTTTTGCTACGGAAGCTCACTTAACAGTTTCCGGCCAGCTCGCGGTCGAGCCTTATTGTTTAGCGCTCGGCAATGTCTACACGTTCGGTCCGACGTTTCGATCAGAGAACTCCAACACGTCCCGTCACGTGTCAGAATTCTGGATGATTGAACCTGAAATCGCGTTTGCCGATCTGAGCGACGACATGGATTTGGCCGAAGAAATGGTTCGCTATTTGATTAAGTATCTCCGCGCTCATTGTGCAGACGACCTTGCCTTGTTCGAGAAATTCGTCGACAAAGATTTGAGTGCTCGGCTTGACCAGGTCGAAAAATCCGAATTCGTTCGGCTGCCTTATACGGAGGCAATTGATATTCTCCGTGCCAGTGGCGTGTCGTTCGACTACGAACCGACATGGGGATCGGACTTGCAAACCGAGCACGAGCGTTATTTAACCGAAACGCATTTTCGTCGGCCTGTGTTCGTTTTTGATTGGCCGAAGGAAATCAAAGCGTTCTATATGCGCGAAAACGATGATGGCAAGACCGTTGCCGCTATGGATCTACTGGTTCCGCAAATCGGCGAACTCATTGGTGGCAGCCAACGTGAGGAGCGTTACGACAAGCTTCATCAGCGCATCGAAGAAAACTCGCTGAGTCACGAAGACTATTGGTGGTATCTCGAAACACGCCGCTTTGGCTCCGCCCCGCACGCTGGCTTCGGCTTAGGGTTCGAGCGTTTTCTGATGTTCGTTACCGGGGTCACAAATATTCGAGACGTCATCCCCTACCCGCGTACGCCGAAGCATTTGGAATTTTAAACAGGAAGCCGCAATGGACGTGATGATAGATCTCTGTGTTGTGCCTTTAGGAGTGGGCGTTTCGGTTTCTGAATATATCGTTGAATGCGAGCGCATTATTAAAGCGGCCGGACTGAGTTCACATCTACACCCTTATGGCACCGTGATCGAGGGTGATTGGGATGCCGTTATGGCAGTGGTAAAGCAATGCCATCAGAAAGTGCACGATATGGGCGCTCCGCGAATTTCAACTAGCATGCGAATTGGCACCCGCACCGATCGTACACAATCGATGCAAGATAAACTCAACAGCGTTACCGAGAAACTGGAACGTTGATAACCTGCAAGACGTAGAGAAAAAGGATCCCAACATGTCGTCAACCGTAATGAGCTATGTCCATGGTACGAGTGTGGAGCCTCTGAAGTTTCTTACCATCGGGCAAGCGCTGGAGGATGCCGTTGCACAATGGGGATCGCGCGAAGCACTAGTCGCTTGTCACCAGAATATCCGTTGGACCTACGCGGAGCTTGATGCGGCAGTCGATAACTTGGCCCGAGGCCTGCTCGCCCTCGGCTTCGAACCGGGTGATCGGATCGGCATTTGGTCGCCAAACAATGTCGAATGGGTTGTCACACAGTTTGCAACCGCAAAAGCCGGCATTATTCTAGTGAACATAAACCCGGCCTATCGAATTGGCGAACTTGAATACGCGCTAAATAAAGTCGGGTGCAAGGGCTTAGTTCTTGCGGAACAATTCAAAAGTTCGAACTACGTCGAGATGATTAATAAGCTCGCCCCGGAACTGTCGCAGTGCAGTCCCGGCGCGCTGTCGAGCACGAAATTGCCGCACTTGAAATGCGTTGTGTGCATTTCCGATGGCGCGCACCCGGGCATGTATCGATTTGACGAGGTCGCGGCATTCGGCTCAGATGAGCACACGCAACGATTAGCCGCTATCAAGACCACACTGCAACCCGACGACCCGATCAACGTGCAATTCACGAGCGGCACGACGGGCATGCCGAAGGGCGCGACTCTAAGTCATTTTAATGTCGTCAATAACGGTTATTTTGTCGGGCGCGCGATGCGCTTTACGGAATCCGACCGTTTGTGTATCCCAGTACCGTTGTATCACTGCTTCGGCATGGTGATGGGCGTTCTCACCTGTGTGACGAACGGTTCGACGATGGTGTTTCCGGATGAGGCTTTCGACCCGGCATCGGTGTTAAGCGCGATCGCGGCCGAGAAGTGTACTGCCTTGCATGGCGTACCGACGATGTTTATCGCCGAGCTCGACCATGCCGAATTCGGAAATTACGATCTGAGCTCTTTGCGCACTGGCATCATGGCAGGTGCACCTTGTCCAGTAGAAGTGATGAAACGGGTTTTCGACGAGATGAACATGCGTGAAGTCACGATCGCCTATGGCATGACCGAGACGAGCCCGGTGAGTTTCCAAAGTGGTACCGACGATCCAATGGATAAACGTGTCTCAACCGTTGGCCGGATCCACCCGCATGTCGAGGTAAAGATCGTCAACGAAGACGGTCAAATCGTGCCCCGCGGTGAAAAAGGAGAATTGTGTACGCGCGGTTATAGCGTCATGCGCGGTTATTGGAATGACGCAGAGAAAACGGCGGAATCGATTGACCCGGCCGGCTGGATGTACACCGGGGATCTTGCCATCATCGACGATGAAGGATTTTGCAATATCGTTGGTCGAGTGAAAGATATGATCATTCGCGGTGGCGAGAACGTCTACCCACGCGAAATTGAAGAGTATCTCTATCGTCATCCACAGGTTCAGGATGTTGCGGTGTTCGGCGTGCCCGATAAGAAATTCGGCGAACAAGTCGCCGCCTGGATCAAGTTACGCGAGGGTGAGTCGCCGAGCGAAGACGATATTCGCGATTATTGTCGCGAGCAAATTGCGCACTACAAAGTGCCCGCTTACATTCGCTTTGTCGACGAATTCCCCATGACAGTCACTGGTAAAATCCAGAAATTTGTGATGCGCGACACGATGATCGAGGACTTAGGGTTGATCATCGATAAGACCGCATAATCCTGGCAGCGCACGTGAAGGTATTAGCCAGTGCGCGCTAACACCGGACAGGCGTCAGATAGGCAATTCGACGACCACGAGCTAGCCGTGGCCGCCGAATTCTGAGCCTTAAACCTAACCCCGTTCGCGATGCCACTGATCAAACGTCTTGCCGTTATCGGC
The DNA here is from genome assembly GCA_047611805.1 of Gammaproteobacteria bacterium. Taxonomy (GTDB): domain Bacteria; phylum Pseudomonadota; class Gammaproteobacteria; genus UBA11873. The sequence continues at coordinate 61,710 of JBLFWX010000012.1, forward strand.
GAGTTGCTCGAGCAATGGTGCCGGAGTCCAGTACAAATCCCCGTAACGTTTGCGATATTTCAGCATAGCGTCGCGGACGTTTTTCAGTCCCACCGTATCCGCGTAACACATCGGGCCACCACGGTAGCGCGCCATGCCGTAACCGTTCGCGTACACGACGTCGATGTCGCTTGGGCGCATCGCGATGCCCTCTTCCAGAATCAACGCGCCTTCGTTGATCATCGAATAAAATAGGCGTTCGATGATCTCTTCATCGCTGACGTCGATTTGGGCAACGCCCAGCGCTTTGGCTTCGGCTTTGGCAAGCGCAGCTACTGCCGGATCGGGAACCGCATTGCGGCCCTCATAGTTGTAAATCCCGGCGCCGGATTTTTGCCCCAAGCGGCCTTGTTCGACGAGCTTGGTGATCATCCGAAAAAAGACTCGATCATTAGGTCGATCGATCCATTCGTTGCGGACCTTTTCCAAGACATCTAAGCCGGACAAATCCGAAACACCGTTGGGGCCCATTGCCATACCCCAATCAAACGCAACTTGGTCGATTCGTTCCGGCGCCACACCTTCCAAAATCATCAGCTGGGATTCGCGGATATAGGGAAAGAACATGCGGTTCGCGACAAAACCAAAACAGCAACCGACAAGTACCGCGACCTTTCGGATGGTCTTGGCCATCGCCATAGACGTCGCGATAACGTCTTTAGCGGTTTTTTCGCCGCGCACAATTTCAAGCAGAGTCATCACGTTAGCCGGTGCGAAAAAATGCAAGCCGATGACATCTGCTGGACGTCGGGTACTGGCCGCAATCTCATCGATATCTAACGTGGAGGTGTTGGACGCCAGGATCGCGCCCGGTTTACAGACTCGGTCTAAGTCTGCGAAAATTTTCTTTTTGAGCGCCATATTTTCAAACACGGCTTCGATCACAATATCGACGTCAGCGAGTGCGTCGTAGTCCAAGGTGCCGTTGATCATCGACATGTTTTTCTCAAGCTGCGCCTCGGTCATACGACCCTTCTTGACGACGACCTCGTAGTTACCACGGATAATATTCAAGCCGCGGTCCAAGGCTTCCTGATTTATTTCCTTAAGCAGGACAGGTATGCCTACATTAACGAAATTCATTGCGATCCCGCCGCCCATCGTGCCACCACCCACAATGGCAACCGTTTCGAGGGCTCGTACCGGCGTATCTTTGGGCACATCCGGTATTTTGCTGATCTCACGATCGGCGAAAAAAAGATGCCGCTGGGCTTTGGAATGGGTTGAGGCCATACATTCCATAAATAATTCGTTCTCGCGCAGAACCGACTCGCTGTAGGGTTGCGATACGGCCGCCTCGACGCATTTGACGATTTGTTCTGGTGCGAAAAACCCGCGCGTTTTCCGCGCCATGTCTTTGCGATAGTCGGCAAAGAATCCGTTCGGCAGGGACGCCGGATCGATCACGATCTCACTGATCCGACGCGGTGCAGCCCCTTCACTAAGTAGTCTGCGAGCATACGCCTTCGCGCCATCGAGCAGATCGCCGTCGATAATTTCGTCAATCGCCCCGCGTTTGTGTGCAACATCAGCAGGCATCGGTGCACCTGAGATCATGACATCTAGCGCGTCCTTAACGCCGATCAATCGCGGCAACCGTTGGGTCCCTGTCGCACCCGCCAGCAATCCCAATAATACTTCTGGGAGGCCAACCTTCGCTGATGGTATGGCACACCGGTAATGACACGCCATCGCAGTTTCAAAACCGCCGCCAAGTGCCGTGCCGTGAATGGCAGCGACAATTATCTTCGAACAAGCCTCCATTTGCTCGACGACTTTGGGTAGCCACGGATCCTGGATCGGTTTATCGAATTCCGTGATATCGGCCCCGGCAATGAATGTGCGGCCTGCACAGATTAGTACCGCAGCTTGCGCTTGCGAATCAGCTTCGAACTGGGCGAAGGCTGCCGCTAAACCTTGACGGACGGGCAAAGACAGGGCGTTTACGGGCGGATTGTCAACGGTAATGACGGCGATATCACCGTCGCGGGCATAAGTAACTACGTCAGCCATTTATCGATTTCCTTGTAGCCTGGATTGGCGCTAATGATCAGCTTAGGGGCGAATCCGCCCGAACGAGGTCGCGAATTATACCGGTCGGGTCCGACCTAGGGCTAGCGCGCTCAACAAAGCCAGTCGCTCTTTACGAATCTACGCGGGAGTCAGGACGAACTCAGTAGGATTAACCTCAGCTTTAACGGGCTAATTAACCAGGGAGTTCACATTACCGTACAGGCTACTCGCTATTAGGGCGTCCATTTTGCGCAACCTACGGCTAATCTCACGAGCAATGTTCATCAAAATGATGATGAAAAGTTCCTTGTCGCGCTCGTAGATTTCGTACATGTCCTCGTTCCTGAGGGTCAACAGCGTAAGGCGTTCCAATGCCCGCACCGAAGCTGAACGAGGTTGAATGTCAATTAGCTCCATTTCGCCGAACGTGTCGCCTTCGCTCAATATTGCAAGACGGCGGGTCGTCGGCGATGCATCTGTGTGCTTTACAACCTCGACCTTGCCTTGGCGGATAAAGAACATTCGATTGCCCTGTTCTCCTTCGTTGACGACAAAGGCGCCCTTTTCGTAAGACACTTGCTTGAATAATGGAATGACTAAGGCCAAACCTTCGTCCGACACGCCGCCCAATAGGGCATGGGATTGAAGATCTTTGGCTTTAATCATGTCGATCCCTCAATTGTTGACGATGTTAGTCACGCGCGGCGCATCCCAGCGCGTGGGCTAGTAACCAGCGCGAACTTTTGCTTCGAGCATGTTTTCCGCATTGCGGCAAAACTCGTTCACATCGTTGTATCGTCCAGGATGGTCTATACCTGTCGCACCAGCCTCGCCGAGTTCGCGAAGGCGTTCTGCCGCGGCACCGATATCATCAAGCGGCAATGGAGTTAAGGGGATGATTTCTGGTTTGGGCTTGCCAGCCGCACTCATTCTCGCGCACAGATCGGCCGAGTGTTCACGTAGCTTTGTCGCGTCTAGGTTCATTGGCATCCAGCCGTCAGCCAATTCTGTGGCGCGCGACAACGCATTTTCGGGCGCGCCGCCAATTAAGATCGTCGGCCTCTCAGGCCGCGGTTTAAACAGAAACCGTTGACCATTTAGCTCAACTTCATCGTTTGCGAAGCATTGATGGATCACTCGTAATGTCTCGTCCGTTATGGCACCGCGCCGTTTTCGATCAACGCCCAGCGCGTTAAATTCCGCCGCCATCCAACCCACACCGAAGCCGACGCATAGTCGTCCGCCCGAAAGTTCTTGAATTGATGCCAACCATTTGGCTGTCGGTAGTGCCGCTCGATAGGGCGCGATTAACACGGAAACACCGAGCCGAACGCGGTTCGTCATACCTGCTGCAAAAGCTAATGTCGCCAGCGGGTCCACGTAACGGCCACCGGATCCCTCGGCTTCGTCGGGCGGTATCGCGATATGGTCTAGAACCCATAAATCATCGATACCCATGGTGTCTGCGGCTTTGGCGCACTCAGTAATCGTTGAACGCGTGGAGGCGGGACCAGAATTGCGTAAGAACATCCCTAATCGCATAATATTTGCCCTACTTTGCTTACTTTACCAGCGACGCGAATTCAATCTAGCGCCGCGACCATCTCACAAACCTGCTCAAGAACGCCGTATTTTTCCGCATCCCCGGTGCCTTCAAAACGTAAATAAAGGCAATTCACACCGGCATTTTTATAGGCTTGGAAGCGCTCGCGAATCATAGCCGGGGTGCCAACGGCACCGAAAAGCGTCACCAGTTCATCGGGAACCCGAGCGCGCGCGGCATCGCGTTGGCCGGCTAACCATAAAGCTTGCACGGCCTTTGCGTCTTCATCATAACCAGCACGACGATAAGCGTCGTTGTAAAAATTTGTTTTCGCAGAACCCATAGCACCTAGGGAAAATGCTACCGCGGCTTTGCGCTCGCTGATAAGGCGATCAACGTCCTCACCAATCGATACATGACAGGCCACTTGCAGATCGATATCTGAAAGAGACCGGCCCGCCTCGTTTGCACCTTGGCGAATGTAATCCAAGTGCGCGGCAGCGTGCTCAGGCGAGAACGACGTCCCAAGCCAGCCGTCAGCAGCAGCCCCGGTATACTGCAGCGCGCGCGGCCCGAGGGTCGCTAGAAAAATCGGCAATTCCGGTCGTGGGGCGAAATCTAGGCGTAAGCTTTTCCCCTCGCCGCCCGGTCGTGGTAGTTCGTGATAGACGCCCCTGTATACAATCTTTTCGCCACGCAGTGCCATCCGGACAATCTCAACGGTTTCCTTCAAACGGGTTAGCGCTCCGCTGTAGGCGCTACCATGCAAGCCTTCGATGACCTGTGGCCCGCTTGCGCCGAGACCTAAAATAAACCGACCTTGCGACAAGGTGTCTAAGGTTAATGCTGTCATTGCGATCATCGTCGGGGTACGGGTACTAATTTGAATAATCCCCGTGCCAAGCCGGATGCGATGCGTTTTCGCCGCCAGGTAAGCTAGCGGACTGACGGCTTCAGTTCCCCATGCTTCGTGCGACCAGACATAATCGACGCCAAGATTTTCTGCGTGCACAACGAAATCCGTAACGCTCTCGAGATTGTCTTTGTCGATCGCACCGACACTTATCGCTAATTTCATCTGTGATTCTTCACCCCGGTAATCCAGTTATATGCCCCGTGCGTAACGGCGGCTAAGGTAGCAGATCCGCCGAGCGCTGAAATCCAGTATTTTCCACATGACAGCGTTGACAGGGATCGCCTGATGTCACCTAATTGCAATTAGCGTTCGAGCGGAGATTGACCGCGCTGTGCAGCAGCGGCGCTTGAGACATCGGACGAGAACTCGAACTCCGCCTCCGGGCATTACGATTCTAGGAGCAAAACACTGATGCGCTCGACGCGCGAGGCGTCACCCGCATCTAACCGGAACGCGACGGAGTGAGTGCTGAGCTAACGGTTCGCAGCAACCTACTTAGGATTTTCTTAGACCCGCGAAGTACAAGAAACTAGTGGTCGCCATAAGCCGAAGACGTTGGGGACTGGATCAGAAGCTTGGCTTGCGTGAAAATTTATAAAATAATTAAGAATATTAATTAATATAATTATATACATATATCATACAAGTGATCTAAAAAATTAACTCTAGCGAGATTTATCGGAGGCGCCTCATCGATGGCTCGTAGGTAAGGATACGATTCACACTTGTCGATATATTGACCTTTGGGTAAGAATTCAGAACTCCCTCGAATAAACTACGCGTCGTAGGAATGCCTGTTGGACAATCGTATGACGTCAATGGAAGCTAGTTAATGAGTAAGATTGATTCAAGTATCGATATTCGATCAGCCGAATTTGCTGAGAACGCGGCAGCCATGTCCGCCTTAGTAGAACAATTGAGACGCAACGCCGCTTCCGTATCTCAAGGCGGAGACAAAAAATCGCGGGATCGGCACCTAGGTCGAGGCAAGCTGCTACCTCGTGATAGGGTCAACGCCTTACTAGATCCGGGTTCACCGTTCTTGGAGCTAGGCCAGTTTGCGGCCTGGGATATGTACGATAACGGTGTGCCGAGCGCGGGCATCATCACGGGTATCGGTCGAGTAAGCGGCGTCGAATGCGTGATCGTTGCGAACGACGCAACCGTCAAAGGCGGAACCTATTACCCGCTGACGGTAAAAAAACATTTGCGCGCCCAAGAGATCGCTAGAGAAAACCGACTTCCGTGCGTCTACTTAGTCGATTCGGGTGGTGCCTTTCTACCCAAACAAGACGAGGTATTCCCCGATCGGGACCACTTCGGCCGAATATTCTATAACCAAGCGACCATGTCGGGCCTTGGGATCCCGCAAATCGCCGTCGTAATGGGTTCGTGTACAGCAGGCGGTGCGTACGTGCCCGCAATGTCTGACGAAGCCGTGATCGTGAAGAATCAAGGAACCATCTTTCTCGGTGGCCCCCCGCTCGTCAAAGCAGCAACGGGAGAAATCGTTAGCGCAGAAGATCTCGGTGGTGCGGATGTCCATTCGCGAATATCCGGGGTTACTGATCATTACGCGAACGACGATACCCATGCACTCCACATCGCACGTCGTATTGTCGGAAACTTGAATCACCGGGCGGAAAACCCTCTGAATATGGCGGCCCCGTGTGACCCTGCATACGCCAAATCTGAATTGTATGGAGTCGTTCCAGCGGCCGCACGCAAGCCCTACGACGTCCGAGAAATCATCGCTAGGATTGTCGATGGCAGCGAATTCGACGAATTCAAGAAGCTATATGGCACAACCTTGGTATGTGGTTTTTCGCGTATCTTCGGGCATCCTGTTGGGATATTGGCCAATAACGGTATCTTATTCTCGGAATCGGCAAAAAAAGGTGCGCACTTTATCGAACTTTGTTGTCAACGCGGTATCCCCTTAGTCTTTCTGCAAAACATCACAGGATTCATGGTCGGATCGAAATATGAGTCAGGTGGTATCGCCAAAGACGGCGCCAAGCTAGTGACGGCCGTGGCGTGCGCGCGGGTGCCGAAATTGACCGTCATCATTGGTGGTAGCTTTGGCGCCGGCAACTACGGCATGTGCGGTAGAGCCTATAGTCCAAGGTTTCTTTGGACTTGGCCGAATGCGCGGATCTCTGTCATGGGCGGCGAGCAAGCGGCGCAAGTGTTAGCGCAAGTTAAGAGAGATAATATCGAAAAAGCGGGTGAATCTTGGCCTGATGCTGAGGCCGAAGTGTTCATGGAGCCGATCCGAGCTCAGTACGAAACACAAGGGAATCCCTACTACGCCAGTGCTCGGCTTTGGGACGACGGCATTATTGATCCTGCTGACACGCGCCAGGTTCTCGGTTTAGGGATATCCGCCGCATTAAATTCACCAATAGAAACAACGCCTTTTGGCATCTTCCGGATGTAGGTTCTAACTATGTTTCATAAAATTTTGATCGCGAACCGGGGCGAAATCGCGCTGCGTATTATGCGTACCGCGAAACGCTTAGGTGTCCGGACCGTGGCCGTATTTTCCGACGCCGACCGTTATGCCCCGCACGTACAATTTGCCGACGAAGCGCTTCACATTGGCGAGTCTGCGGCGCCGCAGAGCTACCTCGACATCGAGAAAATAATTGACGCAGCCCGTCAAACAGGCGCTCAGGCGATTCACCCGGGCTACGGTTTTTTATCTGAGAATGCTGATTTTGCTGCCGCCTGTGAGCAGGCGGGAATTTGCTTTATCGGGCCTAGCGCGGCGGTCATTCGCACGATGGGCTCGAAACGCGACGCTAAAGCGTTGATGGCCGAGCATGGTGTTCCGGTTGTGCCGGGTTATTTCGGCGATGTAACGGACGATGTGTTGGCGGCGGAAGCTGGAAAGATTGGTTATCCGGTGCTAATTAAAGCATCAGCCGGAGGCGGCGGACGTGGCATGCGATTAGTTCGCCAATCTTCGGAATTCACGTCGAGCTTGGAATCTGCGCGGCGCGAAGCACTTGCCGCATTCGCGGATGACTCGGTGTTACTGGAAAAATACATCGAACGCCCCCGCCACATAGAAGTGCAGATCTTTGGCGACACGCACGGCAATGTAGTGCATTTATTCGAACGCGATTGCTCCGTCCAACGACGCTATCAAAAGCTCATTGAGGAAGCACCTGCCCCGGGGCTGACTCCGGTCCAGCGACAACACATCCATGAAGCTGCGGTCTTAGCTGGCAAAGTCGCCGGGTACGTCGGCGCGGGGACGGTAGAGTTCGTTGTGGCCGACACCGGAGAGGTGTTCTTCATCGAAATGAATACCCGTCTGCAAGTCGAACACCCAGTGACAGAAATGATTACCGGCGAGGATTTAGTTGCATGGCAGTTGGACATAGCCGCTGGCGGACAGCTTCCTGATCAAGGCGAAATCAAGGCGCTCGGCCACGCAATAGAGCTGCGCTTGTGCGCAGAGGATCCCGCGAATAATTTTGCTCCGTCCACTGGCGCTATTTCGCACTTGCGTCTGCCGAGCGACGACATTCGAGTGGATCATGGGATCGCCGAAGGCCTCTCTATTTCGCCTTACTACGATTCCATGATCGCAAAAATAATCGTCTATGGTCACGATCGCGAATCGACATTGAACAGAGCCGTCGCCGCCCTTCGGGAAACTGAAATCGCGGGTGTGCATACAAATGGCGAATTTCTCAAGGGGATTCTGCAGCATCAAGATTTCGTGGCCGGATCCGTCGACACGCACTTTATTGAAAGTCATCAAGCGCAATTGCTGGGCGGGACTCACGCGCCGACGGACGCGGTGCTCGCCGTTGCTGCACTTTACACAGTCGCTGCGCGCGGCAAATCGGGTTCGCTTGAGGGAACCCCATGTTCGCCATGGGATGCGAATAATGCCTTCCGAGTGAATCTACATCTCCGCGAGATAGTCCACGTCAGCGCGAGCGGAGTCGACTATCCAGTGACGATTGAGCATCGCGGCGAACGATTCGCGCTCGAACTTCCCGGCGGTATTACCGAGTGTTCGATTGAGAGCCTTCTGGAATCGACTATCGTGGTCCAGTTCGGCAGTACTCGCTTGCGCGCGAATGTGGTGAGCAATGGGACCCACGTGGATGTGTTCGTAGGTGGTGAACACTATGCAATCGACATCGTTGACCCCCTATTAGCTTCGCAGATCGGCAGTGCGGCAGGCGGCAGTCTCGCAGCGCCGATGCCAGGTACCGTACTTGAGGTTTTTGTATCTGTGGGTGATGAGATCCCGGCAGGCGCGCCGATCATGCTGATCGAAGCGATGAAGATCGAACACACCATTGCCGCACCCTACGCTGGCATCGTTAGCGAAATCCGGTTTAAGGCCGGCGAGCAGATTACGGCCGAAGGCGTCGCACTCGCCGTGATGGAGCAGACGCCCTAATTGAGGTCGGCATTTCCTCGGTTGGCTAGGGCCAATACGGGTGGACCGCGGGTTACTCCGAAGTTTTACCCATGACGGGGCGCTGCCGAAACTTTCGGCATATCCGGCAGCGCTGGATGAGTTATTTAGCCGATCATTTATTTACGTCAATGACAACTCGACCTCTTACGGTGCCGCCCAAAATTTCGCGTCCAATGTCGATCGCTTTATCTAAGGGTTGCGTCGTGAAAACTGCGGCGAGCTTGTCTTGATCGATCAACTCGGCAAGCGCCGTCCAAGCACGTTCGCGCCGCTCCATACTGGTCATGATGGATTCGACACCGCGGACCGTAACGCCTCTGAGTATCAACGGCATGACACTTCCCGGCAAACCAAACCCACCGGCTAATCCACACGGAGCAACGATGCCTTCGTGCTTGGTTTGGGCGATCGCAGTTGCCAATGTCGTGTCTCCGACGGCGTCAATGACACCAGCCCAAATTTCCTTTTCTAAAGGCTTACTCGCGCGCGCGAGGTCCGCGCGTGCAACGATCCGTTGGGCTCCTAGGCCACGTAGATAGTCTTCTGTTTCTGGTCGACCTGTGGATGCAGCAACTTCGAAGCCAAGTTTCGCCATCGCCATTACCGCGATTGAGCCAACACCACCCGCCGCGCCAGTCACCAAGATCGGACCATCTTCAGGCTTCGTTCCATGGTCGAGTACCGCATGGACGCACAACATCGCGGTGTATCCGGCGGTACCGATCGCCATCACCTGTTCGAGGTCAAACGCCTCTGGCACACGGACCAGAAAGTCGCCATTGACGCGCTGCTTCTCGGCGTACCCGCCCCAATGATCCTCGGACAGCGCGTAGCCGTTGGCAAGGACTCGATCGCCAGCTTTCCACTTTGGATGTTTGGATTCGACGACCGTGCCGGATAGATCGATGCCGCACACCATGGGGAAACGTCGACATATCGGTAAAGTGCCAGTGACTGCGAGCCCGTCTTTGTAATTCACCGTCGAGTAACTGACGTCGATAAGGACGTCTTCATCAGGCAAATCCGCCAAAGACAGGGTCTTCAGACTAGCCGACACTTTTCCGTCTGCGCTTTTTTCGGCGACGATAGCTCTTATTGCATCACTCACAATTCGTTTCCTCTCTAGTTCGTTAGAATGTGCCGCTTTTAGGAACCGGCGCTCAGGCGGGGCGGGGCCCGCGGTTGATCTTCCCATCGCGTTGCGAGATGGTTCCACCTGTTCATTAATGGTAACCCAGGCGCGCCTGGGTTGAAGGAAAACTTTCCGAGGAGACGGACGCTATGACGCAACAATGGGATTCAGATCGCTACAGCCGCGAGGTCGGCTTTGTGGCCACGCTCGGAGAACCCTTGATAGCGCTTCTTGCACCCCTATCGCACGAGCGGGTGCTGGATGTCGGCTGCGGTGACGGCGCATTAACTGAGAAACTAATTCCTTATCGCTGCCAGATTACCGCCGTGGACAGCAGTAGCAATCAAATTGCGGCAGCGATACGGCGCGGTCTAGACGCCCATGTGATGGACGCTCACGCCCTCCCCTATGACCAAGAGTTCGATGCCGTGTTGAGTAATGCGGCGCTGCATTGGATGACGAACCCGGACAAAGTTCTCCAAGGGATAGCCCGCGCCCTGGTACCCGAGGGGCGCTTCGTCGCAGAAATGGGTGGTGCCGGCAACGTGGCTCGGATTGTGACTAGTATTGAAAGAATACTGGGCAGGGAGAGAATCGATTTGGCGAGCGTTAACCCATGGTATTTCCCGACCCCTAAAGACTACCGTGGGCGCCTTAGCGCGCATGGCTTCGACATTACCTCCATGGAGCTCTTTGAACGGCCGACGAAGCTTGAGGGCGATATTACTGCTTGGCTGGAAATATTTGCGACTAGCTTTTTTGCCGCTTTCGATCCGCCCCGCAGAAGTGAACTGCTTGGTCAGCTGCGCGAAGAATTGCGTGCTGATTTGTGTGATTCGAATGGGTGCTGGACGATCGATTATGTCCGACTGCGTTTTTCTGCAGTCAAACGCGTTAAACGTTAATGATTCTTTCTGGGGGTTGCCTGTGCGGGCGAGTGCGTTATCGGATCCTGAATAGGCCGGGGCCGTTAATCTATTGCCATTGCAGCCAATGTCGCAAAGCACAAGGGACGGGTTTCGCAGCAAACGTGCCCGTACCGCGAGCCAGTTTCGAACTTACCGAAGGTGCGAACCATATAAAGGGATATCAGACATCGAAGGACAAGACCCGCTATTTCTGTGCGAAATGCAGCTCTCCGCTTTATAGTTATTTGCGCGAAGCATCGAACTATCGGATCCGAGCAGGTAGTCTCGATTACGCTCCAGAATTATTGCCGAGTGCGCATATCTTTTTCACATCCAAGGCTAGTTGGGTCAGTGTCAACGATGATCTGCCACAGTTTTCACAAAGAGAGCCGCGCCAGCCTTAACCTTACGCACGCATCTGCCGAACCAGTCGCACAACGAGTAGTGCTGTGAGAACGACACCTGCGATTAAGGTTCCCTACAGCATCCATCGGCCCCAAGGAAAGACCCCCGCAAGCACGAGTTTATTCTGTGCGGGAAGCGCAATCGAGGTACCTACGCTCGCGCTGCCGATCAGATTAGGGTCGGCGATTTTCGCGAACGCGGTGGCAAAACTCACTGTTTTCCTCACATCAGGGCCGCGCCCGACGGCGAGTTGGTATGGCCCTGACCCTTGCGCAATAAACAGTAACTCTTGCGCACGCCAAGCGACGTCAAGGTGAATTGGGAATTCTATCGACGGGGCTGGATCGATTTCGCTGATTCTCCAGTAGCGATCGCGCGTCCCACGCAGTTGGACGGATTGCGGCCGCAATTCCAGGCCATCACGCTCTAGCGCGTAGAAAGTCTCGCGAACCTGTCGTCGCCATGGTCTGTTCGTCGTCGATCGAGATTCTAATGTTCCGAGCAACAACCGATTCGGCGGAAATGCGATTGATATTTCGCTAATAGGAAAAGATCCACCGAGATCGAATTCAACGGCCGGAGCGGTGCGATACGAAACTGTTGATATTCCGTTCTGCCGGCATTTCGAGACGCAATTTTCGCGCGAACACTTGAGAATTCCAGCGATTGGAATTCGTCGAGTACGCGTCTTCGTAAGTAACGTTGCGCGTTCTTCGGCAACGGAATTTTCGATTGAATCAACGTCTGCCCCTGAAATTCGAGGGCCGCTATCTAGTGAGATCGAACTAGAGGCTGCCAAGCGTCGCGCCGGTGTCTACTGCTAGGGCCAATACGAATTCATGGTTCGTTTCAGTAACGGCAAGCTCTAGTTCGGTAATGACACCGCGCACTTGGCTTGCATCAACAATGAACGTGCGATGTCCGTGGCCGCTGGTTGCCCGCGCGGATCGTTCAATCCGGACGACTGTTCCGTCGGCACGAATCGTTAAATTTTCCTTCGTAGTCGCCACACCCACAGGTACCGGAAAAATCGGCAGCGATATCCACGTCGTTGACGCACTAGGAGGCGGCGCTAACTGAGCGCGCACTAAGTGCGGCACTTGCACACCGGCACTGTCGAACACCGCGATGTCGCTCAAATTTGTACGCACTGAACTTAGATAAACTTGGCGTGATATTTTCAGCTGGTAGATGGGCGCCGAAACGGCTGTCTCAATGCTGAACCCGGCCGTGAATTCCGACAGGTTTGGAGTGGCCGCGCAGAGATCGGCGGTAAGGTAAATCGCGATTGCGATGACACGAATCAATATTCGGTTCATTCATCTATCTCACGGACGGGTGGCATCGGTGCAAAGTAACCGATGATCGATAAAATTAGGCCACCCCCCCATGAAGGAGACAATTCTCGCCACCGTTCCAATATCTGCTAAGTCGACGGTAAACAATTTTGCAACCACGAAGCCCAGCATTACCGCGCCTAGCATCCACACCTCACGGTGTTTGAGTTTCAACGCGGCCAACGCCATTAATGTGCTGCCGAGCAAAGTCCACGCTAATGAGATGCTAGATTGGAGTGACGGAGCACGCCACAGGGGTATGAAATCGTAGTTCACGCCGCTCGCATAGTGTGTCGCGCGAAATATCACCGTATTAAACCAAAGGAAGCTTAAGGCGCCCAAGCCGATGAGGAAATTTCTCGATAAGGTCGGGTCGTTGGGTTCGATTCTAGTGTTGGAAAGATGCGGCATGAGCATCACTAGCAGACATAACAAACCGCTCAGCTCTATTGGGTTTAGAACTGGGACGAAGCTAAGCGGCGCCGGACTACCGACTTCCATGGTGCTACTGATCAGCCAAACACCAACATAGAGGGCGATGAGCTGCGGTCCGCGACGAAGATAACTTGTCTCGAATGCCCTGATCGGCCAGGCGATTCGCCTGCCCCAACTGATCAGGAGCACGACGAACGCACTGCCTACCACGGCCGGGCAAGCAAATACCCAGGAGTCACCTAGTTCCGACGTAGTGCTGACAAAAGCGCAAAGTTCCCAGGTCACCAAAAGGTTATCAGGAGTAGCGACAGCGTGTGTGTAAACTCGATCCAACGTGACACCCACGGTTTGCTGCAATACCGCACGACCACATAGCTCAGGGCAATCACGAGCGGCCAAGCAAAGCTGCTGAAGTCTTGAAATGGTCCGCCGCTCCTGTCGACTAAGAAGTCCACGCTCGCCACGACGACGAGAAATGGCATGAGGGCAAGACCTAGAAAGCTCGCTGCCGTCCAGTTCTTTCAGCGTGATAAACCACCGAGCACGGTGACGCTTAGTGCGACGAATCCAATCTCGGTTGATAATAGATCGGCTCGCTCGACATGCTTGAGCACCTCATGAGACCCGGCAGCGAACCACCATAAAAGCCCCCACGTGAGTAGAACGGGTTCCAAAAACTGTTCGTGCGAATGGGTTTGTTCGCGATGACGTGAGAACAAATAAGCACTGAACAGGCCCCTACGGCGATCATCACTGAACCTAAATACGCGCTATTCAGCACAAACGGCGTAGTGGATTGATCGTTGGCGTGAAACACGAACAATAGCGCCGCCCCAAAGTGCAGCAACAAACCTAATCCGCGTTGCAATGGGTTTCGCTGACGTAGGCCGATCCCAATGATACCAGCGCCTTCAATCGACCAAGCTGCGGCAGTCCAGTAGCCGTCGAGCGCGAGCGCAATGGACAAACTCACGAAGATGATCCCAAGCGCGAGGAAGGCTTCGCATAACAAACGCATTTCCTCGTGATAGCGGCGCCATAGCAGCGTAGCGAGTACGACTTAGACAGCGCCTAGCGCCAGGGAGGAAGTACGCCAATACGAATTCCATTTCGCGCACTAAGCGGCTCTGCAGGCCAAATGCGACGATCGGTACGCCAAACACTAAGCTCCCATCGACGAGTCCGCGGAGCTGAGGTGGTTGCCGGGTTGCGAATAGGACCGTAATTGCGATGTAGAAAAACGTAAACAGTAGAAGAAACGGTTCTATAGTGCTGAAGTGTTCGGCAGTGTCGTAGCGTGACCCCCACACCGTCGCGACCACGAAGGTGAATACGAACCCGATCCAATTCAGCATTCGCCACGCTCTGAACCAGGCGATACCGAATATCCCGACGTTCAATAGCACGTAGTACGAAAAAAGTGCGACATGGCTACCCTGCCCTGTAGACGTCAATACAGGGGCCAGAAATCCGCCAACGGAACCGAATATCGCGAGCGCCGGCGCATTTTGGAGAACCGCCAGCGCGGCCGAAAGAGCCACGAACGCTAGCATCAAGGCGAAGGCGAACTCTAGCGGGATCAGGTGATAGAGGTGTGTAGCACACCAAACACCGTTAGGAGCAGTATTCCAATCGCCCCGCCTTGCAACACCATCGCATATGCGCGCCGACGGTTGCGGAGCTTCCAGCCAGTCACTAATAGTCCGATGCTGAATAGCGCAATAGCAGATAAACGAAGCTCGATCGGCAGCAAGTGACGCTCTTGTGCATACTTGATCAAAAACGATACACCGAAGAACAACACCACCAGTCCCACTTTCACAACAACATTGCCAGACGTAAAGAATCGTTTAATCGTCGAGAAGACATGCTCGAACATAGGCGTACGAGCAGGGCCTTGTGGCAACCCGGGCGGCGCTTCCAGCCAAGGGTCTGCGGGCTGCTCGAGATGCGCGTCAGCCGAGGGTTCGAGAGGACCGAATTGCTGAGGAGACTCGCCATCGTCTAACGGTTCAAGCGTCGCTGAAGCAGTTAGCTCATTGTATTCGACCTTGTCTGCCTGAGATGCATTCGAAGTGGTATTTACGCGTGGTGCTTCGTTTGCCGCAAGCAGACGGTTGAGCCTTTTGTCGGCGTCGTCAAGGCGTCGTTCCAGGAGATGGACCTTCGATTTTAAAGCGAAGTAAAGTCCCACCAATGCACCGAACATTAAGCCGACGACAAACCCTTCCCCACCCTCTAGCGCGGCGCCGAAGAAGCTGAATAGAGCCGCGAAAATCGCAGTCCAAAAGAGGTTCATGAGACGCGCCTAAAATGAATGTTGATTACTCGATGATAGAAGACCCGCCACTTTGCGCCAAAGCTGATGACTCAAGCATCGCCGCGGTACACTTTGGGTATCGTGTCGCGGACTGACTTAGATTTCTCCAGCCCTATGTCACCAAGCACGCCGGTCGGTTGTCATAAAGGCAATCGGCTTCGAACGATCGCACTATAATCGCAACTGCAACGTTAAAAGATACAGGAACTTCGCCTTGGCCTCGAATCAGACACATAAAATGTTCCATTCAATCGACAGCGTGCGCGCCGCATTTGCCGAAGAAAATTACATTGCTGACCGCGCACTCGCGTTGACCTTGAAACTCGCGGCCGACCTTGAGAAGCCAATCTTACTCGAAGGTGAAGCTGGCGTAGGCAAAACGGAGGTCGCTAAAGTCCTCGCCTCAGTACTCAATACGCCGCTCATTCGCCTACAGTGCTATGAGGGATTGGACGCGAATACAACTTTGTACGAATGGAATTACGCCCGGCAAATATTGCATATTCGGATGGCCGAACAAGACTCAGATAAACGAGCGACTTTAGAGCAAACCATTTTCAGTGACGAATTCTTACTAAATCGACCGTTGCTCCAGGCCATCCGTCATCCGGGTCCAGAAGCTGCTGTGCTGTTAATCGATGAAGTCGATCGGGCGGACGAAGAATTCGAAGCATTTCTACTCGAAGTGCTCTCCGAATTTCAAATCACGGTTCCAGAAATTGGCACGTTTAGCGCGATCAAACGTCCGCGCGTAATACTCACTTCCAACCGCACACGTGAACTCAACGATGCTCTCAAACGACGCTGCCTATACCTTTGGATCGATTATCCGACACCGGAGAAAGAGCTCGAAATAATCACTGCACGGATCCCCGGAATTCAAGCGTCGCTGGCGAAATCCATTACCGACGTAATGCGTCAGCTCCGTGAAGTCGATTTCTACAAGCGACCGGGAATTGCTGAGACCCTAGATTGGAGTCAAGCGTTGCTCGGACTTGGCGCAAGCACGTTAACCCCAGAATTAATGCAAGACACGGCTGGTGTGATCCTTAAATACCATGACGATATCGAACGGCTGCGCGACATGGGGGCCGATACTTTTCTCAAGCCACAAGCATAGCGATGACTGCGACTCAAAGTGCCCACGATGCATTTATTGAACGGGCTCTTGCGCTAATCCGACTAGCCAAGGATGAGCAATTGCCCGTAAGCCAAAGTCGGGTGATTGATGCTTTTAGGGCGCTCAAATCGATCGACTGGTTGAACGAGGACGATTTTCGATTGGCCTTGCGAATGAATCTTGCTGGCAGTCGCGAGGATGAGATCCGTTTCGACCGAGTTTTTCGCAATTACTGGCGCAATGTCGCACCTGGGCAGGAAAACTTCAAACCATGGCGACACGAGCTTGTACGCGGCGATAAGCAATATGGTGAAGAGCGTGGCCACGAAGACCTGCTCACGGAACAAGAGCATTTCGGTGCCGTCGAGGGACACCGAACCCTGAATTTATCGGCCCGCTGGGATCCAACGGCGCCGCCGCTTGAGCAGGTAATTCGCGAACTCGCGAAGCGCCTTGCTACACGGCCGAGTCGGCGGCATAAGCATTCTCGGGTCGGTCGAAAAATCGATATGCGACGCTCAGTACGGCGCAATCTCGGCAACGGAATGGATATGCTGGAACTGATGCGATCACGTCCCAAGGTGCGCAAAACAAGGCTCGTCCTGTTGGCGGATGTTAGTGGGTCGATGGATGCGTTCAACCCGTTTCTACTCCAACTTATGCTCGGTTTACAGCGTGCCTTGCGAAATTCCCGCACGCTGGTATTTAGTACCCAAGTTTCCGAAATCACGATGCAATTGCGTCGCGGCACCGTCCACAAAACCTTGGAAGATGTCGGTGCAATTGTTAAGCACTGGTCCGGCGGAACGGACATCGGTAGCGCGCTAGGTCACCTAAACCGCGGTATATTAGCTGAGGGTTCTGCTGGCTCGACGGTCGCAATTATTATCAGTGACGGTTACGACAATGGCCGCACCGAGCAAATTGAAATTGAGATGCGTGCGATGAGGCGTCGGGTTCGAACCGTTGTTTGGATTAACCCCATGTACGGCGCGTCGACGTTCGTGGTGCGAGCCGCAGGGATGAAAGCGGCCCTACCTTATGTGGATCATTTTCTGCCGGCGTTTAACGCAAAATCGCTGACAAGCTTGGTCCACGAACTAGCGCGGATCTAGACGATCTGCGCTAGTCCTATAGAATCCCTAGCTCAATGCGGCTTTCAGGCGTTCAGCTGCAAACTTCAAGCCATCCGCACCGGCTTCAAGTGCTCCAGGAAACGACAAGAACCCGTGAATGGTTCCCTCGTAGCATTTGTACTCTGACACTACACCGGCTGCACCCAAAGCATCTGCATAGGCTTTACCTTCATCGCGCAACGGGTCGAATCCGGCGGTTATCGTTAGCGCTGGCGGCAAACCGGCGAGACTGTCCGCTTCAATGGGTGACGCCTTGGCGTCGCCGGCTGGATTCGAATCACCGAATAGCAATTTGCCGAACCAGAGCATGTCCGCGGAAGAAAGAAAGTATTCACCGCCGCCAAATTGTTCCCTCGAGACGTAGTTCGTCGCTGAAAAATCCGTTGCGGGATACATGAGCAACTGAAAAGCGACTTGATCGCGAGCCTGTTGGGCCACGACTGCCGCCATGTTTCCACCGGCGCTGTCACCCGTGACCGCAATTTTTGCGCTGTCTCCACCGAAACTTGCGGCATTGTCATGAACCCATTTAGTCGCGGCGATGCAGTCTTCAATACCGGCTGGGAAACGATGCTCAGGTGCTAGTCGATAATCCACGGCAACCACGATGACATCTGCTTCGTTCGCGTAATAGCGACACATGTTGTCGTGAGTCTCAAGATCGCCGATCACCCATCCACCGCCGTGAAAAAACATCAGGACGGGAATATTCTTACCGCCGAGCCCTCGCGGGGTGTAAATGCGCAGCGCAATGCTACCGTTCGGACCGGGAATTTCGCGATCTTCGCTGTCATGGATGGGCAGCACGTCGCCCTGTAAACTCTGCACGAGCCCGACGAACACATTGCGACACGTATCGACCGGCATTTCATTTAGCGCTGGCCCACCTTGGGCGGCAATGTTCTTTAAGAGCGTATCAGTGCTTTCATCGAGGGCCATTATCATTCTCTCCAAAATTTCTATTGAGACGCGATTTACCATGCATCGCGCTAATCAGTCGACACCAAACTAATGTATGAATTTAATTTCGAACGCGGCAATGAGAGCCGAATCGTTCGTCATTATAGAACGCTACGGCCGTGAACTCACCTGCCGATGCCGTATTTTTCTTCGGCCGCCTCGACAGTCTGAGCGAGCAAGGTATTGATAGTCATCGGGCCAACCCCGCCTGGCACAGGGGTGTAAGCAGCGCATGATTGTGTGATCGAGCTTAATTCAATATCCCCCACCCCACCGGGATGAAATCCCGCATCGATAACGACGGCGCCCGGTTTAATCCAAACCCCTCGGATAAACTCGGGTTTTCCAACCGCGCCAACCACGATGTCGGCGAGACGGACTAAATCTGCCAACCCCTGTGTCCGAGAATGACAGATGGTGACTGTGGCGTTTTCGTTCAATAACATCATTGCCATCGGTTTTCCGAGAATTGGACTTCGCCCCACGACAACGGCATGTTTGCCTTCCAGAGAAATGGAATAATGTGTTAGCAATCGCATAATGCCAGCTGGTGTTGCCGAACCATAAGCTCGTTCCCCCATCGCCATCCGTCCAAAGCCAGACGTTGTCACTCCGTCGACGTCTTTTTCCAGCGCGATTTTGTCGAAGCAGGCGCGTTCATCAATTGGGTTCGGCACAGGATGTTGCAACAAGATGCCATGGACATCGGGGTCGTTGTTGAGTTTGTCGATCTCGGCAAGTAACTGCTCGGTTGTGGCGACCTCAGGAAGTTCGACACGCAAGGAGACCATGCCTATCCGCTGGCAGGCCGTAGCCTTCATTTTAACGTAGGTGGCGGATGCGGGATCGTCGCCGACTAAGATAGTAGCAAGGACGGGTGTGTGCCCGGCCATCTTGGTCTTGATAACCTCTACCCTGACTGACAGCGCCGCCTCATTTTGCCGCGCGAGAGACTTACCGTCCAACAACAATCCGGCCATCAACTTCCCCCAATATTAATTCGCTTGTTCAACGAGCTGCTTGATTAAGCCGAGCGATCTAGCCTGAATCATTAATATCGAGGTTCAGATTAACTGACATTAAGAATTATTTTGCCCATCTGCTCCGATGCCCACATCCGTTGATGCGCCGCGACACCGTCGTCCAAGGAAAATTTGTGGTCAACGATCGGCTCAATTTTGTTCTTCACGACGAATTCAAGCATCGCTCTGAATTCGCTCGGCATGCCCATCGTGGTCCCTTGGATGCGCGCTTGTTTGAAAAACATCTTCGCCATCTCAAGCCCAGTCCCCGGATTGCCTAAGGTTGCACCAAAGAAAATGAAACGCCCACCTACGTTCAACGTGTTCATGGCCGCGTTAACGACATCTCCGCCTGCGCTGTCGATTACAATATCAATGCCACCGCTCAACTTGCGCATCGCCCGGCTCCAATCCGGATCCTTGTAGTTCAGTCCGCCGGCTATTCCAAGCTTTAGAGCCGCGGCAATCTTCTCATCACTACCGCTGGTGACATAAACTTCTGCGCCATGATGTTTCGCCCACAGCAGTGCGAACGTAGCGACGCCGCCGCCGATGCCCGTGACAAGTACTTTCTGACCCGGACTTACTTCTCCGTGAGTGACTAGCGCGCGCCACGAAGTCAATCCTGCCAGTGGCAATGCCGCCGCCTGCTCCCAGCTGAGGTGCTGGGGCTTCGGTGCGACATTGTCCGCAGGCACGCAGATGGCTTCGGCAAATGTTCCTTGATCCGGCATTCCCAACACTCTAAAGTCGGCACCGCCACATCGCGGATCGTCACCCCAATTGCGCGCTGGATAAATGACCACTTCTTGTCCAATGCGCGATTGATCACCACCCGGTCCTACGGCATCGATAACACCCGCACCGTCCGACCCGCCGATACTTGGCAGCTGCACTTTCGGATATTGCCCAACCGTTATCCACACGTCACGCCGATTCAATGCCGCGCAACGAATTTGCACGCGAACTTCGCCGCTCGCAGGTTCGGGGAGCGCGATCTCCTCGATTTGCAGATTTTCTGGCCCGCCGAGTTCTTTCAGTACAAGTGCTTTCACGATTGAACCTTTTATTTAAATGTTCGCGCCCGGATTGGACGAATTGTGCAACGATTCATCAGTCGAAAACCTATCGGCCCTGAAATTCGTATTTCTCTTTTGCCACGAACGCGGCAATGCCCTTCTTCGCGTCTTCCGTGTTTCCCGCGAGTCCGGCTATCGCTCGGGTTTCATATTCCATTTGCGTTTCCATCGTGTTGCTTAGCGAATCGGCAAACAACCGCTTGATTTCACCATGTGCCTTGGTCGGCCCTTTGGCGAGCTTTTGCGCGCAAGCACGAGCGGTATTCATTAGTTCATCGTCCGCAACGACCTCGGTGATTAATCCCATCGCGCAAGCCTCATCAGCACTCAACACGGGGTTCAGCAAAGCTAATTCTTTAGCTTTCCGAACGCCGACTAGGCGAGGAAGAAAGTAGGTGCTGCTGCCGTCCGGAGAGAATCCGATTTTCGAATACGCCATCGTGAATTTCGCCGACTGGGCGGCAAAGACAATATCTCCGGTGAGCGCGATGCTCATACCGGCACCAGCGGCGGTGCCATTGACGGCGATAATCAAAGGCGCATCCATCCGTGAAAAGCGCGAAATTGCAGCGTGTAAGGTCGTCGTCATGCCGCGTATATGCTCGGACATCGCATCTCCTTGAGCATGGAATCCAACGACGTCGCCTCCCGCGCAGAACATCTTCCCTTCGCCGGTTAAAATGACCGCTCGGATATCTGCGTTTGACGCACAGTGTGTCGCCGCCGCATGTAATTCATCACTCATTTTCAAACTTAAAGAGTTTGCCGCTTCCGGTCGCGACAAGGTGATCGTTGCAACCTGATCTGCAACGTCAAATTTTAATGTTTCGTATGCCATGTTCGTCCCCTGTGGTCGTGTCAAATTAGTTTGTTTGAATCAGTGCCGGATCGCGTCCGCGTTCCGGCAAGATGCCCATGATTTTCCGACGTTCCACTGGGGTCATGCGACTCCAGTTGCCAATTTCTTCTAGTGTCCTATAGCATCCCCGACAAATATCGTCGCCTTTACGTAATTGGCAGATGGCAATGCAGGGGGATTCGATTGGTGCAGGCATCGGGCGGCTCAATGTTGACGCGAAGCCATGTTGCGCAAATAGTCGAGACCAGCGATTGCGCGACTGCCGTACCACGACAGCATTTCGCCATCAACGAGAGATACTTTTGTGTCGGATCCAAATATCTCTTTTACTTCTGCGATATGCTTGCTCTTAAACGGATACGGTTCGCTGCTTAATAACACGGTACCAACTTTCCCAACATAGTCCGAGAGCGTAATCGCCGGGTAACGATCCGGCGATTGTTCTGGGAGAGTCCGCCAACTGATCAGATCCAGCATTCGCGAAATATAAGTATCACTTGTTACGGTCATCCAAGGGTCGCGCCAAATGAGATACAACACGTCGCGAGCCTCTTTATCCGTCTCAAAACTCAATAGCTCGAGTTGCTCGCTAAAGCGTTCAATTAACTGCCCTGCTCGCTCTTCAGCAGAGAAGAGAAATCCCATCAATTCAAACAACAATAGATTATCGCGCGGCGCAATGGGATGTGTAACGATGATGTTTTCGACAAACCCTGCCAGCTCCGCTGCCGTCTCCTTGGTGTTCTCGTCAATATTTACAATCACATGTGTCGGCGCAAGCTGGCGAATCTTTCCGATGTTCACGTCTTTAGTCCCTCCCACTTTCGGGATCGCTCTCACTTGATCACGCGGATGAATACAAAACCCCGTTCGGGCGACAATTGACCCTACCAGTCCAAGCTCACATAGGAGCTCAGTCAAGCTCGGCACAAGCGAGACGATTCGGGGTTCTGGCCCCGCCTTAGCGTGCGCGACGCCGCTGGCGTCAACGCGCATTTTTGCTTCCGACATCACGCCTGGCATCTATCGACTACATGTTGCGCCGATACTCACCACCCACCTCATACAGCGCGCTTGAAACCTGTCCAAGGGATGCCACTTTTACAGATTCAATCAGTTGCTCAAAAACATTGCCGCGGTTACGCGCCACACCTTGTAATGCTTTCACCGCCGCGTCGTGATCGCCGGCATGGATCGCTTGGAAATTCCGGACGGCTTTGATCTGATCTTGCTTCTCTTCTTCCGTAGAACGCATCAATTCCAATTCACCGACCTTCTCTTCCTGCCCCGGTTTCGGTAAAAATGTGTTCACGCCAATGAGCGGTAGGCTGCCGTCGTGTTTCTTACTTTCGTAGTACAAACTTTCATCTTGAATTTTGCCGCGCTGGTACATCGTATCCATTGCCCCGAACACCCCGCCACGCTCTGAGATCCGTTCAAATTCTTGATACACGGCTTCTTCAACTAGGTCTGTTAGTTCGTTGATGATGAACGAACCTTGCCAAGGGTTCTCACAGAAATTCAAGCCCAGTTCACGGTTAATCACTAGTTGAATAGCAACGGCGCGCCGCACCGATCCTTCCGTTGGGGTGGTGATCGCTTCATCAAATGCGTTCGTATGCAGACTATTGCAGTTATCGAACAAGGCGTAGAGCGCTTGCAAGGTTGTGCGAATGTCGTTGAAGCTAATTTCTTGTGCGTGCAAGCTACGACCAGAAGTTTGGATGTGATATTTGAGCATTTGGCTGCGCGGACTTGCGTTATAGCGTTCGCGCATCGCGCGCGCCCAAATTCGACGCGCGACGCGGCCGATCACGGAGTACTCCGGATCCATCCCGTTACTGAAGAAGAAACTCAAATTTGGTGCAAAGTCGTCAATCTTCATGCCGCGTGCAAGATAATATTCGACGATCGTAAAGCCATTCGACAGGGTGAAAGCTAATTGCGATATCGGGTTGGCGCCGGCTTCAGCAATGTGATATCCGCTGATTGATACGCTATAGAAATTCCTAACTTTTTGATCAACGAAATACTGTTGCACGTCGCCCATCATCTTCATCGCGAATTCCGTTGAAAAGATGCATGTGTTTTGTGCTTGGTCTTCTTTCAGAATGTCGGCTTGGACCGTTCCGCGCACACTGGCCAAGGTCTCAGATTTAATGCGCGCATAGGTTTGCGCATCGACGACTGTCTCGCCGCTAATACCCAGTAAACCTAGGCCTAAGCCATCGTTACCTTCCGGCAACTCGCCTTTATACGCGGGACGTTTTTTGCCTTCGAAGTATTTTTTGATCCGCTTTTCAGCGCTAGCCCAATTGCCGGTTTCTTTAAGGTATTTTTCAATTTGCTGATCGATTGCCGCGTTCATAAAAAACGACAATATGATGGGTGCCGGTCCATTGATCGTCATTGATACAGACGTTGTTGGATTACATAAATCGAATCCACAATAGAGTTTCTTCGCGTCGTCAACGCTCGCAATCGACACACCGGAATTGCCGACTTTGCCGTAAATATCGGGTCGCTCATGGGGATCTTCCCCATACAAGGTGACCGAATCGAATGCCGTCGATAGACGCGCGGCAGGTTGACCTGCCGACAGGTAATGGAAACGACGATTCGTGCGCTCGGGTGTTCCTTCCCCGGCAAACATCCGAGTCGGATCTTCCCCAGCACGTCGGTACGGGAAAACGCCGCCAGTGTAAGGATAGCCACCCGGGAGATTTTCTTTCATTAAGAAGCGCAGCAAGTCGCCCCATCCTTCGAATCTCGGCGGTGCGATTTTTGGGATCTTTTGGTGACTTAGGCTCTCGAGGTAATTGGATCCGGTTATTTCTTTGCCGCGCACTTCATAACTAAACGTCTCGTCCGTGATCCCTTTCAGGCGTTCGGGCCATTCCATCAATAACTGCCGTGCTTCCGCGCCGAGGTCGCTGAGCGCGGCGTTGTAGCGCTGGCGCAAAGTGACGAGTGACTTATCGGTTGCCTCAACCAAGGATTCTTGCGGGTAGGACTCGAAAATGCCTGGCAAGGCTGCATCCTCTATAAGCTTCAGCGCTTCATAACAATGTTGTGCCCGACTCGCCGCGTCAGCCAGTTGTTCATCGATGTTACGATTGATGTTCCGGCCTTGGTCAACTATTTCAGATAGGTAGCGTGTTTTGTTGGCTGGGATCAAAACTGTCGCGCGCGGTTCTTTAGTGAAAATCTCGATGCTCGGCGTCCACTGTGTCGTATCGAATTTCATTTTTTCCGCGATCAAGCGACACAGATTAGTAAACATCCAAGTCAGGCCTGGGTCGTTGAACTGACTCGCGATGGTCGGATAAACCGGTATATCGTCGTCGACAATATCGAATTTGACGTGGTTGCGTTTCCACTGTTTACGCACGTCGCGCAGCGCGTCGTCGGCGCCGCGTTTATCAAACTTATTGAGGATGATCACATCGGCGAAATCGAGCATGTCGATTTTCTCGAGTTGGCTTGGCGCGCCAAACTCGCTCGTCATGACATATATCGGTATATCGACGAAATCGACAATCTCACTATCGCTCTGGCCGATGCCGGCCGTCTCGACAATGATCAAATCAAACGCTAAGGATTTCAGGAATGAAACCGCGTCGCCTAACATTGCGCTGGTCGATAAATGTTGTCGTCGCGTCGCCATGGAGCGCATGTATAAAGAATCCTTGCGCAGACTGTTCATGCGGATCCGATCGCCTAGCAACGCACCACCAGTACGCCGGCGCGTCGGATCAACGGCAAGTACGGCAATATTCAGGTCTGGAAAGTACTGCACGAAGCGCGACAAAATTTCGTCCGTGACGCTGCTCTTACCGGCGCCACCTGTACCCGTTATGCCTATAACGGGCACATTTCCGGCAGCTACCGTCCATTGTTTACGAAGGGTTTCTAGTTTCGATTCAGAAATAGCGGAATCTTCGATCGCAGATAGCATCTGTGAAATTGAGAGCTGATCGTGGACTTGTGCTTGTTCGGGCTCAGCTGAGCCCTTACGCGCCGCTTCGGTACGCGCAACCAGGTCCGAAATCATGCCACCCAAACCCATGTTCATACCGTCGTTGGGGTGATAAATCCGCTCGACGCCGTAATCTT
This sequence comes from Gammaproteobacteria bacterium, assembly GCA_047611805.1. Classification (GTDB taxonomy): domain Bacteria; phylum Pseudomonadota; class Gammaproteobacteria; genus UBA11873. The sequence goes on from JBLFWX010000012.1 coordinate 87,500, forward strand.
GCAACTCTTGTATCTCTTGAGGTGTGATCGTTCCACCGCCGCCGCCGAATACGCGAATATGGCCGGCGCCAGCTTCTTTAAGCATGTCGATCATGTAACGAAAATATTCCGTGTGTCCGCCTTGATAAGAACTCACCGCGATGCCATCTGCGTCTTCCTGGATCGCAGCCCGTACGACGTCGGCGACCGCGCGATTATGTCCGAGGTGGATAACTTCGGTTCCTTCGGCCTGGATCAAACGACGCATTACGTTTATGGCTGCATCATGACCGTCAAATAAGGACGCCGCAGTGACGAAGCGTAGGGGCGTCGGGTTAGTCGCGGTTGCAGTATCGGAAATATCTCGTGCTCGCGTGCTCATGTTTTGCTACTCCGGGTTTCGTTGTACGTCACTGTTCGGCACGGCTAGTGCACCGATCATTTGTTGTTTTAAACCTTCGTGAAGAGCGTGAATCCGATCAGGCGCTTCTGGTACCGCCAACCATTGATAGACGATCCCTATAATTGATGCGCAGAATTGTTCGGCAACGGAGCGTACGTTCACGTCGCTACGTACATTACCAGCCACAATTCCCGCGGCGATCCAGGCTTCTACATCTCCTTGTCGCCGTTCGTGAACGTTAGCGATGACCGATTTCAACGCCTGATCAGGTCCTGTCGAATCAAACCACAGGATATAGAACGCGCGGATCCGGTCGGCGGCCTCGAGAACGAACCGGTAGTGTGCGTCGGTCGCGCCCAGAATTGCCGGCAACCCATCTTTGTCTCGAACTGCTCGCCCTAGCTCGCGAAGCCACTCGTCGCCCACGGTGTGGATGATTTCGATAAACAAACCGGCTTTGTTGCCATATCGATAACTCGCTAAGCCGCGACTGTAACCGGCGGATTCACCGACCTCCTTTAGATGCGTGTTGGCAGTCCCGTGCTGAACGATCAACCGTATTGCGGCATCGAGCATTAACGAGTCGGATTGAGCGCTACGTTCGGATTGAGTGCGTTTTAGGGTTGTAGTAGGTGCGGTCGCGGCCATGCTCTGGATTATCCGAAGATTTTTACTTGTTTGCAACAAGCAAGTGCATTCGCGTTGCCGTCCCAAATTTGAAACGCGACCGATCGAAGCCCCCTCTCGCGAATTCGCTTTGCGGACAAACTCTGTCCATCGAACGCGAGGGGCGCCGCCTCTGGGAGGCCTATAAACGTGAACTATGCCGCATAGACCGATGCGACTTACAGTGTTTTACGTTGTTAGAATTGGCGCCACAACATACAAAAGTTCTAAGAATCTCTGGTCAGGGTATTACTCATGCACAAATCAAACTTACGTTCAGCCGTATCTCTATTCCTTCTCCTAGCTGCTTGCGGTGGCAATGCGCAGGCGGAGCTTGTCGTTAACGCGGCTATGCCCATCAATCGGGTTGTTACAGTCCAGATGATCCAAACCGACGACGGGACCGACTTCGCAACCTTATTTGGTACCGGCTCGGACCAAACCTCCATCTTGAGTTTAATCGATCAAATATGGGCGCAAGCCGGAATCAACATCGAGTTCTTGGATCCAACGTCCTATAGCAACGCGTTCGCCTACGAAGGAACCGCGGGGATGATGAGTCCGCGTCCGGGTGGCGATTTCAGCACAATTCGAACTCAGGGTGCTCTGGCCGGCGTTAATAACCCCAATCCTAACGTTCTGGATATGTATTTCGTCAATATCGTGCCGGGGTCTTCATTGCTTTCTGAGAATTCAGCTAATGGCCTCGCAAGCCTACCAGGGAAGACCAGCATCGTGTCCCTTGGGATGAATTTGTTAGATTTCCTGGGGGGGCGCGAAGTTATCGCTGGCGTTGTCGCTCACGAAATCGGACATAACTTAGGCTTGCCTCACATTAGCATTTTGGAAAACTTAATGTGCGGCAGTGGCGCGCAATGTCCTCTAGATGCCATGAACAGGCCGATCGATGGCGAACGACTAACGGCTGCCCAGATTGCGACAGCGCGGGGATCGAATTTTGCAGTCGCCCAAGTCGTTCCGATCCCGGCGGCCGTGTGGATGCTTGGCAGCGCGCTAGTTGCGATGTTCGGTTTGGGACGTCGTTCTAACACGCGAAGGCTCGCTTAATACTCTCGAGTGCTGTGTAGCTATCATTCAGCGGGTCTCGTAATCGAGGCCCGATATCTAGTGTAAAGATTGCCGTAGCCTGCGTTTAAATCTGCTCTATTTCGAGCAAGGTTCCACAAAAATCTTTCGGGTGCAAAAACAATACCGGCTTACCGTGAGCGCCGGTACGGGGCTCACCATCACCCAGAATTCTGGCGCCACTGGCGACTAATTTATCCCGCGCGGCGTAGATCTCATCTACTTCGTAACACACATGATGCATTCCACCGTCCGGGTTTTTCTCCAAGAATTTAGCAACTGGCGAATTCTCACCAAGCGGGTGCAGCAATTCAATCTTGGTATTCGGTAATTCAACGAATATTGTCGTCACGCCGTGGTCGGGCAGTTCAATAGGAGCTGTCACTTTAGCGCCTAAGACTTCTGAATAATTCGCCGCAGCCGCGGCTAAATCTGGAACCACGATTGCAAGGTGATTCAATCGTCCGATCATAATGTTCTCCTCGAAATGATAACTAACTTAGAAATTCGTCGATCAAACGTTGCGCGGCCGTTGTGGGCGGTAATGTGCCATTGGCAACAGCAGCTTCGATATCGCTCAAGCGCGCACGGACTTTCGGATCCGCTCGAAACCGTTGCCCAAGCGCATCCTCTATTTCAGAATCGAGCCACGCTTGCGCTTGGCTTGCACGGCGTCGAGTAATCTCCCCATGTGTTTGCATGGTCGTGCGGTACTCACCGACCGTCTTCCAACAATCCGTAATGCCAGTATCATGCAGGGCGGAACAAGTCGACACGGGAACCGTCCAATGTTCAGAGCGCGGTCTGATCAGCTGTAAAGCTAGGCGGTATTCGCCGGCGGCCTGCGCAGCAATAGGCGCAAGATCCCCGTCCGCTTTGTTTACCAAAATGAGATCCGCGAGTTCGATAATGCCACGCTTAATCCCCTGTAGCTCATCGCCGCCGGCCGGTGCCAACAATAAGACGAACATGTCAGTCATCTGCGCTGCCATCGTTTCGGATTGGCCAACACCGACGGTTTCGACCACCACTACATCAAACCCGGCGGCTTCACATAACAGTATTGCTTCACGCGTACGCGCCGCGACTCCGCCTAATGTTCCACCCGATGGCGAAGGCCTAATAAAGGCGGATTCATTGCGAGTGAGCAATTCCATACGGGTTTTATCGCCGAGAATCGAGCCGCCGCCCAGCGTGGACGAGGGATCAATGGCTAACACGGCAATCCGATTCCCATCGTCTATCACATGGTTACCGAACATTTCGATAAACGTCGATTTACCGACCCCGGGGGTACCGCTAATCGCGACCCGCATGGCTCGACCGGCTTTTGGCGCCAGCACCTCAAGCAAATTCAATGCTTGAGCGCGATGCTCGGGCAGTGTCGATTCAACTAAGGTAATCGCTTGAGCTAGCGCGCGACGTTCTCCAGCGATGACTCCGCTTGCTAATTCGTCGGTCGTTATTCGACCTGCCACTCGCTCACTCGAACTCTAAGATCGATTGTCCGGCAACTAAGAGGTCACCCGCTTTAGCGCGCACTACCGCGACCACTGCATCTTGTGTTGCGCGCAGACTATTTTCCATTTTCATGGCTTCGACAACAGCGAGTTCTTGGCCAGCTTTTACTTCCTCTCCTTCGCTCACTTGTAAGCGCACGAGTAAGCCGGGCATTGGCGACAGTAAGAACCTGGATAAGTCGGGCGGCTGCTTCTCCGGAATCAAATGCAGGAGTTCAGCGGCGCGAGCAGTCAGCACCCGGATGTCAGCAACGCGGCCGCCGTTCGCGAGACGCCATCCCAGCGGATTGCGTTCAATCTGCAATGCGAATTCCTCGCCATTGATAGTTGCGTGAAAAACATAGTCGTGGAGTTGCCAGTTGGTCGTCACCGCGTAATCCCTACCAGCGGCAGTGACCGTGTAGGCCTGGTCCGCTAACGTCACTGATAGAGGAAGCTCTTCGTTAACACTCCGAGCAACATACTTACGGGTCAACTGTGACGCACGGGCGCGTCGCTCATCTAAGACGTGCTGTAGCACACCAGCGACTACTGGCAGAATATTGTTGTCTGCTAGATCGACTTTCGCGCTGTTAAACCCTGCTGGAAAGTGCTCCTCGATGAAACCCGTCGACATATCGCCGGCGGCAAATTTCGGGTGCGTCGCCAAGGCGTTCAAAAATGAAATGTTGTCGTCAATGCCACGGATGCAAAAGCTGTCCAATGCCGTGCTTAATCTTTTGCGCGCGACGTCGCGCGATTCACCGCCAGCGATGAGTTTTGCAATCATCGGGTCGTAGAATATCGATATTTCGCTACCTTCTTCAACACCGGTGTCGTTACGCAGGTAACTGGTTTCGGCGGGGGGCCTATATATTTGGAGCCGGCCCGTCGATGGCATAAAGTTATTATCAGGGTTTTCTGCGTAGATGCGCGCTTCCATCGCCCACCCGTTCAGCTTCACGTCTTCTTGCTTGAACCCCAAGGGTTCGTTCGCGGCGACCCTGATCATTAATTCGACAATATCCAGTCCCGTAATATATTCCGTTACGGGATGTTCCACTTGAAGACGTGTGTTCATCTCCAGAAAATAGAAATTGTGGTTCGGATCGACGACGAATTCGACCGTGCCGGCGGAGACGTAGCCAACGGCTTGCGCTAAAGCCACAGACTGCTCACCCATCGCTTTTCTAACTTCCGGGGTGACGAACGGCGACGGCGCCTCCTCTATAACTTTTTGGTGCCGACGCTGGATCGAGCACTCACGTTCGCCGAGATAAAGTGTGTTTCCGTGTTTGTCGGCCATGATCTGAATTTCGATGTGGCGCGGATTCTCGATGAATTTCTCGACCAGCATGCGGTCATCACCGAAACTTTTGCGCGCTTCGTTCGATGCGCTTTCGAATCCCTCGATAACTTCGGCGTCGTTACGCGCAACACGCATACCCTTGCCGCCACCACCAGCTGAGGCTTTCAGCATCACTGGAAAACCGATAGCTTTCGCTGCAATTAATGCTTGCGCCGCGTCCGGCATGATCCGTCCATCACCTGGAATCGTGTTCACCCCGGCGGCTGCGGCTATTTCCTTCGAACGTAACTTATCACCCATCTCGGCCATGGCCTTAACCGGCGGACCGATAAAACAGATACCCGCCTTCTCAAGGCCTTCGGCGAAGGCCGAATTTTCCGACACAAAACCAAAGCCCGGGTGGACTGCTTGTGCGCCGGTTCGCTGTGCCGCTTCGATCAGTGCATCGATACGCAGGTAGCTCTCGGCCGCAGGTGATCCACCGATGTGAACGGCTTCATCAGCCATCTTCACGTGACGCGCGTTTTGATCCGCATCTGAATAGACGGCGACCGTCGCAATGCCAATCCGTTTTGCGGTCTTGATAATTCGACAGGCAATTTCGCCACGATTAGCGATCAGGATTTTTTTAAATGGTGCTGCTGTTGTCATTATTCGAGTTCTTCCAAGCGCCCGGTTAGAGTGGGATGTTGCCGTGTTTGCGGCGGGGGTTTTTGAGTTTTTTAGTTTTTAGCATGCGCAGATCTCGGCATAAGCGTCGCCGCGTATCATGGGGCATGATCACATCGTCAATGAAACCTTTCGATCCCGCGATGAAGGGGTTCGCGAATTTTTCTTTGTATTCATCAGTGCGCTGTTGAATTTTGTCCGCATCGTCGCGGTCTTGACGAAAGATTATTTCAACCGCGCCCTTCGCACCCATCACAGCAATCTCTGCGGACGGCCAGGCGTAATTCGCGTCGCCGCGAAGATGTTTCGATGACATCACGTCGTATGCTCCGCCGTAAGCTTTGCGTGTAATCACTGTCAATTTCGGTACTGTTGCTTCGGCGTAGGCGTAGAGCAGCTTTGCGCCATGACGAATAATGCCGCCATACTCCTGAGCCGTACCGGGCAAAAAGCCAGGTACGTCCACCAAGGTCACGATAGGGATATTGAACGCGTCGCAAAAACGCACGAATCGTGCCGCCTTACAACTCGAGTCGATGTCTAGGCAACCGGCGAGAACCATCGGTTGATTGGCGACGATACCGACAGGTGCGCCTTCCAGACGTCCAAACCCGATCACAATGTTCTGTGCGAAATCCGGTTGCAGCTCGAAGAAATCACGATCGTCGACGATTTTGACGATGACTTCCTTAATGTCGTACGGCAAATTTGGATTCTCAGGTACCAAGGTATCGAGTGCGGCTTCGATTCGGTCCGGCGGATCACTGCACACTTGTCGCGGCGCTTGCTCGTTGTTGTTGAGTGGCAGAAATCCTATAAATTGACGCAGCATGATCAGCGCGTCAATATCATTATCGAACGCCAAATCTGCGAC
>JBLFWX010000013.1:0-89965 GCA_047611805.1 Gammaproteobacteria bacterium
TGTCCATTCCTCGAATTGAGTCAATCTTATCGAAGTCAATTTCAGGAAAAATAATTTGTTCTTTTACGCCAAGCGTGTAGTTACCCCGCCCGTCAAACGCGCGGTCGCTAAATCCTCGAAAATCTCGAATTCTAGGGATAGCTATATTAATTAGCCGATCTAGAAATTCGTACATCCGATCGCGCCGCAACGTGACTTTGGCGCCAATCGGCCATCCATCGCGAATCTTAAATCCCGCAATCGACTTTCGCGACAAACAAACGACTGGTTTCTGACCCGATATAAGTTGGAGATCGCTTAACGCGTGTTCCATGACCTTTTTATCAGTAGTCGCTTCTCCAAGCCCCATGTTGATGGTGACCTTGGTAATCCGTGGAACTTCCATGACGCTGTTCAACTTCAATTCTTCCTTGAGCTGAGCAACAAGTTTTTCGCGGTAAATTGTGTCCAATCTTGGCATTGTGATCATTCGCGACAATTAAATGTCGACCACCTCGTTATTCGATTTAAAGAAGCGCACTTTGCGATCGTCAGCTAGCGTTTTTATGCCGACCCGATCCGCTTTTTTCGTAACTGGGTTGTACAAAGCGACATTCGAAATATGAATTGACGCTTCTTTCTCAATTATCCCACCAGGCACACCGGCTTGTGGATTGGGTTTTGTGTGGCGCTTAACGACGTTTACACCATCCACAACTACCCGTTCGTAGGGCATCATTCTCAGTACAGTCCCGCGCTTGCCCTTATCGCGTCCTGCTAACACGACCACGTCGTCGCCTTTTTTCATTTTCTTCATGCGAGTTGTCCTGGCCTACAACACTTCTGGGGCTAGCGAGACGATTCGCATAAATCGGTCACCTCGCAATTCGCGCGTGACGGGCCCAAAAATTCGAGTACCAATAGGTTGAAGTTGCTTGTCTAGCAGCACAGCTGCATTCCCATCAAATCGAATCAGCGAACCGTCGGGGCGTCGAACACCTTTGCGCGTGCGCACGACTACCGCATCGAATACTTCGCCTTTTTTCACTTTCCCACGAGGGATTGCTTCTTTTATCGATACCTTAATAACGTCGCCAATATTGGCGTAGCGGCGCTTAGAACCGCCCAGCACTTTTATGCACATCAGACGTCGCGCACCGCTGTTGTCTGCCGCATCAAGCATGGATTGCATTTGAATCATTGTTCGAGTCTCCGCCGTGTACGCGTGGTCATTTTCATGGTTAGCTAAACCTGGGTCCCGCGTTGCAATACTTTTTGCAACCGCCATGCTTTACGCTTGGATAATGGCCGACATTCTTCGATCGCGACCCGGTCACCTTCATTGCACTCATTATTCTCGTCGTGCGCTAGTAACTTTGTCGAACGACGGATATATTTTTTGTACAACGGATGCTCAACTTGTCGCTCCACCGAAACACAGATGGTCTTCTCCATCCGGTTACTAACGACTTCGCCGACGAGTGTCCGCGCCGATGTGCCTTGTTCGCTCATGCTGCGTTACCCAATTTCTTCTCGCTGAGAACTAATTTAATACGCGCTATATCCCGTCGAACTTCACCAAATTGGTTCGATCGTGGGGGTTGCCCTGAACCCGCTTGCATACGCAGGTTAAATTGCTCACGACGTTTTTCAATGAGCAATTCATTGAGACCTTCGACAGATTTTTCGCGCATTTCTTGTGCTTTCATTACATCAACTTCCGCGTTGTAAAAGCCGTTCGAATCGGAAGCTTCGCGGCCGCTAGCCTAAATGCTTCACGCGCGAGCTCCTCGTCAACGCCTTCCATTTCATAGAGCACGGTGCCTGGTTTGATTTGCGCAACCCAGTACTCGACATTACCTTTGCCTTTACCTTGGCGAACCTCTAACGGTTTCTTTGTGATCGGTTTATCCGGGAAAACGCGGATCCATATTTTTGCTCCACGTTTAACGTGCCTTGTTAAGGCTCGGCGTGCGGCTTCGATTTGGCGTGCTGTAAGACGCCCTCGCGTAGTCGCTTTCAATCCATATTCGCCGAAACTCACCTTCGCCCCGCGCAACGCCATACCGCGGTTCCGGCCTTTCTGCTGTTTTCGAAATTTGGTATTTTTTGGTTGTAACACGACTTAGCTCCCAGCCGCTGCTGCTTCGACGGCTTCTTCCACCGGTTCTTCGGCGCGTTTAATGATCTCGCCTTTGAAGATCCACACCTTTACTCCGATGACACCGTAGGTTGTACTGGCTTCTGCTAAGCCGTAATCGATATCGGCGCGAAGCGTGTGCAGGGGTACACGGCCTTCGCGGTACCATTCCGAGCGTGCAATTTCTGCGCCGTTCAGGCGTCCGGCAACATTGATTTTAATGCCCTGTGCGCCGAGTCGCATTGAGTTCGAAACAGCGCGCTTCATTGCGCGACGGAACATTATTCGTCGTTCTAGTTGCTGGGCGACCGATTCAGCAACCAAGTAAGCGTCGAGCTCCGGCTTGCGGATCTCTTCTACACTGATGTGCGCGGGGATGCCCATCAGTTTGGTTACTTCTTTGCGGAGCGCTTCGATGTCTTCGCCCTTCTTTCCAATTACGATGCCCGGTCGCGCCGTATGAACAATTATTCGAGCGTTATGCGCGGGCCGTTCGATCTGGATTCGACTTACCGAGGCGTGCGCTAGTTTTTTACGCAAAAAATCTCGGATTTTTAAGTCAGCGTTTAAGTAATTCGCGTAGTTTTTGGTATCTGCATACCAAGTGGACGTCCAATCTTTGACAATCCCTAAGCGGATACCATATGGGTGTACTTTTTGTCCCATCCCTATTGCCCCGATTCTGCAACGGCCACGGTGACGTGGCTCATGCGTTTGAAAATTTTATTCGCTCGTCCTCTTGCGCGTGGACGCCACCGCTTCAACGTAGGACCTTCGTCAACCATAATTTGACTAATGAACAATTCGTCGACATCTGCCGCATCATTGTGCTCGGCGTTCGCAATCGCGGACTCCAAAAGCTTCTTAATTATTTTGGCCGCCTTCTTGTTGCTGAAAGTCAGCAAATTGATGGCGCTGCCAACGGGTAATCCGCGAACTTGGTCCGCAACTAGGCGAACTTTCTGGGCGGAAATCCGCGTATTTTTTAACTTAGCGATGGTGGCCATGGTGATATCTCGCTATTTCGATTTACGGTCGGCAACATGGCCGCGAAAAGTACGCGTTGGAGCGAATTCGCCCAACTTATGTCCCACCATATTCTCGCTCACAAAAACGGGCATATGTTGTCTGCCGTTATGGACCGCGATTGTGAGACCGACCATATCCGGTATAATCATCGAACGTCGTGACCACGTCTTTATGGGTCGCTTATCGTTATTTGTTCGGGATACATCAACCTTTTTAAGAAGGTGATGATCTATAAAAGGGCCTTTCTTAATTGAACGTGGCATAAAGTAGCGCTCCGCAATTATCGCTTATTGCGTTTACGGACGATGGAGTTACTCGTCCGTTTATTTGTTCGGGTCTTATACCCTTTTGTCGGCTGGCCCCAAGGGCTGACCGGATGACGACCACCGGATGTACGACCTTCGCCGCCTCCGTGTGGGTGATCCACCGGATTCATCGCCACACCACGCACAGTTGGCCGGATGCCGCGCCAGCGCTGCGCGCCCGCTTTACCTATTGAGCGCAGTGAATGTTCCGAATTACCAACCTCACCGATCGTAGCGCGGCATTCGATTGGGACCTTACGCATTTCGCCTGAACGCAACCGCAGCGTTGCTGATGTTCCTTCACGCGCGATGTATTGGATAGCTGCACCGGCACTACGTCCAATTTGCGCGCCCTTTTCTGGCTGCATTTCAACGCAGTGGATTATCGTGCCGACCGGGATATTGCGTAACGGTAGGCAGTTCCCGACTTGTATTGGGGCGTCGACTCCCGATCTAATTTTTGCACCAGCTGCTAGGCCTTTGGGCGCAATCATGTAACGCCGTTCACCATCCGCATACAAGATCAGCGCGATGTGCGCAGTTCTATTCGGATCATATTCGATCCGCTCGACAGTCGCTGGGATTCCGTCCTTACGTCGTTTGAAATCGATTACGCGGTAGTGTTGCTTATGACCGCCTCCACGATGCCGCACGGTGATACGGCCCGCGTTATTGCGACCAGAACTTCGGTGTTGCGGTTCCAACAATGGGGCGTACGGCTCGCCCTTATACAGATCGTCCGTAACCACCCGTACCATGCCGCGGCGGCCGGGGGAAGTTGGTTTTGCTTTATCTAATGCCATCTCGTTTAACCCGTAACCGTCATTCGCCAGCTAGAAAATCGAGTTCGAAGTCGGGCAGAAGCTTAACGTACGCTTTCTTCCAGCCTTGCCGAACGCCCGCCGATCCGCGGAAGTGTCGTGTCTTTGCGGGCATATTACATACCGTTACCGCTTCTACCTTGACACTGAATAATTCTTCCACGGCTGCCTTGATTTCTGGTTTTGTCGCGTCTTTGAGAACCCGAAAAACATATTGCCGATTCACATCAGCGACGCGCGACGCCTTCTCTGAGATCTTCGGCTCAACCAGTACCTGCATTAAACGCTCACGATTCATTTCAGTTGGTCCTCGATTTGCGTTAGCGCAGATTTGGATATTACGACTTTTTCGAACGCCAAGAGCATCGCAGGATCGATTGTCGCCGCGTCGACTAACCCAACCCAATACAAATTTCGCGCAGCAAGATAGAGGTTCTCCGTTACTTCCTGTTCGATCAGAAGCACGTCCTTGGCTGCAAACTTGGCCAAAACCGACACGAGATTTTTTGTCTTCGGTTCGGCCATATCACACGTGTCGACGACGATCAGACGCTCCGTGCGCACTAGCTCGGAGAGAATCGAACACAATGCGTGCCGGTACATTTTTCGGTTAACTTTCTGTGCGTAGTTCCGTGGCGACGCGGCGAATGTGACGCCGCCTCCTCGCCAAATAGGGCTGCGAATGGTGCCGGCACGGGCCCGACCTAAACCTTTTTGTCGAAATGGTTTCGCGCCGCCGCCGCGTACGGTAGCCCGACTCTTACTAGCCTTAGTACCACGTCGCCCGGCGGCGAAGTATGCCGTGACGATTTGGTGTACCAAAGGCTCGTTATATGCGCGGTCAAATACCTCATCGGATAACGCTACGTTACCTGCGGCATCGCCTGTCGCGAATGAACGAATTTGCAAATCCATAATTACCTACTTCCCACTCGCTTTTATGGACGGTTTGATGAACACGTCACCGCCCTTCGCGCCTGGCACAGCCCCTCTTATCAACAAGAGATTCCGGTCGAGGTCGACTCGTACAACTTCCAGTCCTTGAACCGTTCGACGCACGTTTCCCATATGTCCGGCCATTTTCTTGCCTTTAAACACACGTCCTGGCGTTTGGCATTGACCGATCGAGCCGGAAACCCGGTGTGATAGTGAGTTGCCATGGGTTGCGTCACCCATACTGAAATTGTGGCGTTTGATCACACCGGCATAACCCTTACCGATGGTGGTCCCAGTCACATCGATGGCTTGGCCCGCCACGAATAGATCGGCCTTCAATTCCTTCCCGACGGTGAATTCTTGAACGTCGTTTTCGCCCAAGCGGAATTCCCACAAGCCGCGGCCTGCTTCCATATTGTTCTTGGCAAATTCGCCAGCGGCCGATTTGCTGATTCGATTGCGATGTTTCGTTCCCGTCGTGATCTGTATGGCGTTGTACCCATCAGTTATTTCCGTCTTAACCCGCGTGACGCGGTTCGGCAGTACTTCTACAACCGTTATAGGGATCGATTCCCCTTCTTCTGTAAATAGTCGCGTCATGCCGCGTTTTTGCCCGAGAAGTCCGAGTGACATTTTAAATAACTCCTGCTCTGATACTTAGTTGAGCTTAATCTGGACGTCCACGCCGGCGGCGAGGTCCAGTTTCATCAAAGCATCGACGGTTTTATCGGTCGGGTTAATAATGTCGAGCAGCCGCTTATGTGTGCGTATCTCGTATTGGTCTCGCGCATCTTTATTGACGTGAGGCGAAGTCAAAACGGTGAATCGCTCTTTTTTCGTCGGCAACGGTATCGGGCCTTTTACTTGCGCACCCGTTCGCTTGGCCGTTTCGACGATTTCACGTGTCGATTGATCGATCAGTCGATGGTCGAACGCTTTTAGCCGAATTCTTATAACCTGTTGGTCCATTTCTGAGCTTCGCTTTTATATTTGACTGCGTGGACGCCGAGCTAGCGCTAAAACTGTTTGCTTCTTAGCACGATGCAAAGTAACTGATTACTCAATGATCTTCGAAACGACACCCGCACCAACCGTGCGACCACCTTCTCGAATGGCAAAGCGTAACCCTTCTTCCATCGCGATCGGGTTGATTAACTTCACTTCAACCTTCACGTTGTCTCCGGGCATCACCATCTCAACACCTTCCGGCAATTGCACCGCCCCCGTCACGTCCGTCGTGCGGAAGTAAAACTGTGGCCGATAATTGTTGAAAAATGGGGTGTGACGCCCCCCTTCCTCTTTCGATAACACGTAAACTTCCGCTTCGAAATGCGTGTGCGGATTCACCGAACCCGGCTTACACAACACTTGGCCCCGTTCCACGTCCTCGCGCTTCGTTCCCCGTAACAGCACGCCGACGTTGTCCCCGGCCCGGCCTTCATCCAACAACTTGCGGAACATCTCCACACCCGTACACGTTGTCTTGACCGTATCTCGGATGCCGACGATTTCGATTTCGTCTCCAATGTGCACGATCCCACGCTCTATGCGACCCGTCACTACCGTGCCCCGACCCGCGATCGAGAACACATCTTCGATCGGCAGTAAGAACGGTTGGTCTACCGGGCGCTCCGGCTCCGGGATGTAGCTATCCATCGCTGCCACTAATTTTTCAATCGCCGGCTTGCCGATCTCGCTCTCATCCCCTTCTAAGGCTTTCAACGCGCTACCGATGATCACTGGCGTGTCGTCACCAGGGAACTTATACAAGTCTAACAGCTCGCGTACTTCCATCTCGACCAGTTCTAATAACTCTGCGTCGTCAACCATGTCCGCTTTGTTCAGGAACACCACGATGTAAGGCACGCCCACTTGCCGCGCCAACAAAATGTGCTCACGCGTTTGTGGCATCGGCCCGTCTGCCGCACTACACACCAAGATCGCACCGTCCATCTGCGCCGCACCCGTGATCATGTTCTTCACGTAGTCCGCGTGTCCCGGGCAATCTACATGCGCGTAATGGCGCGCATCACTTTCGTATTCCACGTGCGCTGTCGCTATCGTAATGCCACGCGCGCGCTCTTCAGGGGCGTTATCGATCTGATCGTACGCTTTCATCTCTCCGCCATACTTCGCCGCCGAAATGCTGGTCAACGCAGCCGTCAACGTCGTCTTTCCGTGATCCACGTGACCGATCGTGCCTACGTTCACGTGCGGCTTCGTTCTTTCAAATTTCGACTTCGACATGACTCAACCTCTGCTCAGGACTTAGTAGTTGTTTAAACTATTGCTTTGAAACTGTTTCGGCCACGCTGTTCGGTGCGGCCGCATAACGTGAAAATTCCATGGAATACGTTGCACGACCTTGGGTCGCAGAACGCAGGTCCGTCGAGTAACCGAACATTTCGGACAATGGCACTTCGGCTCTAATGATGGTGCCGCCCGGAGCGCCTTCGGTTCCATGCAAAATCCCTCGTCGACGACTGAGATCCCCATTGACAGGCCCCATGTATTCATCGGGCGTCACGATTTCGACATCCATCAGTGGCTCTAGCAATACCGGGCTAGCGCGTTTCGCCCCCTCTTTGAAACCCATTGAAGCCGCTATTTTGAAGGCAACTTCGTTCGAATCGACGTCGTGATATGAACCGTCATACAAGGTAACTTTTACATCAAGCATCGGGTAGCCAGCGATGACGCCATTTTGCATCTGTTCCCGTATACCCTTCTCGGTCGCGGGAATGTATTCCTTCGGGATGACGCCGCCAACAATATCGTTCACGAACTCAAATCCGGATCCTGGTTCGCCCGGCTCGATCCGCAACACCACGTGCCCGTATTGACCGCGCCCTCCAGATTGTTTAATGAATTTACCTTCTGCCTTCTCAACGACTTTTCGGATTGTCTCTCGATAGGCGACTTGGGGTTTGCCAACGTTTGCCTCGACGTTAAATTCACGGCGCATCCGGTCAACGATGATATCGAGGTGTAATTCGCCCATTCCGGCGATAATTACCTGACCCGACTCTTCATCAGTCGACACTCGAAAAGACGGGTCTTCGGCGGCCAATTTGGTCAGCGCGACACCCATTTTCTCTTGATCAGCGATTGTTCTCGGCTCTACCGCCACTGCGATCACGGGCTCCGGGAATTCCATTCGCTCTAGAGTGATGTGCTGTTGGCTATCGCACAACGTGTCACCAGTCGTTACATCTTTGAGTCCGACCGCCGCAGCGATGTCACCGGCCCGAACTTCGCTGATTTCTTCCCGACTATTCGCGTGCATCTGTAGGATGCGACCGACTCTTTCTTTCTTTGACTTGACCGGATTGAATACTGAATCTCCGGACTTCAACACGCCCGAGTACACTCGGAAGAACGTCAACGTACCAACAAATGGGTCCGTAGCGATTTTAAAAGCGAGCGCGGAGAAAGGCTCGTCGTCCGAAGACGGTCGCGAAGCTTTCGTAACCCCGTCGTCTAGTAGCCCTTGGATGGCTTTTACTTCGCTCGGTGCCGGCATCAATTCGATCACGGCGTCTAACATCGCCTGAACACCCTTATTCTTAAATGCGGACCCACACAGTACCGGGACTAGTCGGTTTGCGATCGTGCCGGTCCGTAGCCCGGCGATGATCTCATCTACACTGAGGTCGCCTGTTTCGAGATACTTCTCGGTGAGTTCCTCATCGCATTCTGCGGCCTTTTCGACCATCCGTTCGTGCCAAAGCGTGCATTCCGAGATCATGTGATCCGGAATATCGCGCTCTTCGAAATTCATTCCTAATGTCGCTTCGTCCCAGTAGATAGCGCGCATTCGAATCAAATCGACGATACCTTCGAATTGATTTTCGGCGCCGATTGGAAGCTGAATAGGCACAGCGTTGGAACCAAGTCGTTCGGTAATCTGTTCAACAACTCGCTGAAAGTTCGCTCCAGAACGATCCATTTTGTTAACGAAGGCTAAACGCGGAACGTCGTATTTATTTGCCTGCCGCCAAACGGTCTCAGACTGGGGTTCGACACCGCCAACTGCGCAAAATACCCCGACTGCCCCGTCCAGCACTCTGAGTGAACGCTCGACCTCGATTGTAAAATCGACATGTCCGGGTGTATCTATAATATTGATGCGGTGTTCAGCGAATTGCTTCGCCATACCACTCCAAAAGCACGTCGTCGCTGCCGACGTTATAGTGATGCCGCGCTCTTGTTCTTGCTCCATCCAATCCATCGTGGCTGCGCCATCGTGGACTTCGCCAATTTTGTGGGAGACTCCGGTGTAGTAGAGGATCCGCTCAGTTGTGGTTGTTTTACCCGCATCGATATGGGCCATAATCCCAATGTTGCGATACCGTTCGATGGGTGTAATACGTGCCACTTGTCAAATTCCAAAGCGCTTTGATCTACCAGCGGTAGTGCGAAAACGCACGGTTGGCATCAGCCATTTTGTGCGTGTCCTCACGCTTCTTGACGGCAGAACCGCGGTTGTCTGAAGCGTCCATCAGTTCGCCGGCAAGGCGCTTTTCCATCGATTTCTCACTTCGCTTGCGTGCCGCATCGACGAGCCAGCGCATCGCAAGCGCCATGCGCCGATGCGGTCTAACTTCTACGGGCACTTGGTAGGTCGCCCCGCCGACTCTGCGCGACTTTACTTCAACCTTCGGTTCGACGTTTTCTAAAGCCTGTTTGAACAGCACCAAGGCCTCGCCTTTTACGCTCAAATCCGCAAGGGCGCCGTAGACAATCTTTTCGGCGACCGATTTTTTACCGCGCGACATTACGAGGTTGATAAACTTGGCCAACACCTGGTCCCCGTATTTCGGATCAGGTAGGATTTCGCGTTTTTGTGCAGCGTGCCGTCTGGACATCTTGAGATACTCTAGTTTAGGCCTTAGGACGCTTTGCGCCGTATTTCGAACGGCCGCGGCGTCGATCGGATACACCTGACGTATCAAGCGTTCCTCGAACAGTGTGGTAACGAACACCTGGGAGATCTTTCACGCGACCACCGCGGATCAAAATCACTGAGTGCTCCTGGAGGTTGTGCCCTTCTCCACCAATATAAGTAGTTACTTCTTGGCCGTTAGTGAGGCGGACACGCGCGACTTTACGTAACGCAGAGTTCGGTTTTTTCGGTGTTGTCGTATACACACGAGTACACACACCGCGTTTTTGCGGGCAACCCTCAAGCGCCGGAACGTTGCTTTTCTTTATCTGGCGCTTACGCGGCTTACGCACGAGCTGGTTGATTGTGGCCATATATTTCGACTTCTGATTAAGCCCACGTTGGGCCGAATCTTTTGTTCGTTAGGTTGCAGGTAAAGGCTCATCGGCTAGACCGGGTTAAGGCCTCGATCAGCACGGTTCTTTTCCCAATCCACTCGCTATGGGGCCGCGGCTCAGAGTTGACTAAACACACAGCCTCTTGGAAGATGCTGTGTGAGTTAGTTCGACCGCAATTTCGGTCTTGTGGGACGGAATGCCGGGCTTCAAACTAAAGAGACAGGCGGGAGCGTACTCCGGCCTGTCGCAGGAGCGGGATTATAGTGAGCTTGCCTCTAAGCTGTCAACGAGTTCAAGCGCTTTTAGTTTCTTCATCTGTCGCTTCTTCAATTGCTCGAAGGGCTTGGTACTCAGACAAGGCTTCGGCGTCTTTTAGTACGAGGGTCTCAAACTTCTCTTCTCGCTTACGACGGCGCTCAGCGTGATAAGAAAAACCCGTGCCCGCAGGGATTAATCTGCCAACAATCACGTTTTCCTTCAAGCCGCGCAACTCATCACGCTTGCCAGTGACTGATGCTTCCGTCAACACCCTTGTCGTCTCCTGGAACGATGCCGCAGAGATAAACGACTCCGTGGCAAGTGACGCTTTGGTGATCCCCAACAGTAATTGCTCGTAGGTAGCCTCTTGCTTCCCTTGGTTACGCATTCGGATGTTCTCTTCAATCCACCGTTCTTTCTCAACCTGTTCGCCGCGTAAGAAGCGCGTGTCGCCGGGATCAACGATCTCTACTTTGCGCAACATTTGTCTAACGATGACTTCAATGTGCTTGTCATTAATTTTCACACCTTGAAGACGGTAGACTTCCTGCACTTCGTTGACAATGTAACGCGTTAATTCGCGTACACCTTTCAGTTTGAGGATATCGTGGGAATCCGGAGCGCCATCGCAAATCGTCTCCCCTTTTTCCACGTGCTCGCCCTCGAACACTGTGACATGGCGCCATTTCGGGATTAGGTTTTCAATTGATTCACCATCGTCCTGAGTAATGACAAGTCGTTGCTTACCTTTGGTGTCTTTTCCGAACGATACCGTACCGCTCGTTTCGGCCAATATTGCGGCCTCTTTTGGTTTACGTGCTTCAAAGAGATCAGCCACCCGCGGCAGACCGCCAGTGATATCGCGCGTTTTCGACGATTCCTGCGGAATGCGGGCCACGATGTCGCCGACCTTCACTTCACCGCCATCAGCGATGTTGACAATAGCGCCTGGCAGAAGAAAATATTGCGCCGGCAATTCAGTGCCAGGAATCTTCAATTCGCCGCCCTCGCTATCAACTAGCTGGACCATCGGTCGGAGATCCTTCGCGGTCGAACCGCGCTGTTTTGGATCGGTTACAACGACGCTCGACAGTCCGGTTATTTCGTCCATTTGTTGAGTGACAGTCACGCCATCAACGATATCTTTAAACTGAACCCGGCCCTCAACTTCGGTCACAATCGGGTGCGTATGAGGATCCCAGTTAGCAATCGATTGCCCAGGCGATACGTTGGCACCGTCTCCCACTTTGAGAGTGGCTCCATAAGGCACCTTATAGCGTTCACGTTCACGTCCGATATCATCAATTATTGCGAGTTCACCGGAACGGGAAACTGCGACTAAATCACCATCTGTGCGTTGTAGCACTTTGATGTTAACCAGCTTAACCGTACCGCCATACTTGACTTCGATGCTGTTAATGGCGACAGCTCGAGATGCAGCACCCCCGATATGGAACGTGCGCATGGTTAATTGCGTACCGGGCTCGCCAATTGATTGCGCTGCCATAACGCCAACGGCTTCGCCTTCGTTGACCCGTTGACCGCGTGCCAAATCGCGCCCGTAGCACGAGGCGCAGACACCATAACGGGTCGTACAGGTAATCGCCGAGCGGACTTTAACTTCGTCTACACCATGGTCATCTAAGTGCTGAACCCATTTTTCGTCGAGCAGCGTCCCTGCCGGCGCGATAATTTCTTCAGTCGTGAGCTTGTACACGTCTTCCGCAAGCACGCGTCCAAGTATCCGGTCGCGCAATGCTTCGACTTCATCTCCTCCTTCAATAATTGGAGTCAATATGAAGCCATCAGTTGTACCGCAATCGACTTCCGTGACGACTAAATCTTGTGCGACATCGACTAGGCGACGCGTGAGGTACCCGGAGTTGGCGGTTTTCAGTGCGGTATCCGCAAGACCTTTGCGGGCGCCGTGGGTAGAAATAAAGTACTGCAAAACGTCGAGTCCTTCACGGAAATTTGCCGTGATCGGGGTTTCGATAATCGACCCGTCGGGTTTAGCCATCAGGCCACGCATGCCTGCGAGTTGTCGGATTTGCGCCGCAGAGCCACGCGCGCCTGAATCAGCCATCATGTAGATAGAATTAAATGAAGCCTGCTCTACCTGCTCGCCCTTCGTATTCGTAACAATTTCCGTTCCGAGTTTGTCCATCATCGCTTTCGCGACTTGGTCATTCGTATGCGACCAAATATCCACGACCTTGTTGTATCGTTCTCCGGACGTAACCAAGCCCGACGCATACTGGTCTTCGATTTCTTTGACACCCGCTTCAGCCGTTGCAATGATCTGGCCTTTTGAGTCGGGAACAACCATATCGTCAACCCCGATCGAGACACCCGCACGGGTCGCCTGCTGAAATCCCATGTACATCAATCGGTCGGCAAAGATTACGGTCTCTTTTAGTCCTACGTTACGATAGCAAGAATCGAATAATCGCGAGATTGAACGCTTATCAAGCGTGCGATTGGCCAATTCGAAACGCATACCCTCAGGCAGGATCGAGGACATTAATGCGCGACCGACGGTAGTTTCGACAAGTTTTGTCGATTCTTGTTGGTCGCCATTGTCATCGACGAACCGCTCGGTCATTCGGACTCTACATCGTGCATGTAAGGACGCATTGCCCGTTTCATGTGCGCGGTGAACCTCGTCAATGTCCGCGAATACCATGCCGGTTCCTTTCGCCGCCGCCGATTCGCGAGTCATATAGTAGAGACCCAAAACTACGTCCTGGGTCGGCACGATGATCGGGTCACCATTGGCCGGCGACAAGATGTTGTTGGTCGACATCATGAGACCGCGTGCTTCAAGCTGCGCTTCAATCGACAACGGCACATGGACCGCCATTTGATCGCCATCAAAGTCTGCGTTGAACGCGGTACATACTAGCGGGTGCAGCTGAATCGCTTTGCCTTCAATCAACACTGGCTCAAAGGCCTGAATTCCTAAGCGATGCAGAGTTGGCGCGCGATTCAACATGACAGGATGTTCGCGGATCACTTCTTCCAAGATATCCCAAACTTCCGCGCCTTCGCGTTCGACAAGTTTCTTTGCCGCTTTGATGGTCGTCGCCAATCCGCGGCGTTCGAGCTTACTAAAAATAAACGGTTTGAAGAGTTCCAAAGCCATTTTTTTCGGCAGTCCGCATTGATGTAGTTTCAGTGTTGGCCCAACGACGATTACTGAACGACCAGAATAATCTACTCGTTTACCGAGTAGGTTCTGACGGAATCGGCCTTGCTTGCCTTTGATCATATCGGCAAGTGACTTCAACGGGAGCTTATTGGTTCCGGTGATTGCGCGTCCACGACGCCCGTTGTCGAGCAGCGCATCGACCGCTTCTTGCAGCATCCGTTTCTCGTTGCGCACGATAATGTCCGGTGCGTTTAGATCTAGGAGACGCTTTAAGCGGTTGTTTCGATTGATGACGCGACGATAAAGATCGTTGAGATCGGAGGTAGCAAATCGCCCCCCATCGAGTGGCACCAACGGACGTAATTCCGGTGGCAGCACTGGCAAGACCTTCATCACCATCCACTCCGGCTTGTTACCGGACTGTAGAAACGCCTCCATTAGTTTCAGGCGTTTGGTGAATTTCTTGATCTTGGTTTCCGATTTTGTGCGCGGTAGTTCTTCGCGGATCGTGGCAATCTCTTCAGCGAGATCGACCGTCTTTAGGAGCTCGTATACGGCTTCCGCACCCATTCGGGCGTCGAAATCGTCTCCGTATTGCTCTATTGCGTCAAGATAAGACTCTTCAGAAAGCAGTTGCCCACGTTCGAGTTCAGTCATTCCTGGTTCGATGACGACGTAGGCCTCGAAATAAAGGATTCGTTCTATCTCACGCAATGTGACGTCGAGCAGTAGACCCATACGCGACGGGAGCGATTTCAAAAACCAAATGTGTGCTACGGGGCTTGCTAGATCGATATGCCCCATGCGTTCGCGCCGCACTTTGGCTAAGGTAACTTCGACGCCGCATTTTTCGCAAACGACGCCCCGATGCTTCAATCGTTTATATTTCCCGCAAAGACATTCGTAATCTTTGATTGGGCCAAATATTTTTGCGCAAAATAAACCGTCACGCTCTGGTTTGAAGGTGCGATAGTTAATCGTTTCCGGCTTCTTCACTTCGCCGTACGACCACGAACGGATTTTTTCCGGTGATGCTAAACCGATTCTTATCGCGTCGAATTCTTCGACTTGCCCTTGGCTTTTCAGCAGATCAAGTAGGTCTTTCACAATGGTTACTCCTCAGTCGGGAACCAACAATTACTGGTGCGTTTCAATTTTAGCGATCAAGCTCGATGTCGATGGCTAGCGAACGAAGTTCCTTCAGCAAAACGTTAAACGATTCTGGCATTCCGGCTTCCATTCGGTGGTCCCCGTCGACGATGTTTTTATACATCTTAGTTCGCCCATTCACGTCGTCTGATTTTACAGTCAACATCTCTTGCAGGGTGTACGCGGCGCCATACGCCTCTAGTGCCCACACTTCCATTTCTCCAAAGCGCTGGCCGCCAAATTGCGCTTTACCGCCCAATGGTTGCTGTGTCACTAGGCTATAGGGTCCAGTGGATCGCGCATGCATTTTGTCGTCAACCAAGTGATTGAGTTTCAACATGTACATGTATCCGACGGTTACTTCACGATCGAATTTTTCGCCAGTTCGACCGTCAATTAGGGCGGTCTGTCCGCTCACCGGAAGGCCTGCAAGGTCCAGCATGCGTTTGATTTCGCTTTCATCCGCACCGTCAAAGACCGGTGTCGCCATTGGCACGCCGCCTCTTAGATTTTTCGCTAGCGTGTCAATTTCTGGATC
This sequence comes from Gammaproteobacteria bacterium, assembly GCA_047611805.1. GTDB lineage: Bacteria > Pseudomonadota > Gammaproteobacteria > UBA11873. The sequence goes on from JBLFWX010000013.1 coordinate 15,590, forward strand.
ACTAAATTCTTCTAATTGCTCAAATTTTCCGCTCGTGTTGTAAACCTTGGCGAGAAAGTCGCGGAGTTTTCCAGCACCGGCATTACTATCGAGCAGGTTGCCAATCTTGTGCCCGAGACCGCGCGCGGCCCAGCCTAGGTGACATTCGAGTACCTGACCGACGTTCATACGAGAAGGCACACCTAATGGATTGAGTACGATATCGACGGGAGTCCCGTCTTCCATATGTGGCATATCCTCAATCGGTACAATCATTGAGACAACACCTTTGTTGCCGTGGCGACCGGCCATTTTGTCGCCAGGTTGCATGCGTCGTTTGACAGCCAAATAGACCTTCGTCATCTTCAACACGCCGGGCGCCAAATCGTCACCCGAAGTTAGCTTCGAACGCTTCTCTTCGAATCGACGCTCGTATTCTTCTTGGTGGCTTGAAAGCTGCAGAGCCAGTCCCTCGACTTGCTCGTTTGCCGCATCCACTGAAGTTCGAATATCGAACCAGGCTTCACGAGAGATTTCACTGAGATGCTCCACGGTAATTACGGTGCCCTTGGCAGCCCCTTTCAGGCCTTTTTCAAGTTGCTTACCGACTAGCAGTCTCGTAATACGTTGGTAAATATCGTCTTCAATAATTCTGAGTTCGTCGTCTAAATCTTTTTTCACGCGGACCAATTCGCCGCGTTCTATTTCCAGGGCCCTCGCATCTTTCTCTACGCCGTCTCGCGTGAACACCTGTACGTCTATAACAGTGCCACTCGTTCCCGAAGAAACGCGCAGTGATGTATCTTTGACGTCAGACGCTTTTTCACCAAAAATCGCACGCAAGAGCTTTTCTTCCGGAGTTAATTGGGTTTCGCCTTTTGGCGTGACCTTCCCGACCAGTATGTCGCCCGGATGAACCTCAGCACCGATATAGACGATGCCCGATTCGTCCAGCTTCGATAGTGCACCTTCGCTTACGTTCGGGATGTCGGCGGATATTTCTTCCGGCCCCAATTTCGTATCGCGTGCGACACACGTCAACTCTTCGATGTGAATACTGGTGTAACGATCTTCCTGAACGACGCGCTCCGAGATAAGAATCGAATCCTCGAAGTTGTAACCGTTCCAAGGCATGAACGCGACCAACATGTTCTGGCCCAATGCGAGTTCACCGATATCAGTCGATGGTCCATCCGCCAAAGTATCGCCAGCCGCGATACGGTCTTGCGCATTGACTAAAGGACGTTGATTAATACACGTGTTTTGATTCGACCGTGTGTACTTGGTTAAGTTGTAGATGTCGACGCCGGCTTCACCGGCCTTGGCTTCTTCATCATCAACTCGCACGACAATGCGGCCTGCGTCCACGGAATCTACGATCCCACCACGCAGCGCGATTACGGTAACCCCGGAATCGCGTGCAACAGTACGTTCAATGCCGGTGCCAACTAAAGGCTTGTCAGCCCGCAAGGTTGGGACCGCTTGGCGCTGCATGTTCGAACCCATTAACGCTCTGTTCGCGTCGTCATGCTCCAAGAATGGAATCAATGCCGCAGCCACCGAGACAATTTGCCGCGGGGAAACGTCCATGTATTGAACGCGGTCGGGTCCCGCTAATGTGAATTCATTCTGATAGCGCGAGGAAACTAAATTGTCAGTTAACATCCCGTTCTTATCGATATCCGCATTAGCTTGCGCGATGACAAACTGTCCTTCCTCAATCGCTGATAGATACTCGACGTCGCCGGTGACTTTCCGGTCTATGACTTTCCTATAAGGCGTCTCGAGGAAACCATACTTATTTGTTCTCGCATAAATCGCGAGGGAATTAATCAGCCCGATGTTCGGGCCTTCTGGGGTCTCGATCGGGCACACCCGCCCATAGTGCGTAGGGTGTACGTCGCGGACTTCAAATCCGGCCCTTTCGCGCGTCAGTCCACCGGGTCCCAGAGCAGAAACTCTGCGCTTGTGCGTGACTTCGGACAGCGGATTGTTTTGATCCATAAACTGCGATAATTGGCTGGATCCGAAGAATTCTTTGATTACCGCGGACACGGGCTTAGCGTTAATCAGCTCTTGCGGCATGTAGCCTTCAGATTCCGCAAGTGACAAGCGTTCGCGCACGGCACGTTCTACCCGAACGAGTCCGACGCGGAACTGGTTTTCTGCCATTTCGCCGACGCTGCGTACTCTTCGATTCCCGAGATGGTCAATGTCGTCAACGACACCATTTCCATTTCGGATATCGATCAAAACTCTCAGGACGTCGATTATGTCTTGTTTCGAAAGGACGCCGGCGCCTTCAACTTCTTCGCGCCCAACTCGGCGATTAAATTTCATTCGACCAACCGCTGAAAGATCGTATCGGTCGGCTGAGAAAAACAAATTCTTGAACAAGTTTTCCGCGGCATCTTTGGTCGGCGGTTCGCCCGGTCGCATCATTCGATAGATTTCGACCTGCGCTTCGAGTTGGTTCGTCGTCGAATCCACTCTTAGGGTTTCAGAAATATAGGCGCCGTGATCAAGATCGTTCGCGAAAATTGTTTGAATTTCTCCGATCCCAGCAGCAATGATCGTGTCTAGGAGCTCCTCAGTGATTTCGTCGTTGGCGTTAGCAATGACTTCGCCGGTTTCGGTGTTGACGATTCCCGTAGCAGCGACCTTACCAACTGCGTATTCCCGCGGAACCCGTATTTCGGTCAGACCGGCTTCCTCGATCTGCTTAATATGGCGGACGTTAATCCGTCGTTCTGCCTCTACAATCACATTGCCTTTGGCATCGGTTAAATCGAAATCTAGCGCTTCACCGCGCAGTCTGTCTGGAATAAGTTCCAATAGGATATCGTCACCGTCAATTCGAAGCTCGTTTCGCTCGAAGAACATCTCGATGATTTCTTCTGTGCTGTACCCAAGTGCCCTCAGAAGCACTGTCGCCGGAATTTTTCGACGGCGATCGATACGAACGTATAAGTGGTCTTTCGGATCGAATTCAAAATCGAGCCACGAGCCGCGATAAGGGATGACTCGCGCGGAGAACAACAATTTTCCCGAAGAATGCGTTTTGCCCCGATCGTGATCGAAAAACACGCCGGGGGACCGATGGAGTTGCGAAACGATGACCCGCTCGGTCCCGTTAATCACGAATGTTCCATTCGTTGTCATCAGCGGCAATTCGCCCATATAGACTTCTTGCTCGCGAACGTCTTTGATCGCTTTGTCCGATCCCGACTCTTTGTCATAAATGACCAGTCGAACCGTAACGCGCAGCGACGCCGCGTACGTCATACCGCGGACTTGGCATTCTTTGACATCGAATACTGGCTCGCCGAGCCGGTATTTCACATATTCCAAAGCAGCTGTACCCGAATAGCTCTCGATCGGAAACACAGACTTGAATGCTGCGTGCAATCCAATGTCTTCGCGCCCTGTCGAACCATCTTGCTGTTGCAAAAACCTCCGATACGATGAGATTTGCGTTTCAAGTAGATACGGTATTTCCAGGATCGACGGATGTTTGCTGAAATCCTTTCTAATACGCTTTTTTTCGGTATACGAGTAGGCCATGGTGTTCCTCTAGTTACCTCGAAGCTCGAGGTCTGGGCAGACGGGTGTACTGCACGGCGTTGTTAGCACCGCAACGACAAAGTATGCAGAATGGAGGTGGCCGCAAGTCGCGACCACCCCGTTCATCTCTAATAATTTGACGCCGTTGGATCTCAATAGCTCAGAGCTACTTTAAATCCACTTGAGCACCAGCCTCTTCGAGCGTCTTTTTAACGTCTTCTGCTTCTGTTTTAGTTAATGCTTCTTTGACGGTCGCGGGAACTGATTCTACGAGTTCTTTTGCTTCCTTCAATCCAAGTCCGGTGAGTGCGCGTACGGCTTTAATGACCGATACCTTGTTCTCACCGAAGCTGGACATGACGACATCAAATTCGTCCTTAACTTCTTCGGCTGCCGCGTCTCCGCCAGCCATCATAACGGGTGCTGCAGCGGCTACCGCCGCTGATACGCCCCATTTTTCTTCCAATTCAGACACCAATGCGGTGACTTCTAATATGCTCATGTTACTGAGCGTGTCGATCAAATCTTCTTTCGAAACTGCCATTTCAGGTTTCTCCTAAAGTATCGTTGTATTCGTAGGGCAATGATTAAGCGGCTTGTTGTTGGTCGCGATGGGCGGCTAAAACACGAACAAATTGTCCGGCAGGCTCCGCTAACGTTCGTACCAATTGCGTCGCAGGCGCTGCCATTACGGCGAGTAATTGCGCCCGAGCCTCATCTAAGGTTGGCATTGATGCCAATAATTTGAGATCAGACGCTGGTCGCACTTCACCAGCGAACGCGATTGCAATTGTTACGAGGCGATCGTGTGTTTTGGCGAAATCTTGGACGATCCGTGCACCAGCACCGGGATCTTCCCCAGAAAAAACCAATAACAACGGGCCGGTTAACGAATCGGTCAAGCATTCGAGAGCCGTCCCTGCAATCGCGCGGCGCGCGAGACTGTTTTTTACCACCCGCACTCGTACGCCCTGCGCTCTCGCCTGAACTCTCAGATCTGTCATGTCAGAGACCGACAATCCTAAGTATTCCGCGGCGATTACGGCTTGCGCACTAGCTGCTACTTCATTGACTTCGGCAACAACACGTTTTTTTTGCTCTAAAGTCAGACTCACGTAGTATCTCCTGGTAGGGCGCCCGCCGATCGACGTCGGGTTGCCGTCCCTTGTTTCGGCAGAAAATCCGCCATCATCGATTTGGACATAACCGCAGATCCGTTAAGATTTACGCTTATTCCCTCGATGCCCTTACCAGGTAGTAACCTGAATGGGAGCACCGCCTACGTAGGCTGCAAACTGCAATTACCTCGGTGACAATCTGTCGTCGAGAGCGGCCTAGGCAATTTTTCAATTGCACGACCCATCTTCGCCGCTACATTGTCACTAAGACCTACGGTCTCTGACGTCTACCGAGCGAACTCGGTAGCCCAAAGTTCTCAACAAGACGACCTACGATCGAATTAATCGTATCGCGCGCATCTCGCTTTCAGACTGAAGAACTGTCTACTGCTACACCGGGGCCCATCGTCGACGAAACCGTTATGCCCCGTACGTAGACGCCTTTCGCGGCGCTTGGTTTTCCTTTGTGAAGATCCGCTAATACGGCCTCCAAATTCTCGCGTAATGCAGGAACCTCAAAGGAGGCTTTTCCAATCGCACAATGAATAATTCCAGCTTTATCTGTGCGGTAACGAACTTGTCCAGCCTTTGCGTTCCGTACCGCCAGTGCAACGTCTTTCGTTACCGTTCCCACTTTCGGATTCGGCATCAAGCCACGGGGGCCCAAAATTTGCCCAAGTTGGCCGACGATCCGCATCGATGACGGTGTCGCAATGACGACATCAAAATCCATGTTGCCCTGTTTGACTTCGGCAGCGAGGTCGTCCATTCCAACGATGTCCGCGCCTGCTGCACGTCCAGCCTCGGCCTCTTCACCATCAGCGAACAGTGCGACACGGACTTGGGTGCCAGTACCATTTGGTAGGACCGTGGCACCGCGCACAACTTGATCGGATTTCCGCGGGTCGACACCGAGATTTACCGCCACATCGATCGTTTCGTCAAACTTCGTCGTAGAGACTTCTTTCAAAACGCTGAGGGCTTCGTCAAGCGGTCTTGGTAATTGTCGATTGCCGATTTTTTCGGCAATGTTTCGCATTCTTTTACTTGGTTTTGCCATCGTCATACACCTTCTACGTCGAGACCCATACTGCGTGCAGTGCCGGCAATGGTACGAATTGCCGATTCCATACTTGCCGCAGTTAAATCCGGATCTTTGGTTTTCGCGATCTCTTCAAGCTGCTCGCGGCTGACTTTACCAACCTTCATTGTATTGGGCGTGCTGCTACCTTTTGGTATGCCTGCGGCTTTGCGCAGTAGCACCGAGGCGGGTGGCGTCTTGGTGATGAAAGTAAAACTTTTGTCGGAAAAGACCGTGATTACTACGGGTGTTGGAAGCCCAGGTTCCATGTTCTGAGTCTTTGCGTTGAACGCTTTGCAAAACTCCATGATATTTACACCGCGTTGTCCAAGTGCTGGACCTACGGGCGGGCTCGGGTTGGCCTGACCGGCTGCTACTTGCAGCTTAATGTAGGCGTCAATCTTTTTTGCCACAGTATTTGCTCCTCGGGTCCAGACGCCTTGCGGCTCCCCGTCTATTAAACTTTATACCCGGCTCACGCCGAGCAAGGATTAGTCTTTTGAAACCTGTCCAAATTCCAATTCAACCGGTGTTGAGCGACCGAAAATAGAAACAGCCACTCTGAGTTTGCTCTTCTCATAGTTCACTTCTTCAACGACACCATTAAAATCTGTAAACGGGCCGTCATTGACACGAACTAGTTCACCAACTTCGAATAGAACTTTCGGTCTTGGTTTTTCAGTCCCTTCTTGAATTCGATTTAATATGGTCTGCGCCTCGCGCTCAGTTATCGGCGTCGGACGATCGCTTGTTCCACCAATGAAGCCCATCACCTTTGGGCAGTCTTTTACGAGATGCCAGGAATCGTCTCCCATTTCCATCTCAACGAGCACGTAGCCGGGGAAAAATTTCCGATCGCTTTTTCGCTTTTGACCGTCGCGCATCTCCACGACTTCTTCGGTAGGTACTAAAATTTGGCCGAACTGTTCGCCCATATCATTTCGCATGATACGATCTTCTAGCGAACGCTTTACGTTGTTCTCGAACCCCGAATACGCATGTACAACGTACCACTCCATGAGTGCCAATTACCCCTTTTGTTCCATGGCATAACTGACGATTCCGCCAAGTCCCATGTCTAGTAGCCACAAAAATATAGCGATCACGACGACCACAACCATCACCACAAGAGTGGTTTGCACAGTTTCTTGGCGCGTCGGCCAAACTACTTTTCGAACCTCTATTTGTGATTCTTTAACAAACGATGATAAGGAGCGTCCTTTCACAGTTTGTAACGCGATCACGGCGGCAATGCCAACGGCGGCTATCAGGCTGACTACGCGAACTAATTTCGAAACCTCCGCGTAGTAGTAAAATCCAACTAACGCGCCGACCAGAATTATCAGGGCCATCGCGAGTTTCGCTGTATCTAGCGTTGAAGCAATGGGTTCGGCGTTTTTGCTCATTTATGCTTCACTAAGTCTTCTTAAGGTTACAGGCCAACGACATCATTTAAGTCGCATAGTTGGCAGGCCAGGAGGGAATCGAACCCCCAACCTGCGGTTTTGGAGACCGCCGCTCTGCCAATTGAGCTACTGGCCTGTAATACAATTTGTTTCTTCTCGTCACTGACGCCGCGATCTTGGATGCGGAAAACCCGCCCCCACTACGATGCAAAGTAACTGATTACTCAATGATCTTCGAAACGACACCCGCACCAACCGTGCGACCACCTTCTCGAATGGCAAAGCGTAACCCTTCTTCCATCGCGATCGGGTTGATTAACTTCACTTCAACCTTCACGTTGTCTCCGGGCATCACCATCTCAACACCTTCCGGCAATTGCACCGCCCCCGTCACGTCCGTCGTGCGGAAGTAAAACTGTGGCCGATAATTGTTGAAAAATGGGGTGTGACGCCCCCCTTCCTCTTTCGATAACACGTAAACTTCCGCTTCGAAATGCGTGTGCGGATTCACCGAACCCGGCTTACACAACACTTGGCCCCGTTCCACGTCCTCGCGCTTCGTTCCCCGTAACAGCACGCCGACGTTGTCCCCGGCCCGGCCTTCATCCAACAACTTGCGGAACATCTCCACACCCGTACACGTTGTCTTGACCGTATCTCGGATGCCGACGATTTCGATTTCGTCTCCAATGTGCACGATCCCACGCTCTATGCGACCCGTCACTACCGTGCCCCGACCCGCGATCGAGAACACATCTTCGATCGGCAGTAAGAACGGTTGGTCTACCGGGCGCTCCGGCTCCGGGATGTAGCTATCCATCGCTGCCACTAATTTTTCAATCGCCGGCTTGCCGATCTCGCTCTCATCCCCTTCTAAGGCTTTCAACGCGCTACCGATGATCACTGGCGTGTCGTCACCAGGGAACTTATACAAGTCTAACAGCTCGCGTACTTCCATCTCGACCAGTTCTAATAACTCTGCGTCGTCAACCATGTCCGCTTTGTTCAGGAACACCACGATGTAAGGCACGCCCACTTGCCGCGCCAACAAAATGTGCTCACGCGTTTGTGGCATCGGCCCGTCTGCCGCACTACACACCAAGATCGCACCGTCCATCTGCGCCGCACCCGTGATCATGTTCTTCACGTAGTCCGCGTGTCCCGGGCAATCTACATGCGCGTAATGGCGCGCATCACTTTCGTATTCCACGTGCGCTGTCGCTATCGTAATGCCACGCGCGCGCTCTTCAGGGGCGTTATCGATCTGATCGTACGCTTTCATCTCTCCGCCATACTTCGCCGCCGAAATGCTGGTCAACGCAGCCGTCAACGTCGTCTTTCCGTGATCCACGTGACCGATCGTGCCTACGTTCACGTGCGGCTTCGTTCTTTCAAATTTCGACTTCGCCATTTCGCCCCCGTAATTCTAAGGATTTACTTCACTTTTTGCCCGACGCATTCGCACCGATAGTGGTGCCCTGCGTATTTAAACCTTGGAGCCCATAACCGGATTTGAACCGGTGACCTCTTCCTTACCAAGGAAGTGCTCTACCGACTGAGCTATATGGGCGCATGGGTGACAAAGTTGAAAACCCGAATCGAGCGAGCTGCCGAACGACTCGAAAGGCAGACGTCCGGCTCCCGCCTTACGCGGCGCGATTTCAGGTTTTTAACTTTGCCACTCAATTTGGAGCGGGTGATGGGGATCGAACCCACACCATCAGCTTGGAAGGCTGAGGTTCTACCATTGAACTACACCCGCATGTTTTCGCTCTCGCGGCTAGCTCCTTTTTTCGCTGCCAATCATCCTGAAAATCCGCTTCCAAGCGTTCGCTAAAAACAGGTGCAAGATGAAATCTTCCGTTCATCGTGTTGCGACCGCGGCTCGGTTCGCTCCTTTCGCCTCATGGTGGAGGGGGTAGGATTCGAACCTACGAAGGCTGAGCCGGCAGATTTACAGTCTGCTCCCGTTGACCGCTTGGGTACCCCTCCAAAACGTTAGCAGGAAATTGTCGGAATTTTCGAGGGTTATGTCAAGATTATTGTTACCCGCGAATGATATTACCGGTCCAAACGTCACGAATCACGCTCGGTTTGCCTGGATTCGTTAATCGACCAGACACATAGGCATCGACCTTAGCGCCGAAATAATGCCGCGCCTGAAGCAAACTTAACGCCGCGGGGCGATTCGGCAAGTTCGCGCTGGTCGATAGTAACGGCCCCGTCGCGCCGCACAAGCGCGCAAACTGCTCATGGCGGGTTATTCGCACAGCTATCGTGTCCGAGTCGCTGCGCAGCCATTTCGGCGCAACTCGGGCGGCCGGTAGAATCCATGTCTCTGGGTTCGGCCATTTCCGTTCCAGCCGGACGAATTCATCGTAAGTTATGTCAAGGGCATGCGCCAGTTGCGCAAAGTGCGCTGCTACGACTATGAACCGCTTATTCTTGGGGCGCCTTTTCAACTCGGAAACCCGTCGGCAAGCGTCCTGGTCAAAGGCGAAACAGGCAAGACCAAACACGCCTTCCGTGGGATGCACGATGACTCTCCCTGCGCGCAAATGTCGGATCGCGGCAGACTCTTTTAGAGCATACACGGCCTTTTAGCGGCGCAATTCCGCATCCTTCTTCAGTATGGCATCCCGGTTCGCGTGACGCTCAGCAAGTAGTTTGGCGGACAGTTCGGGATTAACCAGCGCCAATATTTGTGTCGCCAGATAACCTGCGTTCTTCGCCCCGGTTTTGCCGATCGCAACGCACGCAACAGGTATCCCGCCCGGCATCTGAACTGTCGATAACAATGCGTCGACCCCATTTAACGGACCTGCATCCATCGGCACGCCAATGACCGGTTTAACCGTCTGCGCAGCAATTGCGCCAGCGAGGTGCGCAGCCAGACCTGCCCCTGCGATATAGACCGCACAACCACGGGCGTCGGCCTCCTGGACATAGCTTGCGGTTTCCACCGGCGTTCGGTGCGCCGATTTGATATTTACTTCATAACCGATGCCGAAACTATCTAACACATCCATTGCAGGCTGCATCGAAGGAAGATCTGAGTCAGACCCCATTAAAATTGCGACAAACGTATTGGTACCAACCATAAGCTCTTAATTTCACTACTTGGGTAAATATAGTACGAGGGTACTTGGCCCGCAGGTACCCGAACAACTCAATCACACGCCGAGTTCGCCGCTATTAGTCTTCAGTCGTCTTTTTCTTTGCGGCCTTTTTGCGCTTTGGGCGTACTTTTGCGCTAGCTAGCAACTCGATGCATTCTTCTAATGTCAATGACGCCGGTTCCGTTTCTTTTGGGATACGCGCGTTCTTTTTGCCATCTGTGACATAGGGACCGTAACGTCCGTTCAGTACTTTTATATTTTGCTCTTCGAAGATTTGAATTTCGCGCTCGGCGTCTGCTGCTTTTTTCTCTTCAACGATTTCCAAGGCCCGCTCAAGCGTCACAGTGTAGGGATCGTCTTCCTTTTTAAGAGAAGCAAATTTTGTTCCGTATTTAACGTAGGGTCCAAATCGACCGACGTTCGCAGAAATAGCCAGTCCGTCGGGCGACTCACCTAGTTCGCGCGGTAACTTGGTGAGTTCAAGGGATTCCTCCAACGTGATCGAATCCAAACGCTGGCCTGGGCGTAATCCGTAAAACTGGGGTTTTTCTTCATCCTCCGCTGTTCCTATGATGACGTATGGACCGTAGCGCCCCATCCGTACGGAAACCGGTTTGCCCGATTTTGGATCGGTACCGAGTTGTCGTGCCTGATTTGCCTCTTCGCGCGACACATTCGCGTCTTTATCGACGACGGTGGCATGGAACGGATCCCAAAATTCCTTTAACAACGGAACCCAATCCTTCTCGCCCCGCGAAACCGCGTCGAGATCGTCTTCGAGGCGTGCGGTAAATTCGTAATCTACGTATCCGCCGAAATGCTTAGTCAAAAATGCATTGACGATCCGCCCAATGTCGGTCGGATAAAATCGCTTAGATTCAAGCTCAACGTATTCGCGCTGCACCAAAGTTGAAATTATTGACGCATAGGTCGATGGCCGACCGATGCCGTACTCTTCCAGCGTCTTTACCAAACTCGCTTCAGAGAAGCGCGGTGGTGGCTCGGTAAAGTGTTGATCCGCTCGGATTTCTTTTAGATCGACGAGCTGACCTTCTTGTAGCTGAGGTAACATTTTCTCATCCGCTTCCGGCTCGTCATCCGTTCCTTCCCGATACACGGCCATAAACCCAGGGTTAGTAACAGTTGAACCATTCGCTCTGAAAACGCCGACTTTCCCGCAATTCAGATCGACGGCCACTGTATCAAGAGTCGCATGTACCATTTGGCTCGCGACGGTGCGCTTCCATACCAAATCGTAAAGTTTGAATTGATCTTCGCTAAGAAACTGCTTGATTTCGGCCGGGATCCGGTGCGCTGCAGTCGGCCTAATAGCCTCGTGGGCCTCTTGCGCATTCTTCGAGCGCGTTTTGTATACCGGGGGCGATTTTGGCACATCGTCTGCGCCATAACGCTTCGCAATAAATTCGCGAATTTCGGCGACAGCTTCTGACGCAAGATTCACCGAGTCCGTACGCATGTACGTAATTAGTCCTTCGCTGCCCGTCCCTAGATCGATGCCTTCGTAGAGCTGCTGAGCGGTTCGCATGGCGCGTTGCGCCGTGAATCCTAACTTACGCACGGCTTCTTGCTGCAGGGTCGAGGTGATAAACGGAGGTGCCGGATTGCGTTTGCGTTGTTTGCGGTCGATTTTGTGAACGCTGAGTTTGCCGTCTGCCGCTTTTATCAACGCTTTCTTGGCTTTAGTTGCTTCCTTCTCCCCTGTGATCGAAAACTGTTTAATTTTTTCGTCACGCAGGACGCTTAACTTCGCCGAAAACGCGCCTTTTTCAGCAGCCAAGTCTGCATCGATCGTCCAATACTCCCGCGGTACGAATTTTTCAATTTCGTCTTCGCGCTCAGATATCATTCTGAGTGCTGGGCTTTGAACTCGACCGGCCGACAAACCGGGCTTAATTTTCTTCCATAACAGTGGAGAGATGTTGAAGCCAACTAGATAATCGAGAGCGCGCCGAGCTTGCTGCGCATTAACCATAGGCATCGATATTTCGCGTGGAGCGTCAATCGCTTCCTTGATCGCCCGCGGCGTGATTTCGTGGAACGTAACCCTATGGACTTCTTTGCCTTCAAGTAATTTGCGATCGCGCAACAGCTCCACTAGATGCCACGAGATCGCCTCCCCTTCGCGGTCTAAATCCGTCGCGAGGTACAGCGTGTCGGCCTTCTTGAGTTGCTTCGAAATAGCGTCGACGTGTTTGCTGTTTCGGTCGATCACCTCGTAGTGCATCGCGAAATCGCCTTCCGTGTCGACTGCACCTTCTTTCGGTCTCAAATCACGCACGTGCCCATAGGACGCCAACACGACGTAATCCTTGCCGAGATACTTCTCGATCGTCGAAGCTTTGGCAGGGGATTCAACTACGACTACGTTGCGGGCCATAAGACTCTGCTTATTTGATACTTGAAATTCGTTCGAGTGCGGTTAGTGAACGCAACCATACATGTCGTCCATAACCAAGTCTTCCATCCACATAAAGGCATGTTCCATTCCAGGTCGATTAAACAATACCATCAACACGACCCACTTGAGTTGCTCAATGTCGATTTCATCCGTCTCCAGCGCCATGATCCGGTCCAGGACGACTTCGCGACTAGTCGCATCAAGCACGCCTACTTGTCCCAAGAAATGAACGAATCCCCGGCATTCGGCGTCAAGCTTCGACTCTTCCTCTGCCGCGTAAATCCGTACTGACGTCGCGTTCTCGACAATTGTCGCGGCTTGCTGCTCATTGGTCACAGCTAATCCTTGTAACCAATCGAACGCCTTGCCTACCTGAATGCCGTCGAATCCTGCCGCTCTTAATTCCGACTTGACCCGATCTTCGTCGTCGTCCAATTCAATTTCGTCGTCAATGTAATGCTCAAAGAGGTAGATCAGGATGTCAATTACTGTCTGTTTCATTTGTGCCTCGCCGGGCAGTTCCGCCTATGTGAGCGCAACGTAGCACCGCGCATTCGAATCCACCGCGTGCCTTGCGGCAACCACTGTAACAGCGTTCACGGAACCGTTTTGACGTAGGAATTGCCAGCGAGCGACTGCACTAGGCCCCTGACCTCAAGCGCCGACAGGATGGAGGAAACGTTTGTTGTCGTCAATCCAGTGCGTTGGACAATGTCGTCGAACGTCGTTTGTTCAAAATCAAGGGCTCCGAGCAACAGACGTTCAGTCGAACTTGTGGATTCCGCGCTACGCGCGCCAGCATCGGTTTTGCTCGCCGTCGGGGAGGCAAAACGAGGGGACAACGGCGGCAATTGCTCAATTACGTCCTCGATGCTGGCAACCAGCGTTGCCCCTTGCTTGATCAATCTATTGCATCCCGCGGCCATGGAATTGCGTATCGAACCGGGGATCGCGAATACTTCACGACCCTGCTCAAGTGCATGCATCGCCGTCGAGATCGAGCCACTTTTTTCTGCCGCTTCCACGACTAGTGTGCCAATCGATAGCCCGCTGATGATGCGGTTTCGCCGCGGAAAGTGAAATGGACGGGGCGGACTGCCTAATGGAAATTCCGACACCAAGCTGCCGTTAAGCGATATCTTGTCGGCAAGTGCCCGATTTCGAGCCGGGTAAATTCGATCAATTCCGCAACCGAACACGGCGACGGTCTGTTCGCCATAGTCGAGCGCACCACGATGGGCGGCGCTATCGATTCCGCTCGCCAAACCACTCGTGATGACAAATCCTCGCTCGCTCAATGCACGAGCGACTCGAAATGCTATCTCTGCACCTGAGTGGCTCGGCTTGCGACTGCCGACTACTGCGATTTGCGTGCGCCGCAACGCCTCTGTATCGCCTTGTATGAACAGGACGACAGGTGGCACCGGGATCTCTCTTAGCAATGGCGGATAATGTGGGTCAAATATCGTTGCAATTCGGCGGGCACGCGCGGTTGCCCAATCCAAACTTCGATCGGCACCCTTCCAGTCCAGCGCACACGTCAGGCTGCGCGCTACGGACTCTAGCGCCGTTTGCGTGGATTCAATCGAAGCACCGGCGGATCTCAGTCGGACGAACTCTCGCGAAAATTTCACGAGTTTTTTATGGCTACTGAAAGCTGCCGCGTGAAACGCGAGCACGCAGCGTCGTTCGCCGATGTCCAGTCCTTTGTGCATCGCGGGCGATCATATCCCTCGACGGGCAGACATGCACGTTTTATCGCGCGCCTACGCCCTTAACTGAGTATTTTCGCGGGTACGCGCTTTCACGCGCTCGAAATCCCGCGAGATATTAGGCTATGGGTTCTTCACCCGGTCTGCGACATGGATCGGGCGTTGCGTGTTCATGACGAGTCCGTAGCTGACGTTGTCAAATGACCTAAAAACCATCAACTCCCCTGCCCGCTCCTCAGGCAACCTTACTACTGACGATCGGCCGCCTTTTTTCTCATTCAGAAATTCATCAACGGAGTTTTTAGCCGCCATGACATTGGCTACAACACTGTTGCCAACGTGCGCCAAGCCAATGCTCTCGGACGGGGCACGTTGAATCGCGTCATATCTTTGTTGTGCGGCAATGGCCGACGCGAGCTCGTCTTTGACGATAGCGCCCTTTTGGTAGATGGCAAGGACATGACCTGGCTGAACTCCGTCCTGGGCTCCTCGGTCGAGAACCACCACTTGATATTGGCCTATCTGTGAGACGCCATCGATTACTGAAATGATGCTTCCATCTACTCCGGCGTCGGGCGCGCGCGGAACAAAATCAGGATATTCGTCCTCGATCTGCGGCATCAGACGGTCACCGGTTAAAATTTCTTTTGTCGAACTAACCACTCTTGCAGTCGCCGGGTCTCCTGTTACCTCGACAATTACTTCACCAATATGCAGCGCTTCGTGTCCAAGAAGTTCGTTCGTGTCGCCGTCGCGGTACTCTTCTCCAGGACGGAACACCGAATATTTGTCCGTGGTCAAATCGGTGAGATTGCGAACGTAAATACGATTTCCTGTCCCGTTAGCTAAATGATGGTCCTGGCTTGAAACGACGTACGCTGTCCGTTCCAGATCGGCAAGTCTCATGACATTCGGTCGTGATAGGAATGGCCGTATCGCATCCAGCGGGATAGGCGAAATGGCGTCGTTGTGCGCATAGGAGCGCACCGAAGGTGACAACTTGACCCGCCGCCCACCATACAGTCCACCTCGCGCGAGATTTAGTATTGGCCTACCGTCCTTGTAGGTTAAATAAACCTCATCACCCGGATAAATTAGATGTGGGTTCTCTATTTGCGGGTTTGCCTGCCAAATATCCGGCCACTGCCAGGGGTAGGTTAGAAAACGCCCCGATATATCCCACAGCGTGTCGCCTTCAATCACGGTGTAGTGCCCGGGGTTATTTGGGTTGATCGCAACTTCGTCGCCAATAGCTGGGCAAAGCCATGTTACGGCGAGAACAAAAAACATAATTTTTATAGGCATCTCAATACCCTTACGTGCATTCCTTAAGGTAGTTTAGCAGAATGTTTACGAATTATGAAACGTATTCGCACGGCCCATGACAGCAACAGTGTTCGAATTGAATAATCAGGGTGTTACCAGTATTCTGCCGAAATCTCAAAACTAACCAATATTCATGGCTATATTGCAAATTCTCCAGTACCCGGATCCCCGACTGCGCAATGTCGCGGAGCCCGTGAGAACGGTTACCCGTGATGTCAAACGACTCATCGACGACCTGTTGGAAACGATGTATGACGCACCCGGAATCGGCTTGGCGGCAACCCAGGTGAACGTCCATCAACGGATCATTGTTGCTGACGTGTCCAATGCTCGCGACGCACCCTTGTGCTTAATCAATCCGACGATCGTCCAGGCAATCGGGTTACAACAGGTGGAAGAAGGCTGCTTGTCAGTACCGAGCGTCTATGAAAATGTAGAACGCGCCCAAGCGATAACGGTACGCGGCTTAGACCGAAATGGCGATCCGATCGAGTTAGAGCTTGAAGAGCTGCTCGGAGTTTGTGTTCAACACGAAATCGATCACCTAGACGGCAAATTATTCGTGGATTACTTATCCCATCTTAAGCGCACCAGAATTCGCAGAAAATTAGAAAAAGCGCAAAAGCAACTCTAAACAAACATGCTGGCCGCCGCTCACTGTGCAGGAACGCGCGCCACGCGCCGTTCAAACGAGTGAACGAGTATGAAAACCCAAAAGGGTATACGGCACCCAATACACGCCTTAAGATCACGTTAAAGAACGCGTACATAGCAAATGGCCTACGGCTCCCATCTAGATTTCGTGATTCGAAAAGCAGACGCGAAGGCAGCACTAAGCCGTTGAAACCTAAAAATCGATCGAGTTCGCGCCAGTGTAAAACTGTCTTCGCTGGGACGCCGGAGTTTTCTGTTGCGAGCCTTCGCCTACTCGATGCGCATCCCGAAATCGATCTGGTAGGGGTCTATACCCAGCCGGACAGACGCTCGGGACGCGGACGCCATGAAAAACTCAGTCCGATAAAGTCGACGGCCAATGAACTCAACATCCCTGTTTTCCAACCCGCAACTCTCAAAGATGACGCCGCCATCGAGGTATTTCGCGCGCTCGAAGCGGAACTCTTGGTGGTCGCAGCGTACGGTTTGATATTACCGCTCAGCATACTAAGCCAACCGAAACTCGCACTTAACGTCCATGCCTCATTACTGCCACGTTGGCGTGGCGCAGCGCCAATACAACGGGCCATTATGGCCAATGATTCTGTTACCGGCATCTCGATGATGAGGGTCGTCGAAGCGCTCGACGCAGGACCCGTTCTGAGGCAACGCTCCTGCCCGATAGAGTCCTCGGACACGGGTGGGTCATTGCATGACAAACTTGCAAGTCTTGGCGCGCAATGTTTGAAACTCACCGTCGATGACTTCTTGCAGGGCGAAGTCCGAGAAATCCCGCAAGACGAATCAGCTGTTGTCTATGCGGAAAAAATAACGTCTGCTGATCGTATCCTTGACTGGCAGTTGGGTGCCGCAGTATTGGCGCGCCAGATCCGCGCTTTAAATCCGTCGCCCATGTCGACCGCGAAAATCGGGACACTAGAAGTGAAAGTTTGGTGGGCAACAGCTTTGGATAATGAAAGCAACATGGCGCCTGGTACGATCGTGGCGTCCAACGAACAGGGCATCGATGTCGCCACAGGCAGCGGTATTTTGCGTATCACTCAATTGCAACCTGCAGGGAAACGCGCCATGACCGCGGCTGAGTTTACGAATGGTTTCCGCCAAATGTTGGGAACGAATTAACGCCGATGGTGGGCGACGCACGCAGTACGGCAGCCAATGTCCTCGCGCTAGTGATTGGCAGCGGAAAATCACTTGATGCCGTTTTGGAAAAGGCCTCCAAGTTGGACGTTGAAGCGCGCGATCGCGCATTTATTCAAGAACTTGTCTATGGCGTATTGCGGTGGTATTGGCGCCTGCAACCGCAGTTACAGAGCCTGATGAGCCGACCGCTTCGCGAGCGCGATCGTGATGTCGAGATGTTGCTACTCGTCGGCTTATACCAACTACAGTACCTCAGTACGCCATCGCACGCAGCCGTCAGCGCAACGGTTGAGGCGTGTTCAATGTTCAAAAAGCCTTGGGCAAAGGGGCTAGTTAACGCAACGCTACGCAATGCGATCAGAAAGTCCGACAAACTCGGATTGCTTGCGCTCGGCTCGACGGCCACTGAAACGGCTCATCCGGAGTGGCTCGTTAACGTTGTGCGGCGAGATTGGCCGGTGCATTGGCCGCAACTACTGGCAGCGAACAATGAACGGCCGCCGTTTACGTTGCGTATAAATGAGCAAAAAACATCGCGCGACAATTATCTCAAATTGTTATCGGATGTGGGTATCGCAGCATCGAAATCGGCGCACTCAGAGCAAGGCGTAAGACTCGAAACCCCGGTGGGAATCGAGAATCTACCGGATTTTAATACCGGTAGCGTTTCGGTTCAGGATGAAGCCGCCCAATTGGCAAAAACAGTACTTGATCTACCTGCCAGCGGAACCATCCTCGACGCATGCGCCGCGCCGGGCGGCAAAACCGCGCACATTCTGGAATCAAGCTCGGGGCGGCTAAGAGTCGTTGCACTGGATCGCTCGGCCGGGCGAATGAGTTTACTTGAGCAGTCAATGGAGCGGCTGAAGCTCCAAGCCGAAGTGAGAGTCGCCGACGCCATCAAAGTGCACGACTGGTGGGACGGCACGCAATTCGATCGAATACTTCTCGATGCGCCGTGTTCTGGAAGCGGGGTCATTCGGCGACATCCCGATATCAAATTGCACCGTCGCGATGCCGACATAGAGAATCTGGCGGGGCAGCAATTACTGTTAGTTCAAGCTTTATGGCCGCTACTCAAGCCAGGCGGTAAACTCGTTTACGCGACGTGCTCTATATTGAGGGCGGAGAATGACGACGTCATTAGACGTTTTATTTCAGCGACGGATGCAGTGGATCTAGAAAGTATGGATGTCGACTGGGGTATTCCCACTGACTTCGGTCGACAAACGCTAACCGGGGACGACCACATGGACGGGTTTTTCTATGCACGGATGGTAAAACACTGATTTTGAAGTCGCTGTTACGGGCCGCGACCCCCGACCAATGGTAACCCTAAGTTCTCGGGCGAAGGTGCGCCGCAAGTCATGCACCGCTTTAACGCCCGGGTTCGCGATTTGGATGACGCTGGCGTGCTTGTTTTCCGCGGCCCCGGCGACCGTCGCCGCGGGTTCAGCTGCCGTGATCAGTGCGAACTCGGACATCGTAGACGACGTCGTCGTGGTCAACGCCGAATTGGATTTCGTTTTTAGTGAGGACGCGATGGAAGCGCTACGCAGCGGAGTCGCTCTGTTTATTGACGTGGATTTTAGGATCAAGCGACAACGACGATTTATCTGGGACCCGAAAATCGTGTATTTATCGAGGCGCTACCGCATCGAGCGACACGCCTTGACGGATCGCTACGTCATCACAGATGTACTGAGCGACGAGCGTCGTATCCACAACTCTCTGGATGCGGCTATTGCCGATCTCGGAAAAATTCGCGACGTGCCCATAGCCGATGAAACGAATTTCATTCCTACCTCTGACTATCGAATTGGTGTTCGTGCGCGCTTGGATTTAGAGTCGCTACCGGGACCGATCAGACCGATAGCCTACGTATCGCCAAGTTGGCGCATGTCGAGCGGATGGTATCAATGGATACTACCCCGCTAAAACGTCGCGCGAGCGCACTCGCTGCCGTTTCGCTGTTAAGCCTATCGTTGCTAGCGTCATTAATACTAATGAGTGCTGCCATTCAAAACTCGGATAAGTTCGGCGCAACCTATTCCGTTTTATTGATCCTGAATGCGATCGGTCTCCTTGCCTTTGTCGCGCTCATTGCGATCAACATTCGCAGGCTAGTAAAACAACTGCAACGACGCGAAGCCGGCGCACGGCTGACGTTGAGAATGTTGGTGATTTTTGTCACTTTGGCGATCGTGCCAGTGCTTGTTGTATACGGGTTTTCGTTAGATTTTCTGCGCCGGGGTATCGACAGTTGGTTCGACGTCGAAATTGATCGGGCGCTCAACGACTCATTGGAGCTGAGCCGAGCGGCGCTGGATCTGAAGATGCGTGACTTGCTCGGCGTGACAGAACAAATGGCCTATGAAGTGGGCCGCGGATCTCGCGTACCGACGCCGCTTAACCTGGATGCTTTGCGACATCCCGATAGCACAATCGTTGCCAACGCAGGGGTACCTGCCGCCCATGATCTCGATTTATTGCGCGAACGCAGCGGCGCAGAAGAACTCACATTACTAACCCGGGAGGGCGGATTGATCGGCAGCAGCACCGGCGCGACGGCGATCGTGCCGAACTTACCACCCAATCCGATTTTACTTCAGTTGCAACAAGGGCGGAGCTATGTCGGCCTTGACCCAATCCGAGATTCAGGGCTCTACGTCCGTGTGGCAGTCAATGTGCCGGAACTTTCACTTGGCTCAGGCCGAAAAGTACTTCATGCCCTCTACCCCATCGCGTCACGACTGAATCGTCTCGCTGACAGCGTAGAATCCGCTTACGCCGAATACAACGAATTAAGTTATCTACGCGACAAGCTGAAAATCAGTTTCGCGATGACCTTAACGCTTGTCTTATTGTTCAGCATCGTCACCGCCGTTTGGGCCGCGTTTTATTCTGCGCGTCGCCTAGTACAACCTATTCGCGATCTTGCGGCCGGTACTGCCGCGGTCGCCGACGGCGACTACGAAACCTCCCTGCCGGTACAAAGCAACGACGACATCGGTTTTTTGGTGCGTTCGTTCAACGATATGACGAAAAAAGTGGCCCTTGCGCGAGGCGAAGTGGAGGCGCAGCACCAGTACTTAGATACTGTGCTGGGCCAGCTCTCATCCGGCGTGATCGCACTCGATGAAGCGCTCGTGGTCACCACAATCAATGACAGTGCTCGAGAGATTTTAGGACTCGGAAGCCTAGCGATCTCGGGAACGTCTTTTACTCAATTCGTCTTAACGAAAAAGCACCTCAAACCATTTGTCGATGGCATCGTACCGTTACTCACAACGAATGACGGGCGTTGGCAGCAACAAATCGTTATCTTCAGGCCGACCGGGCGACGGGTACTGATGTGTCGCGGTACCCAAATGGCTACGAGTCCTGCGAGTTCCGTCGGTAGTGTGATTGTATTCGATGACATCACCGCGCTTATCGAAGGGCAACGTGACGCCGCCTGGTCCGAGGTCGCGCGCCGCCTCGCACACGAAATCAAGAATCCTCTGACGCCAATACAGTTGTCCGCCGAACGGTTGCGACAAAAATATTTAAACAAGATGTCCGAAGAAGATGCCAAAACGCTTGAACGTCTGACCTCAACGATAATTCAGCAAGTCGACACCATGAAATCCATGGTTAATACGTTCTCGGATTACGCCCGTCCGCCTAAGATCAGTACTGAAGTAACTAATCTAAATGATTTGGTGCGCGGCGTAGTTGAGCTCTTTGAAAGTGCGCACAGGAATATTTCTTTCGAATTAAACCTGGACCCCGATTTACCTCACCTGCCGGCCGACACCAGCCGCCTACGCCAAGTTGTCAACAATCTGGTGAAAAACGCCATTGAGGCGTCTATTGACGCGTCCGACCCGAGGGTTTCAGTGCAAACAGTGCTATTCGCTTCGGATGCAGAAAATTACATCGAAATCCGCGTGCAAGATCGAGGCGAAGGAATTAACGACGAACTGTTCGAGAATATATTTGAGCCCTATGTCACAAATAAGAAGAAGGGTACTGGGCTTGGCTTAGCGATCGTGAAAAAGATTGTGGAAGAACATGGCGGGGTTGTGGTTCTAGAAAATAATGCCGGGCCTGGGGCGGTGGCTATAATCAGACTGCCAATTACGAGTGTTGCGGATACACTAGCTGTCCAAGCTGAAAAGAGACTAGTGACCGACGATTCGCATCTCGGCCCAAGCTCGCCGGTAGAAACAGCGGGATGAGGGTACGCATAAATTCATCGGTGGAATCCGCGACGTACGGCATTCAGGTCGACCGGAGCCGAATTCTCCGTGCGCCTCTAATAGCCTACGCCGCCGCAGATGCCTGCGTAGTACGTTTTGGAGTGATAAATTGAGTTTCCGTGTAGGAAAACGCCTCTTGAACACGCTGCACGCGATTGCCGCCTAACGAGGAATAACGCAATGAGCTCGCCGCATATATTGGTTGTTGACGACGAACCTGATATTCGAAGCCTCTTGAAGGAGATCCTTGAAGACGAGGGGTTCGAGATCAGTGTCGCAGAGAACGCCGCTGACGCTCGCGAGGCGCGTCGTCTACGGCGGCCCGATCTGATCCTATTGGATATTTGGATGCCAGATACCGATGGAATAACGCTTCTTAAAGAATGGTCCGACAATGGGCATGTCGATGTGCCCGTCATTATGATGTCCGGACACGGAACCGTTGAAACGGCAGTTGAAGCAACTCGCCTTGGCGCCTACGACTTCATCGAGAAGCCGCTTTCAATAGCGAAATTGGTCCTCACCGTTCAACGGGCATTACAAACGGCAGATCTGCAACGTGAAAACGTCGACCTAAGAAAAGGTGTTACACCCCTCGACGATCCCATTGGTGGCAGTGTCGCATTACAACGGCTTCGCGCCGATGCAGGAAGGATCGCGCCACATAAAACAGCCGTGTTTATCACCGGCGAATCGGGTACCGGTAAGGAAGTTATCGCACGCCTTGTCCATAAACTTAGCCCTAGAGCTAATGGACCATTCATATCAGTGAGCGTCGCGGGCCTGGCTCGCGAGAACCCCGACGCCGAACTTTTCGGCACGGAGCACAATGGTCAGCTGACCTTCGGCTCAATCGAGCAAGCAAATGGCGGCTCGTTATTTTTAAAAGACATCGCAGACATGGACCTCAACACTCAGGCGCGTCTGCTGAGTGCGCTCGAAAACGAATCATTGCTGCGAGTTGGCGGATTGGAACCGGTACGCATTGACGTGCGGGTTATCGCGGCAACGCGTCGCAATCTCGCAGACGCGGTCGCAGACGGCACATTCCGCGACGATTTGTTCTACCACTTGAACGTTGTGCCTCTGCAAGTCCCGGCCCTTCGCGACCGAAGCGAAGATATTGATTCCTTGGTGAACTACTATCTGGACCAGTTTGAATCGAATGAAGGGCTCCAACGACGAGAATTCTCTGCAGGCGCCAAAGGTCGGTTGCGCGAGTACGGGTGGGGCGGGAACGTTCGTGAGCTTAAAAACCTCGTTCAACGACTCATGATCCTTGGCAGTACGGAGCCCGTGTCCACCCAAGAAATAAACTATGCACTTGGAATCCGGCCCCAACCCGAGGGTGAACTCCCATTTCCAGGCTTCGATCTACCGCTCAGGGAAGCCCGCGAAAAATTCGAAAAAGCTTATCTTGAGTACCAGCTCCACACTTTGCACGGCTCGGTTAGTAAAGTCGCCGAAAGAGTCGGAATCGAGCGGACACATCTATACCGGAAATTACGCAGCCTCGGTATCGATCCAAAACAGATCAAAGAACTAACCGGCGAATGAAAATAATCATTCTCGGCGCCGGACAAGTAGGCTCCTCGGTGGCCGCTAATTTGTGTGGGGAAGCCAACGACATTACTGTCATCGACCGAAATCCGGCTTGCTTGCACGCCTTGCAGGATCGTCTCGATCTACGCGGCGTCGTCGGGCACGGATCACATCCTGAAACACTAGCACGGGCAGGTGCACAGGATGCCGATATGCTCATCGCGCTAACCAACAGCGATGAAGTGAACATGATCGCCTGTCAGGTTGCATACACATTATTTCGCACGCCAACAAAGATAGCGCGAATTCGCGAAATTCAATACCAAAACGCGCCGGAACTCTTCGCTCAAGAGGCCCTTCCGATCGACGTGCTGATCAGCCCCGAGCAAGAAGTCACGGACTACATTCGACGCCTTATCGAGTTTCCGGGCGCTCTTCAGGTTCTGGATTTTGCGCAAGGCCGCGTGCAACTCGTCGCAGCTCGCGCGTTCTATGGCGGACCACTGGTTGGGCATCCTCTAAAGGAACTACCGCAACAGCTACCCGGTGTCGAGGCCAGGGTCGTCGCAATTTACCGCCGTCATGAACCCATCATCCCGAATGGCGACACCGTTATTGAAACAGGCGACGATGTTTTCTTTGTCGCCACACCGAAACATATTCGCGCTGTGATGAGCGAATTTCAGCGGCTCGACTCGCCGAACAAGCGGGTGCTGATTGCCGGTGGCGGTAACATCGGCAAACGACTCGCACTCGCACTCGAGAAGCAGTGCAATATCAAAATAATCGAGAGCAATCCAGAGCGTGCCCTGGAGATATCAGAAGAACTCAAGCATGCCTACGTTCTCCTCGGAGATGCTGCAGATGAAGATCTGTTGATTGAGGAAAACATCGAACAAACAGATGTTTTTTGCGCACTAACAAACGCCGACGAGGCGAACATAATTTCGTCTATGTTAGCGAAGCGTCTCGGCGCAAAAACAGTCATGGCACTAATTAATCGCGCGGCCTATGTCGATCTGGTGCAACGCGACATCATCGATATTGCGATATCCCCGCAACAAGCGACCATCGGCAGTTTGCTCGCCCATGTGCGGCGCGGTGACGTCGTTAAGGTGCACGCACTACGCCGTGGTGCAGCTGAGGCAATTGAAGCCATCGCACACGGCGATCGTAATTCGAGTAAGGTCGTAGGTCGGACGCTGGACGATATCGAGTTGCCGCCTGGAACAACCATAGGGGCAATCGTACGCGGCGATCGCGTGATCATTGTGCATCACGACACATTGATCGAAGCGGAAGATCACATCATCATGATCGTCACCAACAAACGTCATGTACGCGACGTTGAGCGATTGTTTCAAGTCAGCGTAACGTTCCTATAAGCACTCGGTGATTCGCAGTTGGCGGCACCTCGAACACGATTAATGCACTTGGCTGACGGAAATGAACCGCGCAATCGTCAAACGTCGCCGCCCACAAAAAACGTCGACCGCAAAAACACGCTAGAGCACATGTAAAGCAAACGTGCGTATCAAGGTAATCCAAAAAATACTTGGGCTCTTATTGTCTATATTTAGTCTCGCGCTATTGCCGCCGCTTATTATCGCGCACTGGACCGGCGATGGGGCTCGAGGGGCGTTTGCGACTGCGATTGCGGTTATATTCATCGCGGGTGCGGCGCTTTGGTTTCCGGTAAGGAAGGTCAACCGAGATATGAAACTTCGCGATGGATTTATCGTCGTTGTTTTATTTTGGGTCGTGCTTGGCACGAGCGGCGCGATACCGTTTTTACTTGTCGAGGGTTTAAATATATCGCTTGCGGATGCCATCTTCGAATCTTTGTCGGGCTTAACGACAACTGGTGCTACGGTTATTACCGGGCTCGATCATCTGCCGCCGTCGATTTTATTTTATCGTCAATTACTGCAATGGCTCGGCGGCATGGGGATCATCGTCCTCGCCGTGGCCATACTTCCTATCTTGGGCGTCGGGGGCATGCAGCTATATCGCGCGGAGACACCCGGTCCTATGAAGGACGCAAAATTGACTCCGCGCATAACCGAAACCGCAAAAGCACTTTGGTACATCTATTTGGGTTTGACGGTGGCCTGTGGCTTCGCCTATTTTTTGGCCGGCATGGATTTATTCGATGCGATTTCACATAGCTTCAGCACGGTCGCGATTGGCGGATTTTCGACGCACGATTTATCACTCGGTTATTTCGACGATGCCGTCATCGAAACCATCGCCGTCGTATTCATGTTTCTCGCAGGCATCAATTTCTCATTGCATTTCCTCGCCTGGCGTTATCGAAATTTCAAACCTTACCTATTCGATTCAGAATTCAAGATGTACGCTGCTGTTACGGCAGTCGTGTGTCTCACATGCACGTGTGGCCTCGCCTTAACGCTATTTGAAGGAGATTGGGTTCAAAGTTTGAGGCTCGGCGTGTTTCACGCTGTTTCAATCGGTACGACAACCGGATTCACTACGACCGAATTTCAAAGTTGGCCGGGATTTTTGCCGTTGTTGCTGCTTTTCGCTAGTTTTGTCGGCGCCTGTGCCGGGTCCACTGGCGGCGGTATAAAAGTCGTGCGAATTTTGTTGCTTTACAAGCAAGGTCGTCGCGAAATTCATCGCCTTATCCATCCAAACGCAATCATCACAATTAAGATGGGAGGCCGCCCAGTCAACGATCGAGTTGTTGATGCCGTGTGGGGTTTCTTTGCGACCTACGTAGCCGTATTTGCGGTACTCATGCTGTCGGTAATGGCCACAGGGCTCGACCAAGTAACTGCTTTTTCAGCGGTCGCCGCATGCTTAAACAACTTGGGTCCTGGCTTTGGCGACGTTGCCGCAAATTATGGTTCGATTCCGGATACCACCAAGTACATTTTGGGATTCGCGATGATCCTGGGTCGATTGGAAATATTTACGTTATTGGTCCTCTTAACGCCGGCTTTTTGGCGCTCATGAGTCAACTCATCGATCGGTTCGAAGCGATGCTCGCGGCAGGTCAGGACACCGCCCTGCTGCGCTTCAGTTTGGGCAATGCGTATATTGACGACGATCCCGACCAAGCAGCGCTACATCTGAAGAAGGCAGTCGAACTCGATCCAAGCTATTCAGCCGCCTGGAAAATTCTCGGCAAGGCGTTGACCTCGTGCGGTGAATCGGCAGATGCGATCGCAGCTTACCGAACTGGAATCGACATTGCGGAATCGAAAGGCGATAAACAGGCCGCAAAAGAGATGCAAGTATTTCTGAAACGGCTGATCCGCTCTACGGAGAACTGAGACAGGGTTCGAATGCGCCGCGCGGCAAGTTTCGACTCGATGTGCACGGGATATCGGCGACGAATTCGAAGGCACGCAGCCCGCTCCTCAAGGATCGATGAGTGGATCACTTGAAAGCTAATCTAGAACAACTCGAGCGTGCCGACCATGTCCGCCACTCGAGTGACGTTATTTTCCCGCATGTAATCGCTGATGCCTTGATTAATCGTCGGACAGATAAGCGGCTCATAAAATAGCGCCGTGCCAATACCCACCGCTGAGGCGCCCGCTAAAATAAATTCGATTGCGTCGTTCGCGCACCCGACGCCACCCTGACCGATAATCGGTATTTTATGATGTTTTGCCACTTGATAAACCTGATGAACCTTCAATAGAGCAATCGGTTTAATTGCGGGTCCGGATAAGCCACCTTGATTATTACCAATGACCGGCTTGCGTGTACGAATATCGATGGCCATGCCCATTAACGTATTAATCACAGCCAGGGCGTCGCTTCCCGCCTCGATACAACGCCTAGCATTGTCGGCAATATCAGTCTGATTCGGCGAGAGTTTCGTAATAAGCGGCTTCGTCGTTACACGTCGACAAGCCTCGACTACGCGCGCTGACATCTCGGGATCGTTCCCAAACGCTACGCCACCTTCTTTGACGTTCGGACATGAAATATTAATTTCCATTGCGTCGATCGGCGAGTCGTCGAAAATACGAGTAACGGCCTCGTACTCCTCGACGGTTGACCCCGAAACATTCGCGACAAATCGAGTCTCAGAGAAATCAAGTAACGGCAGATAATGCTCGACTACGTTTCGCGCGCCAGGATTCTGTAAGCCGATAGCGTTCAACATGCCGCTCGAGGTTTCGCTAACTCGATGAGCGGGATTACCGAGGCGCGCCTCCAACGTGGTCCCTTTCAGACAGATTGCGCCGACATCGCGGTTTGAAAAGCCTTCGACCCGTGTATATTCTTCGCCGAACCCGACACACCCGGACAGTAGAACCAGCGGAGACGAAAACATCAAACCGCAAAATTCGATCGTGAGTTCCGGGCTGGATTGCGAAATCGAGTGTGTCATAAGATTTACAGAGAGCTGCTAAAAAAATGTTCCACGTTGCGCTATACGAGCCTGAAATCCCGCCTAACACGGGCAATATTATACGCCTTTGCGCGAATACCGGCGCGGCGCTGCATTTAATCGAGCCGCTTGGCTACAAGCTCGACGACCGGTTGTTAAAAAGAGCCGGATTGGATTATCACGAGTACGCAAAGCTTAACGTGCACGCGAATTACTCGGACTTTATGGGCATACACGAAAAATCGAGGATTTTTGCGCTATCGACACATGGGCGAAATAACTTCTTTGACGCTGAGTTTCGCCCCGGCGATGTATTTATGTTTGGACCTGAGACGCGAGGACTGCCGAAGAATATCCTGGAGTCCTACGATCCTCACTTTGTTCGTCGACTACCCATGATCGGGTCAAGCAGAAGTTTGAATTTGTCTAACGCGGTTGCGGTCGTGGTTTATGAAGCGTGGCGCCAGTGCGGTATCGTTGATGGAATTTAAGCCTGACTCCGTCTCGAAGCGGGACACAACACCCGCCATAGAAGACCAATTCCGTTTACCGGGCTACCCAATAAACGAGGCGTTAATAGCAATCCCCGCCGTTATTGTTGTTCACCACCGTTACGCTTGGTGGCTCGCCTGCACGATCGCCAGTTTGGTAGGTGACCTTACACTTTAACGGCGAAACACCTGCCAGGGAAAAAACATAGACGCTGCCTTCGTGAACCGCGGTGAACCCGGATAAGTCGGAAATGACTCCATAGATCCCCTCGGCGCTCGCCGCCGGATACCCTGTCAACAAGTCAATGTCGATAACTCGCTCATCGCCGAATTTGACGACGCCGGCAGCAACATCTGCGTCAAGCCAAATCGAATGAGCGAATGCCGCCGCGCTACGGAGGCTGCCTGCAAGTCCATCGAGAGAGCTAGAACGGCGTTGCGCCTCGCGTCTTTCGAATTCATTGCCAACCAATATCGTAACCACCCCTATGACGACAGAAGCCGCAATAAAATCTTTCCACGGGGCCAGGAATCTCCATTTCATTGATACCACCTCATGTCATCATTTTTGTCGAGCGCACGCGTCGACGATTTGGTCGCCATTAGTCTACGTTCGGACCACTATATTCGTCTGTGACACATTAGGCGCATAACGAGTCATTGAGTTCGGCGGAGTTCGCGAATTCTTTGAAGATAATGGACCGCTTTGTGACGATTTCCACAAGACGGACGAATAAAGATTGCCGGAGTTAAGAAAACCGGCCTCGCGCACGAACGGGGCCTTATTCAGGAAGTCGCGATCGCGACTCTTGGGTCGCTCGGGTCAGCCCCGCCGATTCTGCAACCGGATCTCTTGCGAGCAAGTTTTGTACCGCTTGCTGTGGCGAAGTGACACCAGCGACGGTGTCGGCAACTTCTCGAGAAATAGGTAACGCAATATTCATTTGGTCAGCGAGCCTAACCAGTGCTGTCGCCGTCGTAGCCCCCTCCACCAAACCGACATTTGCTATCGCATCGCGCACGCTCGCACCATGAGCGAGCCTCAATCCGAAGCGGCGGTTGCGTGACTTATCGTCAGTGCAGGTCAGGACCAAATCGCCGAGACCCGATAAACCCATGAACGTTTCAAGTTGGCCCCCTTGCGCGACACCAAATCGAGTTATTTCTGCGAGGCCACGCGTGATCAGTGCGGCGCGACTATTCGCGCCTAAATTTAGCCCGTCGCAAATTCCAGCGGCTATGGCGATGACATTCTTCAATGCACCGCCAATCTGGACGCCAATAATATCTTCGCTGGAGTACGGTCTAAAAGACTCTGCATGAAACCGTCGAACGAGCTCTTGTGCCCACCGGTCGTTCGTCGATGCGATCGTGATCGCAGCTGGACGCTGCTCGGCGACCTCTATCGCAAAATTAGGGCCCGATACTATCGCGAAGTCCGTACTCGATGATGTTACCTCAGCGACGATTTGATCGGCGCGCAACAACGTGCCCTTCTCAATACCCTTGCAAGCACATGCAATACAGCCTAAACCGCTAATCTTCCCGACAACGCTCGTCAGTACGTCGCGCAAAGTTTGAAAGGGAACTGCGGCAATGATTAAATCGATTTCTTCGGGAAAGCTCTCGTCGACCAAAACGTGCAGTGAATCGGGAAGGGCAATTCCTGGAAGGTAGTGCTCGTTGACCCTTTGCTGACGAATCTTTTGCATCGCCAGCCGGTCACGACCCCACAGGTACACCTCGTTGTCGACGTTGCGGGTGAGCGACAAAGCGAGAGCCGTACCCCAAGCGCCGGCGCCGAGAACGAGTGTGCGCGATTTAGCAACCGTCATTTCACAGACTCAGGACATCCCAGCGCCGTCGATACGATAGAAGTCGACACGATAGAACAAGTGGTGCCGACCTGATCTATCCCTTAGCCATCAATGAGTGGCGGCTTTTTCTTCAGCTTGCTGGCGCCGCTGAAGCTCTTGCGCATACACTTGATCGAAATTAACTGGTGCAAGCAAAATCTGCGGAAAGCCTCCTTTTGCGACAATTTCCGATGTCACTTCACGAGCGTACGGGAACAGTATGTTCGGGCACGCTGTCGCCAGAATTGCCGGCAAATGTTCGCTAGGGAATCCGCTGATCTTAAAAATACCGGCCTGTTTTACTTCGACGAGATAGACGTTTCGTTCGTCCTGTTTCACGGTGACCGTCACCGCCAGTACAACTTCGAACTGGTCCTCTCCTAAAGTCGACGTTTCGGTAGCAAAATTGATATCGACGGTCGGATTTAGCTTTTCGGTAAACACGCCTGGTGTATTCGGCGCTTCGAAAGATAGATCTTTCACATAAATTTTCTGGATCGAGAGCTGCCCCGTACTTTGCGGGTTCGCAACAGGTTCAGAATTGTCTTCAGCCATAAGTCATCCTATCTCTTTTGAAATTTTGCTTAGTCCATGCGCTCATGTTCGCGCTTAAGTCAACGGTAAGTTGTCAGCCCGCCAGGCCGAAATTCCACCCTTTAGACTGTGTACGTTCTCGAATCCCGCAGTGCTCAGTTCGCGTAGCGCCGAAGCCGATGAGGTGCCGTTCGCGCAGCAGACCACAATCGGGCGGTCCTTGAATTTCCTTAATTCGTCCGTTCGCGACTTCAAATCGGCCCGCGGAATGTGTTGCGCATTGATTATGTGCCCGTCCTTAAATTCGGCCTCATCGCGTATATCAACGATTACCGCGTCTTCGCGATTCAGTAGCTGCACGGCTTGAATTGGAAGGATCGCGCGCGACCCTCCACCTTGGAGGAGGTTTATGACGAGAAGTGCGAGTATGAAAGAAAATGCACTAACTAGGATCAAGTGGTTCGCGGCGAATTCAGACAGTTGAGACATAATCGATACTTGCTTATTCGGATTTGGGTGCGATTCACAGGCGGGGCCAGGCCCTGCGCGTAAAGCGAGCTATGATACACTGTCACGCGATTCGCACGCAGCACGAGCTGTAAATTTAAACGGATTTCGAGCCTCACAGATGCAGCCCGAGAAAACAATCCTAATGGACCGACGACATCTGCCTAGACGAGGATTTTATGAGTATTGTCGACCACCCAATTATGTTGCTGGTATTGGATGGCTGGGGACATAGTAATGATCCCGAATTCAACGCCATCCATAGCGCCCACACGCCCAACTGGGACCGCATTTGGAGCACGTATCCTAACTCATTGATTCATTGTTCGGGAGCCGAAGTGGGATTGCCCCACGAGCAGATGGGCAATTCAGAAGTCGGCCATATGCACCTCGGAGCCGGACGGACGATTGATCAAGATCTCACTCGCGTTTCGCGAGCGCTCACCGACGGGAGCTTTTTCGATAATCCGGTGCTGCGTCCCGCGCTCGAGCGAATCGCGCTCGACAATCGGGCATTCCACGTACTTGGTTTACTCTCACCTGGGGGGGTCCATAGTCACGAAGACCATATCGTCGCGACCATCGAGATGGCCGCCCGCTGTGGTGTTAAGCGGATCTATTTGCACGCCTTTCTCGATGGTCGAGATACCCCCCCACAAAGTGCCGCCGGATCAATCGAAAGGCTGAAGAAGAAATTTCACGATCTTGGTGTGGGGCAATTCGCAAGCATAATCGGCCGCTACCTGGCCATGGACCGCAATCAAAACTGGGACCGAGTCGCCAGTGCTTATCGACTCATTGTCGACGGACGTGCGACGTATGAATGTAACGATCCGCTAACCGCTCTGAAGCAAGCCTATGAACGCAGCGAAAACGATGAGTTTGTCGCACCCACAGCAATCACGGGGGCCGACTCAAAACCCATTCATCTCGATGACGGGGATTTGGTATTTTTCGCCAATTTTCGCGCAGACCGAGCACGCCAGCTAAGCGCCGCCCTTACCCAGGATAAATTCGATGGGTTTGTTCGCGATCGCGTCGTAGCGCTTCAAGAATTCATCACGATGACGAGTTATGGCGACCGTTTCGATTTCCCGGTCGCATTTGCGCCGATCGACTTGCGTAATACTTTCGGAGATTGGGTTGCGACGAAGGGCCTACGTCAATTGAGAATCGCAGAAACAGAAAAATATGCGCATGTGACGTTCTTTTTTAACGGCGGGCGGGACGAGCCGGCGAACAGCGAAGATCGACTGCTAATCCCGTCACCGGACGTCGCGACCTACGATCTCCAACCGGAGATGAGCGCAATTCAGGTTACCGATAAGCTCGTCGAGGCAATTTCAAGCCAAACCTACGACACGATCATCTGCAACTACGCGAACGCCGATATGGTGGGACATACGGGTAATTTTGCGGCAACGGTTCAATGCATCGAGGCGCTAGACGCTTGTCTGGCAAGAGTAGTAAGTGCAGCCCAAGCCCGCGGCATGGAAATACTAATAACTGCAGACCATGGAAATGCCGAGAAAATGCGTAGCGCTGTATCTGATCAAGCGCACACCGCGCATACCAGCAATCTGGTCCCGTTAGTTTATATTGGCCGGGCCGCCGAAATGGCGTCCGATGGCTGTCTCAGCGACATTGCGCCAACGATGCTGGCACTCATGGAAATTGAAATACCCCCAGAGATGACCGGGAGTTCACTTGTTGCTCTAAAAAAAGGTGACCAACGAGCTGCGTAATATGCAGCGTGACATGACGCTCGCTCGGAACCGGAGATTGTCTAAGCACATTCTAGCAACGTCACACTGGCCAGTTTTAGCTTCGAGAACATTAAAAAACGTCCGCGTTTTTTCAATCGCCGGGTTCAACTGCACAACTACGTTGGTTGCAGCGTCCGATGACAAGCTCGAACAGCTTTGTCCAAGGGTCGAGAAACTTGAGCAGTCCCTCGCTAGCGACGGAATTAAGACGGATAACGCGCGCCAGGAAGTTTTAGACATTGAGCGTCTTCTGTATACAGCGCACAAGGAAAATGAAAACTTCCGAGCACAGCTAGACGAGAAAAAATCAAAGATTGACAAGATGACTGAGCGGCGAGAATCGTTGCTGCGCACTCAACGAAATACCGCTCAAGGGCTCGGCGCGATAGTTGCTGCCCGCTATGCTTTGTGGAGTCAACCGAAAATTAAGGTTTTGCTTAACGGTAAGAACATTTCCGAACTGCAACGTTATCTCCAATACTATGATTACGTTGCAGCAAGCAGCGCGTCGAAACTCGCCGAATATTCACGGCGACTGGCTAGTGTTAATGAGTTAGGCGCGGCGCTTAAGTTAGAAGCGGATAAGTTACGACAATCGGAAAACCAATCGCGCTCACAGCTTGGAATCCTGGCCGAAGCGCTTGCGGGGCGCAGCCACCTAGCACTTGCACTCGAGCAATTGCTAGACGGAAGCGATAACGCACTCGGTCATTTTCAAAATAACGAAACGCAGTTGAGCACTTTGGTCGACGAGGTCACTCCCGACGACGACGCAGCGCCGCCCACGAGCGCAGCATTTCGAGAGTTGAAAGGGCAACTGAGGTGGCCTGCTACTGGAGCCATCACAAAAGCTTCGGCCGGGCGATGCACGAAGGCGGTGCGAATTGGAACGGAGTCGTAATAGAATCAAAACCAGGTAGCGATGTTAAAGCAACTGCTAGCGGGAAACTCGCATTTTCTGATTGGTTCAGAAGCTTGGGGCAATTGGTGATAGTTGATCACGGCGACGGCTACATGAGCCTTTACGGACATAACCAGGAGCTGTACAAGGATAGTGGCGACGACGTCGAGGCAGGAGAAGTTATTGCCGCCGTCGGAGATACTGGCGGACGCGTGAAAACCGGGTTGTATTTCGAGATCAGGCAAAACGGAATCGCTGAAGATCCGCAACTCTGGTGCCGAAACTGATAGTGAAGAGTGTCCGACGATCCAATGAGGCGCCCGCTGGCTTCGGCAAAGTAGCTGCTTAAGACGCTCGACGGTAAATGAGTAACTACCCGGTCGGATCGACGAACAGATCGCGTTTTGGTTGCATTTAAGAGAAATCAGAGACACGTAATCTATCCAATATCAGTGCCCTATCGCGAGCACGCGACGGGCATTAGAGGAATTGAATTTCGATGCGCAAAGAATTGAGAGTAATCGCGTTGTGCCTCATGGGTGTTTACCAGTGTTCGTTGGCAGATGATCGTCTAGACGCCAGGGACGCAAATACGGATGTCGCGAAAGCTGAAAGTGAAATTATCCCGCTCGACGACATTCGGATCCTCGTCGAGGTATTTCATAAGATTAAAAAAGACTACGTAGAACCAATAACCGATAAGGCGCTACTCAAGGAAGCTATTCGCGGCATGCTTGCTGGCCTCGATCCACATTCGTCGTATCTGGATGCAGATAGCTATTTGTCGCTACAAGAGGGAACTACCGGCGAGTTCGGCGGCTTAGGCATAGAAGTTGGGATGGAGGATGGCTTCCTGAAAGTCATCGCGCCCATCGATGATACGCCTGCCGAACGCGCAGGTGTCCAAGCCGGGGATGTCATTATTCGGCTCAACGATACGCCCATAAAAGGCATCGGACTCGCCGAGTCGGTGAAGCTGATGCGCGGTAAATCTGGTACTGAAATTCGCATTTCAGTGTTGCGCGAAGGCCAGGACAAGCCGCTGGAATTCAAAATTCTCCGCGCCGTAATCCAGATCCAAAGCGTGAAAAGCAAGTTCCTCGAACCGGGATTCGGCTACGTTCGCATTTCCCACTTTCAGTCTCGAACAGGTAATGATGTTGTAAAGCAAGTGCAAGATCTCATCAATAAAGATGGCAAATTGAATGGCTTAGTCTTAGACCTCAGAAATAATCCGGGCGGCGTACTAGGTGCTGCAGTTGCTGTATCGGACGTATTTTTGACATCGGGCAGGATCGTATATACGCAAGGACGAGCTCAAGATTCAGAGCTCGAATTCGACGCAAAACCACCTGACCTAATTGACGGCGCACCGCTGATCGTGCTCGTCAATGAAGGCTCGGCGTCCGCTTCGGAGATCGTAGCCGGCGCGCTGCAAGATCGACAGCGTGCCATCATCATGGGGCGAAGGTCCTTCGGTAAAGGATCAGTGCAAACAATCATGCCAATGAGCAACAACGCAGCATTGAAATTGACGACTGCACGCTACTTCACGCCGTCCGGCCGATCAATTCAAGCAGAAGGGATCATTCCGGATATAGAAATAGAAAAAGTGAAATTATCCAGGACTGACAGCCGGCAATCGGATTTCGTCAAGGAATCTAACCTTTCTGGCCATTTAGAAAATAGCGACAAAGGCGATTCGGCCGACGAAACAGCCGCCTCCGAAAGTCGATTATTGGCCGAGTCTGACTTCGAGTTGTACGAGGCATTGAATTTGCTCAAAGGTATGCACCTGATACGCTCGCGTGCGGCGTCAAACTAA
The DNA here is from genome assembly GCA_047611805.1 of Gammaproteobacteria bacterium. GTDB lineage: Bacteria > Pseudomonadota > Gammaproteobacteria > UBA11873. Next base: position 51,170 of record JBLFWX010000013.1, read on the forward strand.
GAACGTCGATAGCATTCGAGGTGGATCACTTAAGCAAGCTACGTTTCGGATTTGTTTCTTAGCATTTCCGCTTTTCTCATGGCAGCTTGCGTCGGGAGCGGCCCGGGGCCAACCGAGTTGCCGGAAATTTCGATCATCGTCGATGACATTGGTTATGACGCCACGCAGGGCCGGCAAACCATTGAATTACAGGGAGCGTTTGCGCTCGCGGTCCTCCCCTTTGCACCCCACACGAAAGATCTCGCGCAATATGCCAACGACATAGGCAAGGAGGTCATATTGCATCTCCCTATGGAAGCACAGAGAAATAATCATCTACTTGGACCGGGTGCGCTACGGGTAGAGATGTCTCAAAATGAAATTAAGAACAGCTTCCTCGAATCATTCGCCGCCGTGCCATACGCAATCGGTGTGAACAATCACATGGGAAGCCGTCTCACGGGTGAACTCGAGCCGATGCGTTGGCTCATGCAAGTGATTCATAACCACGATGGTTTGTTTTTCGTCGACAGTCGCACAATTCAAAATACTCTCGCGCTTCGCGAGGCGCGCCTCGCCGAAATTCCGAGCGTAGCTCGCGATATTTTTATCGATAACGTTCGCACGCACGCGCACGTAACAGCGCAGTTAGTACGCTTAGTAGAGCAAGCGAAGACAAGGGGGCACGCGCTAGGCATAGCTCATCCCCACAAGATTACAATCGCGGTGTTACGAGACTGGCGACCAGCCGATAACGACGTTGCGCTAATTAAACTCAGTGACTACGTAAGAAAATATCGTCACGCAGCGCAGCCGAAAGCTCCCCGACTACCCCGTTCAGAACCGTCGGCGCCTAAAGGCAGCGAACAACGCCACTACCCCAACACCACCGAGAACCCATACACTCAAAGGTAGCGGTCCAACCATACGCGACGTTTGTATCGACACGCCGTTCAGTACACCAGCGCCAATAATCAAGCCCACGCCAATCACAGCAAAGACCAGCCGCCTGTGCATCCTCTCGATCTCGTAGCGGATCTCTTTCAGTTCGGGCTCACTACTGACAACTTGAAGCTTACCTGCACGGATATGGTCGAGTATTTCAAAAGTCATCGCAGGTAATTCGGGCAATCGGTCAATCCAAGCTGGGGCGTTCTGTCGAGTGCTGCGCAACATTGACCGGATACCGACGCGATCACTCATCCATGCCTCGAGGGAAGGCCTGGCAGCGCGCCACAAATCCAGATCGGGATCTAGTTGGCGCCCGATTCCTTCGACGTTGACGATGGTTTTTTGTAACAGCAAAAGCTGTGGCAATATTTTCATGTGGAAACGGCGCGCCGTTTGAAAGAGCCGTAGTAGCAATGCTCCGACGGAAATGTCCTTAACCGGTCGATCGAATATGGGTTCGCAGACCGTGCGGATCGCGAACTCGAACTCATCAACCCGCGTATCTTTCGGAACCCAACCCGATTCCACATGCAACTCTGCGACCTTCCGATAATTCTTATCCAACAGTGCGGAGAAGTTTTCTGACAAGTACCTTTGATCGAACTCGCTCAAAGATCCCATGATCCCAAAATCAACCGGGGCGTACACCGCCGGCGCCCCATCAGCACCCGGTTTGACAAAAATGTTTCCTGGATGAATGTCCGCGTGAAAAAAATGGTCTCTGAATATTTGCGTAAAAAATATCTCTACGCCGGTCTCCGCGAGTTGATGCAGATCGACCCCGGCCGCGCGTAGCTCGCTAATATTACCAATCGGAATACCGGACACGCGCTCCATCACCAAGACGTTCTGACGTGTGTGAGACCACACGATCTCCGGCACATACATCTTGGGGGAATCGGCGAAATTTCTGCGTAACTGAGATGCATTAGCTGCTTCACGCATCATATCCAGTTCGTCCAGAATCGTTTTCTCCAATTCCTCAACGACACCTGTTGGGTGCAATTCTTTTCCTTGCGAAGAATAGCGCTCAGCGGCATGTGCCAGGATCTTCATCAACCCAATATCGCGTTCAATAGTCTTTTTTATATCTGGCCGTACGACTTTAACGATCACCTCACGACCATCTTGCAGCGTTGCCGCGTGGACTTGCGCGATCGACGCAGACGCAAGCGGATTCTCATCAAATTCGAGGAACATTTCCGCCACGCTACTGCCGTAAGCTTTCTCGACAATCGATCGGGCTAACTCGCCGGGAAACGGTGCGACATTGTCCTGCAATCGTGCAAGTTCTTCGGCGATGTCATCAGGCAGAAAATCGCGACGAGTAGAAAGTATCTGACCGAACTTTATGAAAATCGGGCCTAACTGCTCGAGCACCATCCGTAGCCGAATAGCCCGTGGCCCGTGCTCCCGTCGGAACCAATTCCATGGCAGCAAGTAGAGGAGAAAACTTAGCGAGCGTAATAACGGAGTCGTAAATAGTAATTCGTCGAGTCCGTGGCGGATCATAATCCGCTGAATCGCCACAATACGGAAAAATTGTCCTGGTGTGATCAATTTAGTTTGTGCATTCGGCGTAGCCGATCGATTCGAGCTTGTAGTCGATCAACGTCCGCCGCAACCACCGCGCCACGTTGAATAAATTCTTCGATCTCTCGGGCCGTTGGCACCAGCCGCATTTCATAATGGAGGTACTCATCCATGTCCCGCTCGAGCGCACGGTGCACATGTTGTAACCAGCCGACCCCACTTTGGATCCCCCTAGCGATGCGGCGCGCAACGACATCGCCAGTGCGTCTGGCAATGAGTTCTTCCCAGTCAAAAGATGCTCCAGCGATCAGCGTTTGCACGTTTTGAGCGGTCGCGAGATCTCCCTGAATATTCACTTTTCCAGCCGCCAAGCTCGTGCCATCGCGCTGAGTCCGAGCCATCGCGATGAAATCGCTGATACTGCCTTCGATCAAAACATCTGGGGAACCTTCAATGCCTCGAGACATCATCACTGAGCCGTTTTGGATGCTCGCTGTCACTGCGCTATCGGTGCCGCGGAGCTTAAATGCTATCGAGCAGCGGCCGAGTTCGTGAAGTAAGTGGTGAGTTTTTTCGTCGTCCTGGATAGTTCGATTCAGTAAAACGTTTATTCGCTCGATGGCGCTATTCGTCCACCCACTGTTCCTTGCTCGCCGCTCGTCGGACCCTGCCAGGTGCGCCACGGCTTATGCTCGTATTGCGTCGTGCAATGCCACGACACCGCCAGCCATGTTCCGATAACGACATCGCTCAAACCCGGCCGCTTCCATCATGGACAGTAACGCATCTTGATTCGGGTGGACGCGAATAGACTCCGCCAGGTAGCGGTAGCTCTCACTATCGTTAGCAATCATCTGACCGAGCTTAGGTAACACGCGGAACGAAAACGTATCATAGAATTTCTGTAGTACTGGCACCTTAAGTTCTGAGAATTCCAAAATGAGTGCGCGTCCACCGGGCTTTAACATACGGTACATCTCGGCGAGTGCAGCCGTTTTATTTGTCACGTTGCGAAGTCCGAAAGCAATACTGACGACGTCAAACGATTGTGATGGGAAAGGCAGTGATTCGGCATTTGCCTGCACAACTGAAATTTTCTCGTTGAGCCCAGCGTCGATCAAACGATCACGACCGACGCCTAGCATTTCATCGTTGATGTCGGAGATAATTACGTGGCCCTTTGGGCCAATACGCTCGGCAAACAAACGGGTCAGATCGCCGCTGCCGCCAGCCAGATCTAGAATCTGATCATCGCTACGCACCATCGCCGCCAGCACTGCCAATCTTTTCCACACCCGGTGCATGCCGAAAGACATCAAGTCATTCATGACATCGTAGCGCGTCGCTACCGAATCGAAGACCGCTTTTACGCGCCGCGTTTTCTCCTCGGCGGCAACCGACTCGAAACCAAAATCAACCGTTCGAGTGTGACCGCTTTGTGGGTCAGTCATTGCTCAGTCGCCGCGCCTTTTCAAGGTATTTACTCCACAATCGATCTTGGTCCTGCCCCAACTCGTACAAGTAGTCCCAAGAATATAGCCCGGTGTTATGTCCGTCATCGAAATCGAGCTTAACCGCGTAATTTCCGACGGGTTCAACTTGCTTTATGCCGACACTAGATTTTCCTAGAGGTAGCGTTCCCTGCCCTGGCGCGTGCCCACGGACTTCGGCTGAAGGGGAATGTACGCGAAGAAACTCGCAGGGCAGTCGGAACGTTGCACCGTCATCGAATTCGATTTCGAGGATACGAGACTGCTGATGAAGAACGATATTGGTTGGGATTCGAGTCGCCATAATTGCCAAACTATAATATGTAACGGGCCAAATCTTCGTCTGCCATTAGGCCGTCGAGGTGCTGATTAACGTAGGCCGCGTCGATTAGAATTGCCGGTCCGGGTTCTTGATTAGGAGACCCGAACGAAAGCGATTCCAGCAGCCGCTCCATAACTGTGTAGAGTCGTCGCGCTCCGATATTCTCGCTTTGTTCATTGACTCTGTGCGCGATCTCGGCGATGCGCGCTATCCCGTCACTTGCGAATTCGATCATGATCCCGTCGGTCGCAAGGAGCGCTTGATATTGCTCGGTTAAGGAAGCGTCGGGCTCGGTCAAGATCCGCGTAAAATCACTGACGCCTAGCGGGCCAAGTTCAACTCGGTTCGGTAAGCGCCCCTGCAATTCAGGAATCAAATCGGACGGCTTTGATAGATGGAATGCGCCGGAGGCGATAAACAGAATGTGGTCAGTTTTGAGCATCCCGTATTTCGAGCTCACCGTACAACCTTCTACTAGTGGTAGCAGATCGCGCTGCACGCCTTCTCTAGAGACATCTGGGCCGCTCGTCTCTGAACGGCGCGCGACCTTGTCGATCTCATCTATGAAGACAATGCCATTCTGCTCAACGTTTTCGACTGCCGCGGCACGGATGTCGTCTTCGTTAATTAATTTTCCGGCCTCTTCATCAGTCAAAAGCCGTAACGCATGCGCAACTTGAAGACGGCGGCGGCGTTTGCGCCCAGTATCCAGATTTTGGAACATACCTTGCAGCTGACTGGTCATTTCCTCCATCCCGGGCGGCGCCATTATCTCAACGCCGACGTTCGCCTGTTCGAGCTCGAGTTCGATTTCTTTGTCGTCTAGGGCGCCTTCTCGGAGCATCTTTCGAAATCGTTGACGAGTTGACGACTCGTCGGTTTCGCTCACGCCCTCGGCACCACGCGGCCCCGGCAAAAGCGCATCCAACACCCGCTCCTCGGCGCTGTCTTCGGCCTGTTGCCGAACGTCGGCGACCGCGATATCGCGCGCCATTTTCACCGCAGCGTCGGCCAAATCGCGGATGATCGATTCGACGTCGCGCCCGACGTAACCCACCTCGGTAAACTTCGTTGCTTCTACTTTAATGAAGGGCGCACCGGATAGTTTGGCCAAGCGGCGGGCGATTTCGGTTTTACCGACCCCTGTCGGGCCAATCATCAAAATATTTTTCGGTGTGATCTCATTGCGTAATCCCGGCTCTACTTGGGAACGGCGCCAGCGATTACGCAGCGCAATCGCAACGGCGCGCTTCGCTGCACTTTGGCCAACGATATGGTGATCGAGCTGATCGACAATTTCTTGGGGGGTCAAGGCCTGCATCCTACTAGTTCTTCCCTGGCTCGAATCCGAGGACTTCGACGACGATATTCGTATTCGTGTAAACGCAGATATCGGCAGCTATCTTTAGACCTTTGCGGACGATCGTCTCGGCGTCCAACTCGGTGTTTTCAACTAAGGCACGTGCCGCGGCCGTCGCGTATTGCCCTCCGGATCCTATGGCAAGAACAGAATCCTCTGGTTCGATAACATCGCCTGTTCCTGACACGATTAACGAGTGATCCCCGTCAGCGACTATTAGCAAGGCCTCCAGCCGACGCAGCATTCGGTCCGTGCGCCAATCTTTTGCGAGTTCTACCGCTGAGCGCAACAGATTCCCTTGGTGCTTCTCCAGTTTCGCTTCGAAGCGTTCAAATAGGGTGAATGCGTCTGCCGTTCCACCTGCAAATCCCGCCAGCACCTTATCGTGATAAAGGCGGCGGACCTTGCGCGCGTTGGACTTTAGCACAGTGTCGCCAAGCGAAACTTGGCCATCGCCGCCAACGACCACATGTCCGGGCCGCCTCACTGATAAAATCGTGGTCGATCGAATACGTTCCATCTAGATCTAATGTGTTCTCAAATGAGGCTTAAATTGTACACGAAATCTCAATTTGAACCGGGAACGATGGCGAGTCGACTTTAGGCTCCGCGGCGTCGGGAACGTGTCCGTCCTAGGAGCCTGATTGTCGGACTACGAGGGCTTGCGACGGGCACGTGGATGAGCCGCGTCGTAGACTTTTGCGAGATGCTGAAAATCAAGATGTGTATAGATTTGCGTCGTAGCGATGCTCGAATGTCCGAGTAACTCTTGAACGGCTCTCAGATCGCTTGACGACTCCAGCATATGAGTTGCGAACGAGTGCCTCAACATGTGTGGATGTACTGAGGTTTCCAAGCCCTGGGACAACGCCCATCGATCGAGTCGTTTTTGTACAGTCCGAGTCGATAAGCGTAACCCTTTGTGGCTGACGAAAAGCGCACGCTCGTTTTCATTGGCTACCGGCGTCCTGTGAGCCACCCATTTTTCCAACACTTGAAGAGCGGTTCGTCCGACCGGACTTATGCGTTCCTTGTTGCCTTTGCCAGTCACTCGCACTTCGCCCTCGGCCGCGTCTAGATCACCGACATTGATATCGACGAGTTCCGAAACACGAAGGCCACTGGAATATAACAACTCCCACATAGCAAGGTCGCGCCAACCGAGAAAGCCAGTCGGTTTGGCAGTGAGCAGCATCGCTGTTTGATCAACATCGAGAACTTTCGGCAATTTCCTAGCTTGTCTTGGAGCACGAACCTCAATTGCCGGATTATTCGTAACCAGCTTGCGTTCAATTAAATAGGCAAACAACGCGCGCAACGCCGACAGGAGCCGCGCCAAAGTCGGGCTACTTTTCCCGTTGCGGTGTTCACTCGCGACGAGCGCACGGATCGTCTGAGAATCAATTTGATCCCAATCAAGCAAGTCATTCGCCTGCAGAAAATTAGTGAATTTAGCTAGGTCGCGGCGGTAGGCCAATTGGGTGTTGTTCGAGTAAGCGCCGAGCGTGGCGAGAAACCCATCGATATCATCGATTAACGGTCGATGATGCTTGGACGTCATTGCTACCCCCTTTTCGCGACCCAGGGATCGATGACCAGGGACACGATGTCGCTGAGATAAGCAAGGAAATCAGTGGCCATTTCATCGTGAAATCTGGTGGCATCGTCGCTGCGCACAAGCAGTATTCCTCGCCAATTATTACCTGACAACGGTAATAATGCCGCCGATCCGCCGGCAGGTACCCCCTGCTCAACTAAGGTTTCAGATTGCCTGCCAGACAGCGCTCCACAACACGGCTTCATCGAGTCTAAAACATCGCTAAAGGCATCTCTTATTGACGATTGTGCGCCCACAAATTCCGGCACCTGGGCCGCTTCAACAAAAGAAGGTTCACCAAATACAAAGCTGCGCGCTTGGTCCGCTTTAAAATCGATCGTTAGCCGTTCTGCAAGCGTTCGAAAAATAGCTTCAGGTCCGGCCGCTTCCATAAGCGCGAGTGCGAGTTCGTGAATACGTTGAATCAGTGCTTGATTGGACGTCGCGTGGGCTACCAGTTGTTCGAAGCGCTCTTTCGTGCTGCGATTCTCATCACGTAAAGCGAGAAGCTGGCGTTCCAGCAGAGAAACCGCACCCCCTGTCGAATGGGTGATTTCGAGTTCTCTCAGAACATCTGGATGCCGATCAAAAAAATCTGGGTGCTGTCTCAAATAGTTCGCGACGGCCGTCGCACTCGGCAATTCTGTTGCGCGTGGCGTCGCGTCGTCTGTCAGCGAATTCATAATTCCATTGTACCCTCGAACACCCGTTCTGCGGGCCCGACCATCCAGATTACATCGGAACGCTCGCCCGACCATTCAATATGCAGAGTACCGCCGGACAATTCCACGCGGGTCGCGCTGTCAAGATGGCCCCAAGCGCGCCCGACGGCGACCGCAGCACATGCGCCTGTTCCGCAGGCTAATGTTTCACCGACCCCACGCTCAAAGACTCTAAGCTTAATCCGGCTCGAATCGATAATTTGCATAAAACCAACGTTAACCTTTGCCGGAAAAGCGTCATGAGTCTGTAGCGCCGCGCCGATTTTTGCGACCTCGGCCGTCGACACATCGTCGACGATCGTTACCGCATGAGGATTTCCAATCGAAACGCAGCCAAACGAGAGCTTCATTCCGTCGACGAGAATGTCGTAGCGCGATTGTTCGCTATCCACGTTTATCGGAATGTTCTTCGGCGCAAATTTCGGTGCACCCATATCGACACGGATCTGCTTGTCTGACTCAAAGTTCAGCTGGTACACCGCGCCGTTAATCTCTAGGTTGAGGCGATCGTCCATCACAGCACCCGCATCCTTCAGGTAGAGCGCGACACAGCGTACGCCGTTGCCGCAATGTTCCGCGGCACTGCCATCGGCATTAAATATTTCGTAGCGTCCAATCGTCCCTGGTATCGACGGCGCTGCGATAACCAGAATTTGGTCGCAGCCAACGCCAAAACGCCGATCAGCAATTCGAGCCAATTGTGCCGAGCTCAGTCGAAAAGACGATTCGCGTTCGTCGAGAACAACGAAATCGTTGCCTAAGCCGTGCATTTTGGTAAAAGAAACTAACATAGCTTGCTGTCGCCTCAGATTGAATTTGATCCGTAGGCTATTCTCAGGTTCGTTGTGGTCCCAATGACGGCGCAGTCTACCGGATATTCACTTAAAATAATTCACCGTCTACCCACCCACACCATGCCTTTCTCGTTCGCGAATCGAGTACTGCATCTACTCTAATCCATTGCGGCGACCCTATAGCCGCGTCGCAATAACAAATCCAAAGCGCCACCGACACCGGGTAAATGTAATGCGCCCACGGCGATAAACGCACCGCCATGCTCGAGGTGCGGCACCATCGCGTCCACCATGGTCCGATTTCTCCGCCATAAAACGGCATCCATCAAACGGTCCATTTCTGGCGAACTATAACGCAGCGCTGTCTTCATCATCGAACCCAGATCGCCGGCAAGGTAATTTTCGGTCAGAGCCTTAATTTCAGACTGAATCGTGTCGTAATGGCACACAGCGCTGCGCAACAAGCCAACTTGGGTCGAGACCGGCAAGGTATCAAAAATATCGATCTGATCTTCAATACGTTCCAAACCGAATACTTCGGCATCCGAATGCCGCGCAATTGCCAGTAACACTAAGTCGAGTGGCATGCCCGATCGAGACGGCGGCAGTGCCAGGGTAATATAGGCTGCCCACGGCTTCAGGCGGCTTACTGCAGCCCCACCGATACCGTAGCGTCCGAGCAACGTTGTGCTGCCAAGCAGAAGCTCTGATCCGATAAGATCGCCCAATGCTTGGCGGGCTGGTAACACCATCGCCTGGCTCATTGTGAATGACGCGTTGGAGTCGAGTAAGACTTCCATCACGAAGCGCTTGCTCGCACGGATTGCAGCCTGGATGGGTTCTGCTACTTCAGTTACGCGCGGATCCGATAAATGAATCGTGCCATACAGATAACTTTGCAAACCGGATTGAGATTCGACGCGCCAGAGCAATCCGCGCGAATACTCAACCGGGGAACTCACGACTTCGGCAAGCTTAAGCGGAGCGCAATCGAGCCCGAACACGTGCCAGACTGTCACGAAATTGAGCGCGACGCTTACGATGATCTTGCGGAAACTCATCACATTACTATTTCATCAAGCCAATAAAAGAATCCGAATGCACCGAGCGAACCAGTGCGTCTCGATGCGCCGGTTGTTAAGAAAGCATATCGTCGCCGAGATCAAGTACAAGACTCTCGTTCCTTCGACTAATGCTATCGCGCGCGGCAATCCACCGCTCATCGTCGTCTAACTCGTCGAAGGGTATTGAACTCGCTTTGCCGTGCATACGCATAAGCCGAACCTGCATAAGAGGTTCTATCTTGTGCGTCCAGCTCGAGAGCAACCGCTCAGTTCCCGGACGATCGTTGCATAATAAAATCACGTCGCATCCAGCATCGAGCGCCAGGTCTGCTCGATCGCGCACGCCACCCTCGGTTGCGGCACCGGACATATTCAAGTCATCACTAAAAACGAGGCCCTGGAAACCAAGCTCTTGGCGAAGAATATTATTGATCCAAATCGAGGAATATCCGGCTGGCTCGCGGTCAATCTTCGGGTAAGAGATGTGCGCAGGCATGATCCCTTCGATTTCTGTCGCTAGAAGACGGAACGGAATCAAATCACTTTTAGAAATATCGGAATACGAACGATCGTCCACCGGCAGTTCGAGATGTGAGTCCGCCGCCACGGTTCCATGGCCAGGGAAATGCTTGCCGATTGCCGGCATGCCGGCCTGATGTATACCCTTAATGTAGGCGTGGGCGATACGCGCGAGTTTGTGGGGGTCACGATGAAACGCGCGATCATCGATTATTCGACTTTTCGAATTTCGTATATCTAGTACTGGAGCGAAACTAAAGTCGACGCCGACACTTAGTAACTCGGTAGCCATCAACCAACCACATTGCTGGGCGAAAAATAGCGCGGCTCCGGGATCCTCATCGAAAAAATCACCAATCGCGCCGGCCGCTGGCAGTTGCGTGAATCCGCCGCGAAAGCGTTGTACGCGGCCGCCTTCGTGGTCGACGGCGACGAGTAGTTTCGGCTTGCGCAATTTGTGCAATTCGCGCGTCAGCAAGCAGATCTGCTCGGGGCTCTCGTAGTTTCGTGAGAACAATATGACGCCACCGACCATCGGATGCTGCAAGAGTTCTCGATCGGCGGCGCTCAATTCCACACCGTCGACGTCGGTCATTAATGGACCCAGGGTCATGGTGAAAACTCTGTGCCTAGATCGGCAATTCCGCTGAGTCGATTAGTTAGCTTCAATTCTGAAAGGCTCCGCGCTTGATTTGCAAGCTGTCGCGTAATTTATCGCCAAGTGTATTGACTGCAAGAACCATTGAAAACAGCGCCAGCCCAGGACCAATCGCCATATGTGGAGCGATCAGCAAATAGCGCGTGCCCTCCCTGATCATCGCGCCCCACGAAGGGGTCGGTGGTTGTACGCCGAGCCCAAGAAACGAAAGACCCGCTTCGGCAATGATGACTGCTGCTATGGCGAATGTCGCTTCGACAATCAGTGGCGCGAGAATCAACGGCAATATATGCCGTAGACAAATTGCAACCACCGACGTTCCGAGTGCGCGAGCGACTTGCACGTGGTCGCGGTGTTTGACGCTCAGCGTCTGCGCGCGGGCGAGGCGCGCAAATCCGACCCAGCCGACGATCGACAAGGCGATCAAGACATTCTCCATCCCAGGTCCAAGTACCGCAGCAAGGGCAATCGCCAGAAGTATTCCCGGAAACGCCAAGAAAATATCAATGATGCGTACACCCACTAGATCGATAAAGCCGCCGTGCCATCCAATAAACATCCCGATCACGGTACCGGCAACGACCGAGATTGCGACGACGAAAAAGGCGACCAAACAAGAAACGCTGGCTCCCGCCAAGATCCGCGGGCCAATGTCGCGGCCCAAATCGTCGTGACCGAACCACGCGAGGCTGGTCGGCGGATAAAACAACTTCTCAAGATTGATATTGTTTCCATCGCCAATGAAAAACGGCGCAGCGACAGCTACAAGCAACCAGCCGATAACAACGATTGAGCTAGTCGTAGTTGTAAAACGCATGTCTAATTAATCCGCGGATCGACTCGAACATAAATCAAATCCGTGACGGTGTTTACAAGGACATAGGACGCGCTAATTGTTAAAACGCAGGCTTGTACCAATGGATAGTCGCGACGCTGAATCGCCTCGATCGTCATTTGCCCCAGACCGGGCCAAGAAAAAATCGTTTCCGTGATCACGGCACCACCGAGCAGCGCCCCGAGTTGTAGTCCTATTATCGTGAGAACCGGCAAGGCTGCATTCGGCAACGCGTGACGCACTACGATTACACCGCGGGCGAGGCCGCGTGCCCGGGCGGAAACAATATATTCTTCCGACAACACCTCGAGTAACGACGCGCGCACCATGCGGGACAAAATGGCTGCTAGTGACGCGCCCAAGGTAAGTGCCGGCAACACAATCGACCCCAGGCTATCGTTACCTCCGACCGGGAACCAACCTAAACCGATCGAAAACACGATTATCAATAATGGACCGAGCAAAAAATTAGGAATTGAAACGCCGAGTAATGAAATGGTGGCCGCCGTTGTGTCCCACCCCGTATTCGGACGTAAGGCTGCGAGAATGCCGAGCGGAACCGCAATGACCAATGCGCACACTAGACTGACTACTGCCAACAGCACAGTCCACGGGATACTTGCGGCAAGCATGGCTGCAATCGGTTTCTTCGAAAACAATGAATCTCCAAAATCCAGCCTTAGCAAGCCCGTATGAAATTCGACCCACTGCTGAAGGAGTGGCGCATCCAGTCCCAATTCTGTTCGAAGGCGCGCGCGGTCTGCCAAATTCGCGGATTCACCGAGCATCACCTCGATGGGATCCCCGGGTACGAGATGCAACATTAAAAACGTGATCGAAGACACTCCGAGCAGAACGATTACGGCAGTAATTAGTCGTTGGGCAATTGATGACATTCGATGATTGTACGAGGCGCGGATGAGTTGCAACGTGGAAGCTTATATTGAACCACGCCGACGCTGCAAAATAATTCCTATTCCAGCGACTCTAAACCTGTCGTCAAGTGCCCTGATAGTTCGAGCTGTGCTAGAGTTGGCGGGATTTAGACTCAAACCTCACAGGGAAAAATCAAGTGGCTCGGCATCAATTTGAAGACATCGATCAAACGTCGCGATTGCTAGACAACACAAGTCAGATTACAGCACTCGTGGTCCGCTCTCTTGGTTTTATTCTGATGATTGTGGGGCTTTGGATTGGACTTAAAGTCATAAACGAAGCTTGGTCGCTATATAAGCAGCCGCAGAATATCGAGCGCTTTGCCCGCGCTATCGAAAGTGGCTCGAATCTCGATAAAGCGTTAACTGCTAAGGAGCCCAATAATCGTAGTGAGTCGGCTAAGGCCGCGGAATCGGCGACTGATCGTGTTCGCGAAGTCAACAATACACTAGGATTTCGATTGTCGTACTTCGTCGCTTGGATTATCGCAATTTTGCTGCTCATGTTGGTTGGGAGACTTTCGATTGCAGCAATTAAGACCGGCGGTGAATTGGCACTCTATGATCTTCAGATAAAGCGATTTGCAAAGTATCTGGCCGATCAGGCGAAAGGTGATATTAGCGCCTAGCTGCGCCCACAGCTGCTTAATTTTCTTTCGCAGTGGTCAGCGAGATAACGAGCTTGTCGTCAAATCTGGCAGTACCGGTTCCTTACAACGCGCGAAAATCGATTTGGCTGACTCAAATTTCGGAAAATAAATGCCATTTTCTGAGCTAGAACTTATAGATGTTTAGCTAAGTATAAAAACCAATGCCTTGCGATTATTTATTCTATTCAGCAAATGCTTCTTGTTGGATGTTCACAGGAGTTTCCTCGTCCACCAAATCGAATAGCTGATCTATATCGTGGTTACTCATCCGTACGCATCCTCTCGATCCATTGACGCGCATGTCTGTGTCATCAGGCGTTCCGTGGATATAGATATAACGTGATTTGCTGTCGACGATACCGCCTGCGTTAGCGCCATCCTCAATCCCGCGCAGCCACATAATTCGAGTGAGGATCCAATCACGGTTGGGATGCCGAGCACGCAGGGAGCGGTCATAAATCTCCCCGGTCGGAACGCGCCCGACAAATACGGAATTTACTGGGCAGCCAGCGCCAATTTTTGCGTCGATTAGATGTTGTCCGCGCGGCGTGCATTCGCTGTCCATTTGTTCACCCGGCCCGTTCGCCGCGCTTGAGATCACATAGTGCGCGATGACTTCTCCGGCCTCGATAAGCCGTAGTAATTGATCAGCAAGGCTGATCTCAATTGAACGCTTAGTCATGGTGATTAACCAGTTGCGTGTGAATCAAGCCGTCGTAGTGACCATCGACTCCCGTATCGTAGCCGAGGATCCTGTCGTTGTAGATCAGCGTCGTATCTTCAAACCACAACGGAACATACGGTAGATCTTGCAATAGAACTTGTTGGATTTCTCGATAGGATGCAGCACGTTCTTCAAAATCGGCTGTATGTTCCGCGTGTTCAATTAACTCATCCACGACCGTTGATTCGTAGCGTCCGCGATTCGCGCCAACTGGCGGTACAGACTCGCTATGAAACGCGTAGCGAAATATATCGGGTTGCTTTAAGCCAACCCACGATAGGCTATACATTTGAAATCGTCCGGTCTTAATGTCGCCATAAAATGTGCCCCAGTCATAACTTTGTATGTTCAAATCAATCCCGACTTTGGAAAGTTGGTTTTGCATCGCGGTGGCTACTCTGAGTCGGAAATGATCACTCGACGTCTTATAACTAATTTCCAATGGGGCATTTTCGTTGTAGCCCATTTTGGAGAGGATTGCTCGCGCCTTATCAGGGTCGTATGGAATCGATGCAAGCTGACTGTTGCCAGCCCAGTGATCAGGTGTGAATAATCCGTCGGCCAATCGCGCTTGGTCCCCAAACATATACTTTATCAATGATCGACGATCAATTGCATGGGCGATAGCGGAGCGCAATTCAACGCTAGCAAGGGCTCGATCCGTGACGTTAAATCCGAGATAGGTAAACGTGGTGCCAGGTCGATACGCGACGTGGATGCCACTGCGCTCGTCGAGCCATCGCACAAGCTCCGGTGTCATAGAGCCTTGCATAATGTCAATTTCTCGATGGAGCATTTTAAGCGCCCGCACTGTGGCATCTTCGATTGTTAGAAATTCGATCAGTTGATCGTCGTCAACTCTGCGTAACAGTAGGCGTGATTCCAAGCGCGCATCTACAACCGCAAACTGACCACTTCCAACTGGCAAAGGCCAACTTAGCTCGGAATGTTCAAGCACCTTTGCCGGCATAATGCCAATAACCAACAGGCCAGGAAAGAGTGGATCTGGGCGGCGTAGCTTGAAGTCGACCACCAAGGTCGATGGGGCATTAAGAGAATCGATATTCTCTAGTGAACCGCGATGCGGAGACGCAGTCGCTGCATCCAGAACCGAGCGATAAGTTGCTAAAACGTCTTGGCTCGTGAGTGGCTGTCCATCGTGGAAGACTTGCCCCTCGTTGATGTGGAATCGGTAATCGAGCGGCGAGCGTTGCTCCCAGGTCGCCAAAGAAGGTATCGGACGGTGGCTGTCATCGAAATCCACCAACGCCTGATACACCAATCGAACGATGCGGTACGACGTTGCATCAGTCGCGAAACGTGGGTCCAGGGTGACCGGCGCGCGCGCTAAACCAAAGCGGATCGTTTGCGACGCTTTCTCGGCGCAACCACCGATTAGAAAGAAGGAGCAGACGATTAAGGAAACCCGGATCCGCATTGGCCAACCAGAGCGTGAATTTAATTGAGTCAGCATTGTCGCGAATCAATAGGTAAATGCTAGATAGTCGGGGCGTCGCAGAGTCGAAGTACCGTTAGCTCGAAATCCCAAATCGTGAAGCGACATACTTAAGGTCGGTCAAAAATTGCGATCGACTCAACATGCGCCGTATGCGGGAACATATCCATCACCCCTGCGCTGCTGAGCTCGAATCCGTGCCGCTCGACTAGCGCTTTTGCGTCTCTGGCCAAAGTAACTGGATTGCATGACACATAGACCACGCGTTCGACCGAATCGAACTGGAGTTCCTTCACAATCTCGTCTGCGCCAGTGCGCGGCGGGTCGAGTAGCAACTTCGTGACACCTCGCATATCAAGGCGTTTCAATTCAAGCGGATCGGCTAAATCGGCATGGATAAATGTGCAATTTCCGATCGCGTTGCTGATCGCATTATCGCGCGCACGATTGATCAAATCGATACTGCCTTCCACCCCAACTACGGAGCGTGCAACTGCAGCCATCGGTAAGGAGAAATTTCCGAGACCGCAGAATAGATCGACGATCTGATCGTCGTAGTTGATCGCCAATTTTTCGATCACTAAATCGATCATCGCGCGATTCATCTCCCCGTTAACTTGAGTAAAGTCGGTCGGCTTGAAGTCGATCTTTATCCCTCGAACGGTGTAATTCAAAGTGATAGTTTCTGCATTCAACGGATGCACGGTATTCTCGCCGCCAGGTTGCAAGTAAATGCCGATCGCCGTGTGCTGTTGAAATTCCGCAAGCAAATTTAGGTCTTCCTCGGTAAATGGGTCGAGATGACGAAACACTAAAGCCGCCGCTTCATCGCCAATGGCAACCTCGATTTGCGGAACGCGACTTCTGATCGATAAGCTATCAACTAACGATCGCAGTTCCATTAGACGATGCCCTATCGTGGGGTGCATTACTTCGCAAGATTGCATGTCGGCAATGTACGGCGCGGCTTTCTCTCGGAACCCGACCAACGCACCACCTTTCTTCGGTACGTGTTTGACACCAAGGCGAGCCTTACGCCGATAACCCCATTCGGGGCCGCGAAGTACGGGCAGTCGCGTTTGCGGTACGAGTCCGGCCTGATGCTGAAATAATTCGAACAGGACACTCTCTTTGTGTTCGATTTGTTGGTGTCCCGTCATGTGCTGCAGTGAGCAACCACCACAAACAGTCGCGTATTGGCACAATGGCTCGATGCGATCGGGACTAGCCTCTAGAATCTCCTCAACGATTGCCTCATCGAAACGGCCTTTGCGACGCAAGGGACGCGCGATCACTTTCTCACCGGGAAGCGCGCCTGTAACGAAAACGGTTTTTCCGTTGATGTGCCCAATGCCGCGTCCTTCATGAGAAAGATTTTCAATATCGATTGGGTAAGGTTCTTGCCGTTTTTGACGCTTCACAATTTATTCTTCATCTACACTAATTTTCTAATGGTTGGAAACCAACAGGCCGCGTCAGTGAATTTTCACCGGATAGCGGGCGACCTTACGCATCTAAATTCAATCCCCGGCAGCAGCACCTGGCTTATTATTTTCGGTTCGGTAGCTTAAATTAAGCTTCCCAAGCCGCAAGAAATTCCGTGAAGTGGGCTTGATCAGCGCCGCCTAAAAAGGACCGCAGCCGAGTTACTTCGGCATCAAATTGCTTGTCCAAAAGATGTCCTCGCATTCGCTCGAAGCTAAGATAGACGAGGTACGTATTGAGGACATCGGTTTCGCAGTAATCGCGAATCGAGGTCACGTTGCCATCGAGATATTGCCGCCAAACATCCTTACCCGTCATGCCGATCTTCCCGGGGTATCCGAGCAATGTCGCGATATCGTCGAGGCGAGCCGTGGCCCGACCTTGATATCCAGAGATAACGTCCATCAAATCGATGTGGCGCCAATGAAAACGACCGAGGTAATTGTTAAACCGAAAGCTCGGGTCGTCAGCGCCTGTGTCCCAGTACCGCTGGGCGCTGATGCCGTGGAACAAGGTGCGGTAGTGCAGCACGGGCAGATCGAAACCACCCCCATTCCACGACACTAGCACCGGAGTAAACCGTTCAATTCCTTCGTAAAATCGCCGGATCAAATCCGACTCTGGCGAATCGACATCGCCAAGCGACCAGACACTAAGACGATCATCGACTCTAAGCACACAGGAAATTGCGACAATTTTCTGTAAGTGGTGCCGAATGAAATCGGAACGACCTTCAGTTTCCTGTTGCCTTTTGCTAAACATTATATTGGCAACTTCTTCATCGTCTAGACCGTCGATATTCCATAGTCTCCGTGCACCATCGACATCTGGGACTGTTTCGATGTCGAAAACAAAGACGTTCATTGCCGGCTACCGCCGATCGGCAATCCGCATTTTCGAAGAGCACACATAGGCTATCGGGTCGGCTATTTTGTCTGCCATTTGCCGGCACTTTCGTACCACCAACCGCTAGGCGCGTTGCCTACCCACCGCTCCGCAAATATTTCGCGGATGTCTTTCTTCCATTCCGGGTGACCATTGGCTTTCGCAATCTCGGTATACAGCCGATTGCGGTCCGCGTTTTCGTCGACAACTAGTTTTTTGATTTTGTTGCGATCTTGCAATGCAACTAACTTTGGATCACGCAGTGTGATCAAGCCAGTAGCGGCCATACCAACGGCGCCAGAATTGTAATGCGATTTTAATTCGCGATGACGCTGTTCCATCGCTGCACGTAAGGTATTGACAGCAGGGGTCGAAATATTGATGTCCGGTTGCTGCGCCTGGGCGCTCGGCACGACAAAATCTGATGCCTTAGCGATGAACGCAAAAAGTGACTTCGTGGAGATCTCGATAGCACCTTGCGGAGAACCGGAACTCTCTGTTGGTGTTTTTTCGTCGTGACCATAAACGTCTTTAATAAATATGTCGGCGGCACGCTCTGTCGCAGATTCGGGAAAATAGACATTTACCGTAACGCACGCCACCAGACAAACACCCATGACGACGGTAATGAGTTGACGAATTTTCATAACATTTCTCCGATTACAATTGACCTTCTGTATAGCCCTAGCGTGCGACTCCGACATCGAGCTCGAACTCGCCTTGGGAGATCTGCTTAATTCCGTCGACTAAGGTTTGCCATTTAATTCTCCGGCCCGATCCCTTTACGCTGATCCACGGGGGCAATATACCGCCTCGCGTGAGGATGAAGAAGCTACCATCGTTCGCTTCTTCGACCCCGCGCATCGCGCAATGCCCTTGCTCGAGTCGGCAGCCGATTCCTAACCGACCGTAGGAATAGCTAGGGATCAGTCCCAACCACCCTTGAGACAACCCCGTTCCCGTACCGGCGCCGAGACGGCCGAGGTTGTCTACTGCCTGTTGCGATATCCGATGAGGATCGTCGTCATCGAGTGGCGTCGCAAACGATGCATCGAACTGGGTAGGGTGCCACGCCTGTAGGACAAGGTCGTCAATTTTCCCATCCAAATGGCCACTGATATTACCGAACGAGAATGTACTCGTTAGTTTCTCTAAGTCCAAACTTTCAACGCTGAGATTTGCGCTAAGCACCGGGACCGTCGAAAACATTTTATCTATTTCGAGATCTCGAAGGACGACCCTGCCGTCAAAAACGTTAATTCGTAAATCGCCATCCATTTTAAGTCGATTCTCTGAGTAGGTTAGTCGGGGAATCGTTCCGGATAGTTTCCCTGACAAAGGGATCGAACCGAATGCGGCCGTCAGCGCGCTCAGGGTAATCGGGGTAAGTGTCCCAGACAACGCCACTTGTGTTCGATCGACGCCGAACTGATCGATCTCCAGACTATCCATGCGGAACTCGCCGTCAAAGATGGCGACATTGTGCCAACTATCCACCTTCAAACTCCGATTAGCAGACAGCCAATCGATGCGCCCTTCACCAATCTGAATCTCGTAGACGGCACCGCTTAGCCAACGGATTCGCGAGGGTCGAAGCTCCTCACCTGCATGCACGATGACATCGCCGTCAAGACCGTAAAGTGAAAATCTGCGCGCATCATCATCGATGTAGACTTGCTTAAAGCGCAAATTAAACTCATCAATCTCGTTGTCGGCTCCAATAATACCAAGTTGCAGTGCGCCTGCGGTCTCGAGCGCGTTGAAAGCGGTGTCCAACGCAATCGGCTGCATATAGGTCGTATAAAACTGATTGACGTCGTCAACCTTTAAGTTGAAATTTAACGCTTTCCACTGCGGTGAAGGGCTAAAACCGAGATCACCTGAAAAATCCATATCGACAACCTGTTTGTGTCGAAGACTGGCTTCGTGGATTCGAATTTCGCCCGTTGCGCGACGCTCAATTCGTCCAGCGAGTTCGATTGGCGTAGCATCAGGCGAGAGAAAGAATCCCGGATTCACTGTACCTAATGTGAACCCAGGTTCGATATACACTGCGCCGTCGCGTAACGACAAACCGAACTCTATGGTTTCCGTTAAGCTAGTGCTTGAATACTTTGCATCGAAACCCGCCGCGACGTCTTCTGCCACGTTCACGCCATCCAAATTGAATTCTTGAACCTGACCGCTAGCACTACAATTCGATTGGCCTCGACCGTGTAGTCGACAAGCAATTGCCACATCCAGGGTTCCCGAATTAATCGCATGTTCGTTGAGAAAATCGTCTATGCCAGGATAGTACTTCTGAGGATGTGCGATTGGAAAATCTAACAGTTCTAGTTTCACATCGACCACCTCATTAAGTTGCGAGTACTTCAAGCTCATTCGCGACTTATCAGCGATCAAGCCTCTAGCGACGACGCTCCAACGGTTCTTCGTTGGCTCCCATTCAATATCCGCGGCAAACGAGAGGGAACCTACCGGACTGCGCTTAACGGTCACGGTAGAGTGCTTACACGTTAGCTTGGCACTATAAATCTCCCAATTCTCGCACTGGACCTGAATTCCGTGCAGGTGAACCGACGGTGACAACTCTACGTTGCGGATGCTGAACTCAAGATTAACCGGCAAGGACGTTCTATCGGCTTCAGGCTCCGCAATGGCTAACGGGATTGTGACTATTGCCTGAAGGGCGAGCAGGATTAATGTGAAGACGCGTGGTTTGGCAGTAAACCCACTATTGCTAGCCACGTTCTACCTAGCTTTACTGGAAGCGCTAACTTGACTCGAACTAGGCCGGGAATACGTTGGTAGATAAATAGCGATCGCCCCGGTCGCAAACGATAACGACGATCACCGCATTTTCTACGCTCGAGGAGAGGTTAAGCGCGGCTGCGACGGCGCCGCCCGATGAAATTCCCGCAAAAATACCTTCCTCCGTGCCTAATGAAACAGTCATTGCTTCTGCTTCTGACTGACTAACATCAATGATCGTGTCGACTCTTTCGCGCTGATAGATTTTGGGTAAATAGGCTTCTGGCCAACGACGGATACCGGGAATCGCAGCCCCATCGCTCGGCTGCACGCCAACGATTTCTATCGTCGAATTTTGCTCTTTTAGATATTGTGACGTACCCATGATAGTACCCGTAGTACCCATAGAGCTCACAAAGTGCGTTATCGCACCTCCCGTATCGCGCCAAATTTCCGGACCGGTGGTTTCGTAGTGCGCACGAGGATTATCTGCGTTCGAGAATTGATCTAGGATTTTTCCTTCGCCGCGACTTTCCATCAGACGTGCCGTGTCGATAGCTTCTTCCATGCTGCCTTTTTGGGAGGTCAGTACAATTTGTGCTCCAAATGCTTTCATCACAGCGCGCCGCTCGGCGCTCATATGCTCTGGCATAACCAGTATCATACGATAGCCTTTTATCGCAGCCGCCATCGCCAACGCGATCCCTGTGTTGCCGCTCGTCGCCTCAATGAGGACGTCTCCAGGAGATATTTCGCCACGCTCCTGCGCGCCACGGATCATGCGCAATGCAGGGCGGTCTTTCACCGAACCGGCTGGGTTGTTCCCCTCCAGCTTCGCGAGAATTGTATTGGAGGTCCGTCCTGGCAAACGCTGCAGTCGTACGAGCGGCGTATTGCCGACAAAATCTTCGATCGTCGGGTATTCCATAAAAGAATATTAACAGATGGGTTCCGTCGCGGCTGGTAACACTCGCCGGAATCGACGTTTTATTTAATGCGCGGACACGACTTTGTCACAGACTAACAACAATACCGCGTTTGCAACCGGTAGCCAGGCGTAACTCTAGAAACGGTAGCCTAAATTCAGTACGTGGAAATTGATGCCCGGATTATCGTCGCCGAGACTCGCGTTGGATAAATGCTGGAATCGGTATAACAATTCGTAGCGACCACCATCGCCGAATCGCACGCCGCCACCGACGTGGCTGCCGAATGCGAATGGGATGTCAAAATGTTTATTGCCAATGGAATCGTCCGTATGTACATGCGGGCCCAAGCCAAACTCTACGAACGGGATCAGTGGCGCATTGGGTTTTCTTTGGTATCGGAGAACTGGCGTAATATGAAAATCACCAAGCGAACCGTTGCCTGTTCGGCCTTTCTTACCATCCCAGTAGGCGGCGCCAACTTCCCAGTAACCCCCTAAGTACCAGTCACCTGCTGCAAACCACTGAGCTGCCCAGTCCCATTTAATCTCAACGCCAAAGCGATCAACGTCTTCGTCGCTGGCGGCCGTCCCTAGTTCGAGGGCAACGGTGTCTATGGCGTAGACGTTTACGTGAGCCATAACGTAGAGCACGGCCGCACAGATTACCGCGGTGTTAGGGTGGCCGTGCGTGCGTATTACTTTCGAAATCATGCGCGTTGTGATTAGGTCATTTCGGGATTTAGTTGCGCACTAGGCTATCGCGGAATAATCACGCTTTCAAGCCATAAACCGATTTGCGTTGAGCGTTCGCGATGACTTCTAACCACCGATTTCCTTGCTGAGTACGAGCGCATCTTCGCGGCCATCGATCGCCGGGTAATAGGCCGGCCGCCGACCGATCTGAGAAAAACCATTCTTCGTGTACAAGTCGATGGCACCCAGGTTCGACGGTCGGACTTCTAGGTAGGCAGTTCTTGCCTCGTGGGTTCCAGCGGATTCGAGCAACTGATCTAGTAATTTCGCTGCATTTCCTCGGCGTCGATGCATCGGATCCACGCAGACGTTAAGGATATGACATTCTTGGGCTGCCACACTCATGATGCCGTACCCGGCCAGATCGTTTTCGGCCCAAATCGTCCAGCAACAATATCCGACCCGAAGACAATCCGCAAAAACCCCGATGGACCAAGGGAATCCGTATGCACGTTGCTCGATGATGGATACACGGGCTAGATCGTGTTCGCGCATGGGTCGCAAAAATGGTGCGGGAAGATCAACAGCAGAACTCACGGTCGCGATTCCTCAAACAATTTCTTGGCCAAATTTAAATCTTGCCAGGTTTTACGCTTTTCTTTGGGCGAGCGCAGCAAGTAGGCCGGATGGTAGGTTACTACGACCGGTATCTGTTGTTCACCATAGGTGTATCGCTGCCCCCTCATTTTTCCAATAGGGGTGGTTTTTTTAAGCAAACTTTGGGCGGCTACGCGGCCGACTGCCACAATGATGCGCGGTTGGATTAATCTGACTTGTTCGGACAAATATTCAGCGCATTCGGCAACTTCGTGTTCTTTAGGATCGCGATCGTTCGGCGGTCGACACTTCAATGCGTTCGCAATAAATACTTGTTCGCGGGCCAACCCTATCGAACGCAACATCGCGTTCAATAGCTGTCCAGCGCGACCTACAAATGGTTCACCACTGCGATCTTCTTCAGCTCCCGGCGCCTCACCGATAATTAGCCAGGGAGCATCTGCTGCGCCAGTCCCGAACACCGTTTGCGTGCGATGTTGATGCAACTCACAACGCGTGCACCTCGCCACTGTAGCGGCGAGTTCTGCAAGATTCGTCGCGTTGACAAGCGGGCTAGTCGCCTTTGCTAGAGTTCGCGGAACCCAAACGTCGATGCCCATGCTAGCGAGTATTTCATTGTGCTGGTTCGTCATGATGGCAACATAGGGAGGCGATCGAGAGATTCTTTAAGTACACGAGAACATGAGATATCGGTCTAAGCGGCGTCGCGGCGATTTCGTTCCGCCAATACCCTCTCGGCCCGACGTTTGCGTAACTGCAATAAGGTCACAACCGGTCCAGAAATTGCGTATATCACGAAACATAATGCGAGTACTGCGGCCGGATCGAGCGAAATCAAGACGAACCCAAATACAATAGCTAATACCGCGACGAAAGGCACCCTGCCGCGCAAATCCAGCTCCTTAAAGCTGTAATACCGTATATTGCTTACCATTAAGAGCGCCATTGCGATCGTTGTGACAAAAATGGCTGGCATTACCGCAGCATTTTCCTTTAATAAATAACTCTCGATAAACCAAATGGTTCCCGCCAAAACCGCCGCGGCGGCCGGACTAGGTAGGCCTTGAAAGAAGCGTCGATCGGCGACATGCGCTTGTGTGTTGAACCGCGCGAGGCGCAAAGCCGTCGCCGAGGTAAAAACGAAGGCCGCCAACCAGCCAAGTTTGCCGAGGTCGACTAACAACCACTCGTAGGCCACTAGTGCCGGCGCGAGACCGAATGAAACCATATCGGAGAGACTATCGTACTCGGCGCCAAAATCACTTTCTGTATTTGTGATCCGTGCGATTCGGCCATCCATGCCGTCGAGTACTAAAGCGACGAAAATCGAGATCGCGGCAGGTTCATATCGCCCATTAATTGCCGCAACAATTGCATAGAAACCGGCGAATAACGCGCCCGTCGTTAGCAGGTTAGGAAGTAGGTAGATGCCCTTGCGACCGAGCTTTTTGTCACCCACGTTGGCGACTTCGGTTACGGCTTGTGGCTGGATTTCGGAATCCGGTTCGAATTTTGTCGTCACGTTCGTAACTGTAGCCTAACTTAATGATCGATGCGCGATCACACTGGGTTAAACCGCGAAAGGCCTAGCAATATCCTCGGCACTAACCCCCCTCGCGCGCAGTTTGCATCGGGGACTTCGCCATGCGAGTGAGGTGTACGAGTGACCCGACAATTCCGCTCCCAGCGGAAACATGCTCGCCGAGCGCGACCTCATAACGGCTACCGGGAGGCAGATATAGTCTGGCTCGACAGCCGAAATTCGCGAACCCGATGCGACGTCCTTGACCAATTCTCTCACCAGGATTGTAGTTAAACCTAACCTGGCCGCCCCAAGAACTGCGCGTGATCACCAGCACGATGTCGTCATCTTCGTCAGTACGGATCCAATAGGCACTGGAGTGCGCCGGATTTTCATCGCCAGGTTCAATATCGGGAACCTTGCTCCATTGCTCCAAAATCTTCCCTTCAACAGGTGCATAAATACTTCGAATGTCAAACATTCCTGTCTCGATAATGAAACTTTCGGCTTCCCGTTTGAGCCATGGATCGCGGCTTGGCCCGACTGCCAAAACGCGCCCGTGCAGCGGGCTTACAACAGCCAGCGGTAACGACGGCGGCGACTGTGTAGGGTCACGGAACGTGACCAGTAACGCCCCGAGCAGCAGCCACGCTGGAATTGCAGCGTAACCGCCGAGAGCTAGCTGCAGCGCGATCGCACAAGTGGCGACGAGCGCCAGCATGCTGTGGCCCTCTTCGGCAATGTAGGCGTAATTTTTAGTCGCCACTTGCGCGTGTCGCCGATTTAGCGCGGATGCCAAATGGATTATGCATCAGCCGGATCACGTCCAAACGAGGGAAATTAGCGACCGTGCAACGACATTCGGCGATTTAGTTTTTGCTCCGATCGACGAGTTTGTTCTCACCAATCCAGGGCATCATAGCGCGCAGACGCGTGCCGACCTCTTCGATACCATGCTCGCGCGACAAACGCCGTTTCGCTTGCAAGACAGACGCCCCGGTTTTGTTTTCGCCGATCCACTCGCGCGCGAATTCACCATTTTGGATTTCCGCAAGGATTTCTTTCATCGCGGCACGCGCTTCAGGCCCAATGACCCGTTTGCCACGCGTAAAGTCGCCGTATTCAGCGGTGTTCGAGATGGAATAACGCATGTCGGCGATTCCTCCTTCGTAGATCAAATCAACGATTAGTTTGAGTTCGTGGAGACATTCGAAATAGGCCATCTCCGGCGCATAGCCTGCTTCGACAAGCGTTTCAAACCCTGCTTGAATTAGCTCTGAGACGCCGCCGCACAGTACGGTCTGCTCGCCGAATAAGTCAGTCTCTGTTTCTTCTCTAAACGAGGTTTCGATGACACCAGCGCGTCCGCCGCCGTTAGCGGAAGCATAGGACAACGCGACTTCCTTCGCTTGACCAGAGGCGTCCTGTTCAATAGCGATGAGGCTCGGGACGCCTCCGCCTTGAACAAATGTCGAACGCACCAAATGTCCCGGGCCTTTAGGTGCGATCATGATCACATCGAGATCCGAGCGAGGTTTAATCTGGCCGAAATGGATATTGAAGCCATGCGCAAATGCGATCGTGGCTCCTTCCTTTAGATTTGGCTCAATTTCTGCTCGGTATAAATCTCCCTGAGTTTCATCCGGTGCCAAAATCATGATCACGTCCGCACTGGAGACGGCGTCTGGAATCGACTTGACCGATAAGCCTGCGGCTACCGCTTTGGTCCAGCTACTAGAACCTTCGCGCAGACCGACGCACACTTTTACACCGGAGTCTTGCAGGTTGTTTGCATGCGCATGACCTTGCGATCCATATCCGATTATCGCGACTTGTTTGCTTTGAATGAGGGCCAGATCGGCATCTTTGTCGTAATAAATATTAAGGCTCATTGTGTTATATCCGTCTAGTTCAAATGTATAAGGGCCAACCCAATCGACATGTTCTGGGCTCAGTGAAGCTCGCTATTTCTATGCCGGCGCCCATTATAAGCAACGAAATTCTAGGCCCGTAGTGCTTTGTTACCGCGCAGTATTCCAAGTACGCCAGAACGGATCACTTCCAATATGCGCTTCGCGCCTACTGCTTCGATAAAGCCGTTCAATTTATCACCGTCACCGACGATTTCAATCGTATAGGTAGATTCCGTGACGTCCATGATCTTGCCACCAAAAATGTCGACCAAACGTTTCATTTCCGCACGTTGTTCGCCGCCGGCAGCGCGCACTTTGATCAGCATTAACTCGCGTTCGATCGCGCGACCTTCGTTCAGCTCGACGAGTCGAACGACGTCGACGAGTTTGTTCAATTGCTTCGTAATCTGTTCGATGATCTCAACTGAACCGCTGGTTACCAAGGTCAATCGTGAAATGGTCGAGTCCTCGGTCGGCGCGACGGACAACGACTCTATGTTATACGCCCGAGCTGAGAAGAGACCAGCGACCCGGGATAAGGCACCGGCTTCGTTTTCCAGCAGGAGCGAGATTATATGCCGCTCACTCATGCAAGTTCGCGCTCGTCACTCGCCAGATGCATTTCGTGTTGCCCTTTGCCCGCCGCAATCATAGGGTAGACGTTTTCTTTCTGATCCGTAACGAAATCCATGAACACTAGACGATCGGTCATCCCAAATGCGTCTTTTAGCGCCCCGTCAACGTCTGCGGGTTTTTCGATACGCATGCCAACATGCCCGTAACTCTCGGCTAACTTGACGAAATCTGGCAGCGTATCCATATATGAATGTGAGTAGCGGCTCTCGTAGAAAAACTCCTGCCATTGCCGAACCATGCCCATGTATCGGTTATTAAGGCTGATGATCTTGATGGGAAGATCGTACTGCAGGCACGTAGATAGTTCTTGGATACACATTTGGATACTTGCTTCGCCGGTGATGCAAGCAACCGTACTCTCTGGATGCGCAAGTTGTACACCCATCGCGGAGGGTAATCCGAACCCCATGGTGCCGAGGCCGCCGGAATTGATCCAACGCCGCGGTTTATCAAATTTATAATATTGCGCGGCCCACATTTGATGCTGGCCGACGTCGGACGTAATAAACGCATCGCCACCGGTAATGTCGTACAGTGATTGAACAACCCCTTGTGGCTTGATTAATTCACTTTTTGAGTCGAAACGCAGGCAGTCGAGCTTTTGCCAATCGGCAATTTGCCGCCACCAAGCATTCTCTTCACGCACGACCGGGGTCGCGCCTTGTTCATTGAGCAACCGATTCATTTCGCCCAGTACGTTACTCACACTGCCGACAATCGGTACGTCTACTCGGACATTTTTTGATATCGAAGAGGGATCGATATCGAGGTGAATAATTTTTGCTTCGGGACAAAATTGCGCCAAATCACCGGTCACTCGATCGTCGAATCGAGCGCCGATCGCGATCAGGACGTCGCAGTGGTGCATTGCCATATTGGCTTCGTAGGTCCCGTGCATGCCGAGCATACCGATAAACTGCGGATCGCTACCCGGGTAAGCGCCGAGGCCCATTAACGTGTTCGTGATGGGAAATCCAAGCGTCCGTGTAAATTGCGTTAACGCATCGGAGGCGTTATCGAGTATCGCGCCGCCGCCGGAGTAGATCATCGGCTTTTGCGCGCTTGCTATAAGCTGCATAGCCTTTTTTATCTGGCCAGGATGGCCCTTCGTGGTTGGCTTATAAGACCGCACCTCGACGCTGTCGGGATACACGTAATCTGCAATGTTCGCGGTCACATCCTTTGGGATATCCACCACCACGGGGCCCGGTCGCCCGGAACAGGCAATGTAGAATGCCTTCTTAATCGTAACGGCTAAATCTTCAACTCGCTGGACAAGAAAATTGTGCTTCACACAGGGCCGAGTTATCCCGACGCAGTCGACTTCTTGAAATGCATCATTGCCTATGAGGTGGGTCGACACTTGACCGGTGAACACGACCAGCGGAATCGAATCCATGTAGGCGGTTGCAATGCCGGTAACGCAATTGGTCGCACCTGGACCGGATGTCACGAGTACGACACCAGGTTTACCCGTCGCGCGGGCATATCCATCGGCCGCGTGCACGGCGCCTTGCTCGTGGCGGACTAGGACGTGCCTGAATTTGTCCTGTTTAAATACTTCATCGTAAATGTGCAGCACGGCCCCACCGGGGTAGCCGAAAACAATCTCCACACCTTCGTCTGCAAGCGCACGGCAAAATATTTCTGCGCCTCTCAGTTTTTCACTCACCGTCGCAATTCCTAAAATCGATTATGGTTCTCACTAGTTTCTACAGGTCAAATCCGGGCGCCGCATCATCCCTGACTGAAATCTCCGGATAACTGGATGACTGAACGCCTTGCCTTTAGAGACTAAGCTCGAGGGGGAACAGGGCAAAGTACTGGGATTCATAGAGTAGGTCAAGCGACGCGGCGGCTTGTCGAGGATGTCCGAGAGTTGCACAAAACCAGCTATCTACCGAGAATGCGAGCGGTATTTTGCGTTGGTGGGCGACCCAAACGATTTTGTGAAAGGACGGATGCACTGATGCGCATAAGATTCCTACCGCATAATCGCCGGGCCAGAACGAATTTTGAGTTGAGGAAGATTAAACCCCGATGAGACTATCCAAACTATTGCTGCCCACATTGCGAGAATCGCCCGCTGACATCGAAGTCATTAGCCATCAATTGATGGTGCGAGCGGGCATGATTCGCCAACTCGCTGCTGGGATCTATACCTGGTTGCCGATTGGCTTGAAAGTGTTGCGCCGGGTCGAGAATATCGTCCGCGAGGAAATGAATCGGGCGGGTGGTCAAGAATTATTGATGTCCAGCGTCCAGCCTGCCGAGCTCTGGGTAGAGTCGGGCCGTTGGGACGACTACGGCCCAGAATTGCTGCGCTTTGAAGATCGCCACCAACGAGGCTTTTGCCTCGGCCCCACGCACGAAGAGATTATTACTGACCTAGTGCGACGAGAAGTTCGAAGCTACAAACAACTCCCCGCCAACTTCTATCAAATACAAACCAAATTTCGCGACGAAATTCGACCCCGATTCGGCATTATGCGGGCACGCGAATTCCTCATGAAGGACGCCTATTCCTTTCATCTCGACCAGGACTCGCTGCAAGAAACCTACGATGAAATGTATGCTACTTATGGTCGTATTTTTGATCGAATCGGACTGAGCTACCGCGCTGTCATTGCGGACACCGGCAACATAGGTGGTTCAACATCTCACGAGTTTCATGTGCTGGCCGATTCGGGCGAGGATCAGATCGCATTCAGTACTGGTGGTCAATTTGCGGCGAACGTTGAAATGGTTGCAACGCACAAAGTCGACGTTGCAAGGCCGGAGCCGGGTCCCGATATGGAATTCGTGGATACCCCTGAACAGCACACGATTGAGGAGCTTTGCGCCTTTCTAAGCACCACCCCTGAACGGTGCTTGAAGACCTTGATAGTGCAAAGCGAAGACAATGGCGTGGTTGCTCTTGTGTTGCGCGGCGATCACGAGCTGAACGCCATCAAGGCGCAAAATATGCCAGGTGTTGCGAGTCCATTGCGCTTCGCGCTACCCGCAGAAATCCACGCGGCAGTCGGCTGCGGACCCGGCTCACTGGGTCCGATTGGATTAACCATCCCGACCCTTGTTGATCATGCCGCGGCGGCGGTCGCAGATTTTGTTTGCGGTGCGAACGTAGAAGGACAGCATATTCGCAGTGCGAATTGGTCGCGCGATATCAGTGAGCCTCAAAGCGTCGATTTACGAAACGTAGTCTCTGGCGATCCGAGCCCGGACGGAAATGGCGAGCTCAGCATTAAACGTGGTATCGAAGTTGGACACATTTTCCAGCTCGGTACAAAGTACAGCGAAGCGATGAAAGCCACCGTGTTGGATGAAAACGGCCAGTCTGTGACGATGACCATGGGTTGTTATGGTATTGGTGTCTCGCGGATTGTGGCCGCCGCCGTCGAACAAAACTATGACGAAAGAGGGATCATTTGGCCGGCCTCAATCGCCCCATTTCACGTCGCCATTACGCCAGTCAATGCGCATAAGTCGATGCGCGTTACTGCCGCCGCGGAAGATTTGTACGAACGATTTACAACCGCGGGTATCGATACCTTACTGTGCGATACGAAAGACCGCCCCGGTGTGATGTTTGCCAATATGGAATTGATCGGAATCCCACATCGGCTCGTGCTTAGCGATCGTGGCCTCGATGCCGGAACCCTCGAATATAAAGGGCGCACAGACGATGACTCAGACGATATCCCAATCGAAGATGTCATGGGGTTCATTCAAAGCAAAATACTACATAGCATTATCTAACGTACTTCGAACTCCATGGGGGGATCAAAACTCTCCTCGGTTGATTCGACATGATGAACATCAGCGTACCGCGGGCCCTTGCCTAGCCAGCACTCGAATTCGAGCATCGCGTCGACGGCCCCACACGCGCGCACTTCGACACTGCCGTCGGCGAGATTTTGCGCCCAACCTCGAATGCCAAGACGCAGCGCTTGGCTCCGAGCGGAGCCGCGAAAATAAACCCCTTGGACTCGACCAACTATCCGGTAGCCCCGAAATATTTGTCCGCTCATTGCTGCCCTCACAATATGAATTAATGCGCGAGAGAATTAGAAATTTACACACGGTCGACAGGAACTGGCGAGAGTCGGTAGCCGAGCACGAGAACCCCTGCGCCTCATTTATCCGGCAATGTTTCCTCCGACTGCGGGTAGAATATAACCCGTTCGTTCGGCATTATGCCGTTTGACCAAGTTCCCGAGGTTGCATCTCATGACCGTTACGATATATCACAATCCTCGCTGTTCTAAATCGCGCAAGACATTAGAAATGCTCAACGATCGTGGCATATCGCCGATCATTATTGAGTACCTCAGCACGCCTGTGGATCGGGCGACCTTAAAATCTATTTTGGAAAAACTTAATCTCGAACCCCGCCAACTAATGCGCTCTGGGGAAACGATCTTCGGTAAGCTGAATTTGTCGAGACCCGATTTAAGCGCCGAGATGTTGATCGACGCAATGGTCGAAAACCCAATTCTCATCGAACGGCCCATCGTCGTGCACGGCAATAAGGCGGCAATCGGAAGGCCGCCCGAAAACATTAACGCCTTGTTCTTGCCCACGAACGATTCCCCCAACAACTAGAGTTAAATAGCGTGGAAGTACTCGTCCTTTACTACAGCCGTCACGGTCACGTCGCAAAAATGGCCGAACACTTAGCGCGCGGCGTCGAATTAGTGCCCGGATGTCACGCGCGATTGCGAACCGTACCCGATTTACGAACGCCGCTAGATTCGATTCCAACAAGCGGGCCCGTCTACGTGAGCAAATCGGATCTCCGTGAATGTGGCGCGCTTGCGCTCGGTTCGCCAACACGATTCGGCAACATGGCGGCCCCTATGAAAGCGTTCCTAGATACGACGTCAGACGTGTGGCTATCCGGCGAATTAGTCGACAAGCCGGCCGCCGTATTCACGGCCTCGGGATCAATGCACGGCGGCCAGGAAACGACTCTGCTTTCCATGATGTTGCCGCTCATCCATCACGGGATGGTGATTGTCGGCATACCGTACACAGAAGCGGGGTTGTCGCACACTAACGCTGGCGGGACGCCCTATGGCGCAAGTCACGTTGCCGGCGCGGATAGTGATAACGCGCTAACGACGATTGAAAAAGACTTATGCACGGCGCTCGGACGACGTCTCGCGCGGATCGCTATGCAGCTTAGCGTCCGCTAATCTCCGCCGAGTACCTCGCGTACGAACGGCACGGTCAATTCGCGACCCGCGCTCAACGACGCGGCATCAATGCGCTCAAATATAACGGTGAGCTCATGCATGTCCCGACGCAAACGGGTAATTAAGTACCTCGCGACATTATCTGGCATGGACAATCCCCGATCCGCCGCACGTTTTTGCAGCGCTTGTTGTTTTTCCGTGTCATCCAGATCAAGCAAGGTATAGACGAGCCCCGAGGACAGCCTTGAGCGCAGATCGGCGAGGTTAAATTGAAATTGGAGCGGTCCGTCAGTGCTACTCACTAGTAATCGGGCTCCCACCGCCTCCGTGCGATTGAAAAGATTAAATAATGCTTCCTCCCATTCCGGCTTTCCCGCGGCTATGTGGATGTCATCGATGGCAATAAAATCAATCGATTCCAATTCCTCGAGGATTGCAGGTCCGAACTCGATCACCTCGCGCAAAGGCACATAGATTGCGCGGCTCTTGCGCTCGCCCAAAGCTTGTACGGCGGCGCGGATGAGATGCGACTTACCCGTCCCGCAGCGTCCCGAGAGCAACAAAAACCACGGACCTTCACCGTCTAACCACCGCCGTAGTCCGTCAAGCGCTAGCTGGTTAGGGCCTGGAACGTAATCCGCGAGCCTACTATTCGCGTTTTCAAATAACGCGAGGGTTAATTGCGGCAGTGATAAGGGCATAAGAACGAAAAATATCAGCCATTCTTTCGAACGTAGGAAGAACCGGTCACCGTTGCGTAACTGTGCTCGAATGAGATTTGTCTTTCATTGCCAATGCCTCGGCTATTCATCGTTGCCGACGTCGCGTTGTTCGGGTTCGGCTCCGTACAGCCCACTGAGTTGATATTCGAGTTTCGAATGACGGAGCAAAACGACAATAACTGCTGCAACCGGCAACGCAAGTAAGACACCGAGAAAACCGAACAATTGGCCGCCGGCCATCACCGCAAATATAACCGCGACCGGATGTAAGCCAATCCGGTCGCCCACCAGCAGCGGTGACAGAATCATACCTTCAGCAACTTGTCCGACGCCGAATACGGCGGCAACCATCAGTACGTGTGCCATGTCGTGGAATTGCACGAGCGCGGCAAATCCCGCAAGGACGACGCCAACAATCACACCGAGGTATGGAACGAAGCTAACAAGGCCCGCTAGCACGCCGACAATAAATGCCAGCTCTAGACCAACGACCCACAATCCAACGACGTAGAACGTGCCGAGTGCCGCCATAACACTCAATTGTCCGCGGAGAAATTCGGCTAACACGGCGTCGATTTCTCGCGCCAACTTGACCACCAACGGTTCGATCCGACGCGGCAGCAGATCGTGGGCGTTGTTAACCAGCAGGTCCCAATCTCGGAGTAAGTAGAACGTCACCACGGGGATCAGCAAAATATACGTGACCCAGCCGGCAATCAGCTGCCCGGAGCGGCCGATATGAACCATCAAGATTTTCGCCAACGAGCCCATTTCCTGCCAATGTCCGAGTAGCGCCTCTTTGATTCCGGCGACGTCAATGCTCATATCTGCTATGCCTAAAACTGACGAAAGTTTCGGCACTAACCATTGTTGTAACCAGTCGATCGCGGCAGGGATGTTGTGCACTAATATTACGAATTGGGCCTGCATCGCTGGCAGCAGCACGAGGATTGCGGCGCCGCCTAAGAACAACATACCAATAAATACGATCACGACGGAACCAGTGCGAGAAATACGCAAGCGCTCAAGTCGGTCGACGAGCGGATCACCCAGATAGGCCAGTAGAAGGCTAATCAGAAATGGAGTTAGGACGGGCGCAAGTAGGTAGGTCAACCAGCCGAACAGCAGGACTGAGACTAATGCAAACCATTTTTTTGATTCGGACATTCGAGTCAGGACGGAGAAAACTAAGGTTTAAGATCAAACACGGAAGGATCTCTCGGATCCGGGCGTAATACATTGCCGAAGGAGATGGTCTGGGTTAACGCTCGCAAGCCGCCGTTGACGGTTAAGTCGAATGTAATGCTTTCGGCATTGATCTGCCGCACCATCAGCGAGCGAACGCTATCAACAGAACTTAGGTAGCGTTCGGTGCGTGCGTAATCGCGTGCGCTTGTCAGTCCACGAACTGAAACAGCGACAAGCTCCTCCGCGGAATGTTGCGAAGAACCGGCGTAACGGCGACCAAGTGCGTCCGCGAGCGAATCGGCGGCCTCCTCGGCCAGTAACTCGACCACGTCGCCTAGTTGTTCCCAACCGGAAGTCTCGCCTTGGCCGTTCAATCGCCAGTCGGTTTCCCACATACCCGATGGCGCCCGGACTAAATACCCGACAAGTACTGATCTGGCATTGTATGTATCGGAATATCGACTCAATGCGCTCACGAGCTCTGCCGTCGAAGAAGCCTGCGATAGAGTCGCGGATTCGCTAACGTCCGCACGCGGGAACACTAGTGGGATCCCGCGCTCGGCTGCCCGACGTTTCAACACTCTCATCGCTTGATGCGTATCTTGCATCCCGAGTAGTCGGCGGCCACTTTCATCATCGATGACGAGCCAAATTAAAGTGTCTGGCCGTTCTTTTCCCCAAACGACTAACTGTCTCGCGCGCATTTCCTCCTGTAACACGACCGAGTCGAACTCAACCCTTAAAACAAGCCCGTCGGCGCTTGATAGCGCATCGCGGGGTCGTTCGTAGCTAAATTGCTGGACCAAACGTTCTGCTTGCCCGATAACAGCGCGGGCCGATTTAGCTTGTGCGGCCGCGCTATTACCGCTGAATTTGATGATAACGGCTTCCAGTGCTTTGGCAGTTCCGCGCTTGAATTCCGCGTCCGATCGGTCCGCGACTCGGACCCTAGCGCTATTGAGATTTCGCACATCGCTGGCAACCGCGGTGTCCGAGTAAATCGCCAACCAAGCAAGTAGCATTAGAGAGATGAAATTCATTCGTGAACGCTATGCCAAAGCGATTTGCTAAGTCAAGGTCGACTATCGCCTTGCAAGCAATCGCGACGCGATGGTTACTCGAACGTTAATGAGTCAAAATAAAGCTCAATTAACCGAACGAACTCCTCATGTCAGAGCACAACAAAGAATCGCTAACCTACCGTGACGCTGGCGTCGACATCGACCAAGGCGCCCTACTCGTCGAGCAGATTAAACCAGCGATTAAACGAACCCGTCGTAGCGGCGTCGCAAGTGATATTGGCGGCTTTGGTGGCCTATTTTCGCTCAAGGAGTGTGGGTTTAAGGATCCAATCTTAGTCGCGGCAACGGATGGCGTAGGAACGAAACTAAAACTCGCGATCGACTTAGAGCGACACCAGAGCGTCGGCATCGATCTCGTCGCAATGTGTGTTAATGACATCATTGTGCAAGGGGCGGAACCATTATTCTTCCTCGACTACTTCGCCACTAGCAAACTCGACGTGGAGACGGCTCGGAAAGTCATTGAGGGCATTGCCCGCGGCTGTGAGATAGCGGGGGCCGCGCTATTGGGCGGAGAAACCGCCGAAATGCCCGATATGTATCGAAATAAAGATTACGATTTGGCCGGGTTTTGTGTTGGCGCTGTGGAACGCGATCAACTGATTGATGGCTCGAAAGTTAAGGCGGGCGACAAAATTCTTGGGCTTGCCTCCAGCGGACTCCATTCGAATGGTTATTCTCTGGTGCGGCGAATACTAAGCGAACGGGGTATCGCGCTTGATGGTGAGTGGGCAGGGACGACGTTAGGCGAATACCTGCTAGAACCGACGCGCATCTACGTCAAGCCACTCCTCCAGGTGATAGGCGATTTCGACGTACACGCGCTAGCACACATAACCGGTGGCGGATTGACAGAAAATATTCCACGCGTATTGCCAGCCGGCACGGTCGCACATATTGATCTCGATACGTGGCAATTGCCCGCGATTTTCTCGTGGTTAGGTCACGCCGGACCGGTTGAGCCGTCCGAGTTACTCAGAACGTTTAATTGCGGCGTTGGTATGGTCATGATTGTTCCGGCTAATAGTGCCGAGGAAATTTCAAACAGCTTAATCGAACTCGGTGAAAGCGTTTTTGAAATCGGTGAGATTGGCAACGGTAGTCCTGCTGAAGTTATCTATCGCGGAACACTATTCAACGACTAAGGCTTCGTGCGGCGTCGTTCCAACCTCCGCTAATTAATCGTCCGACCCTTCTCCATTCAATCGGCGCAATTTCCGGTCGATTCCAGTGAGAAATCCGCGCAAAATCTGAGCTTCGCTTTGGCGCATATTCGCGCCGATAAGTAGCCGTTTCAAACGGCGCTCGAGCAGGCGCGGATTCCTCGGATCAAAATACCCCACTGTTGCCATCGTTTCGATGAAATGGCGGTGCAGTAGGTCTATTGCTGTCGCTCCCGCAAGGGGATCTGCTCCGTCACCGCGATCAATTGGCAAGCTCGGCGCACAACCTTGCAAGAAGGCCATGCGGAGCTCGTAGACGCAGATTTGGACTGCCTGAGACAGGTTCAATGAGCTGAAGCTGGATTCTGTGGGAATGCGCACCGCGCGTTGGCACAGATCCAGTTCAGCGTTGGTCAATCCTGATGCCTCCCTGCCGAACACGAATGCGATGGGCCCTTGACTAGCCGCCGTCACCGCCTCACCAGCGGCCTGCGCTGGCGAGATGACGGGCCACTCCAAATGTCTATCGCGAGCCGTCGTACCAAATACCATTGTGCATCCGCTCAATGCCTCCTCGAGCGAGTCCGTGACGTGGGCATTTGCCAGCAGATCGTCGGCGCCAGATGCCATTGCTGTTGCATCAGCAGACGGAAAGTGTCGCGGGGCAACAATGGACAGATGCCGAAATCCCATTGCCTTCATCGCGCGAGCACTCGACCCAATATTTCCTGCATGAGTCGTCGCAACTAGAACGACCCGCACGGCGTCGGTGCCGAGCGGTAGCCCAGCTGAGGTTGCATCAGAAGAAGAATTTGTCACCGCATTGCCGTCCGTATCCGTTACTATGGCCCGCCATTATTAACCGCGACGACCAACCATGCACCCTATGCTGAACATCGCCGTGCGCGCCGCGCGCCGCGCCGGGACAGTGATTAACCGAGCGCTAAATCGACTCGGCGACGTCCATATCGATACCAAAGGTCATCGAGATTATGTCACCGAAGTCGATCGTGAAGCGGAGAGCACCATTATTCAAACGCTGCTCGATGCCTATCCGGGACACGCTATTATCGCTGAAGAATCCGGCGAGCACGGTACTAGCGATTACGTTTGGGTGATTGATCCGCTCGACGGCACAACAAATTTCTTACACGGCTACCCTCAATTCGCAGTCTCGATTGCGCTCAAAGTCCGCGGCGAACTTGATCAAGCCGTGATCTTCGACCCCGTGCGCGATGAGTTATTCACCGCATCACGCGGCGTTGGTGCTCAGCTGAACAATCGGCGTTTGCGGATGCGCGAGTGCCAAGGGCTCGGCCAGGCGCTCATCGGCACGGGATTTCCAATCCGCAATCCGGCGACGTTAGCAGCTTATTTACCGACACTGACGGCGTTTTTACCGCAAGTATCTGGTATCCGCCGAGCCGGCTCTGCCTGTCTTGATCTAGCCTTTCTGGCGTGCGGTAGACTCGATGGATATTGGGAATTCGGCTTGAATGAGTGGGATATCGCTGCAGGTGCCTTAATAGTCCAAGAAGCGGGCGGCATCGTGACTGAGCCTAATGGTTCATCCGGATTCTTGAAAAGCGGCAACATCTTGTGCGCGTCCCCGCGTATTCATCGTGAGATGCTAAAAACCTTAAACGAGGTGGGACAGTAAATCGACCGTCTAAGTGGATCGACGAGAGATCCAGTAGAGTAACGTAGCACTGATTGTGCCAATCCGTTGCAATTCTTGCCGCGCGAGGGCCGCTCAGTGCGGTAAACTGACACCGAATCACTCAGTTGTTGTCGGACACTAAATAACGCTGCGCACCGGAGTCGTAATGTCAGAATCTCTAAGCATCATCATGCCGGCAAAGAACGAAGCTGTCGGTCTGGCCGAATTGTTACCCAAACTGAAGGCTGCATATCCAGATGCCGAGATTATTGTCGTAAACGACGGCAGCACTGATACCACCGCGCAAGTAGTTCTCGAACACGCCGCCAAACTCATTAGCCACCCGTATGCAATGGGTAATGGCGCCGCCATAAAATCTGGCGCACGCCAAGCGACTGGCGATATCTTCGTGTTCATGGATGGTGACGGCCAACACGATCCGAAAGATATCCCACGATTACTAGAGCAACTCGACCTAGGCTATGAAATGGCGGTCGGCGCTCGCGCGTGGGATACGCATGCGTCGGTGGGCCGAAAACTAGCGAACCGGGTCTATAACACCTTGGCCTCCTACATGACGGCCAATCGAATCGATGATCTGACGTCCGGTTTTCGCGCGGCACGGGCGCGACACTTCCGTCGCTTTCTTTATTTGCTCCCCAACGGTTTTTCTTATCCCTCGACGTGCACAATGGCCTTTTTTCGTTCCGGTCTACCGGTTTGCTATGTTCCGATCCGAGCACTCCGGCGCGCCGGTTCGAGT